>DGTF01000025.1 GCA_002394235.1 Eubacterium sp. UBA4343 | reverse complement strand
TTAAGTTCGACTTCTGGTTGAAGTACGCATTTTTAAGGGATTAATCCCCTTACATCTCGTTATAAGGCATTTTTCTCACTCTGTACAGAGGGTAAATCTGTAATTCCAGAACTTCGCTGTGCAAATTCAAGTAGGCATGGAACTTACTCGTTCAAACTGGAACTTCGGATTTCAACCGACCTAAATCTACCTGTGCGCAATCTGCATCGGGAAGCTGTGTGTAGGTTGTATAGGAAGGAAAGATCTGCGTATTGCACTTCCGGATAAAGACAAAAAATCCGGATATAGAAAAAATCCGTCTTACGGTGATTCTGTCATGAAATCACCGTAAGACGGAACAAATTCATTCTCAGCTATTACAGACAATCGGAGTAATCAACAAGCGTTACTCCTGTGATCTCGTCATCTCTTACCTTCGGGTCAAGGCCCTCGCTGTAAGCCTTGGAGAGAAGCTCGTCTGCCGTGTGGACAGGCATAGCAAGCTCGATCTCACCTGTCGGTGCTGTACCTGATGTTTCGGAATCCGAAGCAGTTTCCTCATACGGAATATTGATTCTGGATGTCTCTGCTGTGTGATTCAAAGGCTGGCTCTCCAGCGCTGCCTCCAGTGCCGCCTGAACGTCCGGGAGGGAATCTGTTCCAAGATCCTTCTCTTCCGGAACCGCGCGCGGGATGTCGAAGGGCGGTTCCGCGCCGGAACCCGAGATCTCGGTCATCCCATTTGAGTTATCGGAAGTGGAGGATGCAGGCTGCTCCATAGCCGTATCATTCTTTACCTGCTGCTTCCTCATCTGCGCAGCCTGACGATGTGCTGCGTTTCTGTTTAACTCAGCAGATACGTCAGATTCTGCGTCCCGTTTTTTCTTGCGCGCCGCAAGCGTGCGGTAGAATTCATCTTCCTCCGGATCCTGTTCTGCTTCCTCTTCTTCCATTTCCTCTCCCCTTCGGATGACCTCGGCTGAAATGAAAAGGAATACGACAAGTGCGAGAACAAGTGCAAGAGCAATGATTCCACCAAGTGACTGTGTGGCGATCATCAAAAATCCGATCAGCGGAACGGTAAATATCACCTTGAGATATTTCGCGGACACCTGGAAAGTCTGCTCATTTGTGCCGTCACTCACAAGGACTGTCCCGTCTGAAGAACTGTATTTCTCAACGGTATAGATATTCAGCGAGTCGGTGCCGATTCCCAGAATCTTCTCACCGGCTGAAATGGCGGAGGAATCAAGCTCCTTCGAGTAAACAGCGCTTCCGACGGGAATATTCCCTGTCGTCTGCTGCTGCACAACTCTCATATCATATCCGGCGAGCGGCGGAATGATAAGAGCCGCTCCGGATGCTATAAATAGCGCAAGAATAATTCCCACAATGATCTTAAGTGTTTTTGACATATTGTACTCCCCTTGTAACATGCATACAAAACATGCTTTTTCTGCTACGTAACGGGATGAAAGGTTGATAGTCCCGTACATACAGCGTAATTATAACCCAACAGAATTTTGAATGCAAGAAATTGTATATTATATAGAAGAAATGCCGGACAGGTCATTGAAGTTCGTGCAGCATCTGTGCTATGCTCTTACGTATAAAGTTGCAGGTGCGCGCGGTATAAAGCCATTCCGATTAACCCTTTTTTGTCGTGATCTTTATGGGGCAGCAGTTTCGCGTGGCTTGAAGCCGTTTTTCAAATATGATGAAGATGTAAATGGCACTATAAAAATGCCTGCAGGATTGCCGCGCGGTAGGCGTGCGAAACAGACTGCGTGCGTCTTCACCGATTCCGGAGGTTGCAAATGAATCCGTTGATCAAAACAATTGAAGATCTATCACTGAACGCCTGGCCGTCGCATCAGATTGAGATATATGACGGATGGCTTCTGCGATTTTCATATTTTTATACACATAGGACTAACTGCGTGGAACAGATCGGCGTATCGGAAATTCCGTTGGAAGAGAAACTCCGATACACTGAGAGCGTTTACCGGAAATGGGGGACTCCCTGCATCTTCAAGATCTCACCGCTCCTTGACGCGTCGTTTGACACCTTTCTGGAACATAAGGGATATGTGAGGGAGCATGTAAACTATAATATGGTGATGGACTTTCCGGAACGGATGAATCTGAAGCCGGGCATTCGGACAGATGTATCACGCTTTATTCCTTCATCCTGGATAGAAGGGCTCTTTGCCCTGAAGGGGACGACAAACGTTATGCATCGGCAGGTCGTTCCCTCCATGTACCGCGCAATCCCGAAGGAGACGGTATGCGTTTCGATTCATGACGGTGAATCTATCATCGGAACGGGGCTTGGGATTCTGGACAGAGACTATATCGGTGTCTACGCCATTCATGTCCGCCAGGATTTTCGAAGAAGGGGACTTGCACGCGCCATTGTGAGCACGATTCTGTTGAACGGGAAGAAAATGGGCGCATCTCACGCATATCTTCAGGTGGTGGAAGGCAACACGGCAGCGATTCGCCTGTATGAGTCGCTTGGCTTCCACTATCTCTATACCGATTCGTTTCGTGTGAAAAAGCTGTGCTGACCTCCGAGGAATCAGCGGGATTCTTCTGCGGCTTCCGGACCTCCGATAAAATCGTTGATCTGCGCGACCATAAGATCTACCTGATCCGCAGGGATTCCGTGCACACGGCAGGCCTGTTCCAGGGTCTCATTGACGGCGGCACCGCAAAAGAGGCAGCTCATACCGTGTCCGGCAAGAATGTTGCTGATCATCGGGTCTACGTTCAGAATTTCGGTAACAGTCATATTCTTATTTATCTTCATTTCTGTCCTCCACAGCCTATGCGGCTTATGATCATGTATAAAGCCAGCTGCTTTATAACTCTCGCCGCTTTTGAACCGCTAATGTTCCTGGTCCACTGGCGGGCAAACTCCCCCAAGGGCGAGGAACATGCGGCTGGATTAATACAGAAAAACGCCGACGCAGCAGCGCCGGCGTTTTTCGTCGTGTGTTATCCGGATTATTCAGCTTCGCTGATCGCTCCGGTCGGGCATGCAGCTTCGCAGGCACCGCAGTCAACGCAGGTATCTGCATCGATTACATAATGCTCATCGCCCTGAGAAATTGCCCCAACCGGGCACTCACCCTCACATGTTCCGCAGGATACACAATCATCAGAAATAACACGTGCCATCTTAAAAATCCTCCTTAAATGAAAACTTTAATATCAAATAGAGAACTCGGCGGAACCCATCATCCGCCTTGTCAAGTAGTATTCTATACTATCTTCTCATTTAAGACAAGTACAAAATCAAGAACATCCGATGACCCATCTGACACATATGCTCACACTCCGACGAGCCTGACTGTCCAAATCATGCGTATAAATTTAACCTTTGCGCGGCGGCGATCAGTTTCCATATTGATCCCGCGGCGCCGCATTTTCGAACTTTGTGAAATCCGGCAGCCAGACCAGATTGATTGTTCCGATCGGGCCGTTTCGCTGCTTTGCGATGATTATTTCGCAGATGCCCTTGTTCTCTGAATCCTTATGATAGTAGTCATCCCGGTAAAGGAACATGACGACGTCGGCATCCTGCTCAATTGCTCCGGATTCCCGGAGGTCCGACAGCATGGGCCGGTGATCCGGCCGGCTCTCAACGGCACGGCTGAGCTGGGAAAGAGCAACGACCGGTACATTTAGTTCACGGGCAAGTGCCTTCAATGACCGGGAAATATCGGAAATTTCCTGCTGGCGGGAATCGGATTTCCGGACACCGCTTCCGCTCATAAGCTGCAGGTAATCGATCATTACTATATCGAGCCCGTGCTCCAGCTTATATTTTCTGCATTTGGTGCGAAGCTCGCGGACAGTAATACCGGGCGTGTCATCGATGATGAGATTCGACTTGCCGATGACATTCGCGCTCTCGATCAGTTTTTTCCATTCATCGTCCTTCAGATTTCCGTTCCGGATGTTCTGTGATCCGACATGCGATTCCATCGACAGAAGACGGTTCACAAGCTGTTCCTTTGACATCTCGAGAGAAAAAATTGCGACGTGCTTGTCATGACGGAAGGCCATGTACTCTGCAATATTCAGTACAAAGGCTGTTTTTCCCATGGAAGGCCGGGCAGCCACAAGGATAAGATCCGAGTTCTGGAGACCGGAGGTCTTGTAATCCAGATCCGTAAATCCGGTCGCGAGACCGGTGACATTTCCGGTCGTCCGTGATGCCTTTTCTATTGTATTCAGGGCGTTCAGCACGACCTGTTTGATAGGCACAAAATCCGACGCGGTTTTCTGCTGAAACAGCTGAAACATCTTCTTCTCGGACTCATCCAGAAGCTGTTCTATGGGAAGATCGTCCTGATAACAGCTGTTTTCTACTTCCTCTGAAGCCCGGATCAGCCGCCGCAGGAGTGCCTTCTCGGCTACGATTCCTGCGTAGTGCCGGATATTGGCGGACGTCGGGACCGCTTTCAGGAGATCTCTCACATATTCCATGTCTGAGATCTCCGGAGGAACCTTCTTCTCCCGCAGGCGGTTCTGCAGGGTGACAACATCAACGGCGACGCCCTCGTTATTCAGTTCTACCATTGTGTCAAAAATAATACCGTACTGCTGCTGGTAAAAATCGGCACCGGTCAGTGTCTCCGATGCCGCGGCGATCGCCTCCCGGCTCATGAGCATGGAGCCGATGACCGATTGTTCCGCCTCCTCGCTGTGCGGCAGTATTCTTTTAATTACGGATTCATCCATAAATCGTCACCCATTCTGTTCCAAATCACATATCAGGGAAAAATGCTTACTTCTCTTCTGTTACATTGACGGCAAGCTTTGCGATTACCTGCGGATGGAGGCGGACATCAACCTTAGTGATCCCAAGCTCTTTCAGCGGTCCGTCCATGGAGATTTTCTTCTTGTCAATCTCATATCCCAACTGGTCTTTTGCGGCGTCCGCTATTTCCTTGGCAGAGATGGAGCCGAAAACTCGTCCGCCTTCTCCGGTGCGGATTTTCAGGGAAATGGATTTCTTTTCGATCTGTTCCTTCAGCTCTTTGGCAGCCTCAAGAGCCTCCGCGGCAAGCTTTTCCGCGTGTTTGTTCTGCAGCTTCAGGGTGTTGAGATTGGCGGGTGTCGCCTCAACGCCCTTCTTCTTCGGAAGCAGCATGTTGCGCGCGTAGCCGTCACTTACATTTACAAGGTCGCCCTTTTTTCCAAGGGATTTTACGTCTTCAAGCAAAATAACTTTCATCAGATTTCTCCTCCGTCAAGCATGTTGTCCAGAACATTCTTCAGTCTTGTCTTCGCCTCATCAACGGTTACTCTCGGCATCTGGGCTCCGGCCATGTTCAGATGGCCGCCCCCGCCGAGTCGTTCCATGATGATCTGGACGTTGACTTCGTCGATCGCTCTGGCACTGATATAGACAATATTTTTGTAGCTTGTGAGGACAAACGAGGCCCTCACGTTTTTGATATTCAGCAGCTGGTTTGCGGCCTGAGAACCGACAATTGTCGGACTCTCAACATTTTCACTCGGGCATTCCGCGATTACGAAATGCTCTCGGTAAATCTCTGCGTTGCTGAAGGTCTCTCCCTTTGCGCGGTAATCACCGAGGTCCTCGCGGAACATCTTCCTTACGCGGGTGACATCAGCGCCGCTTCGGCGCAGATAGGCGGCGGCCTCAAAGGTCCGCACGCCGGTCTTCGACATAAAGTTGTCGGTATCCACCATAATTCCGGCATAAAGAGAATCCGCCTCGATATTCTTCAGTTTTACGCCTTCCGCAAAATACTGAAGAATCTCGGCGACCATTTCACAGGTCGAGGATGCATACGGTTCTATATAAGAAAGGACCGCATTTCGGATATAATTGTTCCCCTGACGATGATGATCGAGCACGACAATGGTCTTTGTCTGGTGAAGCAGGTCTTCGCATTCGGTGTAATCCGGCTTATTGGTATCCACCACGACGAGAAGGGTATTTTCGTCGACCATTTCCTTTGCGTCATGAATATTCAGGAGCATTTTCGGATCATAATCCGGATTGCCCTCGAATTCCTGAATAAAGGGGCTTGTGGAAGAAGTGGGACTATCGATGACCACATAGGCTTTTTTGTTGAGGGTGCGGCAGGCGCGGTAAATACCGATCGAGGCACCAAAGGAATCGATGTCCAGCAGCTTGTGGCCCATAACGACGACCTTTTCCTTGCTCTCGATAAATTCCTGGAGCGCGTGCGCCTTTACACGGGCTTTCACGCGTGTGCTCTTTTCTACTGCCTGCGATTTTCCGCCGAAATAGGTAATGCTGTCACCGTCCTTCAGCACGACCTGGTCTCCTCCTCTTCCGAGGGCGAGATCAATCGCCATCCTGGCGCAGTCAGCGTTCCGGTTGTAGGAACCGTTATTGGCGCCGATGCCGATGCTGAGGGTTACGGCCATGTCATTTCCGATATTTACGGTCTTCACATCTTCAAGGATGTTGAACTTCATGGCCTTGAGCTCGTTGAGCGTGCTGCTTCGCATCAGGACGATATATTTGTCCTTTTCGTATTTCTTTACAATTCCGTCGAGGTCCTGAAAATACTTGTTAATTTTTCGGTCAATCAGAGCTGTCAGAAGGGAACGGCGGACCTCCTCGACACTTTCGAGCGCCTCGTCGTAGTTGTCCAGATAGATCATGCCGCAGACCATCGTCTCATCTTCATATTTCTGGATATACTCGTTCAGCTCCGTATCATCGTACAGAAGAAATGCGTAAATATAGCTGCTTTTTTCCCTGGTCTCCCTGTCAATGAGACCGGAATCGTCGATTAGAGAATCGAGTACAACGCTTTTGATCTGGATTCGATAGTCACGTTTATTGTAAATAATCTCATAATCAGCTTCCTGATCTCTCGCCGGAAACTTGTCCGGGGAAAGGCCGTTGAAGATGCTGGCAATGGATTTGTAGAAATTTTTCCGGCTCTTACCGGTCAGATCCGCAAAGGCGTCGTTGAACCACAGCAGCCTTCCGTGGTCATCGGTGATGGCATAGGGAAGAGAGAGATCCATCATCAGCTGGCGCTGGATCTGTCCGTACTGGGTGGCAAAGGTGACAAGTTCATTTGTGATCCCTGAACGCTGTCTCGCGTACACAACAGCGACAAAAATCACATAAATTGCGAGCCCGGCACTTGCCAGAAGACCGGCTTTCACATTGATGAAATAGATGGCAATGTTGAAGACGACCAGAAGAATCAGCAGCACCTGAGGGAAAAACAGAAATCTTCTCAGCTGACCGGTCATTTTTACTCTGCTCATATTTGATCCTCTTTACATACAGGGGCGGCCAGTGAAGAAGTTCAAAGGCCGCCCTTCCGGAATGCTGGTTTGTAACGATGTCCGATTACTTGAACGGAAGCTCCTCGTCAATTCCGTCCGGAATATTCATGAATCCGTCACCGGCCGCTTCGCTTCCCGCGTCTGAGCCGGCCTGCGGAGCAGCAGGAGCCGCGGATCTGTTGTACTGCTGAGAAGCAGCTGCCGCATTCTGCTGGCTTGCCGCTTTGCTCTCGGCAAATTCCTGCTCTTCCACGACGACGTCTGTCGTATAAACCTTGGTACCGTCCTGTCTCGTGTAGCTTCCGGTCTGAATCCGGCCGGTGATGGCGATCTTGATTCCCTGATGGAGATACTTCTCCGCGAATTCCGCCTGGCGGCCGAAGGCAACACAGCCGATAAAGTCGGCAGTCTGCTCGCTCCCTTCTCTGCGGAACCGTCGGTCTACCGCCAGCGTATATCTCGCGATCGCCTGCGAGTTCTCGCCCTGTGAATAACGGATATCGGGATCTCTTGTTAATCTTCCCATTAAAATGACTTTGTTCATCGCTTTACCTCGTATTTTGGTATTTTAAAAACCTGTGTTTGTACTGTTCGTGATGTCCCGTCTCCGGGGCATGACCCTGTACTGCGGCAGCATTTCCCGCGAAGGGGAACAGCCTATATGCCCGTCATCGCCGGCAACAGATGAGGAGCATGGCCGGAAGCCGTCTGAATATAATATTTCGACATGCCTATTTTAGCATATCTGCCAATTAAAGGGAACACCGGATTCTCTCACGGTTTCCGATCCAAAAATGAAATTTTAAATTC
>DGTF01000003.1 GCA_002394235.1 Eubacterium sp. UBA4343 | reverse complement strand
GTTTTCGAAGAGCTTATACAGTAATATATTGACCATATAGTCGATAAATGATATATTTCATATATCGACCACATGGTCATTTATTTTAGAGGCACCTGATCTGTCAGCTCCAGCATCGGCAAGGCAGTGGGTTTCTGACTGCAGCAAACGAAAGGATTATATGTATGAACAGAGAAGAGAAGAACCGTCAGACACGGGCGAAAATTCTGGCAGGCGCAACCGCTGAATTTGCGGCGCATGGATATGAGGCTGCGTCACTGAATACCGTCTGCCTTTCCGGCGGCATTTCCAAGGGGATCATCTACCATTATTTCGAATCCAAGGACGTACTTTATCTGGCCTGTCTTGAGGAATGTTTTCACTCTCTAACGGAATACCTGAAGGAACATCTCACCGGGGAAGCAGAACAGGAAGATCCTCTTGCCGCCTATTTCAGCGCACGCCTGGATTTTTTTCATACACACGAGGACTACGCCCGTATTTTCTGCGGTGCCGTTATTTTTCCACCGGCCTGTCTGCAGAGCAAAATCGCAGATATCCGGCGGGATTTTGACGAAGTGAATGATAATTGCCTGCGCAAGATTCTCAGAAACCGGAAGCTGCGCAGTGATCTCACGGAAGAAGAAATCATAAGAGCTTTTCGCATGATGCAGGATTCACTGAATGCCAGTTACCATCATCCGTCAGAGGACGGTCTGGATCTGGCGAGACACGAAAAGGATTGCAGAACTCTCGTGAATATCTTCTTGTACGGAATTCTGAAAAGAGAGGAATAATGACATGGAGACTCTGGTTATGATTCTTCGCTGGGCAGGGGCCCTGGCTCTTGCCTGGCTTTGCGGAAAGCTGATCACAAAAATAAAAATGCCGGCAATTCTGGGATGGCTGATTGCCGGCATGCTGCTCGGTCCCTGCGGAGCGGGCCTGCTCTCACCGTCAATTCTGGAGACCGGATGGTATAAAATGATTATCATCTGGATGCAGTGCGCGTTTGGACTGATGCTGGGGACGGAACTTATCTGGACGAAAATAGCATCTTATGGGCGGGCGTTAATCATTACGACATTGACGCAGTCCCTCGGAACCTTTGCCATAGTCTCTGTGACCTTCGCTGTGGTACTTTATCTGGCGCGTCAGCCCGTCTGGCTTGCGCCTGCATTTGGAGGCATCGCTCTTGCCACAGCTCCTGCGCCTGCCTTATCCATTGTCCAGGAATTTCATACGAAGGGGCCGGTTACAGACACGCTGCTTCCCATGGCGGTATTGGATGATATTGTCGGAATTGCCGTCTTTTTTACCGTAAATTCCTTTATTGCCAGCAGAGTTTCCGGCGGAGCAGTGCCCCTGTATATGATTCCTGTCATGATTTTTCTGCCGATCGCGATCGGCATTGTAACCGGTGTTCCGGCAGGAATGCTGTTGAAGAAAAAACCGGGAAAGTCCGGAACACTTCTGATTCTACTGGCCGGAATTACGCTTACAGCAGCAATTGGTCTGTTTTTCAACCGGGTAGTTTTTACAAATATCACACTGAATTACATGCTGATGGGAGTATCCTTCTCCGCTGTATTCTCCAACCGGATCCCGCAGAGACAGCTGGAGCAGACAACGACATGGTTTCATCCCATCCTCGGCGTCAGCCTGCTGGCCGCCATCACCGACCTTGGCGCTCCGCTTGACTATCACCTGATTCTCGGAGCAGGTCTCTATACCTTTGTATACATTGCTTCCCGTGCCTTTGGAAAATATTTCGGTGCCAGAGTGGGCGCCAGGGCAACACACATGCCGGTGACGGTACAGAAGTACCTTGGACTCACGCTTCTCCCGCATTCCGGTGTATCTCTGGTATTTACCGGAATTGTATGCAGTGTTCTCGCGGCTTCCCGGCCCGGGCTCTCATCCCTGGTGAAGGGGACCATCGCGGCCGCGGCCGTGATCAATGAGATCATCGCGGTAATCGCCGCAAAAAAGGGCTTTGAACTTGCCGGAGAGACTGAAGCAAAGCCAAAGACCATTCATGCATCTGACAGCACAACGGGCAGGACCTCAGGCCCGGTTAACTGACTGTCAGCGGCAAAAGATCGGAGCCGGTATGCCTCTTAACGGCTGTCTAACGGCTGATTTAGCGGTTTTTCTAAGCGACCGGTTTAAAGGCTGGTCTAATGACCGGTTTAGCGGCTGGTCCTGCGAAAAACTTCCAAAAAATCCAGAAGATACTGCCGGAGGGTCTCATCTTCCGTCTCTTCACTCCCGGCAAGCCTCGATTGAAAATCCTCCCACCGGAAGTAGGCGGGCTTTGATTTGTAGTCCATGTAAAAGGCCGGCTCGATCTGACCGGAAAACTGCGGCAGAAAGGTTCCCCGGGCTCTTTGGTAACAGGTTGCCGCCCTGGCTTTTTCCCGATGCTCCGGATCTACAAATATCGCAACGTCCCGATGAATTGCCCTGTCCTCATCCGGCAGATAGAAGTAATTCCTGTAATCGGAAAAGAAATGCTTCATCTCCATCTTTCGTGTGCGGATCAGAAGATCCGCGCTCAGCGGATTCTCCCCGCATCCTAAACGGAGGACCGCTCCGTACTCCCGGTCCGTGACCGCAGCCGGGACAGGGAAGGCGTGATCGGCTTTCATGCGGATCCGCAGTGCCTGTCTCTCAGGTGAACTCGCCCAATTTTCTTGAAAGCAAAAGTCATCTCCGCACGGCATCGCTTCTCCGGATTCTCCAACCATTGCTTCTCCGGACAGTCGGAAGCCTCCGCTGAAAAACAGAGGATAGGAGAGTACCGGTATAATATCAGCCATGCCCGCGACATCGTCATGATTGTGAAGGAAGAGAAGATGCAGCAGTTCCTCATCCCGGCTTTCCAGGTAACGCCGGTATACCGGTATCAGATCACCGCCACTTGAGCGATCCTCTCTTTCGACCCCGAGAAATTTCTCCACATCCTTCTGCTTCAGAGAGGGCAGGCCCAGAAACTTCTGAAGAGGATGCACCTCCCGGTAGATATCAACGCTCTCCATCCCCTCAAACGGGTCTGTCAGACCGTAAAACTCACATTTATGCCGGATATACGGAAGATCAAACAAATTGCCATTATAATGCAGAAGCCGCACACTGCCTCCGCCTTCTTCGGAATTCCCGTTTTTTTCTTTCCCCTTCAGATCGTGCAGAAAATCCCCGAACATCTGCAGAAGATTTTTCTCCTCTGAAGGCCTGTCCAGAAACCACTGAACCAAAATCCACTCGCCGCAGCAGCAGTACAGGACGCCGATCAGATATACATGAGAGGTTTTCCAGGAAAGTCCCGTCGTTTCTATATCAAACAAAACCACGTCCTCATCCGGAAAATATTCCCGGATCTTTTCCGTCAGATGTCGCTCCGCAATTTCCTGTCTTTTCCGCATTATCTTCTCCTTTCTGCACAGTTTTTCTCAAGTCAAAGCGTCTGTATCATGCAGTCATATTCCTACATTATAGCTTTCGCGCCATCCTGCCGCAAGCGAAGCACGGAGCATTGCACAGTTATACAGTTTGTAGAGCTGTATCATGAATGAACTAGCTCGCGGATTACTTTTTCATTGAAAACAGCGGTTGTTTTACTCCCGTAATGCCGAATCTGCAGATATTTGGCAGCTTTCTCCTGCCCGGAAGCAGAAAGTTCTTCAACAGAAGTTCCTTTTTCCAGCTAACCCTTCAGCATTTTCGCAGCGGGCACAAAATTCCAAAGAAGAGAAGTGTAATAATTGTGCTGTCGGCATCTGTTGCAGAACACATGCCTTTCTTACAATGGTGATTACAGCAATAAAAGTTACGAAATATGGAGAGAATTCCCGCCGATGGGGTGATGACTCTATGGTGCAATCATACTCTGGCAGTTTTAGCAAAAAGATACATAAAGGAGGCTGAGAAATGACACCAAGGGAAAATGCTATAGCAGTTTACAACAGAGAACAGCCGGATTACTACGGGGATTTGATGGATGCGATTGTATTGCTTCCGGATCCGGTACTGATGCGGGATATCCCGCCGCAGGATGGGAAAATTCATCCGGATTCCTGGGGAGTCCCCTACGTCTGGAAACCGGGTGCGCCGGGGGCTCATCCGTATATCACTCCCGATAATGTGGTCATTAAGGATATCGAAAACTGGGACCGCTATGTCAACGTGCCGTCTCTGGAAAATCTGGACTGGGGGCCTGCGCAGAAAGTGGCCGAGGGAGTTGACCGGAAAGAAAAATTTGTCGGAATAATGTTCGGAGGAGGACTGTTTGAGAGGTCGCATTTCCTTCTTGGTATGGAAAATGCCCTGATGGATTATCTGGAATATCCGGATGAGATGAAGGAACTGTTGTCCGTCATCAAGGATTTCAAAATTGCCTACATCAGGCAGATGGCGGAAAAGGTTCACCCGGATATCATTTTCTATCATGATGACTGGGGCTCCAAGCAGAATGTCTTTCTGCCTCCGGCTGTCTGGAGAGACATCATAAAACCTCTGCAGCAGGAAATTTCCGACGCGATCCATGACTGCGGCATGATTTACATGCACCATGCAGACTGCATCTGCCAGCCTCTGGTGACCGACATGGTAGATCTGGGCATTGATATCTGGCAGGGAGTCATTGCGCAGAATGACATTGTTAAAACCCAGCAGATTACGGAGGGCAAACTTGCCATGGTCGGCGGGGTGGACGGCCCTGCCATAGATGTGGACGGCATCTCGGAAGAGGCAATCCGGCAGGAAGTCAGAAGAGCGATTGATGAATACTGTCCTGCCGGGCGGTTCTATCCGTCCATTCCGAACGGTGTCTGCTTCCGGGAATGGAATAACAAAATCTATCGGGATGAGCTGGAAAAATACGGAAGAAGGTATGCGCAGGAGCACCCTGTTACATGAACGTGGGCTAAAAAAGCATGTGTCAGATATCCGTCAGACCGTCAGGTTTACAGCAACCGGATGGATAGAGGGAGAGTCTTGGTACAATTTTCGGTGCGGCAGAAGCTGCAAAGATTGTGCCGACAGGACATTTTCGCAGCAGGGGACAAGAGGTATGACACAATCATTGATGTATTTATCGATATGATCTACCGATACGGGATCCTTCGCAGATGAGCTGATCATCTAGAAACTCACATAAAATCCGATAAAATCACTATGGGGCTGTTTCATAAATGGACTATACAATCGAATAAAGTGATGATATGGCTGTCATGCTGGGTTTATATTTACACACCTGGTATGGGGGCCTTTCTTTTTTGCTTTTTCTGTTATGCTCATATATAGGAGTAATGTGCGTTTTTTGTCCTAACGGAAGAAGAATACTGTCAAAAAAGAATCCGAGATCGAAGGCAACAGAAAAAACGCAGCTTAAGAGAAAGTCGTGTAGAGTATACAATCGTGAAACATCCCTGTACGGTTTGTGGCACGGTTTACAAAATCCTCCGTTTCGTGGTAATATGATTGAAATATGGGTCACTCTGTACCAGGGATAGAATTTCTGAAAGGCACACGCGCATGATAGGATTTCTGAAAGGCACAATTGAAGAAACAGGCCCGGATTACGTCGTCATAGACAATCACGGGATCGGCTGGATCGTTTATGTACCGGCAGCCCTCATCGACCGGGATCTCCGCACAGGAGATGACGTGAAGCTGTACACACATATGGCCGTCCGCGAAGACGCGGTGACGCTCTACGGGTTCTTCACAAGAGATGATCTCGAGGTCTTCCGGCTCCTGTTAAATGTCAGCGGAATCGGTCCGAGGGGAGCTCTCGGCGTTCTCTCCACCATGACATCAGACAATCTGCGCTTTGCGGTGCTCGCCGACGATGCTGCCGCGATTGCGAAGGCGCCGGGCATCGGAAAAAAGACCGCCCAGAAGCTCATACTGGAATTGAAGGACAAGTTCCGTCTCGACGAAGCCTTTGAGAAAAAGCTTGCACACGGGGCGGAAGCGGACAGTACCGCTGAGCCCGGTTCCGGCGGACAGTCCGCCGCTGCGGATGATGCCGTGCAGGCACTTGTCGCTCTCGGCTACTCGGGAGCCGAGGCCCTGCAGGCTGTTCGAAAGGCAGCCACCGATGAAAGCATGGACTCTGAAGCCATCCTGAAGGCAGCCCTGAAATTTTTATTCTGACCTGCATTCTGTCCGCTCTCTCAACAGCGCATATCTGCCGCAGAGACAGCTGCTGAATTTTTTATTCTGACCTGCATTCTGTCTGCTCGCCCATGTACAGGATTGCGGGAGCACACAGCACGGAACGATCTGTAACTGACATTATTAGTGGTGTAATACATCATTCAGGTATTTATGGAAAAACGAATCATACAAACCGAGGCGCAGCAGGAGGATGAACCGGTAGAGAAAAGTCTCCGTCCGCAAAGCCTCGACGAATATATCGGCCAGGAAAAGGCCAAAAACAATCTTCGGATTTATATACAGGCCGCCCGGCAGAGAGGCGACGTTCTGGACCATGTCCTGTTCTACGGTCCGCCCGGTCTCGGGAAAACCACCCTTGCCGGCATTATTGCCAATGAGATGGGCACACATATGAAGGTGACATCAGGACCGGCAATTGAAAAGCCGGGAGAGATGGCAGCGATCCTGAACAATCTTCAGGAGGGCGACATCCTGTTTGTCGACGAGATTCACCGCCTGAACCGGCAGGTGGAGGAAGTCCTCTATCCGGCGATGGAGGATTACGCCATCGATATTATGATCGGTAAGGGTTCCTCCGCCCGGTCCATTAGGCTCGATCTCCCGAAATTCACTCTGGTGGGTGCCACGACAAGAGCGGGCCTCCTGACCGCACCCCTGAGGGATCGTTTCGGTGTGATCCAGCACATGGAATTCTATACCGTTGATGAGCTCAGTGAAATCATCCTTCACTCCTCACGAATTCTGGACGTTGAAATTGACGATGAAGGTGCGCACGAGCTTGCCAGACGGTCACGCGGAACCCCGCGGATTGCCAACCGTCTTCTGAAACGTGTCCGGGATTTCGCAATGGTTCAGTATGACGGAAGGATCACTGCGGATGTCGCGAATATGGCGCTGAATCTTCTGGAGGTGGACCGGTACGGGCTGGACCGCACCGACCGCAAGCTGCTGACCACAATCATCGACAAGTTCAAGGGCGGACCGGTAGGCCTGGATACGCTTGCGGCTGCCATAGGCGAAGATTCCGGCACCATCGAGGATGTCTACGAACCGTATCTGATCAAGAACGGTTTTCTGAACCGGACACACAGCGGAAGAGTGGCGACCGAGCTTGCCTACCACCATCTCGGGATAGATATCCCCGAGAACTAAGGCACAGCGCAGATTCATCAGAGAAGAAGCGCAGACATACCAGGTGAGGAAGATGCACCGCGGATGTGACAGAAGAGGAATCTGCACCGCAGATACAGCAAATCTGTCAAAAGAACAATCTGCAGCACAGATATACCGGAAGCGGAAACCGGATCGCCTGCATCCGGCAGAATCCGTATTTATAACATATAGACAATACAGATACAGAGGGATAAACATATGGCGGAAAAGCATTCAGTAAAGGTTCTGATTGACGGAAAGGCAATTACTCTTTCCGGTTATGAGAGTGAGGAATACCTGCAGAGAGTTGCATTCTATCTCAACAACAAGATCGCCGAGCTCAGCTCCATCAGCGGCTACGGCCGCCTGACACAGGATACGAAATCCATGCTTCTCGAGTTCAACATCGCAGACGACTACTTCAAGGCAAAATCCCAGGTAGATTCTATGGAGCAGGATCTCGAGAACAAGGACCAGAGCACCTACGATATCAAGCACGACCTCGTGGCGGCACAGATGGAAATTGAAAGGCTCAAGAAGGAAAATGCAAGACTTCGTGAAAGCAGAAGCAATGACAGTACCCGCAAATAAGCGCGATATGACCGGAAAGATTTCCAAAGAGACAGGCGTTCCCGCTTTTCAGACAGAGCTTCTGGCCCCTGCCGGTTCTTTCGAAGCTCTCAAGGCCGCCTACATCGCCGGAGCCGACGCCGTATACATCGGAGGGAGCCGGTTCGGCGCGAGAGCGTATGCCGACAATCCCGGTGAAACCGAGCTCTGTGAAGCCATCGACCTTGCACACAGGCTCGGAAAAAAGCTCTACATGACCGTCAACACTCTGGTCAAGGATTCCGAGATTGAAAAAGACCTCGAAGACTTCATGAAACCATATGTGGAGGAAGGGCTTGACGGGGTCATTGTACAGGATTTCGGCGTCATCGATCTTTTTCAGCATATATTTCCGGATCTTCCCCTCCATGCCAGCACGCAAATGACGGTGACCGGTGTTCACGGTGCTGCCTTCCTGAAGGAGATCGGCATGTCCAGAATCGTCCCCGCAAGGGAACTCTCTCTGGAAGAGATCCGTCTCATTCACGACAGGACTGGTATGGAGATCGAGAGCTTTATCCACGGAGCGATGTGTTACAGCTATTCCGGCCAGTGCCTGATGAGCAGCCTTATCGGAGGCCGCAGCGGAAACCGGGGCAGATGTGCCGGTGTCTGCCGCCTTCCTTTCGAAGTCTATGAAGACGGAAAGCTCCTCACCGGGAAAAACACCAGATATCCGCTGAACATGAAGGATATGAACACAGTTGAGATTCTCCCGGATCTCATCCGCGCGGGTATTTCTTCCTTTAAAATAGAGGGACGAATGAAAAAACCCGAGTATACCGCCGGCGTCGTGCAGGTCTACCGCAAATACATCGACCGCTTCCTCTCGGATCCGGACCACTACCGCGTAGACAGCGAAGACCTGGAGTTTCTATGGAATCTCTTCAACCGCGACGGCTTTCATCCCGGCTGTTATCTGCAGCGAAACGGCAGGGATATGATTGCCCTCAAAAATGAAAAGCTGAGCGATGTCCGTCAGAAGGCCGCTCAGCAGCTGACCGGACGAATCCGCGCTGATCTCAGCACCCGCGAGGCCGCCCACAGGCTGCAGACTCCTGTCGCCGCAAGGCTCAGACTCACTGCAGACGAAGGCGCCGTTCTTGATCTGTCATGGTCAGCGAACCAGACGCCACGTTTCCCGGAAGGTCCGGATTTTCCCGGAGAAACCGTCTCCTGCGAAACCGGATCTGTTCATGTCCGGATTCAAAAAGACGGAGTACAGATCGCAGAAAACCGTCCGGTCACCGAAGAGCGAATTCTCGCGCAAATGAACAAGACCGGTAACAGCCCTTTCTATTTTCAGGATCTGCGTCTGGAAGCGGAGAAGAATCTCTTCGTTCCGATGCAGCTGTTAAACGAGCTTCGGAGAGAGGGTTTTTCTGCGCTTTCCGAAAAAATCCGCGAGACATACCGCCGCAGCGCCCCGGCTGTTTCAAATACATCAAGGGATTTCTTCCGTACAGATACAGATGCTGCGGAACCAGGGCGGACCTGCTGTACCGCATCCGTCAGCACCGTGGAACAGCTCCGTGCTCTTCTGGACGTAAAGGGGCTCTCCGCACTCTGGCTCGACGCCGAGATGTTCCTTGGAGACAACGCACACTCCGGATTCCTGTCAGAGGCAGTACGGAGGACACAGGAATCCGGAAAGTCCGCCTTTCTGATGCTCCCCTATGTGATGCGAAAAGACAGTGAAGCGTCGCTGACCTCCCTTGTCCGTGCATATATGTCCTTGTTCCCGGAATCCACGGCTGCGTCTTCCTGTTCCATTCTGGCGCGAAACCTCGAGGAGCTCGGCCTGCTCCGCTTCCTTGGTCTTACCGGATATACAGTGGCAGACGCCGGAATCTACACGATGAATACGCGGGCAGAAGATTTCCTGGCCCGCTGGGGATATTCCCGCAACACGGCCTCCCTCGAACTCAATTACCGGGAACTTCAAAAAAGAGATAACCGCACGAGCGAAATCATTGTATACGGCCGCGCTCCGATGATGCTGTCGGCTCACTGCCTGAAAAAGACAATGGACCGCTGCAGCCATTCCGATGCGCGTCTCGTTCTGAAGGACAGAAAAGGAGCCAGGTTTCCCGCGGAATGTCACTGCGTTTCCTGCTACAATATCATCTACAACAGTCTGCCTTCCTCGCTGTTAAAAGAGCATCTGAGCGACGGCAGAGATTCCTTATCCCCGCTGGACAGGCTGCATTTTCGATCCTTCCGTCTGCAGTTTACAGATGAAAGCGGTCCGCTCGCCTCGAAAATCGCGACCGCCTTCCTTGAACGGCGTGATCTTCCGGATATCGAAACCACACGTGGACATTTCCGCCGCGGTGTAGAGTAGGCGTAAATGGCAGAAGACAGAAAGATCCCCACAACATGAGGTGTCCGTTTCATGGTAAAAATATTAGTACAGGTATCGAAATACGTTCTTCTTCTGATCATGATTTTTTTCACGGTGGAAACCTTCATGGTCCTCAAGAGGAAATCAGATGAGGCACGGCGCCGGATCATGCGAAACCAGATCTGGCTCATGATTCTCTTCAACACTGTCAGCTATGTCATCATGTACCTTCAGTCCGAGGAGCCTTATATGATCCTCATGCTGATCTGTGTGATCGGATATATCCTGGTGGTTCAGATTTTATACCGGATTATATACCGGAAGGCCTCCCTCATTCTGCTGAATACAATGTGCATGATCCTGACCGTCGGGCTTGTCATGCAGTCAAGGCTTGGAATCGATAATGCCAGAAAGCAGTTCATCATAGCCGCGTTTGCCACGATGGTCTGCTTCATTATCCCGGTCTTTGTCCGGAGAGTCCGCTGGGTTTCAAAGCTCACATGGCTCTACGGCATAGTGGGCATCCTGCTGCTCGGAGCAGTTCTGGCGCTCGGCCGGGTTACCGGCGGCGCTAACCTCAACCTGAACATCGGAGGCATTTCCTTCCAGTTTTCCGAATTCGTCAAGATCAGCGTCGTCCTTTTCATGGCAGGCATGCTTCAGAAGCGCACCGACTTTAAGCAGGTCGTCATCACCACGATCGTGGTCGCGATCCATGTCGGGATTCTGGCACTGTCCGCCGATCTTGGCGCTGCGCTTGTATATTTTGTCGCGTATATCGTCATGGTTTACGTTGCCACCAGGAATCCCGGCTACATAGCTCTCGGTCTGGGAGGCATGGCAGGCGCATGTGTCGTTGCCTACCGCCGTTTTGAGCATGTCCGCGTCCGGGTACAGGTCTGGAAGGATCCGTTCTCCGACTATGAAGGCACCGGATATCAGATCATCCAGGCACTCTTCGGTGTCTGCGCGGGCGGATGGTTCGGCACCGGCCTGTTCAACGGTCATCCGGAGATGATTCCTCTTGCGTATGAGGATTTCACCTTTGCAGCTATCTGTGAGGAATTCGGGATCATTTTTTCCATCTGCCTGATCCTCCTCTGCATGGGAATGTATCTGCTGATCGTAAACATCGCTCTCCGCCTTGACCGGCCCTTCTATAAGCTGGTCGCGATCGGATTCGGTACGGAATATGCCTTTCAGGTATTCCTGACGATCGGCGGCACGACAAAATTCATCCCGATGACAGGCATCACGCTTCCGCTGGTCAGCTACGGAGGAAGTTCACTGATGTGCACAATTGCCATGATATCCATCATCCAGGGACTGTACATCATGAGAAAGGACGAGGACGAAGAACTTGAGGAAGAAAGACGAGAGAGGATACGGAGAAACAGAGAGCTCCAGAGGCAGCCGCAGAACCGGGATCAGGGATTCCGGCCGCAGCAGTACCGGCCGGAGCAGCCGTTCCGACCGGAACAGCAGTATGAACAGCAGCCGTACAGACCGCAGGGACAATCCGGACAGGTACGACAGGACACCGGAGACCTCGAACGAAAGATCGAAGAACAGACAAAAGAAGATCTCGCGCTCCGCAATCATTAGGCCCTACCGGATTGTGTCTTTCGTCTCCCTTGCGCTTTTTGCGTCTCTGATCGTCTACATGGTATACTTTCAGATCAACGACAGTGATGCCCTGCTGAACAGCCCGTACAATAAACGGCAGGAGGAAGCGGCACAGGAGATCATCCGCGGATCCATTCTGGCGGATGATGGCACAACCGCCCTGGCAAGAACTGACACGGCAGACGACGGTACAGAAACCAGGATCTATCCCTATGGCTCACTGTTTGCCCAGTCAGTCGGTTACTCCGTCTACGGAGGAAGCGGGCTGGAATCGACCCACAACAACGATCTGATCCAGTCTCACTCCGGCATCGTCACCCAGATGGAAAACGATCTGAACGAGCAGAAGAAGGCAGGCGACAACATCGTGACGACCTTCAATGTGCCCCTTCAGCAGGCAGCAGCCGTTGCGATGGGTGACAATTCGGGAGCAGTAATCGCCATGGATGTCGATACCGGAAGCGTCCTCGTGGATTACAGCAGCCCGACCTATGATCCGAACACCGTCGAGGAGAACTGGGACACCCTGACGAATTCCGACAACGGCATCTTCCTGAATCGCGCAACCCAGGGACTTTATCCGCCGGGCTCCACCTTCAAGATCGTCACCGCGCTCGCGTACCTGCGGCAGAATGGCAGCTTCGACAATTTTTCCTACAACTGCACCGGAACATATGAAAACGCAGGCTTCACGATTCATTGCTACAACTACGAGGCGCATGGGCAGGAGACCTTTGCCAGCGCGTTCGCAAATTCCTGTAACTGTGCCTTCGCCTACATGAGTCAGAACGACATCGACAAATCCACCTTACGGCAGACAGCCGATGATTTCGGTCTGAATCAGGCGGTTGATACCGATCTTGATGTCACAACAAGTACCTTCACGCTGGATTCCAGCACACCGGACCAGCTGACCATGCAGACCGCGATCGGACAGGGCGACACCAGAGTCACGCCGCTTCAGATGTGCATGATCGGGCAGGCTGTTGCCAATAAAGGCGTGATGCTGAAGCCCTATTTTGTAAAGAGCGTTGTAAGCGCTGAGGGAAGAACGGTAAAAACCACACAGACCACAACCTTAAAGCAGGTCATGGACGCGGGACAGGCTGCAAACCTGACGGAAGGGATGAGAGGCGTTGTG
Organism: Eubacterium sp. UBA4343; assembly: GCA_002394235.1. Taxonomy (GTDB): domain Bacteria; phylum Bacillota; class Clostridia; order Lachnospirales; family Lachnospiraceae; genus Bilifractor. The sequence goes on along the minus strand of DGTF01000003.1, from coordinate 16,032 downwards.
CAGGGCGGAACCGGAACTGCCATCGCCGACCTTCCCTATGACATTGTCGGAAAGACCGGAACCGCCGAATACGACAGTGCGGGTGACTCCCACTCCTGGTTTGTCGGATTCTCCAACACCGGGAATAATGATATCGTGGTCTGTGCCATTGTGGAAAACGGAGGAGATGGCACAGCCCCTGCAATCAATGTCGTCCGCCAGGTATTCGCCACATATTTCGGAAGCGAAAGCTGAACGGGATCTGTCGGAATCAGACGGAATCCGGCACTCCCGCATTTTATATCCTTCCTTGCGAACGGCGCACAACTGTCGTATACTTATCATAATTATGGGAGGATAAGACACATGATAAATGCGGTAAGCTGCGGAGGAATCGTCATCTTCCGGGGAAAAATCCTCGTCCTGTATAAAAATTTCAAAGGTCGCTATGAAGGCTGGGTTCTCCCAAAGGGTACTGTCGAACAGGGAGAAGCGTTCACAGATACGGCTCTTCGGGAAGTTCGTGAAGAATCCGGGGCAAAGGCTACAATCATGAAATATATCGGAACGAGCCACTATACATTTGAGGTTCCGGAGGGAGAGGTAGATAAACAGGTCCACTGGTATCTGATGATGGGAAGCAGTTATTACAGCAAGCCGCAGTGGGAGGAATATTTCATCGATTCCGGATATTACAAATACCACGAGGCCTATCATCTGCTGAAATTCACGAATGAGCGCCAGATCCTCGAAAAGGGATACAGCACTTACATGGAGATGAAGAAATCAGGATTATGGGTACCCAAAAAGTAAAATTTTCAGGCAAACTGTATCTCGGCACACGAGCGGAGGAGCAGGAAACGAAAATCCGCCGCGCGCTCCGAAAGGGTGCCTGGTTTCCCGGATTGTTTCTGATCACCTACCCTCTGAACGAGGCGGAGCAGCTGGATATCATTGAGGCAAAATATCTTAGAAATGATATCATCCTGCGTACGCTTCCGCCGGTTGTAGGCCTGGCAGTCGGAAAGCGTGAAGCGTACGAGGTTCTGGCGCAGATCGCCAGGGAAACATTCCAGGCGACCGGATCATGTGATATGAAAACCTATCTGAGGCAGACGGATGCTTCCGGAATGTGCTCCCGGAGCAGAAGCATATCCTGAAGCCCCGGACCAGGGGACCAGGACACAGCTGCCGCAGACTGACGCACAGATGTCGCTCACTGAGACACCGTTGTCGCAGCTGACACAGACAGAAAGATAGAGGAGGAAGGATGCTGTCAGTTTTTCTTCACATTCTGTCAACGATTGGTATCATTCTGCTGTGGATAATCGGGATTATTCTCATACTCATCCTTCTCCTGCTTTTTACACCATTTTTATACCGGGTGAAACTGAAGAAGCACGGAGACGAAATCCGCGCAGACGCAAAGGTCTGGTGGCTGTTTCACTTCTTCCATGCTGACTTTCATTTCAGACGAAGCGGCGGAAGCAGCACGCACAGCGGGGAGATACGAATTCTCGGGATTCCACTCCTGAAGCTGATCAACAGAAGAAAAGAGAAAAGGAATCACCAATCAACAGAAACAAAAGAAGCCACCGGGGCCGGTGCGAAAACATTCCGCAGTGCCTCTGAGGCCAGGGGAGAGACCTGGTCCGCGGCAAAGAAACGGCCGACGGTAAGTCCCGGTCAATGGAAATACATGCCCGACAGGAGCACCGAAGAAAACGCTGCGGCACTCGATATAGAGGTGGCTGCAAGTGAAACGCCTGGTCCGCTCGCCCGGTTCGGAGCGCGGATCAGCAGTCTGTTCTGCCGGATTCGAAAGGCCATCCGCCGGTTTTTCACCTCTGCAGGGGAAGCTCTCCGGAAAATCCGTCATTTTCTGAACATCGCGGCGGACTGGATCGACTACCTGGAATCGGAATCCTTCTATTGCTTCAAGGAAATGGCACTGAAGCAGCTCGGAGCTCTGCTTCATCATATTCTTCCGCGGAGGATTGACGGGTACGCCGAATTTGGCACGGACGATCCTGCACTGACCGGACAGCTTCTAGGCATCTTCGCGATTTTTTATCCGAAGATACCGGGCAGCCTGCAGATTCGGCCGGATTTTCAACAGAAAATCCTTGAGGCAGATATGGATCTTCAAGGTCATATCATTCTAATCGTCCCGCTCGTGCGAATTCTCAGAATCGTCACCGCCAGAGAGTTCCGGATCCTCATGCGGCGGATCCGCCGCAAGGGGTCCTCTCAAGCGGATACAAGCGAGGAAAAACCGGATACCGGTCGCAAAAAGAGAAAAGGCATCATCCCTCGCAGAAAGAGGGCGGCCTGATTGCGATTCAGCTGCTGCGCCGACAGACAGGAGGCCAGCCTGCAGAGTATTCAAATGATTTTGCATAACACCCGGCCATACAGTCTCCACACTGTCATGCCCAACCAGGCAGCAGTAGTTTTAAACCAGGCAGTAGTTTTCATATTTAAAAAAAACACCCGGCCGTACAGGACCGTCATAACGGGAATCCCGAAACAAATCGGACAGGCAGCCCGCCGCCGGCAGGAATCTGAAATAACAACGGACTACAGGAGGAATACGGATTATGTCAGACAAGAAGAACAGCTTTGAAAATAATGTTGACTCGCTTTTCAAGGGACTGAATAACTTCCTTACCACGAAGGCAGTTGTCGGCCAGCCCGTTCCGGTCGGCGACAGCATCATGATTCCCCTCTCAGAGGTTTCCTTCGGTATGGGTGCCGGCGCTTTCAGCAACAATTCCAAGGATAACGGCGGCGGCGCGGCAGGCGCCAAGATGGTTCCTGCCGCTGTCCTGATGGTAGCGAAGGACGGCACCACAAAGCTGATCAGCATGAAGAGCCAGGATGCTGTTTCCAAGATTATTGATATGGCCCCAGACATCGTGACCAAGATCAGGGAAGCCATCGGTAAGGACGGCAACGGATCTTCCGCGGAAGAAGAGGCTGCGGCAGAGGAATAAGCCTGGAGTATTTCGGAGCGATTTTCCTCCATTCCAGGCGCTGGTGCGGTGGGCCCTCGAATTTTTGTTCACCACTCAAAAAAGTTTCCCGCGAAATTCTCAAAAAGTTCTTGCAAAGAACGGGACCTTCTGATACAATAGCTGAGTGTTGTAAGCCGTTGTATAAGATTCGGCTTTAGTTTGTGGTTAAGGAGGTGTGATCATGGCAAAATGTGCTATTTGCGATAAGGCTGTTTACTTTGGCAATAATGTAAGCCATTCTCATAGAAGATCAAATCATATGTGGAAAGCTAACGTTAAGGCTGTACGTGTAAAGACACCACAGGGTACAAAGAAGATGTACGTTTGTACCAGCTGCCTGAGAAGCGGTGCTGTAGAGCGTGCCTGAAGTCACGACTCCATAAGAAGAAAACATCCGGGAGCTATGCGGAAATACAAAAGTGTTTCTGCATAGCTTTTTTCTATTTCATAATCCTCTATTGGATTGGTATTATTTTCTATTTAGTGATATGATAGAATCACTATGGTGTGTAAAGCGCCGAATGATCTGAAATCAACCTTTTGACAGATCCGTCATGATATAACCAAATAATCATATACAAGGAGGAACCGAATGAGCAAAACGAAGTCCTGGAACGACAATTGGGTGTACAAAATACAGCCGTGGGGCCTTACCGACCCGTCAACCGTTATAACCGGAGAAACCATCACACTACCTCACACCTGGTATAAGGACGATGATTACTATAGAGGCGAAGGCGTATATCAGAAAATCTTTCCTTATACGCCTGCGAAAGAGAGAGTCTTTGTAAAATTTCACGGCGTTGACAAAATCTGCAAGGTGTTTATAAACGGGGCACAAGTCGGCTGTCACGAAGGCGGATATACTATATTTGCAGTCGAACTGACAAATAATCTGATCGCCGGAGATAACGTACTTACTGTACTTGTCAGCAACGCCAAAAGCGAAACCGTGTCCCCACTGTCCGGAGATTTTGCTTCTTTTGGCGGTATTCACAGAAAGGTAGAGCTGATCACAACTTCTTCGACCTGCTTTGACAGAACCTATTACGGATGTGACGGTGTCGTTTTTCAATCCAGAATAAATCCCAATGGCTGTGGCGAGCTTTGGGCAGAAGCTCATGTGCTGGGAGACGACGATATTGGCATCCGATATTCAATCAACCAGTTAAATCCGTCCGAATTCAAGTTTGAAAAAACAGATGGTCTGAAAAAGGTTTGTGAAATAAAAAATCCTGTCTTCTGGAACGGTCTTGATGATACCAAATTATACACCGCCAGAGCGGATCTCCTTCTCCATGGACAAGTCATAGACACTATCGAAAAACAGATCGGCTTCCGAAAGATATCGATTGATCCAGAGAACGGCTTCTTCCTCAACGATCACCACATGAAACTTCACGGTGTAGCAAAGCATCAGGATTCTGATTCCGTCTTTTCCGCCGCTACAATGGACCAGTGGCAAAGAGATATCGCTCTTATTCATGAAATAGGAGCCAACGCCATTCGTTTATCGCATTACCCGCATCCAACGGAAGTTTACGATCTATGTGATAAATATGGCTTTGTTGTCTGGGCGGAAATCCCACTATTAAAACTCACGGAAAACGAGACATTATTTGCAAATGCCAAACAACAATTGAAAGAAATGGTCCTTCAAAACATGCACCATCCCAGCATTTGTTTTTGGGGCCTCCAGAATGAGATCGCGATTTACGGGGAATTTCCGTTTATGACCGAAAAGATGAAGGCCTTAAACGAGATGGCGCACGCACTGGATTCAACCCGTCTAACCGCATGTGCCAATCTGAATGTGGTACATCCTGAAAGTACTCTGAACCAAATCACAGATGTTACCGCATATAATATATATTACGGCTGGTATTATGGAGACTTCGCGGACAATGGTAAATTCTTAGACGATTTTCATAAGACTAATCCCAATATGCCGCTTGCAATATCGGAATACGGAGCAGACGCAAGCATAAAATTTCACAGTGCAGATCCAAAGGTAAATGATTATTCAGAAGAATTCCAGGCCCTCTATCACGAGACCGTATATCCAATGATCGCACAGCGCGATTTCGTCTGGGGCAGCTTTGTATGGAATATGTTCGATTTTACCAGTCCTATCCGGCAAACCGCTGACGTTAAAAACAGAAACATCAAAGGTCTGGTAACCTTTGACAGACAGACCCGGAAAGACAGCTTTTTCTATTATAAAGCGATGTGGGCAAAAGACCCCTTTGTTTATATAGCAGGCAAACGTTATCAAAACCGGGCGGAAGAATCGATTTCCGTTAAGGTATATTCAAATCAGCCAAACGTAACACTCACCGTTAACGGTAAGACAGTCACGCAAGCTGTATTAAATGGAAACACTGTTTTTTCTAATATAGCACTGAACATGGGGGCAAACAGGATTACAGCACAGTCAGGGCACACCAGCGATGAAGCCACCTTTTATCGGAAGACGGAAGAAGATCCTTCCTACACCTATGTAGATCAGCATCCCGGATTAAATGTCCGCAACTGGTTCCTGGATGAAAAAGAAGAAGCTGAGCTGTTTCCCGAAGGTTTCTTATCTATTCGAAGCACCATCAACGAATTGCTGGCGAACGAGAAGGCAATGCAGACAATCGACAGAAGAATGCCTGATGTAGGAGCTGGCATGCGAGATATGGTCGGTACTTTCGAGCTCGACAAATTTTTTGCATTCGCAAAGCCAGACTATTCCGAAGAGGAAATTCGAACACTAAATGCAGAGCTAACCAAAATCAAAAAGTCATAGAATATTCCAACAGAGGCTGCAACGCAGCCTCATTCCGGTTCGCTGATGATAACGTTTCATTTCTTCCTGAAATTTTCCGTAAGTCGTATAAACAATCATGCAGAGGCTCCTTTCTGATTCCTTTCTATCGTGTTCTCTACACCCATTCCTTCTCTTTAGAGGCATTCAGCATTCTTTCTCTGTATTTTTTGGGAGAGATGCCATACTCCCGTACAAATGCGCGATAGAAAACAGAGTAATCATTAAAGCCATACATGAGGCAGGCTTCATTTACACCGACGCCATTCAAAATAGCATTGCGGCTCATCAGAAGCCGCTTTTTTTGTATGTACTGATGAACCGAAATTCCCATATTGTCCTTGAAAAGATGTGCAATATAATATTTGCTCACAAAAAAATGCTGCGCCAGAAGATCGAGAGAGAGAGGTTCATCCAGATGCCCTTCAATGAAATGTGCAATATTGTCATAGAGCGGTTCTCCATTGTCTTCCCTTTGATTTTTCTGTTCATGATAAATACGGCTGATTTCCAGAAGAAGTTGGCCGGCGAGCAGCATAAGACGAGCCTCCCGCCCGAATCTCCGGGAATGGATTTCCTCCAGGAACTCAAAAATCTCCGCCTGCACTGCATTGAAGATCAGATCCTCTACATGAAAAATCAGATACCCGTTTTCCGATGCCCGCTCCGTCAAATAGCCGAAATCCGGCGAACTCTCCATTAGCTTCTCCAGAAACGAGCAGCTCACCCAGAAAATAAACCGTCGGTAAGAAGTCTTTTCCGAATGAATCGCCGCATGATGCGGAACCTTTGGTGCAACTGCTATAATGTCCCCATGACACAGCGAAACCGGCTGGTTTTTCAGATACATTTCCGCGCTTCCCTCAAGAAAGAAGTAAAATTCCCAGTAACTGTGCGTATGGTTCTCCACCGAAGTCAGTGTCTGATCATCATAATAATACAGCTCAAAATCTCCCGATAGCATATATTGCCGCTGCGCAAAAGGCGACCTCAGTTCATTCTTCATTTCTGCCCCCTGATGCGGGTTGTTCCATGCATCTCACCCTTACTTACCGCCTTGTCCATCACATACCTTTTCGCTAACCAGACCGTTTGCATTTTCGAAGAGCATATCATGATACAGCAATTTTTGCAATGTATCCGACAAGGAACACAATTGGCCCTCCGAAGCAGACCAGGTATCATAGGATCTAACAGTTCCCTTGTAAAAGCAGAAAGAAACACGGAGGAATCACATGAAAAAATTTATGGATCCGGATTTTCTTCTCGACACGGATATCGCCCGCGAACTATATCACAGCGCGGCCAGCCGAAGCCCCATTATCGACTACCACAATCATCTCAGCCCTCAAGAGATCTATGAGGACCCGTGCTATCGCAGCATTACCGAAGCCTGGCTTGCCGGAGATCACTATAAATGGCGCGCAATGAGGGCAAACGGAGTTCCGGAAGAACTTGTCACCGGTGACGGGGATCCCTACGAAAAATTCCTGGCATGGGCGGATACCATCCGGAACAGCGTTGGGAACCCGCTGTATCACTGGACGCATCTCGAACTTCAGAGATATTTCGGAATTGACGAGTGTCTTTCTCCGGAAACCGCTCCGGAAATCTGGAATACCTGCAACCAAAAGCTTTCCCAAAAGGATTTTTCCGTCCGAAACCTGCTGAAAAGGATGCAGGTTCAGGTTCTCTGCACCACGGATGACCCCGCAGACTCCCTGCATTATCATGAGCTTCTCGCATCGGAAGAAGATGCCTTTCACGTCTATCCGACATTCCGTCCGGAAAAGGCGCTCGGCATTGAGAAGGAGGGTTTTCCGGAATATCTCAAGAAACTGGAAGATCTTACGAATGTCCCCTGCGACAATATCAAAGGCATTCTAAAAGCTCTGGAGCTTCGTCTTGACTTTTTTGTAAAAGCCGGGTGCCGTGTCACAGACCACAGTCTGGAGAATCACTTCTATATCCCGGCCACGGAGGACCAGGTAAACAAGATCCTGCAGAAAAGACTGCGCGGTGAGGCGCTCACAGAAACAGACTGTGGAATGTACCACGGATTCCTGCTGACATACCTGGGGAAAATGTACGCGTACAGAGACCTTGCCATGCAGCTTCACATCGGAGCCATCCGAAACACTTCCACTCGCATGTACCGGAAACTCGGACCGGATACCGGATTCGACAGCATCAATGATTTCAATTATGCGCCGGAGCTCGCCGCTCTGCTGAATGCTATGGATCAGACAGATGAGCTTCCCAAAACCATCCTGTACTACCTGAATCCGAAAGACGCAGACATGCTTGCGGCAATGGCAGGTAATTACCAGAGTAACTCCCGCGGCATCCGCGGAAAGATTCAGCTGGGTACCGCCTGGTGGTTCTGCGATCACCGTAGAGGAATGGAGCAGCAGATGGACAGTCTTGCCAATCTCGGTCTGCTCTCGACCTCCATTGGTATGGTAACAGATTCCCGAAGCTTCCTGTCTTTTTCTCGACATGAATACTATCGGAGAATCTTATGTCGAAAGATCGGACAGTGGGTGGAAAACGGAGAATATCCGGATGATCGCGGTTATCTGAACGATCTGATTGAACGCATTTCCCTGCGGAACGCGAAAGAATATTTTGAATTGTAAAGAGATAAAGAACCGGGAGAGAGAAAGCATTTTCCTCACAATCCAGATAGAACACATGCTCTGCAAACGAAAAGGAGAAAAAGAACCATGGAAATGACACTGCGATGGTATGGAAAAAAATTCGACACCGTCACCCTCGAACAGATCCGTCAGATCCCGGGCGTCCGGGGAGTGATTACTACCCTGTATGATACAGAACCGGGAGAGGTCTGGAGCCGGGAGCGCATTAACGCCTTAAAAGAAGAGGTGGAATCTGCGGGCCTGGAGATAGCCGGAATTGAAAGCGTAAATGTACATGAAGATATCAAGCTTGGAAAACCGGATCGGGATGTATTGATCGATCACTATATCGAAACGCTCGAGAATCTCGGAAAAGAAGATATCCATATGGTCTGCTACAACTTTATGCCGGTCTTTGACTGGACCAGAACAGAGCTGGCGCGGAAACGGCCGGACGGCTCCACCGTACTTGCCTATACCCAGAAGGCTGTGGATGCACTGATTCCCGAAGAAATGTTCCAGTCCATTGCCTGCGACATGAACGGATCTGTCATGCCGGGATGGGAACCGGAACGCATGGCACATGTCAAGGAGCTCTTTGCCGAATATAAAGGAGTAACAGAAGAGGACCTGTTCGACAACCTGAAATATTTCCTGGAGAGAATCATGCCGGTCTGCCGGAAGTACGATATCTATATGGCGATCCACCCGGATGATCCGGCATGGAGTGTCTTCGGACTTCCCAGAATCATAATCAACAAAGAAAACCTCCTTCGCATGATGCATATGGTCGATGATCCGCATAACGGCGTTACCTTATGCACCGGTTCCCTTGGAACAAATCTACAGAATGATCTCCCCGATATCATTCGTTCCCTGAAGGGAAGAATTCACTTTGCGCATGTTCGGAATCTCAAGTTCCATTCACAGCAGGACTTCGAGGAGGCGGCGCATCTTTCCTCAGACGGTTCCTTTGATATGTATGAAATCGTAAAAGCTCTGCACGATATCGGTTTTGACGGCCCCATCCGACCCGATCACGGAAGAATGATCTGGGGCGAAAAAGCCATGCCCGGTTACGGACTTTATGACCGTGCGCTTGGCGCCGCCTATATCAATGGTCTCTGGGAGGCCATCGAGAAAAACAGCCGTAATTGAGCCTTTCATAATGGAACAATTAATACTCGAACATTTAAACTCGAACATTTAATTATCGAACATTGGATAAAGAGAGGAAAAAACATGGATTATTCATTAGATATCAACGATAAAGTAGCGGTTGTGACCGGTGCCGGCGGTGTATTGTGCGGGATGTTCTCAAAAGTACTCGCAGAACAGGGAGCAAAGGTTGCTCTCCTGGATTTGAACCAGGAAGCCGCTCAGAAAGTAGCCGACGAGATCTGCGCTTCCGGCGGAATCGCAAAGGCATATAAGGCAAATGTTCTGGAGCTTGAAAGCCTGAAGCAGGTACACGAACAGGTTCTCACCGATCTCGGAAGCTGCGACATTCTTCTCAACGGTGCCGGCGGCAACAACAAAAGGGCAAATACAGACAAGGAATATTTCGAACCCGGCGACGAAATGGATCCGGAAACGGTGAGCTTTTTCGATCTCGATCCACAGGGCGTGCAGTTTGTATTCAGCCTCAATTTCATCGGCACCCTGCTTCCTACACAGGTTTTCGCAAAGGATATGATCGGGAAGAAGAACGTAAGCATCATCAACATTTCCTCTATGAACGCTTTCACCCCACTGACAAAGATCCCCGCATACAGCGGAGCAAAAGCTGCCATCAGTAATTTTACTCAGTGGCTTGCCGTTCACTTCTCCAGAGCCGGCATACGCGTCAATGCACTGGCGCCTGGATTTTTTGTGACAAATCAGAACCGGGACCTTCTGTTTGACGCCGATGGCAATCCGACTGCTCGGACAAAAAAAATCCTTGCGGCGACACCTATGAACCGCTTTGGAGAACCAGAAGAGCTCAACGGAACCCTGCTGTATCTGCTGAATGAGAAAATGTCCGGCTTTGTCACAGGCGTTGTCATCCCGATCGACGGCGGATTTTCCGCTTATTCCGGAGTCTGAAAATTTTCACACGTAAAATTACCTGTTTCTACTCTCGGACATCCACGAACTATCGCTGTATGAGAATTACGTAAATTCATGATGTCGGGAAGTCCATAGCTTATACCATAACGCCGGAGGTAACAACATGACACATGTACTGACTTTTGGAGAGCCGCTGCTTGTCTGGATTCCGCAGGAAACCGGAAGTTTTTCTGAAGTCACACATTTTCAGAAGGCGGCAGCCGGAGCAGAACTCAATGTATCCATCGGTCTTTCAAGGCTTGGTCACACGGTAACCTACCTCTCTGCGGTAGGCGATGACTTTGCCGGCCGCTTTCTGCTCGGCAAAATGCAAAAAGAACACATTGACACGACGGCGGTAAAGATTGACCCTGACCATCTGACCGGAACCTATTTTAAAACGAAGACGGAGCAGGGAGACCCTGAAGTTTTTTATATGCGAAAAACCTCGGCTGCATCGCACCTATCTCCGGATTCGCTTGCGAATATTTCCGCCTCCGATAACGATATCATCCACCTGACCGGGATTACGGCCGCTCTCTCTGAAAGCTGTTATGAAACATCCCTTCGGATTCAGGATATGGCGTGGAGCGCCGCTAATCGACCGTTCCTCACCTTTGATCCCAATTTGCGCCTCAGCCTTTGGAAGTCCGAAGACCAGATGATCTCCAGAATCAACGCTCTGGCTTTTCGATCCGATCTTGTGATGCCGGGAATCGCCGAAGGAAGACTCCTGACCGGGAAGAGTAAACCGGAAGCGATCGCCGATTATTACTTTGAACATGGCACACAAAAAGCCGTCATCATCAAAAACGGCGCGCAGGGAGCTTATTATCAGACCATTGACGGTGAAAGAGGAGACGTCCCCGGATTCTTTGTACCACAAATTGTCGATACGGTCGGCGCCGGAGATGCCTTTGCCGCAGGTGTCCTTTCCGCACTGCTCGAAAGCCTGGATATGCAAGAAGCCGTTCGGAGAGGCAATGCCATGGGAGCGCTTATGATTGCCGCGCCCGGAGATAATGACGCGCTTCCCGACCGACACATACTGCAGCAGTTTACCCATGCGCATTTCACTACGGAGGAATCAAAATGAATACCAATAATTCTTCAGCATCACAATCGAAGTTCCCAGAGCAGATTGCGATTACCGGAATCGTCCCGGTAGTCGCGCTCGATCACGCAGATAACGCCGTTCCGCTGGCAAAGGCTCTTCTTGCAGGAGGTATTAACTTCATGGAGATTACCTTCCGCACAAGGGCAGCGGCTCAGGCCATTGCAAACGTCTCTCATGAAGTGCCGGACATGCATGTCGGAGCAGGAACGGTCCTGACCATGACACAATGCGTACAGGCTCTGGAAAACGGTGCGCAGTTTATCGTAGCCCCCGGATTTTCCGCCGATATCGTCCGGTACTGTCAGGAAAACGAAATTCCGATCGTCCCGGGATGCGCAACCCCCACGGAAATTACCGAATGTGTCCGGATGGGGCTCTCCATGGTTAAATTTTTCCCGGCAAAGCTCTATGGAGGCGTATCCGCCATCAAGGCGCTCCACGCCCCCTTTCCGGATCTCAAATTTCTTCCCACCGGAGGCGTAAACAGCGATAATATGGAAGAGTATTTGAAGCTTTCCTGTGTTTCGGCTGTCGGCGGAAGCTGGGTCTGCCCGAAGAACCTGATCGAAGATGGTCGCTTTGCAGAAATCACTGCTCTGTCCAGGGAAGCCACCGACAGGATCCGCGCGCGAAACGCTTAAAGCTTACAGATTAAGAGCAGTACCATCGGAAAGGAGAAGATATCAGAAAAAACGTATAAGAAAGAGCGCAGACGGATTTATGCCAAAGCAGAAAATCCACCTGCGCTCCTTCTGCGCTTACAGATCGAAATAATTCAGTCCGAAGTTCAACTACCATTATGCAGAAGCTGCTCCCAATGGAGAAAGACGAAAAAAGGCTGAGTCGGCAGGTTTCGCTTCACAAGCACGATCTTTTACGCTATACTAAAAGCTGTTAAATTGGGTTTTTTCGGAATTGCCGGACAGGCAACCGCTCACAAATCCATAAATCATCGATACCAGAAAGGAGCAGGAGATGAAAGGACGGGTAAATTCGGAACTTGGCGAAGTCGTCATCAATCCTGATGTCATCGCTACCTATGCCGGAAGTGTCGCTGTTGAGTGCTTCGGAATCGTCGGAATGGCTGCCGTCAATATGAAAGACGGCCTCGTGCGTCTTCTGAAGAAGGACAGCCTGAAGCACGGCATCAACGTAACCATAAATGCGAATAAAATCTCTCTGGAATTCCATGTAATCATCGCCTACGGTGTGAGTATTTCGACCGTGGCGCAGAATCTGATCGACAGTGTAAAGTACCAGCTTGAGGAGTTTACCGGGATGAAGGTGGAGCATGTACGCATCATTGTGGAAGGCGTACGGGTAATAGACTGATCTCTTAGGAGGATATTGTTTTGGCTGAAAATACAATTGACGCCAGTCTTCTGGCGCATATGTTTTTAACCGGCGCCCAGAATCTGGATGCCAAAAAGGATTGGATCAATGAATTAAACGTGTTCCCGGTACCGGACGGTGATACCGGAACAAATATGTCTCTGACATTTACCAACGGTATTTCCGAGGTCAGAAAGAGCGGCAGTGATTCCCTGCCGGTCGTTGCCAAGACACTTTCCAGAGGACTGCTGATGGGAGCACGCGGCAACTCCGGTGTTATCCTTTCCCAGATCTTCCGCGGCTTTTATCAGGCCGTCAAGGAAAAGGAAGAAATCTCGGTTGCGGAATTTGCCGAAGCGCTGGCCAACGGTTCAAGACTTGCCTACAAGGCAGTCATGAGACCGGTTGAAGGAACGATTCTTACCGTCATCCGCGAGGCATGCGAAGCCGGAACGGCATATGCCGAAGAAAATCCGGATTCCGAGTTCCAGCCGTATATGCACTGTGTATGCGAAGCAGCCGATGCTTCCCTGCAGAGAACTCCGGAACTGCTTCCGGTTCTGAAGGAAGCACATGTCGTTGACTCCGGCGGCAGCGGCCTTCTGGCAGTGCTGGACGGCTTCAGGGCATATCTGGACGGAACCCCGATACAGGAAGGGGCTGTACAGGAAGTCAAGGCAGAAGAAAAGAACGAAAAGGCTTCCGGCTACAGAACCGAATATATTCTGCAGCTCAGCCGCCAGGGAAAGCTTTCCTTCAAGGAAGAGCGTTTCCGCCGCCAGCTGGAACAGCTTGCCAACAAGATCACGGTGATCGCTTCTGAAGATGAAGTCAGACTCCGCGTCAATACCATGACACCGGGTGAAATCCTGCTGCTCGGTCAGCGCTACGGTACATTCTCCAAGGTGCAGATCGAAAACATTCAGGATGACCTCAAGCCATCCATTATCGAAGAAGCAGAGAAGCCGGTCGAAGAGAAAGAATACGGTATTATCGCTGTCGCTGCAGGCGATGGTCTTGCCAAGCTCTTCAAGGATTACCGGTGTGATGTCGTGGTATCGGGCGGACAGACGATGAATCCTTCCACACAGGACTTCATTGATGCCATTGCCGGCATCCATGCCCGTCATATCTTCATCCTGCCGAATAACTCCAACATCATCATGGCTGCCAAGCAGGCTGCACATGTTACGAAAGACAAGGATATCATCGTCATCGAGACCAAGAGCATCCTGCAGGGCATCAGCAGCTGCATCGTCTTCAATCCGGATGATACGCCGGAAGCCAACAAGGACAACATGCTCGATGCAGTCGCCCATGTAAAGAGCGGCTCCGTCACATATGCGATCAAAGATACAACGGTGGACGGCAATGAGATCCATGCGGGCGACTATATGTCGATTCTCGAACATGACATCATTCATACCGACCATGACGCAGTCGGCGCAGCGAAGTATCTGATCGATGCCATGTGCGATGATGACAGTGAGATCATTACACTGATCCGCGGCAAAGATGCGACGGAAGAACAGTGCAGTGAACTGGAACAGTATATTGCAGAAAACTACGAAGTCGATGTCGATGTACAGAACGGTGAACAACCGGTATACAGTTTCTTCATCGGAGTCGAATGATGCAAGAGAGGCAATGCAGAATTACATTGCCTTTTTTTTGATGCCAAAAGCAGGTATCATGAAAGCATAAGAAAAAGGAGTAACAGATCATGAGTTTTCCCAAGAATTTTTTATGGGGCGGTGCCATTGCGGCCAATCAGTATGAAGGCGCATGGCTGACCGACGGCAAGCAGCCGAATGTTACCGATGTTGTCGTCGGCATCATGTCCAGAGAACCGGGCATTGCCTGGAACAAAGAGACCGGTAAATACGAGATGAAACTCGATCCGGATAAAGTCTATCTGTCTCATGAAGCAGTTGACGGCTATCACCGCTATCGTGAAGATCTGAAATTGATGAAGGGGATGGGATTCAATTCCTTCCGTACATCCATTGCCTGGGGACGCATCTATCCAAATGGGGATGATGAGAAACCCAACCCAGCAGGCATTGCCTTCTACCGCGATATGTTTGAATGCATGCGGGAGCTGGAGATGGAACCGGTCATTACACTGTCGCATTATGAAACACCGCTGCATCTGGTTACAGAATACGGCGGATGGCGTGATCCGCGTCTGATCGAATACTGGAAGAAATATGTCACGACTGTCTTTACGGAATTCAAGGGTCTTGTAAAGATGTGGCTGACATTCAATGAAGTGAATAATGCATTCCGTATTCCGCTTGTCGCAGCCGGCGTGCTGACGATCAATGATCCTGCTGATCCATCCGATCCGATCGGCTCCACCACGAAACAGGATATCTGGGATGCCTATCACAACATCCTTGTCGCCAATGCAGAGACTGTACGTCTGGGTCATGAGATCGATCCGGAAAACCAGATCGGATGCATGCTGACAAGTTCCAACATTGCCACATATCCCTATAACTGCGACCCGGTCAATGTCATGGGTGCACTGGAAACACAGCGCATGGCGAACTTCTATTTCGGCGATCCGTTCTGTCTGGGCATCATTCCGACATATCTGAATAAAGTATGGAAACAGCAGGGCGTCACGGTGATCTTTACCGAAGAAGAACGAAAGCTGATCAAAGAGCATACGGTCGACTTCTTCTCCTTCAGTTATTACCGTTCCGGCACCTATGATGCTTCGGTTGAAATTTCCGGTGATACCGGCGGACTGACCGGAAGAACCAATCCCTATCTGAAAGACAAGGCACCCCAGCCATGGGGATGGCCGGTCGATCCCGAAGGAATCCGCTATACATTGAATGTCCTGTATGACCGCTATCATCTGCCGCTGTACATCGTGGAAAACGGCGTCGGTCTGGATGAGAATCTCGATGAAAACGGAGAGATCCACGACACATTCCGCTGCCATTATATCGATGAACATATCCGCAATGTTCACAAGGCACTGGAAGACGGCGTAGACTGCCGCGGCTATCTGTACTGGGGACCGATCGATGTCGT
>DGTF01000071.1:14916-39331 GCA_002394235.1 Eubacterium sp. UBA4343 | reverse complement strand
TCGATATACGGTATCATCCAATGCCCTACAATATATCATGCAGTGCCATACTGGCTGCATCACGAATACGGCCACGACACTGTGCATAACGCCAGATCCTGTATATTTTACAACAATTCGCGGATTCCGGCAACGAGATAAAACACGCTGCGCGAGTTTTATCCCGCTATCGCGACGCTCGCCGCACACGAATACTTCGCATTCGGCTGCGGCTCACTGTTCGCGTAAATAAATTTCAGTGACAAAGATTTCGTATCAGAGTACGGAACAACTTAGGAGAAGACATGTTACGTTTTGATTTAAATGTTTTATGGACGGTCATCGATCTTCTGATTCTGTATTTCCTTCTTAAAAAGTTCCTTTTTGGAAGAGTACACAAGATCCTCGATCAGAGAGCAAAAGACATTGAGAAGTCCTACACGGACGCAGAAAAGGCACAGAATGATGCCAATGCTCTCAAGACACAGTATGAGGATACGATCAAGAGCATTGATGATGAGAAAAAGAAAGCTGCTGATGAGGCAAGAGCAAAAGCAAACGTGGAATACGACCGTATTGTCGATTCGGCCAAAGCAGACGCTGACAAGATCATTAATGATGCCAGAGCCAAAGCAGCTGCAGAGACGACAGACCAGAAGCACAAAGCTGAGGAAGACATTGTTGAGATGGTTAAGGATGCCGCTGCCAGAATCGCAGAGGCTGAGGATGACGATAAGATGTATGATGCCTTCCTGAAGAAGGTCTCAGCGAATAAAGATAAGAAAGACTGACACTATGAGTGAGAACAAAACAATAAAGTTGGACGAGAACGGAAAGCTTCATGCGGTTCTTCGCTGTGTAACCGAGCCGAGCGAAGAGCAGAGACAGAAATTCGTTCAGTTTCTGAAAAACAAGTATGAGCTTGAAGACACGAATCAGGTAAATCTTGAGATCGTTCAGGATCCGGATGTACACGGTGGTTTCATTCTCGACATCGGAAGCGATGAGTACGACTGGAGTACCCGCGGAAGAGAGAGACAGTTCGAAAATCAGATCAATGATGCGAGAGCCAGAGCTGCGAGAGAAAAGAGCCAGGAAGGCATCATGGAGATCATGCGTGCTGCCGTGGAACAGTTCCATCTTGAGGCGGAACAGTCTGAAGTCGGTCATGTTCTGACAGCCGGCGACGGAATTGTAACCATCACAGGTCTGGATCATGTGCAGTACGGAGAGATTCTGGTCTTTGAAAACGGCGTAAAAGGAATGGTTCAGAATATCGGCGAAGACGGGATCGGCGCGATTCTGTTTGACGCCGAAGGAAGCATCGGAGAGGGAACCCGTGTAACCGGTACCGGTAAGCGTGCCGGCATTGCTTGCGGCGACGGATATCTTGGCCGTGTGATTGACGCACTGGGCAATCCTATTGACGGAGGAGCACCGATAAAGGGCGACGAATACCGCGCAATTGAACAGCCGGCACCTGGAATCATTGACCGTCAGCCGGTTACGGTCCCGCTGGAAACCGGTATCCTGGCAATTGATTCCATGTTCCCCATTGGCCGCGGACAGCGAGAGCTGATCATCGGTGACCGTCAGACCGGTAAGACATCCATCGCAATGGATGCCGTGCTGAACCAGAAGGGGAAGGACTGCTACTGTGTCTATGTCGCAATCGGACAGAAGGCATCAACAGTAGCCAGCATTGTAAACACACTGAAGAAAAATGACGCGATGTCTTATACGATTGTTGTGGCATCCACCGCGGCAGATCCGGCACCGCTTCAGTACATTGCGCCTTATGCCGCGACATCGATTGCCGAATACTTCATGCACAGAGGCAAGGATGTTCTGATCATTTATGATGATCTGAGTAAGCATGCCGTTGCATATCGTACGCTGTCACTGCTTCTTGGAAGATCTCCGGGACGTGAGGCATATCCGGGTGACGTATTCTATCTGCATTCCAGACTTCTCGAGAGATCCTCAAGGCTGTCAGAGAATCTGGGTGGAGGTTCCATCACCGCGCTGCCGATCATTGAGACACAGGACGGCGATGTATCCGCTTACATTCCTACCAATGTAATCTCCATCACAGACGGACAGATTTTCCTGGAGTCCGATCTGTTCTTCGAGGGACAGAGACCGGCCGTTAACGTCGGACTTTCCGTATCCCGTGTAGGAGGAGCAGCTCAGACCAAGGCAATGAAGAAGGCTGCAGGTTCCCTGCGTATCGATCTGGCACAGTTCCGTGAGATGCAGGTGTTCACCCAGTTCAGTTCAGATCTGGATGAAGCAACGCAGAATCAGCTGAAACAGGGAAATGTTCTGATGGAGCTGCTGAAGCAGCCTCTTGGTCATCCGCTTTCAACAGCAGATCAAGTTATTACTCTCTGCGTTGCCGAGCATAAGAAGATGATCAATGTTCCGGTTAAGAATGTGAAAGCTTACCAGAAGGAGATGCTTGCGTTCTTCGCCGATAAGTATTCGGATATCGTCGAGGAGATCAACAAAAAGGGACAGCTTCCGGATGAACTTACCGAGAGAATCCTGGCAGCAGCGGATGAGTTTGGCGCGGAATACGCAGAAGCGCATAAGACAAAGAACGCATAAGCTCAGCCGGAAATTGAAGAAGGAAAAATATGTCAGCAACACGTGAAATCAAGGAAAGAATTGATAGCGTCAATAATACACTGAAGATTACGAACGCTATGTATATGATTTCTTCTACGAAAATGAATAACGCGCGGAAAGCGCTGGCAAATACCGAACCGTATTTTTATGCGCTGCAGGACATGTTCGGACGGGTGCTGCGTCACCTTCCGGACGGCTACAGCCATCCGTATCTGGATGAGCGTGAGGTTACTTCCAAAAGCGATCTCCGCAGGGCGATTATCTGTGTGACCGCAGATAAGGGACTTGCAGGTGCATATAACCATAATGTACTGAAGCTGACAGAGGAGAAGCTGAGACCCGCGAACAATGACATGCTATATGTCGTCGGAGAGGTCGGCCGTCAGTATTTTGCAAATCATAATGTAAATGTAGACGGCGCCTTTCATTATACTGCCCAGAAACCGACACTTTCCAGGGCAAGGTCAATCGCATATCAGATGCTTGATCTGTTCGAGCGAAAAGAAGTTGATGAGGTATATATCATTTATACCAGAATGAAGAACTCCATGGAAACCGAGACGGAGATCCGGCAGCTTCTGCCGCTGATCCGTCTGAATGAGGAGTTTTTCAAACAGAATATGACAAAACTGAGCGGTGTGTATCAGGAGACCTTCGACATGGAACCGGGGCCGGATCTTCTTCTGAATAACATCATCCCCGACTTCATCAACGGTTATATATACAGTGCACTTGTGGAATCATACTGTGCGGAGCACAGTTCCCGTATGCAGGCGATGGACGCTGCCAATAAAAACGGCAGTGAACTGGTCCAGGAGCTGAGCATTCAGTACAACCGGGAGCGTCAGGCTCAGATCACACAGGAGATTACGGAGGTTTGCGCAGGCGCGAAGGCACGTGCGCTGCAGCAGAAGAAACATAAGAAGAAAGACATGCCGAAGTTTGAAAACCAGCAGGGAGAGGATCTTGATACTTTCCAGGCCGGCGCACTTCATTGAGCTTGTAACGCCCTGCCTTAAGAGGTAGAGGCGTTGACACAATAGAAAGGACATGACACATGCAAATCGGAAAAATTGTCCAGGTCATGGGTCCTGTTGTCGATGTCGCATTTGAGGATCTTCCTCTTCCAAAAATCAAGACAGCGCTGCAGGTTGACAACCATGGCGAGAAGGCAATCATGGAGGTACAGCAGCATATCGGTGATGATATGGTCCGCTGTATCATGCTTTCTGCCAGTGAAGGCTTACAGAAAGATATGCCTGTGATCTCACTCGGAACCGGAATCGAAGTTCCGGTCGGCGAGAAGAATCTGGGACGTCTGTTCAATGTGCTTGGCGATACCATCGACGGCGGCGAACAGCTCAGAGATTCTGAACAGTGGGAGATTCACAGAAAGCCACCGAAATTTACAGATCAGAAACCGGTACAGGAGATCCTGGAGACCGGAATCAAGGTTATTGACCTGATCGCGCCCTACGCAAAGGGTGGTAAGGTCGGACTGTTCGGAGGCGCCGGAGTAGGTAAGACCGTCCTGATTCAGGAGCTGATCCGCAACATCGCGACGGAGCACGGCGGTTATTCGATCTTTACCGGTGTCGGAGAAAGATCCCGTGAGGGAAATGACCTCTGGAGCGAGATGACAGAGTCCGGAGTTATCAAGAATACCGCCCTGGTATTCGGACAGATGAACGAGCCCCCGGGGGCACGTATGCGTGTTGCGGAGACGGGGCTTACCATGGCCGAGTATTTCCGTGATGTTCAGAAAAAAGATGTTCTTCTGTTCATCGATAACATCTTCCGTTTCGTACAGGCCGGTTCCGAGGTATCTTCTCTGCTTGGACGTATGCCGTCTGCTGTAGGATATCAGCCGACCCTGGCAAATGAAATGGGTGAGCTTCAGGAGAGAATCGCTTCCACGACAAACGGATCCATCACATCGGTGCAGGCAGTATATGTACCGGCCGATGACCTGACTGACCCCGCGCCGGCTACGACATTCGCTCATCTGGATGCTACGACCGTTCTCTCACGAAAGATCGTAGAGCAGGGTATTTATCCTGCCGTTGATCCGCTGGAGTCTTCCTCACGAATTCTGGAGGAGGATATTGTCGGGAAGGAGCATTACGAGACTGCACAGTCTGTGCTCCAGTATCTGCAGAAATATAAGGAACTTCAGGATATCATCGCCATCCTTGGTATGGAAGAACTTTCTGACGAGGACAAGACCGTCGTATATCGTGCCCGTAAGATCAGAAACTTCCTGTCACAGCCGTTCCACGTAGCGGAGCAGTTCACCGGAATTCCCGGAAAGTATGTTCCTCTCGAGGACACCATCAAGGGCTTCCAGGCAATCCTGAATGGAGATATGGATGATTATCCGGAGAATGCGTTCTTCAACTGCGGCGGCATCGAAGATGTCGCGGAGCATGCAAAGAAGGAAGCGTAAGAGAATCCGGCACATGCATCAGCAGGCAGAGGGAGGCGGAAGTTTCGCACCCGCTCCGCTGATGCGTCAGGAATAAGATTGAGGTGTAACATGGCAGAAGCCAAATATTATCTCAGAGTCATCGCATCGGATAAGTCCTTTTACAAAGGTTACGTTACAAGTCTGAAGGTTCCTACCATTGACGGAAGGGAAGGCTTCCTTGCGCACCATTCGCAGATCATGCTTGCGATCGTGCCCGGGGAGATCGATTTTACGACGGCGGACGGCAATAAGGTAACGGCTGTCTGCGGCAACGGCTCCATGATTTTCGCAAATAACCGTGCAACGATCCTGGTTGACACCTGTGAGTCCCCGGATGAGGTCGACAAGCGGCGTGCCGAGGAGGCGCTGGAACGGGCGAAGGAGCGTCTGCGTCAGAAGCAGAGTCTGCGTGAATACAAGATGACGCAGGCTTCCATGGCGCGTGCTCTTTCACGTCTGAAATTTAAAGACAAGTATATCAACTGATCATGGAACCGCGACGGGTAACCGGTGCGGCACCGGGAAATGAAACAGATAGATTATATCGGAGACCTCCTGCAGAAGCGGCAGCGCTTGACAGGGGGTCTTTTTTTACGCGAACAGTGAGCCGCAGCCGAATGCGAAGTATTCGTGTGCGGCGAGCGTCGCGATAGCGAGATAAAACTCGCGCAGCGTGTTTGATCTCGTTAGTCCCTTCATGGGAAAGCTGGATCAGAGATAAGGGGATATCCGGTTTTTACGGAAATAATTCACGATTTTAACGGAAAATTAAGAAAAATGGTTCGACAGGTGTACACCTGCCCTGTCTTTATATTATAATAAAACAATATGTGAACGGGGAAGGAGTAGGGTATGAAGCGTCAATGTGGTATTTTGTTTCCTGTATTTTCGGTACCGTCTGAATTCGGAATCGGTTGTTTCTCGAGGGAAGCATATGAATTTGTGGATTTTCTGAAAAAGTCCGGACAGAGCTACTGGCAGGTGCTGCCGCTGGGCCCGACCGGCTTCGGAGATTCACCTTATCAGCCGGTCTCAGCGTTTGCGGGAAATCAGAATTATGTAGATCTGAGAGCTTTGATCGAGGATGGGCTTCTGAGAGAAGATGATGTACGCTGTCTGGATTTTGGACAGAATCAGGAGCGTGTTGATTACGGCGCACTTTATACAAACCGGGGCAGGGCACTTCGGATGGCGTATCCGGCCTTCTGTGAGCGTATTCTGGACTCAAAAAAACGGACGGAAGAAATCAAAGACGCTCAGAACAAAACGGCTGCAGCTTATACGGTTATGACGGACGGCACTGCGGGAGCAGCGGCGGAGAACGTCACGGATCCAGCAGGACCTGCGGCAGAAAGAGCTGCGGATGCAGCAGCCTCAGCGGTGGATATGAAATCAGAGAATACGGTACTCCCTGAGAAGAGCCTGTATGAAAAGTATACCGAATTCTGTGAGAGAGAATCGTACTGGCTGGACGATTACTGTCTGTACTGTGCGCTCAAGGAAAAGTTCGAGGGAAAGAGCTGGCTGGAATGGGACGACGGTTACAGGGAGCGCAGGGCGGACACACTCAGCCGGGCGAAAAAGGAGCTTCAGGATGAGATATCTTTCTTCCGTTTTGTTCAGTTCGAGTTCTTTACACAATGGGAGCGGCTTCACCGTTATGCCCGGAAACAGGGTATAGAATTTATCGGGGATGTCCCGTTCTATGTGTCGATGGACAGCGCGGATGCGTGGGCCCATCCGGAGGTATTCCGGTTTGACCGCGATCTGAAGCCGGAATATATTGCGGGATGCCCGCCGGATGCTTTTTCCGTGACAGGCCAGCTGTGGGGAAATCCTGTATACGACTGGGAGAGAGGACGGAAGGATCACTATTCCTGGTGGATCCGCAGGATCCGGGCGAATATGGAGCTGTTTGACATCCTGCGGATTGATCATTTTCATGGCTTTTCGAATTACTATGAAATCCCTTACGGAGATGAGACTGCTGAAAATGGCATCATGAAGAAGGGACCGGGCATGAGCTTTTTCCGGGAGATGAAGAAGGCTCTCGGAGAGGTACCGCTGATAGCCGAGGATCTTGGTACGATTACTCCGGAGAATGAACAGCTTCTGAAGGACAGCGGATATCCGGGGATGAAGGTCCTTCAGTACGCATTTGACGGATCAGAATCGAGCTGGTATCTGACCTACCATCATCCGTTCCACTGCGTCGTCTACACTGGCACACACGACAACACGACGATTTTGGACTGGGTGGAACATGCGCCGGATCATGACCGGGATTTTGCCAGACAGTTTATTCATTCGGAGAATACCGATTACGGAGCATTTGTGTGGGATTTTATCCGCGAGGCATATCGTTCGCCGGCAGACACCTGTATCGTTCCGCTTCAGGATTATCTCGTGAAGGGAAGTGAGGCCAGGATCAATACACCCGGCTCGCAGGGAACCAACTGGCAGTGGAGGCTCGCGCCGAATTATCTGTCAGACGCTCTGGCGGTCAGCATTCACAACCTCGCAAGGATCTACGGACGGCTGCCAAAGACCGAGCCGGAGAGTACAGACGGACAGAATGATAGAAAGTAGAGGGATTGACGGTATGTCAAATGTAAGCAGCAAATCCGACAGGGAAAAATTCAGCTCCAGGATCGGCTTCATCCTGGTTTCCGCGGGCTGTGCAATCGGAATCGGAAATGTATGGAAATTCCCCTATCTCTGCGGACAGTACGGCGGAGCAGCTTTTATCCTGATTTATCTGGTATTTCTTCTAATCCTTGGAATTCCAGTCATGATCTGTGAATTTTCGGTCGGACGTGCAAGCCGGAAGAGTGCGGCGAGATGTTTCGAGACGCTGGAGCAGAAAGGATCGAGGTTCCACTGGCTGAAATACATCAGTATCATCGGAAGCTATATGCTGATGATGTATTATACAACCGTTGCCGGATGGATGCTTTATTACTGCTATCTTCATGTCACGGGTACATTTGCCGGCGCGGACAGCGCCAGAATAAAATCCGATTATGCCGCGATGCTTTCCAACGCGCCTGGCATGGCTTTCTGGACAATTCTGGTGTGTCTTATCGGTTTTGTGATCTGTTATTTTGGAATTCAAAACGGGGTGGAGCGGGTGACAAAGGTTATGATGACCTGCCTGATGGTTCTGATGGTAGTGCTTGCTGTCCACTCGATATTCCTGAAGGGTGCGGCGAAGGGAATCGCCTTCTACCTCGTGCCGGATTTCCGGAACATGGCGGAGCGCGGTGTCGGAAACGTCATCTTCGCTGCAATGAGTCAGGCGTTCTTCACCTTGTCCATCGGAATCGGAGCCATGCTGATCTTCGGTTCCTACCTGAATAAGGACAGAA
The DNA here is from genome assembly GCA_002394235.1 of Eubacterium sp. UBA4343. Taxonomy (GTDB): domain Bacteria; phylum Bacillota; class Clostridia; order Lachnospirales; family Lachnospiraceae; genus Bilifractor. The sequence continues at coordinate 30,886 of DGTF01000071.1, read as the reverse complement.
GCCTGACGGGAGAAGCAGTCACGATCACGGCGCTGGACACCTTTGTCGCGCTGATGGCGGGATTCATTATCATACCGGCATGCTTTGCCTATGGGATCGAGCCGGATGCCGGACCAAGTCTCATCTTCCTCACCATACCGAATCTGTTCAGCCAGATGCCGGGAGGAAGAATCTGGGGTGCGCTTTTCTTCGTCTTCCTGTCGTTTGCTGCGCTGACCACGGTTATTGCGGTATTTGAGAATATTATTGCCTTTGATATGGATCTGTTCGGCTGGACGAGAAAGAAGAGCGTCATCATCAGCGCTGTCCTTGTCGTGCTTCTCAGCCTGCCGTGTGTATTCGGCTACAATATCTGGTCATCGTTTCAGCCGCTCGGCGAGGGAACACATATTCTGGACCTCGAGGATTTCATCGTCTCCAATAATCTTCTGCCTCTTGGCAGTCTGGCCTTTGTGCTTTTCTGCACCCGGAAAAGCGGATGGGGATGGGATCATTTCATTCAGGAGGCAGATGAGGGAGAGGGGAGAGAATTCCCGAAAAAACTCAGAACATATATCACCTTTATTGTGCCTGTGATCATCATCGTCATCTACCTGAAGGGATATTACGACATGTTCTCGCCGATGGGAACCGCTGTGCTGACCGGATGGATGTGCGTCGCCGTCCTGTTTCTGCTCTTTATTTTTTTCTGCGCGTTCTCAAGAAAGAAAATAACCAAAAAGACCGCCGGCTGAAACGGTTCCGGCTGGTTTCCATGGCCATTAGACGCAGAAAAAGCAGCCGCCAGGCAGGCAACTGCTTTTTCTGAGTCAACGGTTCGGTCAGTCTTATCGGTCAATGATTCTAAGAATGTCCAGAATTTTCTGCTTCTTTTCGTCGGAATATCTTGAAATAAATGGATAGAAGTTCGTTATCGAGAGCTGTGGTGCGATATTCGGGTTCGATCTTCCCGACAAGAGAATCCAGTGTGATTCCGGTCAGTTTTGCGTAGTAGGATAATACGCGAAGGGACATCGCCGTCCGGTTGTTTTCAACGTTGCTGATGTATCCCGGGGTTACGTGAAGTTCAGAGGCAACCTGGTTTTGTGTCAGACCGTTTTTAATCCGAAGCTCTTTAACTTTCCGACCCAGGTCTTCAAAGTCAAAAGCATTTTCGGTTTCCTTACTCATAAAAAGTTCCTCCGTAAATGATGGATGCTGCATATGTCTTGGGCAAACATTATATATTTGAAATATACAATGCTTTTCCTGGTATTAAATATAAAATATTGCCCATATGTAAAAAACTGACGAACAATTCAATGACCACCTAATTTTACCACCGTTATAGGGATAAATAAATATACTATTTTCATATAATATTGAAAAAATGCGCTCTTTTGAACTCTTTTTTATAAAAGCGTTGGAAAAGAGAGTGCATCATGGCGCAGGGTGTTTATCTTTAAGAAAAGAATAAACAAAGAATTTGCATTTTTATAAGAAGGGAGACAGGCATGGAACTTACCATCAGATTTGAAAACTACAGAAACCGTGCGGCGGCATATGACGGAGATCACGAGGTGGGTGAGTGCACGTTCACACGATCGGACAATCGCTGGGTGATTGAACACACAGAGGTAGACCCTTTGTATAATGGGAATGGGATCGCGGGGAAGCTTGTCGATGAGGTGGCGCAGAACGCGAGAAAGATCGGGGTGAAAATTCTTCCGCTCTGTTCCTACGCAAAGAAAAGAATGCAGAGACCGGAATACGCGGATCTTGTAGTCTGACCGTTCAGGATAAAATGATCCGGGAAAAACCGCCCGGGATGAAATGATCCGGGAAAAACTGCCAGGATAAACCGGCCGCGATAAATCTTAAAAAATCATAAACCGGTTTGTTGACGGTATCGGATATCCATGTTATAGTTTACTCAAATTTAATACTTACGTAGATGTTTTTAGGAAAAGCGGAATCCGGCACAGGAATTCTTTTAGTATAGACTGTGTCAGAGGACCTGCCGAAGGAGTAAAACTCTCAGGTGTCGTGTGGACGAAGACTAAAAACGGAGTGGACTCTGGAGAAACCCTTCAAGGGTGCCGAAGGTGCAAAGTATCTGCGCAAAGCAGGTATGGAATCTCTCAGGCAAAAGGACAGAGTTGTTGATGAACCGGCCGGGCTGTATTTTCAGATACCGTCATCTGTGCGTCGCCGCGCATCGGATGATGAAAGCCGCAGCCAGGCAGTTTTTTCAGCAAAAAGTGCTCCAATTCACATTGCCGGTCGTACCGGCTGGTGGTTGGGGCTTTTTCTTCGCCATGAGTGCTGCCCGGGAGTCTCCTTATTTCTGATACAGATACGCAGGTAACGAGATTAATCTTAAAGGAGATTTGAAATGGACGCTCTCAACAGTATTGTGGCACTTATTGATGATAAGGTGTGGTTTCTCCTCCTGTTCGTGCTTGTGGGTACGGGAATCTATTTCTCGTTCCGGACAAGATTTGTTCAGGTCCGTCATTTTGGAAGAGCATGGAACCGTGTCTTTGGCAACTTCTCTCTGCATGGCGAAAAGGCCGGGAAGGATGGCATGAGTTCATTCCAGGCACTTGCGACGGCAATCGCGGCACAGGTCGGAACGGGCAATATTGCCGGATGTGCGACGGCACTTGTCGGAGGCGGCCCCGGAGCAATTTTCTGGATGTGGCTTGCGGCATTCTTCGGAATGGCAACGATCTACGGAGAGGCCTGCCTCGCTCAGGTTACGAGATCCCGTGATGATCAGGGCAATATCATCGGAGGTCCGGTTTATTATATCCGCAAGGCATTCAAGAACGGTTTTGGAAAGTTCCTCGCATCGTTCTTCGCGATCATGATCATCCTTGCGCTCGGCATCATGGGCAATATGGTGCAGTCCAACTCCATCAGCGACGCATTTCACACTGCCTTCGGTGCCAATAAGCTGATCATGGGTATTATCATCGCCGTGATAGCTGGATTTATTTTTATCGGCGGAATCAGCCGTATTGCGTCCTTTACGGAAAAGATTGTTCCGATCATGGCGGCGCTTTACCTTGTCGGCGGCTTGATTGTTCTGATTATCAACCACAGAAATCTGCTGCCGGCGCTCGGATCGATCTTTGTCGGAGCCTTTACACCGCAGGCTGTTGTCGGAGCCGGTGCCGGAATCACAGTTCGTCAGGCGCTGAGGCTTGGTGTAGCCCGCGGACTGTTCTCCAATGAGGCAGGTATGGGCTCCACTCCTCACGCGCATGCGCAGGCACAGGTTGATAAACCTCAGGATCAGGGCGAAGTCGCTATGGTAGGTGTGTTCATCGATACCTTTGTCGTACTTACCATGACCGCGCTGGTTATTCTTTCATCCGGTGTTCTTGGCAATTCCATTCCGTACGCGGGTGATATCACCGGTACACCGGTTGCACAGGCTGCGTTCAGTACGGGATTCGGAGCGTTCGGCTCGAAGTTTGTGGCAATTTGTCTGTTTTTCTTCGCGTTCTCAACGATCATAGGCTGGTTCTTCTTTGCGCAGCAGAACATCAGGTACATGATAAGCTCAAAGGCTGTGAAGCCCTTCGCTGTCACTGTCGTTATCTTCATCCTGATCGGGTCAGTCCTGAAGGTAGAGCTGGTGTGGAATCTGTCGGATTTGTTTAACGGGCTGATGGCGCTGCCGAACCTGATCGCGCTGATTGCGCTTTCCGGGGCGGTTGCGAAGATGGCACACGGAACGATGCTCACACATAAAGATCTGTAAGAAAAGTTCAGCGCTGTGCTCATACCTGTTGCCCTTGGAATCGCATCCAGTTCCTCACTCGCTTCGCGGCAGGCAGCTTGTCTGCATTTTCGAAGAGGTTCACACTTTTGTCATGAAATTGGTGTAGAATAATGTTATAAAGTTTTTGGTGAGATTCAGGGAGTATGATTTAAGGGGAATATGTATGAGACTGAGAAGCTGGAAGATGATACAAAAGGATCTGGTTGGCAGTGTAAGCGGCAGCCGGAAGTATGATGACGGGACGTTTATTCATACTTCACCGGTGATTTCCATGGCTTACGATGACGGCCTTTTCATGATGAGAACAGAGAATTCCATCTATGAGTGCGATGTGCAGGATTTTATCGGCACAGAGGTTGAGCTGAATCTGCTGATTGAGAACGCAGAGCATCATGACAGACAGACCACGACAACACTCGACGGGTATCATTACTGAGAGACGATAAGCTGATCCTATAGCGATGCCACAGGATTATGGGTGAAATATTATTCGATTGTGTACCGTAAAAAAGGGCGGGCGCCTCATAAATAGTTGAATATGGAAATCCCCCGGACGGATGGTATAATAATAGAAAATACCATTTGAAAGGGGGCTTTTTATGTTTCTGCTTCTTCCGGCAATGTACGTTTTCTTTTTATATCTCTTTCTTGCGGTCCTGCCTGCTCTGATTCTTCTGATTTATGTGTACCGGCAGGACAGGGTAGAGAAAGAACCGGTCGGGCTTCTGATCCGTCTGATCTTCATGGGCGTTGTTGCTGCCTTTCTGTCGATGCTTCTTGAGAGAATCGGCAGCTATTTCCTGGACCGGTCCTCTCTGAATCCGTCAGGAATAGCGTACACTGCGGTCATGGCGTTTCTGGTCGTCGCCGTTGTCGAGGAAGGCACAAAATATGCTCTGATGGCGGCGGTTACCTGGAAAAACCCGGCGTTTAACTACAGATTTGACGGAATTGTCTATTCGGTTTTTGCATCGCTGGGTTTTGCCGCGATGGAGAATATTATCTACGAAATGGGGTATGGACCGGGTGTTTTGGTCGGGAGATCGGTTCTGGCAATTCCGGGGCATATGAGCTTTGGTGTTCTGTTTGGAACCTTTTACGGCAGAGCTAAGATTCAGCAGGCGGAGGGGCATCATATCCGTCAGGTTCTGTGCATAGTGACCGGGTACATTCTGGCTGTTTTTCTTCATGGCATCTATGATACCTGCGCGATGCTCGGAACGGGAGCTTCGACGCTTGTCTTTGGCATTGTGGTTGTCGTGATTTATCTGGTGTGCTTCCTGCTGGTACGCAGAGAGTCGTCCCGTGATGAAAACGTCTATTATCACAGAAGATTCTTTTGACGAAGGCAGATTCGGTGTGGAAGACGTTTCAGAGACAGGATACTTTTGCAGAGACAGGAAGTTTTATCAGAGACAGGATGCTTTTGCATAGACAGAAAGTTTTATCAGAGACAGGATGGGTTCTCAGGGACATCAGGTACTGAGACTCAGGGAAAATACCTGATACTACAGAAAGGGATGTGGATATGTATATCGATAAATATGAGAAAAGATCCGACCGGGTCCGTTATCTTTCGGGACTTAGTGAGGAGAAGAAGTATGACGCGCTCAATGAGATGATCCGCGCAAGCCGGCATATTGTATTTTTCGGCGGTGCGGGCGTGTCGACCGAGAGCGGAATTCCGGATTTCCGAAGCAAGGATGGTCTGTATAATCAGCACGATGTGAAATTTGACAGCTACACACCGGAATACCTTCTTAGCTGCGATTGTCTGTATCAGCATCCGGAGGTTTTTTACGAATTTTACAGGCAGAAGATGAATGTCGAAGGGATCGAGCCGAATGCGGCGCACAGAAAACTGGCGGAGATGGAGCGGGAGGGGAAACTTGACTGTGTGATCACGCAGAACATTGACGGGCTTCATCAGAAGGCGGGAAGCAAAAAGGTGTATGAGATTCACGGCTCAACACTTCGAAATTACTGTGATCGCTGTCATAAGCGATACCCGTCGGATTACATCTTCCGAAGCAAGGAACCGGTCCCGAGATGCACCGAGCCGGGCTGTGCGGGAATTGTGAGGCCGGATGTAACCCTGTACGGGGAAATGCTGCCTGAGGATGCCTGGAGGAATGCGGAGCGCGCCTGCCGGGAGGCGGACATGATGATTGTGGGGGGCACATCCCTGAGTGTGTATCCGGCAGCCTCGCTTCTGGACTACTTCAGTGGCAGATACCTCGTTCTGATCAATCGAGACAGGACGGTGCGCGACGGGGACGCGGATCTCGTATTCCATGACAGCATCGGAAAGGTTCTGAGTCACTGCGGAAATTGATTGTATCGTCTGTTTATAACAGATTTTATGACAAACATAAGAAAAATCAGATAAAAATTTCTGATTCATGTGGCTTTTTCCAAAATATTCTATATAATAAGGGTATGGAATGAAAAAAGTAAACCAGTCGTGTAAGTGATTACACAGCATCAGGAACGCTGCAAAGCTGGTATGGAGTGGAAAATAATCACAGCAGACGTGTAAGAGTGTGAATCACAACAGACGTTTAAGGGTGTGAATCACAGGATTCACTTGAAATTTCAGTTTCATCGGAACAGGATCAGAAAGAACAGGTACAGAAGATGGCAGACAGAACGTATTCATCAGACGGACAGCAGGGGAATGCCGATATTACAGAAGAGAGGGACGAAGCGGCGACGAAGCGGCCGGTGACGATCCGGGATATCGCAAAGAAGTGCGGGGTATCCGTCGCTACGGTCAGTAAGGCGCTGAACGGTTACAAGGATGTTTCCATGGAGACATCCCGGAGAATCCGCAGAATCGCGGAGGAGATGGATTATCATCCGGATCCTTCTGCCATTTTGCTTCGGACAAATATCTCTCATAATATCGGTGTGGTTTTTGAGGATGACACATCGTCCGGACTCGTGCATCCTTTTTTTTCAGTGATACTGAACAGCGCAAAGAAGGAACTGGAGCGTCTGGGCTATGATATCACGTTCATCAGCCAGAAAATGGTCGGGGACTCCTTTCTTCAGCATGTGCGCTACCGGAAGTGCGATGGAATTCTCATTGCGAACGTGAATTTCCATGCGCCGGGGATCATTCAGCTCGTGAGAAGCGAGATCCCATTTATCACTATTGATTATCAGGTGAAGAATCACAGCTGCGTGATGTCAGATAATGAAGAAGGCGGTTATGAGCTTACGAAGTATCTTATCGGGCACGGGCACAGAAAGATTGCCTTTATACACGGCGAAGACACGCTCGTCACACAGAAACGGCTGGCGGGTTTTTACCGGGCGCTGAAGGAGTCCGGGATCGACGAGGATGAAGTCTCGGTTCATGACGGGCGATACAACGACCCGAAATTTAACAACGAAATTGTGAAGGAGATCATGAACAGCAGGAATAAGCCGACAGCCATCATGTTTTCGGATGATTTTTCTTATATTGGAGGACGGAGAGTGCTGCGTGAGCTTGGATACCGGATCCCGCAGGATGTGAGCGCCGTGGGTTACGACGGAATCGACGTCGGGCAGATCATGGAGCCGGCCCTCACCACATACCGGCAGGATGCCGAGGGCATCGGAAGGCTTGCGGCCCAGAAACTGATTGAGATGGTGGTTAACCGCAAATCAAGCATCATTGAAGAGATCGGAGTGAAGGGAAGGCTTCTGGTGGGCGAGACTGTCCGGGATATCCGTAACAGAAATTAATTCCCTGAATGAGCAAACGCCCCGTCGTAAGGAAGGAGCGTCTGCTGGTATTTACGCGAACAGTGAGCCGCAGCTGAATGCGAAGTATTCGTGTGCGGCGAGCGTCGCGATAGCGAGATAAAACTCGCGCAGCGTGTTTTATCTCGTTAAACAAAATAATGCATGTGTGGGAGCATACAACTCGCACAAATATAGGAAACTATTTTTGTATAAATAGTTTCTTATTTTTTTGCGGGTAAAGTGGTAAAATAAGCCCATGGAAACTGAAACAGATAATTTAGTTTCCGACATCTTGTCGAAGATATGGAGGTCCCGGACGTGATCGATTTTCAGACGGAACAGACAGAGCGGACAGAGCGGACAGAGCTGACGGAACAGACAGAGCGGACAGAACAGACAGAGCAGACGAAACCGATGAGTACAGATGCTGCAGCTTCGGATGATGCCTGGTCAGAAGAACGCTGTGCCGGTCAGAATATCCGGGAAGACATCCTGGAGGCGACGCTGCGGCTTTTTAACCGGAAGGGAATGAAGTTTACGATGGATGATCTCGCGAAGGAGCTACACCGCAGCAAGAAAACCCTTTACGTCTATTTTCCGGACAAAAAGCATCTGCTTTATGAGATGGTGGATTACATCTTTGATTCGATCAAGGAAGATGAGCAGAAGGTGTATGAAGACCGGGAGATGGACATTGTCGACAGGGTGAGGAAGATTCTCGGTGTCATGCCGGATCGTTATCAGAATGTGGATTTTCGTCAGCTTTATGATTTGCGTGACAAGTATCCGTCTGTTTACCGACATCTGAAGGAGCGGCTGGAAAGCGGATGGGAATCGACCGTGGAGCTCTTGAAAGAGGGCATGCGGCAGGGAAGAATCCGGAGATTTTCCATACCGGTTTTTCAGACAATGATGGAGGCAACACTGGAGCAGTTTTTCGAAAGAGATATTCTGATTGAGAACGGGTTAACCTATCACGCGGCGCTGCAGGAGGTTGTGGACATCCTGGTAAAGGGAATTGTGATCCGCGATCCGTAATCGGAGGAGGCAGTCATGGAAGACAAATCAAGAGAAATATTTGGAAACCGGATACGTGAGCGAGACTATCGGAAAGCGGAAGCTTCCGGGAGGAGGTACGCCAGAAAGTATGGAGATGACACAGATGCGTCTTATCGTACCATTATCCGGAAAAATCGTTACATCGGTGAGTCACTCGGTGTGAGTGACATCTGCCTGCCGGAGGATGACGGCGAAGGAGAAGAGGAGTTTGACCTTGAAAAGGGAATCATCGTCGGAAATATACGGATGGGATTCGGACACTACAGGATTTCTATGGCGATGGCTTCCTGCGCGCATGCGATGGGATACAAGCCATACTGGATGGATCTGAATTCCTATCCGCAGACCGCCTGCACAAAGGTGATTCGTGCGCAGAATGACCTGTATTCCATGGGTTCCAGGCTGTCCCAGAAGAGCAGGCTGTTCAATAAGGTCATCTGGGAGCCGCTGAACTATGAGGGCTTCCGGAAGCTTTCCTACAATGCCTCCGATCAGAAAAACGCTGAGATTATGGCGGCAGTGTTCCGGAATGTTCCGAAGGATATCCCGGTGATTGGAACGCATGTGTGGCCGGCACAGGCAGCGGTTCACGCAGGTATGAAATATGTGGTAAACGCCATACCGGACAACTGGCCCATGGCGCTTCATCTGGCGGAGGGCAGCATTCACACGGTACAGACGCATCAGGCATATCAGGGATACCGGATTCTGAATGGTATGGACGGAAATCGGGTGCTTCATCCCATGCCGCCGGAATCACTGATCTACACCGGACATTATGTGGATGATGAGCTTGTACGGAATATTGAAGAGGACTGCGCCGCAAGAATCCGCAGAAAGGACGATGGCAGGCCGATGAGATTCCTTTTGACAATCGGAGGAGCGGGCGCCCAGAAGGAGATTTTTGCCGGAATTATCCGGCACCTGCTTCCGGTGATCCGAAAGAAGAAGGCGGCGCTTTTCATCAATGTCGGAGACTACCGAAATGTATGGGAGGAGCTGTGTGGCGAAGTGAGCGGGCTCGCGCAGGTCTCGGAGGAACATTTCAACAACTGGAAGGAAACAGAGGAATTTGCGTCGACAGCTCTTTCGGATGATGCGGTCGGGGGTGTACACGCTTTCTGGCATGAGAATATTTTTGAGGCGGTGTACTGTACCAACCTTCTGATGAGAAGCTGTGATGTTCTGGTCACAAAGCCCAGCGAACTGTCCTTCTATCCGGTGCCGAAGCTGTTCATCCGCAGAATCGGGGGACATGAGAAATGGGGTGCCATCCATTCGGCAGAGATCGGAGACGGAACACTTGAGTGCCGGGATCTTCCGCATATTCTTCAGATGACAGATCTTTTCCTGGAGGATGATGTGCTTCTGAAGGACATGTGTACCAATATCATTGGAAATAAGAAGGCGGGAATCTATGACGGCGCGTACCGGGCAGTCCGAACGGCTGCGAATCTGAAGCGTGGAATTTGAAAAATGAATGGGGAGGTTTGAAATGAAACTGACGATACGGAATAAGGCGGCGTTCTGCTTTGGCGCTTTTGGCAAGGATATCGTGTATATGCTGGTAAACAGCTATCTGCTTTATTATTATAATGTAGTGCTTGGGATCAGCAGCGCGTTTATCGGAGCGGTTCTGATGGGCGCCAGGATCTTTGACGCGCTGAACGATCCGATCATGGGAATCGTGGTTGCGAAGACGAGAACGAGATGGGGCCGTTTCCGCCCATGGATTCTGTCCGGAACGGTACTGAATGCGCTGACCGTCTATGCACTGTTTGCAGTGCCGGACAGCATGAAGCCGGGTTCCATGAAGATCTGGCTGACGCTGATCTATCTCGCCTGGGGCGTTACATACACGCTGATGGATATTCCCTTCTGGTCCATGATCCCGGCGATCACGGAGCCGGGTAAGGACAGGGAGCAGCTTTCTTCACTTGCGCGGTCAAGCTCTGGAATCGGTGACGCGATTCCCACCGTTCTCACGATGATCGTCGTGCCGGTGCTGTCCGGGACAACGGCGCTTGCGGGATACCGGATCGGCTTCCGCTACTGGGCGCTCATCATCGCGGCGGTATTTCTGGTATCGGAAATCGTCTTTGTGAAAAATGTTCCTGAGAAAAAACCGGAGGAGATGAAATCCGCTTCGATCGGCGAAATGTTTGGATCGCTCTTCCGCAACGATCAGGCACTCTGTGTCGTGGCAGCGGTCATTCTGGTTTATCTTGCGCTGGATATTGTGGGCAATCTGATCCTGTATTTCTTCCAGTTTGACCTCGGGAATACCGATGTATACAGCATATTCACAGCCGGATGCTTCCTCGCACAGGTGGTTTTCATGATGCTTGTTCCGGTTTTCCGCAGGAAGATGGAAAAGCTGAAACTATTTTCCGTCACGATTGTGCTTCAGATCGCCGGATTTCTGATACTGCTTGCCTTTGCGTTCAGCGGAATATACAGAGGTTCGTGGATCGTTCTGCTTGTTCCCGGTATTCTGGTCTACGCGTCTTACGGTGTGCTGAATGTGATGCTGACCATCTTCCTGTCTGACGCGGTAGATTACGGTGAGGCGAAAAACGGAAAACGGGAGGAATCCGTGATTTTCTCCATGCAGACCTTTACGGTAAAGCTGGCATCGGGCATCGCGGCATTTATTTCAGGACTTGCCATTGAGTGGATCGGACTTGACACGGAGGCAGCCGCGCAGAGCGCAGCGACCCTCGGCGGGCTCCGGCTGTGGATGACGGTTCCTTCGGCGCTTCTTCTTGTCGTTGCTTTTCTGTTATTCCGCGGCTTCTACAGGCTGAGTGACAAAAAAATGGCGGAGGTGATGAGCACGCTCCGCAAACAGAAGCAGGAAAATTTAAGATAGCTGTGTTTTGTTCAGAAAATCGGAAGAAAAGGGCTGCCGCCTGCACGAATAAGAATGTGCCGCGGTGGTCTTTTTTTACATCGTTTTGCAACATAATTACATTGAAGGATGTGCAGTGATCATAGATAATAATATAATATAATATATAGAAAAAAGACCCTGCACCTGTCTGTATATTTATGAGAGGAAATGCTGATGATCAGAAAGATAAAGAACGTATTCATGCTCGGAACACCAAAGACAACTTATGTTTTTCAGGCCCTGCCCAGCGGACACCTGGAGCATCTGTATTACGGCCCCTCACTGGGGGATTTTTCAGAGAAGACAGATGAGGAGCTGATGCAGGATGCGAAATGTCTGGAAGAGAAAAGGGCATTTCCGGCAGGCAATATGATCTCCTATGATCAGAAGCATATGGAACTCACGCTGGAGGATCTGCGTCTGGAGATGTCTTCTCTCGGAAAGGGAGATATCCGGGAACCCTTTCTTGAAATAACCCATGCCGACGGAAGTGTGACCTCGGACTTTTTGTTCGAGGAGGCGAGAATTACCGATGAAAAGCCGGAATTTCACACGCTTCCGGGCTCATTGTTCGGAAGCGGGGAGGGACTGGAGCAGAAGTGTACGGAGAATTTCTTCGGGGAGCGCTATTCCCATTTGATTCTGACGCTGAAGGATGCATCATACGATCTGCGTCTTGAGCTTCACTACTATGTATTTGAAGACTGCGATGTCATTACGAGGTCGAGCCGGCTCGTTAACGACAGCGATGAGGCAGTGGTCCTGAATCGTCTGATGAGCATGCAGCTTGATTTTGAAGACAGCGGATATATCATGAGCACCTTCCACGGCGCCTGGGCGAGGGAGATGTACCGGTCGGACGTTCCGGTTGTCTCCGGAAAAATTGTAAATTCTTCCAATGCCGGCTCTTCTTCAAACCGCAGAAATCCGTTCGTGATGCTCCACAGAGAGGACACGACGGAATCCTCGGGACTGTGCTACGGGCTGAATTTGATATACAGCGGCAATCATTATGAAGCGGCGGAAGTAAACTCCTTTGGAAAGACCCGGTTTGTATCCGGAATCAATCCGCAGAATTTTTCATTCATCCTCTCGCCGGGAGATGAGTTCGAGGCGCCTGAGGCGGTGATGACCTGTTCGGACGAGGGATACACAGGCATGAGTCTTTCCATGCATCATTTTGTCCGCGAACATATCAGCCGCGGAGTTTGGAAGCATAGGGCGAGACCGGTTCTGCTGAACAGCTGGGAGGCTTCCTACTTCAAGATCAATGAGAACCGTCTGCTTCGTCTGGCAAAGGCTGGCAGGGACGTCGGAATCGAGCTTTTTGTCATGGATGACGGCTGGTTTGGAGAAAGGAACGGAGATGACTGCTCTCTTGGAGACTGGGACGTGAACAGATCCAAGCTTCCGGGAGGCCTGAAGCAGATATCGGAAAAAATGGAGGAGCTCGGGCTTCGGTTCGGAATCTGGGTGGAGCCGGAGATGATCAGCCGCAGGAGCCGGCTCTACGAGGCACATCCGGACTGGGCGATGCAGATACCGGGAAAGCCGCATTCGGAGGGGAGAAATCAGATGATTCTTGATCTGGCGAATCCTGAGGTGGTCGATTATCTGATTGCAAAGATGAGCGAGGTATTCTCTTCCGGAAAGATATCCTATGTGAAGTGGGACATGAACCGCATCATGTCTGACGTCTATTCGCCCGCTCTTCCGCCGGAGCGTCAGGGAGAGACCGCTCACCGGTATATCTGCGGATTTTACCGTCTGGCAAAGGCTCTCACGGAGAAATTCCCGGAAATTCTCTTCGAGGGCTGCGCCGCGGGAGGATGCCGGTTTGATCTCGGCGCACTCTGTTACTTCCCGCAGATCTGGGCGAGCGACGACACGGATCCAGTCATGCGGACGAGGATTCAGCAGGGCTACAGCTATGGATATCCGGCTTCCGTGATGACTGCACATGTTTCCGCAAGCCCGAACCATCAGACACTGCGTGAGACTCCGCTCGACACCCGGTTCAATGTCGCGGCCTTCGGCACACTAGGATATGAGCTCAACCTGAATGACCTGGGGAAGAAGGAGCTGGATGAAATCCGGAAACAGATCGCGCTTTATAAGGAATGGCGCGAAGTCTTTCAGTTCGGCGATTTTTACCGCGGACGGTTTGACAATATCGTTGAGTGGACGGTCGTCTCTGCAGACCGGAAACGGGGCGTCGGCATGATGTTTCAGAAGTTGACGGAGGCAAATCACCCGTTTGAAATGTATCGCGCGAGGGGACTGAACGAACAAAGCCGGTACCATTTCTACAATATCGCGAAACGCCATGATATCCGGGACTTCGGAGATCTGATCAATACTGCGGCACCTGTGCACGTTCGTCAGGGATCGGTTCTTCAGAACATGATCGCCCGATTTGTCACCATGCCCGGCGAGCAGGAGGAGATCGAGACGAACGGCGCCGTGCTGATGAAGGCCGGTGTGAAGCTTCAGGGCGCCTACTGCGGAACCGGATACAACGAGAATACAAGATATTTTGCCGACTTTAACTCCAGAATGTATTTCATGGAAGAGGAAAAAACGTCCAGATAATCGGAAACGGAAATTAATACAATCTGTGGCAATTAAGAATAAAGTCGATATATGTGACCGGAAGGAAGACGAGAATCAATGTTTCAGGCAGAAGATGCATATACATGTGAAGAATGATGGCGAGGTTAGTATGTGATTCGGTCTGCCCGGGGCAGCAGATGCGTATACATACGAAGAATGATCGGAACAGCAGGAAATGCCTGCAGAACGGAGGAAGTTATGAGTGATGTTGACAATGCAATAACGCGGCTGGCAGGATATGGATTATACACCGGCCTGATTGAAGAGGATGATATCATTTACACGGTGAATCAGATTCTGATGAACCTCGAAAGGGACAGCTATGAGGGCAGCCGGGAAGAGGTGATCGCCTACGCGTCTACTCTGAATGAGGAGCGGATTGCAGCGGGAACAGAGCTTGAGGAGACGCTGAAGGAGCTGACCGACGACGCGGTGTCGAGGGGACTTACCGGAGGGGACAGCACCGTCTACCGTGATCTTTTTGATACCCGCCTGATGGGCGTTCTGACGCCGAGACCTTCTGAGGTGATCCGCAGATTCCGGAAGCTGTATGAGGAATCCCCGGTCAAGGCGACAGACTGGTACTACGATTTCTCCAGAAATACGGATTATATCCGCAGATATCGCATTGCGAAGGATATGAAGTGGAAGGTGCCAACGGAGTACGGTGATCTGGATATTACGATCAATCTCTCCAAACCGGAAAAAGATCCGAAGGCAATTGCGGCGGCGAAAAACGCGAAGCAGACAGGGTATCCGAAATGCCAGCTCTGCAGGGAGAACGAGGGATATGCCGGAAGACCGGATCATCCCGCCAGAGAAAATCACAGAGTTATTCCGGTTACCATACAGAATTCTGACTGGTGCTTCCAGTATTCCCCATATGTGTATTATAATGAACACTGTATTGTATTTAACTCCCGGCACATTCCGATGAAGATCGAGCATGCGACCTTCTGCAAGCTCTTCGATTTTGTGAAGATGTTCCCGCACTACTTTGTCGGTTCAAATGCAGATCTGCCGATCGTAGGAGGGTCCATACTGAGTCATGATCATTTCCAGGGCGGCCATTATGAATTTGCGATGGCCAAGGCGCCGGTAGAACGAAGCTTTACCGTCGCCGGATTTGAGGATGTAAAGTCAGGCATTGTGAAATGGCCGATGTCCTGCATCCGGCTCTCCGGTCCGGACACCGGACGCATCATTGCGCTTGCGGACAGAATCCTGACCGCGTGGAGAGAATACACAGATGAAGAAGCCTTTATCTACGCAGAGACAGAAGGAGTACCTCACAACACAATCACGCCGATCGCAAGGAAACGGGGCAGTGATTACGAGCTGGATCTGGTTCTCCGGAACAACATCACCACGAAGGAGCACCCGCTCGGTGTCTTCCACCCGCACGCGGAGCTTCATCATATCAAGAAGGAAAACATCGGTCTGATCGAGGTTATGGGTCTCGCTGTGCTTCCCGCAAGGCTGAAGAAGGAGATGGCAGATCTCAGAAAAGCAATACTTGAAGGAAGAAATATCCGCGCAGATGAGGAACTGTCAAAGCATGCAGATTGGGCGGAACAGATCGCGAAGCGTCACAGCACGATCAATGAGGCAAATATCGACGATATTCTGAAGGAAGAAATTGGAAAGGTGTTCATGCTTGTTCTGGAAGATGCCGGTGTATTCAAGCGCACAACGGAAGGACAGGAGGCATTTGACCGGTTTATTCAGGCGCTGTAAGAGGCCGGGAAACAGACGATTCCAAGACGATCCGAGAAGCTGTTTCCGCCACGTTTGTGCTTGGTGCGCGGCGGAAACGGTTATAATTTACGCGAACAGTGAGCCGCAGCCGAATGCGAAGTATTCGTGTGCGGCGAGCGTCGCGATAGCGAGATAAAACT
>DGTF01000071.1:9354-14869 GCA_002394235.1 Eubacterium sp. UBA4343 | reverse complement strand
ATAGCGAGATAAAACTCGCGCAGCGCGTTTTATCTCGTTTCCGCGTTCTCATCCAGGAGGGTTATGGCTGGGGTGCGTCCCTTCGAGAATCCGGTAGAGGATAAGAGGCATCTGTACAGGATAGAAGCATCTGTAAAGGTTAAGAGGTATCTGTCATGAGTGAAAAAATTGTATTTGAAAAGCCCGGCAATTTTCTATATCCGGTGCCTACAGTCATGATCAGCGTTGCTGGTGAGGTGCCGGGAGAGACAGACCGGCAATATCGGGAGAAATCAGACACAGCCTCCTATAATGCGGCGGGAATTCCAAATATCATAACTGTCGCCTGGGCCGGAACCGTGTGTTCCGACCCTCCGATGCTGTCGATCTCCGTGCGGCGCAGCCGGTATTCCTGGCATCTTCTCAAGGAGCACGGGGAGTTTGTCGTAAACCTGACCACAGACCGGCTGGTAAGGGCGGTTGATTTCTGCGGCGTCAGATCCGGGAGAGATCTGAATAAGTTCGAAGCCTGCAACCTTACTGCGGGCAGAGGAATCCGGGTACAGGCACCAGTCATTGAAGAATCTCCGGTCAATATCGAGTGCCGGGTAAAACAGGTTCTGGAGCTTGGAACCCATGATATGTTCCTCGCTGAAGTTGTCTGTATCCAGGCAGACAGCCGGTATATGGATGAAAAAGGCAGTTTCCATCTGGAGAAAACCGGACTCACAGCCTACTCGCACGGGAAATACTACGAGCTTGGGAGAGAGCTGGGAAGCTTCGGGTACTCGGTCAGGAAGAAGACAGTCAGAAAGAGGACAAAGAAAATGCGGAAGGCAGATCAGCGGAAGGCAAATCAGCGGAACGTCAGTCAGTAAAGTAAAAAGTTAAAAGATAAAAATGGTAAAGATTCAGCACTCTAATCCCGGGTGCCTGCGGTTTTCGAGATGTGATGAATAGTTACAAAAAAATTCTAATATACAGTTACAAAAAAATTTAAAAATACAGTTGACAATCGAAAGAAGGTCTGATAAGATAAACATCGTTGTGAGCGACAGAAAACGCACACGACATTAAATATCAGTAGATGCAGGAATGGCGGAATTGGCAGACGCGCAGGCTTCAGGTGCCTGTGGTAGCAATACTGTGCGGGTTCAAGTCCCGCTTCCTGCACTTTCTTTTTGCCCGAAAACAGGAAATGAAAGATGAGGCCGGTCATAAATTGATGCCAGTTACTTTGATCACAGAAGAATGAACAGAAGAGCCACAGGAGCACATATTCGTGTTCCCGTGGCTTTTCTTTTGCGGAAATCACTGCGGTTCGTTTTTTTGAGATTGGAGGAATGTTATGTGTTCGGCACCATGTGTCCGGGACCATGCGTCCGGTACGACCGGTCAAGATGAATGTCAGACGTCCATGAATTTCTCAATTTCGCAATTTTAAGAGGAAAGATATGGAAACCTGTGCTATAATCGGGCAGAAGAACTATGCAGCGAGACAACAGGCGTTATGCCGGTGATCTCTCGTATCGCTGCGCTCGCCGCAAAAGGCCGCAGTGCGGCCATCGGCGGCAGGCTGTCCGCGTAAGGAAAAGGCTTATGCCCCGCAGGCGGAGCGTTACATACTGTAGAGGCTACGGATTGAACAAGGAGCACGCAAATGAAAGCTTATTTGATTCTAGAAGATGGGCATGTATTTACAGGGAAAAGTATAGGATCCAGAAAGACTGTCATAAGCGAGATCGTCTTCAATACATCTATGACCGGTTATGAAGAGGTTCTGACTGACCCGTCTTACTCGGGACAGGCTGTCTGCATGACATATCCGCTGATCGGAAATTACGGGATCTGCTACCGGGATCAGGAGTCTCTGAGACCCTATATGGACGGATTTATCGTTCATGAATTATCAAGGGTTCCCAGCAATTTCCGGGAGGAAGACACCATTCAGGCATTTCTGAAGCGCTACAATGTCCCCGGGATCGAAGGCATTGATACCCGTGCTCTGACGAAGATCCTTCGTGAGTCCGGTACGATGAATGGAATGATCACCACAGATCCCGATGTTGTTCCGGAGGAGGTTCTTCCGCAGATCCGGGCATACAGAACCGGAAATGAGGTGGAAGAGGTTACCTGTACAGAAAAGGAGTTCTGGCCGGCGACGGATACCGTTGTCGGTGGAATTACCAGCCCTGCCTATAAGGACGCGGATCCAGAAGCTCCGGTAAGCGGAAAACGCACCGGACGCACCTATAAGGTTGCGCTGATGGATTTCGGTGTGAAGTACAATATTATCCGTTCTCTGAATCAGAGAGGCTGTGATGTCACGGTGTATCCTGCCTGGACAAAGGCAGAAGAGGTTCTGGCCGGCCATCCGGACGGGATTATGCTGACAAACGGTCCCGGAGACCCCAAGGATTGTCCGGATGAGATCCGGGAGGTCCGCAAACTTTACGAGTCGGATGTGCCGATCTATGCGATCTGCATGGGACATCAGCTGATGGCGCTTGCTGCCGGCTTCAACACGAAGAAGATGAAATACGGACACAGGGGCGGAAATCACCCGGTGAAGGATCTGGAAACCGGGCGGGTCTATATCACCTCGCAGAACCACGGCTATGTCGTCGATACGGACACGGTAGATCCGGAGATTGCGGAGCCGGCCTATGTGAATGTAAATGACAAAACGAATGAGGGCCTTCGTTACAAGGGCAAGAACATTTTCACGACGCAGTTCCATCCCGAGGCATGCCCCGGCCCGCAGGATTCCGCGTATCTGTTTGACAAGTTTATCAGAATGATGGGAGGTGACCAGTAATGTCCAGGGATATGAGTATAAAGAAGGTACTGGTAATTGGCTCCGGCCCTATCGTTATCGGACAGGCTGCGGAGTTTGACTATGCGGGTACACAGTGCTGCCGTTCTCTGAAGGAGGAGGGTGTCGAGGTTGTGCTTCTGAACTCCAACCCGGCTACCATCATGACAGACGGAGATATCGCGGACAAGGTGTACATTGAGCCGCTGACCGTTGAGGTAGTGGAACAGCTGATCCTGAAGGAAAAACCGGACAGTGTGCTTCCGACCATGGGAGGACAGGCAGGACTGAACCTTGCCATGGAGTTGGAAGATCGTGGCTTTCTGAAGGAGAATCATGTCCGTCTGATCGGCACCACCTCTCTGACGATCAAGAAGGCGGAAGATCGCCAGATGTTTAAGGACACCATGGAAAAAATCGGCGAGCCGGTAGCGGCCTCAGAGGTCGTTCACAGCCTGGAGCATGGCATCCGGTTTGCGGAGAAAATCGGTTATCCTGTAGTGCTGCGTCCGGCGTATACACTCGGAGGATCGGGCGGCGGAATCGCTCACGATGAGAATGTGCTGCGTGAGATTCTGGCCAACGGACTCCGGCTGTCCCGCGTGCACGAGGTGCTGGTTGAGCGCTACATCGGCGGCTGGAAGGAAATCGAATACGAGGTGATGCGCGATTCCGCCGGAAACGTCATCACGGTCTGCAACATGGAGAACATTGATCCCGTCGGTGTTCACACCGGCGATTCCATTGTCGTTGCTCCTTCACAGACGCTCGGCGACAAGGAGTATCAGATGCTCCGTACCTCTGCGCTGAACATCATAACCGAGCTGGGAATCACCGGAGGCTGCAACGTGCAGTACGCCCTGAACCCGGACAGCTTCGAGTATTGTGTCATCGAGGTAAATCCGCGTGTGAGCCGTTCCTCCGCGCTTGCTTCAAAGGCAACCGGTTATCCGATCGCGAAGGTCGCTGCGAAGATCGCCCTCGGCTATACCCTGGATGAAATTCCGAACGCCATCACGAAGAAAACCTTCGCAAGCTTCGAGCCGATGCTTGACTACTGCGTTGTCAAGATCCCGCGGCTTCCGTTTGACAAGTTCATCACGGCAAAGCGTACACTTACGACACAGATGAAGGCAACCGGCGAGGTCATGAGTATCTGCACGAATTTCGAGGGAGCACTGATGAAGGCAATCCGTTCCCTGGAACAGCATGTGGATTCTCTCATGAGTTACGATTTCACCGGCCTTTCGGAGGATCAGCTGATCCACGATCTGTCGATTATCGATGATATGCGGATCTGGAGAATCGCGGAGGCAGTAAGGCGGGGCGTACCGTATGACCGCATTCACTCCATTACAAAGATTGATATCTGGTTTATCGACAAGATTGCCAGACTCGTAGAGATGGAGAACACCTTGAAGAGCGGCAGGCTGGACGTGGAGACCCTGCGTGAGGCAAAGCGGATGGAGTTCCCGGATTACCTGATCGCGAAGCTGAACGGATCTGTTTCCGAAGCAGAAGTTAAGGAGATGCGCAAAAAGGCGGGAATTACCGCCGCATACAAAATGGTTGATACCTGCGCCGCGGAATTTTCCGCGGAGACTCCTTACTTCTACTCCGTTTACGGCGGTGAGAATGAGGCGGTTTCCAGCGGAGACAGAAAGAAGGTTCTCGTACTCGGTTCCGGACCAATCCGAATCGGCCAGGGAATTGAGTTTGATTTCTGTTCTGTCCACGCCACCTGGGCGTTTGAAAAGGAAGGCTATGAAACCATCATCATCAACAACAACCCGGAGACCGTTTCCACTGACTTCGATATCGCGGACAAGCTCTATTTTGAGCCGCTTACACCTGAAGATGTGGAAAACGTTGTAAACGTCGAGCATCCGGATGGAGCTGTCGTGCAGTTCGGCGGTCAGACGGCCATCAAGCTCACAGAGGCGCTGATGAAGATGGGAGTCCCGATTCTCGGCACCTCCGCCTCTGATGTAGATGCTGCGGAAGACAGGGAGCGGTTCGATCAGATCCTTCGGCAGACCGGCATTCCGAGAGCTTCGGGCGGCACGGTATTTACTGCGGAAGAGGGAGTCAAGGTCGCCAACGAGCTCGGCTATCCTGTTCTTGTGCGTCCTTCCTATGTACTGGGAGGACAGGGCATGCAGATTGCGATCAGCGACGATGATATCCGTGAGTACATCGGTGTTATCAACCGCTATACGCAGGAGCATCCGATTCTGGTCGATAAATATCTGGCGGGAACCGAAATCGAGGTCGACGCGGTCTGCGACGGCGAGGATATCCTGATCCCGGGCATCATGCAGCATATCGAGCGGGCAGGCATTCACTCCGGAGACAGTATCTCTGTGTATCCGGCAAAGGATCTTTCGGCAGAGATCAAGAAGAAGATTGAAACCGACACCCGGAAGCTCGCGAATGCCCTTCACGTTCTCGGAATGATCAACATCCAGTTTATTGTTTACAAGAACGAGGTATATGTGATTGAGGTAAATCCGAGATCCTCCCGCACGGTTCCTTATATCAGCAAGGTCACAGGTATTCCGATCGTACCGCTCGCGGCGCAGGTGATTCTCGGCCACAAGATCCGGGAGCTCGGATATGAGCCTGGTCTTCAGCCGGAGGCGGATTATATGGCAATCAAGATGCCCGTCTTCTCCTTCGAAAAAATCCGGGACGCGGACATCAGCCTCGGACCGGAGATGA
>DGTF01000071.1:8702-9297 GCA_002394235.1 Eubacterium sp. UBA4343 | reverse complement strand
ACCGGAGATGAAATCCACAGGAGAATGTCTGGGCATCGCGAAGTCCTTCAACGAAGCTCTTTACAAGGCATTCATCGGTGCAGGCGTCCGTCTGCCGAAATACAAGAACATGATCGTCACCGTCCGCGACAGCGAGAAGGAAGAGATCACTCCGATCATCAAGAGATTTGAAAATCTCGGATATAAGATTTTCTCAACCCGGGGAACTGCGAAATACCTGACAGAACATGGAGTTCATGCAGTTCCGGTTAATAAAATCGAACAGCCGAGTCCGAACCTCATGGATCTGATTCTCGGACATAAGATTGATCTGGTCATCGATATACCGGAACAGGGCGCGGAGCACTCCAGAGACGGATTTGTCATCCGCAGAAATGCCATCGAAACCGGCGTAAATGTCATCACCGCAGTAGATACGGCAAGAGCGCTGGCGACATCTCTGGAAAATACGGATATCAAGACGCTCGATCTGATCGATATCGCAAAGATTCTGAAACGAGGAAACAGAAACAAATAAGAGTCAGAGGACAATCCGGTTTTTACTGAAGATGTAAAGACCGGATTCCTTTGTTTACGCGAACAGTGAGCCGCATCC
>DGTF01000071.1:0-8641 GCA_002394235.1 Eubacterium sp. UBA4343 | reverse complement strand
GAATGCGAAGTATTCGTGTGCGGCGAGCGTCGCGATAGCGAGATAAAACTCGCGCAGCGTGTTTTATCTCGTTCACAGCAGCGTCTGCGTTTTCGAAGAGTTTAAACGATAAGAGTAAGGAAAAGGAAAAAATGTTTATTACACTGTTAAAAACGATTATACTGGGTATCGTGGAGGGAATTACTGAGTGGCTCCCGATCAGCAGTACCGGTCACCTGATTATCTTCCAGAAGATTCTGAATCTTGGAATGAGCAAGTCCTTTGTCAGTATGTTCGATGTCGTCATTCAGCTTGGCGCGATCATGGCTGTCGTTGTAATCTATTTTAAAAAACTTTGGCCCTTCCACACATCGAAGAATGCTCCGTCGAAGACGCAGTTCTCCAGTCCGCAGACAGAAGGCGCTGCAGGAAGCTTTCAGAAATTTGCGGACCGATACATCTACATGGACAGGATCGTGCTCTGGCTGAAGATCATTGTCTCGGTAATACCCGCGATCATCATCGGGTTTCCTTTGAATGACTGGATGGATGAGCATCTGTACAACCCGCAGGTGGTATCCGCGATGTTGATTATCTACGGTGTTCTGTTCATCCTCATCGAAAACCGCAACAAAAATAAGGAACCGAGAGTATCGAAAATCAGCCGGATTTCTTTTAAAGATGCCCTGTTTATCGGAATCTTTCAGTGCCTGGCTATGGTACCCGGAACATCGCGCTCCGGCGCCACAATCATTGGGGGCATTCTGATCGGACTGTCCAGAACGACTGCGGCGGAATACACCTTCTATCTGGCCATTCCGACGATGCTTGGCGCTTCCGTGCTGAAGCTCGCGAAGTTCGGACTCGCCTTTACGGCGATGGAAGCTGCGGTGCTTCTGCTCGGCTGTATCGTTTCCTTTGTGGTATCGATTTTTGTCATCAAATTCCTGATGAATTACATCCGCAGACATGACTTCAAGGTATTTGGCTGGTATCGGATTGTACTGGGCGCCATAGTGATTCTTCTCGGAATTGCAGGTGTCATCTGATATTTGAAGAAATTTAAAAGGAGACACGGATAGCCATGCGCGTCTCTGGAAAAAATAACAGATACCATAAGGAGTACGGAAAAAGACAAAGTTATACATACGGATCGGGAAAATGTACCACAGACAGTAATACGGATTTAGGGGAAAAAAGAAGATCCTTATTCATCCGGATCCGGGGAAAAAGAGACAAAGTATAGAATGCAGAAAGATTTTGCGTACAGGAGAAAGCAATGTTCCGAAAATATCTCGTTACTTTTATCATCTCAATGGTTCCGATCGTTGAACTCAGAGGAGCAATCCCCGTCGCCGCAAAGATGGGCGTTCCGCTCCTTCATGCGTATATCATCGCGGTTATTGGAAATATGGTTCCGGTTCCTTTCATTTATTTCTTTGCAAGGAAGATTCTGGAATGGGGCGCGGATAAGAAATACATCGGTAAATTTTTTACCTTTTGTCTGGAAAAAGGGAAAAAAGGCGGTGAAAAGCTGAAGGAAAAAGCAGGAAAGGGTCTGTTCGCCGCGCTTTTTATCTTCGTTGGCATTCCGCTACCGGGAACCGGCGCGTGGACCGGCACACTGGCTGCGAGCCTTCTGGACATGGGATTCAAGGAGAGCGTTGTGGCGGTAATGCTCGGTGTTCTGCTTGCCGGAATCATCATGGGGCTGGCGTCGGCAGGTGTTCTCGGAGCGGCAGGGCTTATCGCGGGATGATATGAGATGGGCGTAACGCTTGCGGAGTGGCCGTACGTACGCGGAGCGGCAGGATTTATTGCGGGATGATATGAGTCAGGCAGGACAAGGGTATCTCTGACGTGCCAGATGTGAAAAAATGGGAACGATATGTAATTGTCTGTCGTTCTTCCGGATTGGCATCATTCCTGCAGCGGATAAACGGAAACAGTGAAACAACCAGGTTGAAATTGCGTCACAAATTGGATATGCTTCGGATTGCCTGTGCTGTGCACTTTCGCAATCCCGGATTTTTGAGGGAATACAGATGAAATGTCCATATTGTAATCAGGATAACACAAGAGTCATTGATTCCAGACCAGTGGAGGAGGATAATTCCATCCGGCGCAGAAGGGTCTGCGATCATTGCGGCAAGCGGTTTACCACCTATGAAAAAATCGAAAACATTCCGGTCATGGTGATCAAGAAGGACATGACGCGGGAACGTTACGACCGGAACAAGCTGTACAACGGCATCATGCTCGCCTGCAGAAAACGGATGGTCTCTGTCAAGCAGATGAATGACATTGTAGATCAGGTAGAAAATGAGATTTACAGCCGTGAGGACAAGGAAATCTCAAGCCACGAGATCGGAACCATGGTCATGGAAAGACTGAAGAATCTGGATCCTGTGGCATATGTAAGGTTTGCGTCCGTATATCGTGAATTCAAGGATGTGAACACCTTTATGGAAGAACTCAAGAAACTGCTGAAGTAACGCGGGAACAGTTCTGGACCTGTTTCTCTGCGATCGAAAACGAAAGGCCCGAAGTAATGGCATTTGTACAAAATACATATCAGCAGCTCTCGTTTGTCGATTCCCTGAATCATCTGAGTGAACGGGAGAAGAAGCTGCTGGATCGTTCCTGGGCAAAACCGTTCGGGGATGATATTTTTCCAAAAATCGATGAACGAAAATTCGCGGATTTCTACAGTGACAGGAGCCCGAGACCGAATACCCCGGTCAATATCGTGCTGGGAGGCATGCTGCTGGAGGAACTGCTGGACATGACCGATGATGAGATGATTGAGACGCTGAATTTTGATATAAGATTTCAGTACGCCCTGCACACGACGGTTTATGACAGCCAGCCGTTCAGCACCAATACATTCCGGCGGTTCCGGGCCAGAAATGAGGCGAATATGGAAAAAACCGGGGAGGATCTTCTCGGCACATATATGAAGGAGCTGATCTCACTTGTGGTGAACAGTCCGGATCCGAGGCTCAATCCGCTTCTGAGGCGGATCCGGGAAAAGCAGAGGGCAGCAGGCAGAGCACCACAACGTGTATAAGGTGCGCGTTGCAAGAATTGAGTGTAAATGTTACAATATATTCTGATTGAAATTGAAAATGACGGGAATTAGCGCCACAATATATAGAATGACATGAGATATATAAAGACAGTTGCTCCGTTGCTTCACAACCCGTGCAGCTGCTGCATGTGACCGGCTTTGCCGGTCTGTCGCGGCGTTTGCCCCACCGTTTCATACTATGTATGAGCGGATGTGGCTGACTGCCCGTACATATTCATCTGGGGAGGTACAGTTATGAGACAGTTCAATAAATCATCAAAGCTGGATAATGTGTTATATGATGTCCGCGGCCCGGTTGTTGCAGAGGCGGCTCGCATGGAGGAGGACGGAAAGAAGATCCTGAAGCTGAATATCGGCAACCCGGCGACCTTCGGCTTTACAGCTCCGGATGAGGTGATCCACGATATGATGAGCAACCTCGCAGACTGTGAGGGATATTCCGATTCGAGAGGCCTTTTTTCCGCAAGAAAAGCGATCATGCAGTATTGTCAGCTGAAGAAGATTCCGAACGTTGAAATCAAAAACATCTATACAGGAAACGGTGTCAGTGAATTGATCAATCTGGCCCTTCAGGCGCTTCTGGAGGATGGAGATGAGATTCTGATTCCGGCTCCGGATTATCCGCTGTGGACAGCCTGCGCGACCCTTGCAGGAGGCAAGGTCGTCCATTACATCTGTGACGAGCAGTCAGAATGGTATCCGGACATTGAGGATATCGAGAAAAAAGTTACCGACAAGACCAAGGCGATTGTCATCATCAATCCGAATAACCCGACGGGAGCCGTTTATCCGAAGGAGGTCCTGGAGGAGATTGTCAGAGTCGCGCGTGAGCATCAGCTCATCATTTTCTGTGATGAAATCTATGACCGACTCGTCATGGACGGCATCGGCCACACTTCCATCGCTTCACTGGCGCCGGATCTTTTTTGTGTGACCTTCTCCGGCCTTTCGAAATCCCATATGATCGCGGGTTTCCGCGTCGGCTGGATGGTTTTCTCGGGGAATCTTGAGATGGGAAAAGATTATCTGGAAGGCATTAATATGCTGTCCAATATGCGGCTCTGTTCTAATGTCCCGGCGCAGTCGATCGTCCAGACCGCTCTTGGAGGATATCAGAGCGTCGAGGAATATCTGGTTCCCGGAGGACGAATTTACGAACAGAGAGAGTGTGTGTACAATCTGCTGAAGGATATTCCCGGTATCAGCGTTGTAAAGCCAAAGGCTGCGTTCTACATCTTTCCGAAGATTGACACGGAGAAATTCAACATCACCGATGACATGAAGTTTGCCTATGATTTCCTCTATCAGAAGCAGGTGCTGATCGTTCAGGGAACCGGATTCAACTGGATCGCGCCGGATCACTTCCGGATTGTATATCTGCCGCACAGAAGGACGCTGCGGTCTGCGTGTGCGAAGCTTGAGGAATTCCTTCAGTATTATCATCAGTAACAAATCCGGACAGCAGTGTAGTTCTGCGGGGACCGGAATGGCAGAGAGCGGGTAAACGGTTTGCGGGAAAGTTTTCCATGAATCAATGACAACAGAGAACAGGAGTAAAAAGGATGAGTTTTCAGACGAAGGTCACGCCGGAGATTGTGGAACTTGCAGAGGAATGCAAGGAGAATACAGGAATCGCAAAAGGACTCTACGCAGAGTATGATGTTAAGAAAGGACTGCGTGATGTGAACGGTCAGGGTGTCCGCGCAGGTCTGACCAATATTTCAAATATTGTATCCTTTAAAAATATTGACGGTAACCGGGTTCCCTGTCCCGGAGAATTATATTACCGGGGAATCAACATCCATGATCTTACGGAGGGCTTCCTCCGTGAAAACCGCTTCGGGTTCGAGGAGGCGGCGTATCTACTGCTTTTCGGAAGACTTCCGAAAAAAGAGGAGCTGGATGATTTCTGCGTTCTCCTTGCCAATCAGCGCTCACTTCCGAAGAATTTTGTCCGGGATGTCATCATGAAGGCGCCTGCAAAGGACATGATGAACACACTCTCGAGAAGTGTCCTGACGCTTTATTATTACGACAAGAACGCAGACGATATTTCACTCCCGAACGTTCTGCGTCAGTGCCTGAATCTGATTGCTGTCTTCCCAATGCTTTCGGTATATGGCTATCATGCATATAATCACTATATCAAGGGGAAAAGCTTCTATATTCACAATCCGTCGCCGAAGCTGTCGACGGCGGAGAATATCCTTCTGATGCTTCGTCCGGACACAAAATATTCTGAGCTGGAGGCAAAGGTTCTGGATCTTGCCCTGGTTCTTCATATGGAGCATGGCGGCGGAAATAATTCTACCTTTACGACTCATGTAGTAACTTCTTCTGGTACAGACACGTATTCGACCATCGCGGCGGCTCTGGGGTCATTGAAGGGACCAAAGCACGGAGGCGCCAATATCAAGGTCGTGAAGATGTTTGCGGATCTGAAGAAGAATGTCAGAGATGTGACTGATGAGGATCAGATCAGGGAATACCTGAAGAAACTCCTTCATAAGGAAGCGTTTGACAAAAAGGGTCTGATTTACGGAATGGGACATGCGGTGTATTCGGTCTCCGATCCCCGTGCGCAGATTCTGAAATCTTTCGTAGAGAAGCTTGCGGATCAGAAGGGCAGACACAAGGATTATTTGATGTATTCCATGGTTGAGAAACTTGCTCCGGAGGTCATCGCGGAGGAACGCCATATCTACAAGGGCGTCAGCGCAAATGTCGATTTCTACAGTGGTTTCGTCTACAGCATGCTGGACCTGCCGCTTGAGCTGTATACACCGATTTTCGCCTGCGCGAGAATTGTCGGATGGAGTGCGCACCGCCTGGAGGAGCTGATCAATGTAGATAAGATCATCCGTCCGGCTTATATGAACATCTGTCCGAACGGCGAATACATTCCTCTCGATGAGAGAAAATAAGAAAATGCAGGGAAAGAGAGAAGGGTACGCACGCAGAATGAAAAACCATGGATTTTTGAAGAAATTTTATCCGGATGAATGGCTGGATTCCGCGTATCATATCAATTTTGCCTCCTGGTATGAAAAAGGATACCGGGGAGTGACCTTCGATATTGATAATACCCTTGTCCCGCACGGCGCGCCTGCTGACAGAAGGGCAATCGATCTCTTTCGCAGGCTTCATGAGATGGGATTCCGGACCTGCCTGATCTCAAACAACCGCAAATCAAGAGTTGCTCCCTTTGCGGCTGACGTGGAGTCGGATTATCTCTGCATGGCGAACAAGCCTTCCGTGAAGGGATACTGCAGGGCCTGCGAAATCATTCAGGTTCCGACCGACAAGACGATCTTCATCGGAGACCAGCTCTTTACAGATGTCTGGGGAGCCAGACGAGCGGGGATGTACTGCATTCTTGTCAATCCGATCGATCCGAAGGAGGAGATCCAGATCGTGCTGAAGCGGTTTTTGGAAAAGCCTGTTCTGAAGGCGTATGCGCGTGACAGGGGAACAGAAGGCATCCAAAAAAAATGTTGAAAATCAGGTAAAAATTATATATAATAAATCACGGTCTATTGCAAAAAATGACACGCAGGTAAATAAGGAGGTAACATCACATGGCAGATGTAGCAGCTGGTGAGTTTAGAAATGGTATGACCCTTGAAATCGAAGGAAAAGTTTGCCAGGTAATTGAGTTTCAGCATGTAAAACCGGGCAAGGGAGCAGCCTTCGTCAGAACAAAACTGAAAGACGTGATTAATGGCGGCGTTGTAGAGAAGACATTCCGTCCGACCGAGAAATTCCCGGCAGCGAGAATTGACCGGCATGACATGCAGTATCTTTACAATGATGGAGATCTGTATTACTTCATGGATCCCGAGACCTTTGATCAGATTGCAGTAAACAGCGAGACGGTAGGTGATTCTCTGAAGTTTGTAAAAGAGAATGAGGTCGTAAAGCTGAATTCCTACAATGGAAATGTATTTGCAGTAGAGGCACCGCTCTTTGTCGAGCTTGAGATCACAGAGACAGAGCCCGGATTTGCCGGAAACACTGCTCAGGGCGCTACAAAGCCGGCCACTGTTGAGACCGGAGCACAGATCAATGTACCGCTGTTTGTAAACCAGGGCGACAAAGTCCAGATCGATACCAGAACCGGCGAATACCTCAAACGTGTCTGAATCAGATAAATAGATTCCGCAGCTGCCCCGACGACAGCCGGAGTCGTGTCCGCGCATGGCAGATATGCTGCCTGCGCGGAGCTTATCTTTTCTTCTGATATTATTACTTCTCTTCTGATATTATTAATTCTTATTCTCTTATCCAATTCTTAATTTTTAAATTATTTGTATTCTTTTTTCATTCTTTTTCTTTCTTCATTCTTTTCAGTTCCTTATCCGGGTTGTTGCGTTTTTTCTACCTTTCCATTTCTGATTCTGTCAGACTTTTGCTTTGTTTATTTCATTCCGATCATATCTGACTTTTGGTTCCGCTTTTTCGATTGCGTCAGTGCTGACATTCCTTTTGCGTATTATCAGCACGGAATCTTTCATTTCTTTTGTCCTGAATTTTCCGCATTTTATCTGATTCCCTTTGTATTGGAATCTCTTTTTACAAATCCCCAAAAGATAGAACATTCCACACATAAATTTCATTTAAGGAGGAATTTTTATGAGCTACGATGAGTTTGAACAGCTTCTGGTACACGAGATGAAGGAGGACTCTGCTGACAGTACGGATGTAAGAGTCTGTGAAGTCCGCAAAAACAATGGAGTCAGGCGGAGAGCGCTTGTTCTGCGGGACAGTACGGACCGGCCTCAGCCGATGCAGTACCTGGAAGATTATTACGACATGTGGGAAACCGGAGTTTCCATCCGGCATATCGTGAATCTCATCCTTCAGGAACGTGAGAAAATGAGTGGTGTATACCGAAAGCTGCCCTCGGGATTTTTTCAGAATTATGACGAGGTGCAGAAGAATCTCCGGTGCCATCTGATCAGTGAGAAGAAGAATCGGGAGCATCTCTGCGAGGTGCCCCATCTGCGCTGGATGGATCTGGCGATAACCTGTGTATATGATCTGAGCGTGCCGGATTACCCGGATTGCATGATTCAGATCCGGAATGAACATCTGCAGATCTGGGGAATCAGCGCGGACCAGCTCATGAAGGATGCCATGGCTGCGACGGCAGAACATAGTGAGATCCTTTTTCAGCCACTGGTAAAAATTCTGGAAGAGGATCTTAGGTGCAGCGAGGAGGAGGTTCCTGAGACTCCCCTGTATCTCCTGACAAATCAGTCCCGGATGTATGGAGCGGTGTGTATTGCGCTTCCGGATGTGACGAATCATATTGCTCAAAGACTGGACAGCGACTACTTTATCATCCCGAGCAGCATTCATGAATGCCTGATTCTGCCGGATGACGGGATTTACCGGACATCAGAGCTGAACCGGATGGTCTGCGACATCAATCAGACGAATGTCGAAGAACAGGATGTATTGTCGGATCATGTGTATCTGTACAAGAAGCCCGAAGCGAGAATGTATCGGGCGTGACGGAAATGTGCTCTCCGTAAGAGTCAAAAATACCTGTTGTCGTCGCTAATGTTC
>DGTF01000073.1:2774-8653 GCA_002394235.1 Eubacterium sp. UBA4343 | reverse complement strand
TAGTCACCGCCTCCTACTCGATTATATGATTGCCGTGTCCCTTCTTCTCCGGGACGGCATGTGACGGCTGCGAAAGCTGAAAAGCAACTCTGGCAGCTGTCTTCATACATATTCATACATATTGTAACGCCCCGTCTGCGGGGCATGATGGTTTACTGAGCGCTCTTTGCAAGCTCGGCGAGCTTGGTGAAGCCTTCCTTATCGGTAACCGCCATGTCAGCCAGTACCTTGCGGTTCAGATCTACGCCTGATTTCTTCAGTCCGTACATGAACTTGCTGTAGGAAAGTCCGTTCAGTCTTGCTGCGGCATTGATACGCGCGATCCACAGCTGACGGAACTGACGCTTTCTCTGCTTGCGTCCCGCATAGGAAGAGGTCAGTGCGCGCATAACGGACTGCTTTGCGACACGATACTGTTTGCTTCTGGCTCCTCTGTAGCCCTTAGCCAGCTTTAATACTCTGTTATGTTTTTTCTTAGCGTTTAAACCGCCTTTAATTCTTGCCATTTTCGATTATCCTCCTTAACCAAATGAACCAAAATGAATCAGATTCGATGAAATCTGTCGTATATCGGCAGAATGCACTGTCTGCCTCTCGTCTGCCCTCCGAAACTTTAGATCTCGGAAAATTTCTGCGATGGAAACCCCATTACATGTAAGGCAGGCATCTCTTCATCTGACGAACGTTTGTCGCATCCAGAACGGCTGCTTTTCTCAGATTTCTTTTTCTCTTTGTGGTCTTCTTGGTCAGGATGTGGCTCTTGTAAGCCTTATGTCTTACAATCTTTCCGGTTCCTGTAACTTCAAAACGTTTTGCCGCTGCACGGCGTGTTTTCATCTTTGGCATTTTTAAAATCCTCCTTGTGTGTTATTTCCTTTTCTGTCCCAGCACGATGCTCATGTTGCGGCCTTCGATCTTGGCCGGCTTCTCGAGAACAGCAATATCCTCCACCTGTTTTGCAAAGTTGTCCAGAACAGGTCTGCTTGCGTTCATGTGAGCCATCTCACGGCCTCTGAAACGGATGGTGACCTTTACCTTGTCGCCTTTTGTAAGGAACTTGCGGGCTGCACCAACCTTGGTGTTCAGATCGTTTGCGTCGATATTCGGGGACATACGAATCTCCTTGATATCAACAATATGCTGTTTTTTGCGGGCTTCCTTCTCGCGGCGTGCCTGCTCATAACGGTATTTGCCGTAATCTACAATCTTACATACCGGCGGCTTTGCCATTGGGGCTACCTTAACCAGATCCAGTCCTGCGTCCTGAGCTTTCTGAAAAGCCTCTCTAGAGGACATGATGCCTAACTGCTCCCCGTTTTCACCGATCAGACGAACCTCGCGGTCGCGGATCTGCTCGTTGATCATCGCTTCGTTATTAATTTCCTTACCCTCCTTCATGAGATCCTACCGTTCAACTCCGGAAAAGAAAAAAGTGAATAACCAGACGGCTATCCACTCTATACGCTGAGAAAAACATTGGATTGCTCACAATCCTGCTTTCTCGTACGATATAAACCTGAGACACGCCTCCGTGATCAGGTGAGAGTGGAAGCTCTTCTTTCTTTTCAACTTCACTAACATACCATGATCATGAGGCGCTGTCAATATTTATTTGCAGAATTCTTCAAAGCTATTTATTTTCATGACGGTTTCCTGTCCATGCAGCATGTATGAATGCCGGGCCTTTGAAACCGGCTGTCATCGGTAACACAGTCGATGGGTATCTGTTACTGTGCCTCGGAGGCAGACGTAACCGCGTTGCTGTCAGCGCTTTCTGCGGAGGTCTGTGCCTTCAGGTAGCCGAGACTGTTCAGCTTGTCGTAAATTGCCTGCGCGATCTCCTGGTGACCGGCGTCATCAAAGGCCGGCTGATCGAGAATGTCTGAGGTCAGCGCGAGGTAATGATCGCCGAAAGCGTCCGTCATGGCCTGATCGTAGGAGGCAGTGTCGACTTCGTTGTACGGATACATGCCGACAACGACGTAGTCGTCTTTCTGTGTGTACGTATCAAGGATTTTCTGAATCTGCTCGGCAAGCTCGTTCGGATCATTGTTCCATCCGCCGTAATAGCCCATGCAGATCACCGGAATGGCGTCAAGATCATCGCGATCCTTCTTATACTGGCTGAGATCATCGCGCACGATGTATTCGGTCGCGTCCAGTTCTGCTCCGTTCGCGTTGTTCTGATGCGCGGTGATGTAGGTATTGATGTCATTGTCGCTTACGCCGGCAAGTGCCATCTGTGAAAGGGTTCCGGAGTTGTCCCAGGTGTTGTTTTCTACCGTGTAATTGGTGTAACCGTTCTTCTCAAGCAGCTGTGACAGATAATCCGGATAGCTGGTATCTGTGGAGCCGTCTTCATCCAGAATATCTCCGCGGATACTGATCATGGTCTTTGCCGCAGGCGTCGGTGTCGGCGTCGCGGTTGCTTTCGCGACGACACTAGATCCGGTGCTGGATGACGATACGGAGGATTCTCTGACCGATTCGGCCGGAGCCACAGAGGAATCCGATTTCACGGCTTCTGCCGAGGCATCTGCCTGTGATGCGCGATACGTGGATGCCTCCTGCTGGACCCGTACGATCCGGAATCCGATGTAACCGGCTACACCGATTGTGAGCAGAAGGCTGATTACAAATAATACGAAACGTCCCTTTTTACCCAATTTTTTCACACTCCCTTATTAAATTCTGAAACGGATATCGGTTCCGCTGCAATTCAAGGCGCAGAAGAACAAGCCTATGATAACACAATCATTCCGGATTTTTCAATATATACCCGTCAGGAAAGCGCATGTCTTCGACCCGGTGCCCTGCTGTTCCCGCACAGCGGAAAGTAGTCCGGGATCATGGTTCTTCCTGCGCGGGAGAAACGCAGATGATCAGCGCATATCCAGAGAGCGCCAGAAGGTTTCGACCTTTTCTCCCGCGGTCCTGAGGGTGACTCTCTGTACATCGCTCCATTCGCGCGGGAAAAGCCTGCGGTACTCTTCCGTCAGAAACCGGTCATCGAGAAGCGCGATGATTCCGCAGTCGCGGGTGGTCCGGATCACGCGCCCGGCAGCCTGGAGGACCTTGTTCATTCCGGGATACCGGTAAGCAATATCAAAGCCGTTTTCCTTCTGCGTGCCGTCATGCTTCCGGTCATAATATTGCCGGAGCAGCTCTTTTTCTGTTCCGATCTGAGGAAGCCCGGTTCCGACAATTATCACCCCGATCAGCTGCTCTCCTGCGAGGTCAATTCCTTCCGAGAAGATTCCGCCCAGAACGCAGAACCCGAGCAGTGTTCCGCTACGCTGTTCCGTGAATTTTCTCAGAAATTCCTCGCGCTCCTGTTCGGACATCTGCGGGGTCTGGCTGACACAGGAGGCAACGTTTCCATCTGCGCCGGAATTGGTTTTGTCCGTTTTGTCACAACCGGTCGAAGCAGGTTCGCCGCCGATGTCCGCAAATGCTGTCATATAGATCTCGCGGACATCGTTCATCATTTGATAGGATGGGAAAAAGATCATATAATTGCCGGCCTTTTTTTCGGTGATGATCCGGATGTAGGAGGCGATGCGGACATACTCATCGTGACCTCTTCGCCGGTACCGGCTGCTGACATCGGACCCTGCGAGGATCAGGCGCTTTCGGCGGTCAAAAGGAGAAGGTATGTATATGGCATAGGTGTCATCTCTTGTGGTCAGAAGATTGCGGTAATAATTGACCGGGATCATCGTCGCAGAAAAAAAGACGGCTGAGCGGCCTCTGTCCAGGCAGCGCTGCAGGTTTGAAGCCGGATTCACGCACAGGAGCTTAAGATGCAGATCCTTCGGGGCAGTGACCTCGTCATAGATCAGATAATTTTCATCTGCCAGATCCGCGATATTGAGAAAGGAGTATATCTGAAAATAAAATTCCAGAGTATCCTTTCTTGGGCCGTCTTCGCGAAGATCCTCCAGGAGGTCCTCGAGTCTTCCGCTCAGATTCATCAGCTGATTGAGAAAATCCCCCGGAAGGGAGAGAATTTCCAGATTTTCACAGGATTTTTGATATTTGAGAAGTGTTCTGATACAGGCGGACAGGCTGCGGACAGACTGCCTCAGCTTTAACGGGAGATCCTCGGAGACGCCCTTCCCGGCGGGCATTGAGGGAAGGGTATCCGCGAAATCCTTCAATTTCTTTCGCATTCCCCGGAAATCGCTCAGAAAAAGACCGGCGCTGAACATTTCTCTTCCGCGTTCTACCAGGTTGTGAGCTTCATCAATCAGAAACAGATATTCGCCTCTCCGGCTTCCGTCGCCAAAGAAGCGTTTCAGTCTGGCATTGGGATCAAAGACGTAGTTGTAGTCACAGATCACAGCATCTGCAAAAAGCGCCAGATCCAGCTGAAATTCGTGTGGACAGACCGACCATTTTTCTGCCTGCTTCTCTATGTCGGAGCGGCTGTATTCCGTTTCTCTGGTCAGCATCTCAAAAATCGCGTCATTGACGCGGTCAAAGTGTCCTCTGGCGCGGGGACAGATCTCGGGTCTGCAGTCCGGCTCGTCAAGGACACAGATTTTTTCCTTCGCCGTAAGCGTCAGGGATTTGATGCGGAGACCACCGGCCTTCAGCCGCGAAAATGCATCTTCTGCGACAGTCCGGGTGATGGTCTTGGCTGTCAGATAGAAGATTTTGTCAGCGAGATGCTCTCCCAGCGCATGGACTGCGGGAAAAACCGAGGAAATGGTTTTGCCGATCCCGGTTGGGGCCTGAACAAAGAGTTCCTTCTTGCGGAGAATGGTGCGGTAGATATCTACAGCAAGCTCACGCTGGCCAGGGCGGTATGTGTAAGGAAATTCGAGACCGTGGATGGAACCATTCCGTTCCCTTTCCCATGAGACCTGAAAATCTGCCCATCTGTAATATCGTGAGAGAAGATCCTGAAACCAGTCCGCAAGATCCTGGATGGTGTATGCAAAAAGAAACTGCCGGAGCTTTTCCGTTTCCAGCCGGACATAAGACATGCACACGTAGAGAACAGGCTGGGCGGAGATATCGCGGGACTCTGGAAATAATTCCGGATGATGAAGCGCATACAGAAAGGCATAGCATTTTGCCTGTGCCAGGTGTACCGGCACAGGCTGGTTCAGATGTGCGGGATCCTGCGAGATCCCCTTGATTTCTTCAACGATGGTGATCGCCTTGGCACCAGTTCTGGGCTTGCGCCTGTGTCGGGGAGCGGCCGTCTGGACAGTGCCACCCTGCTCAGCCTCGGCCTGGACCGCAATGTCCTGCGCTGCGGCAGCAGAAAGACTGCTATTTTGCACTGCCCCGGATGCCTGAACTGTCGTATCGCTTTCCCTGCCGCAGAACTCAGCTCCTGAGAAATCTGCCCATCCGGAACCGTGATAAATACCGTCTGCGCGGCCCTCCACGATGAGTGTGAATTTTTCGTACTCCTTCTCATAGGACAGAGGGACCTCCGCCTGATAACCGGCTCGGCGCTGCTTCTGCAGTCTGCGGTGAATCCTGCTTCCCTCCTGCATGGCCTCACGGTCAGCAAATCCCTCCCGCGCACCCTGAAGGTCTCCGCTTCGCAGAAGAAATTCCACGAGATTACGCACGGAAATCCGAAGAACTTTTTTCTCCGGGACATTTTTCTCTTTCTGTTCGGTTGTGCTGTTTTCCCTGCTTTTCTGTTTCATCTGCCGCGGATTCCATTCACAAACTTCAGCAATTCTGTTCAAAGACGGGTTTCATTACTCATCGTTTAAGGGTACGCCCAGAAACTTGCGCTTGACCCGGGATATTTCGCAGTCAATTTTCGTTTCTCATGATTTACGCGAACAGTGAGCCGCAGCCGAATGCGAAGTATTCGTGTGCGGCGAGCGTCGCGATAGCGAGATAAAACT
>DGTF01000073.1:0-2711 GCA_002394235.1 Eubacterium sp. UBA4343 | reverse complement strand
TCGCGTAGCGTGTTTTATCTCGTTTAAGGTACGTCCGGTTAAGGTACGTACGGAAGGCTCCTGCTCAGGCCTTCTTCCCTGCGCTGCGCAGAGCAACGGCAGCTTCATCGATGCTGGTATTGTTCACAGCGGCAAAATCGCCTGCGTCTGATGCCTTTGCGTATTCCGGGTTCATCGGTATCTTTCCGAGAACCGGTACGCCGAGCTCCTTAGCAATTTCATCGATGTGGCTTTCGCCGAACGGGTAGATCTTTTCTCCGCAGTGCGGGCAGTTCATATAGCTGTAGTTCTCGACAATACCAAGAACCGGTATGTTCATCATTTTGGCCATGTTGTATGCCTTTGTGACGATCATGCGCACGAGGTCCTGGGGAGAGGTCACAATGATGACGCCGTCAACAGGAAGTGACTGGAATACGGTGAGCGGCACATCGCCGGTCCCCGGAGGCATATCCACGAACAGGTAGTCGAGCTGGCCCCAGATCACATCGGTATAGAATTGTTTTACAACTCCCGCAATGACCGGACCTCTCCAGATCACCGGATCCTCCTCATTGGGGAGAAGAAGGTTTGTGGACATGATTTCGATGCCGTTCGCGGCCATCTTCGGATAGATGCCGTTGCCGTCAGATTCGGCACTGCCCTTGATTCCGTACATTTTCGGGATGGAAGGGCCGGTGATGTCTGCGTCGAGAATGCCTGTGCTGAATCCCTGCAGCGTCATCGCGTTTGCGAGGGATGCGGTCACCATAGATTTCCCGACACCGCCCTTCCCGCTGACTACGCCGATGATGTGGTCGATGTTGGAAAATGCGTTTTCCTCAATGCGGAAATCCGGCTTCTGCTCATCCCCGGAGGGCCGGGCGGATTCTGTGGATTTTACGTTTTCTTCTGCCATACTAATCTCCTTTTTTAATATTGTTTCGGTTACTATCGGGACTCCGATGCAGCTATTATATACCATGATACGCGAACGACAAAGCACACAGGTTACGGATTACTGTGCGATATGTGAACCGCAAAATCAAGCGGGCTGCGGATTGCTTTGCACCACACATTCCCGCAGTGCTGTCGGTTTTCAGATTTCCGTAAAAGCTGTAGTATCTATCACAATTACGCATCCATTGCTTACAGCATGCTGTCGGTTTTCAGATCTCCGTAAAGCTGTAGCGCTGCCGTATACCGGAGGTGACAATGTCAAAGATGATGGTGCCGTCTTCCTGCACGGTTTTTTCATAGGTAAAGACCTTGTCCTTAAATTTATTGCGTATGAATTCCTCCGGGTCGTCGGTCCTCACTTCATCGATGAAAACATCCCTCATCTGGTTGTTCGGGCATTTATTGAAAATTTCCCAAACGGTCTCATACTCTTTCATAAATTATATCCTTTCGGCTGTTGTGGGCGGAAACCCACCTGCCCCTGGGCGGTGGGAGGAGCCTTGTAAATTCGTAGCCATTAACCCTGGCTCTTGATTTGCTTAACATCGCTGCTGTCGTATAGAGGGGATACAGGTAATCCGCGAAAACCCGGTCGGTCCTGGTCTGCGCGGCATCCGGCTGTGTCCGTTTCGTTGTGTTTTTGTATAATAATCAGCTGACAATCAGGTCACACATCCTTCAGAATCTGCCATGCGTCGATCAGCCGTGGTAAGGACCACGCGGCATTTGCCGGGCTTGTAGAGGGCATTTTCACGGCTTCCCTTCCTGTCTTCGGGTAAATATATTTCATATACAGGTTATAGGAAGTGGTCCCGTTGCAGAAGATTCTGCGGATTGGTGCAGCCTTCAGGATGCGGTCGAGATCATTCGGCACAACATCACGGATGCTGCTGTCGCTGGACCCGGTAATTGTGCAGGATTGAATCGTGTCCCACATGGCGATGTGATTTTTCCGGAGAAACTCCTTTTTTTCTTCTATGGTTGTCAAAGGATCTGAGCCGAAGATAGCGGCAATGACCATCCAGTAGCGGTTTCTGGGATGGCCGTAGAAAAAACCGGCTTCCCGGGACTTTACGGACGGAAAACTCCCGAGAACCAGCACGGTGGATTTTTCGTCAAAAAATGGCGGGATCGGATGCACCTGCATCTGCGGCTGCTGCCGTCTGGTCTGCGGCTTCTGTTTTCCGGTCTGCATTTCCTTCCGAGGATTTACAGAATGGCCGGATTTTTCTGCACTCATGAGACTTCTCCTGTCTTGCCGTCTGCCTGTTCGGCCGGTACACCGGCTGTCGATTTGTTATCTTCTCTGTCTCTCGCGAGCATCTTCTGAAAGTCCTCCTCGGTCTCGCCTTCGATGCCCTCCTCATCAAAGGCGGTCACGACGTAGAAGCCGCGCGGGGTATCGCGGATGTCAACGACTCTTCCGCTTCTGGAATGAATCCGCTCATAGGGAGCATAGTTTCTGCTCATCGCGATCGCCGGGATGATTGTGTAGTAATACGAGGATGGAAGCTGACTCTCGGTGATGGTTACTTCATCTCCAACCCGGACGAGATTTTCCCGCTCCATTTTAAATTCTGAATAACGCATGTGTATGACCTTCCCTGAATAAGTCCTGTTTCAAAGAAATCCAGTTTCCTGCACGGACAGACTCCCGGAATTACGGGGGAACGAGATAAAACACGCTGCGCGAGTTTTATCTCGCTATCGCGACGCTCGCCGCACACGAATACTTCGCATTCGGCTGCGGCTCACTGTTCGCGTAAATACAG
>DGTF01000055.1 GCA_002394235.1 Eubacterium sp. UBA4343 | reverse complement strand
TATGATACGACTGATAGGGTTTGCGGCATTGTTAAGATTGTAAAACAAGAAACAACATATTACCTATGGCAAAAGTATGGTTCGTTTCTGTCTAAACAGTATTGGAAGAAAAGGATACTTTGGTCAGATGGATACTTTGCTTGCAGTATTGGAGAAGTATCGTCAGCGACTATACAAAAGCATATTGAGAGTCAGGGTTGATGGCTAAAGATTTATAAGGCTCCTCCCACCACCTGAAGGTAGTGGGTTTCCGCCAATGATTGACGAAAGGATTTAATTTATGAAGAATCTGTTTCATCCGCATCCCGCAAAAAAAATATCGCTGAGCGGTAATGAGTTGAAAATCATCGCGTGCGTCAGCATGTTTCTGGACCATTTCGCGAAGGTCTTTCAGGCAGAGCTGGACTCTTCCCTGTATTTTGTCCTGGATAACATCATCGGCAGACTGGCCTTTCCTCTTTTCTGTCTCCTTCTGGCAGAGGGCTATTTCCACACCCGGAATCTTCGAAAATACATGATCCGCGTCGCGCTGCTCGCGCTCGTTTCGGAAATTCCCTTCAATCTTGCCATGTCGGGTCAGTTTTTCGATCCCCGCTGGCAGAACACCGTATTTACCCTTCTGCTGGGGCTTCTGATGTTCTGCTTTCTGGACACCATCCGGAGCAGATCCGACCCGGTCCGGCTTCCCGCCGTACTGCTTCAGATTCTGACCGTCTTCGCTTCTGCCGCTGCCGCATGGTTTCTGCGCACAGATTATGACGTCTTCGGAATCGGCGCTCTCGCCTGCTTCTACTATCTGAATGGACGGATTTTCAAAAGTCCCCTGACCGCAGATCTCTGGGCATGCTTCTGTCTGTTCCAGGAACCGGCAGCTTTTCTGTCACTCCTTCCGGTGGCAGCCTACAACCGCTCCAGGGGAAAGAGGGAAATGAAGTATTTTTTCTACTTCTTCTACCCGCTGCATCTGCTTCTGCTGGTCGTTCTGCATAAAGTGATCCGTGGCACACATGCCCTGTAATTCTGCCCGCTGCAGCCCTCCGCAGATACGTCTCGTATTTCTGCGCGCAGCAGCTTTACGCAGATACACTTGTGAACCCGTGAACCTGTGCGGTACAGCCCGGGCAGACAGGACAACGCTCCTCCGGGGATGCAGCCCATTTGAAAAAAACAACGCCTTCAATAAAAGCAATATATATGAATACAGAAATAAGGAGGACAATAATTCACAATGAAAGCTCAATCAGACCGGAACAGCTCCGGAAAGAAGAAATCAAAGACAGGCTCCTTCAGCGGACAGCTGGGATTTGTCATGGCTGCCGCCGGAAGCGCGGTCGGTGTGGGAAATCTCTGGCGGTTTCCCTACCTTGCGGCCAAGGACGGCGGAGGACTATTTCTCATCATCTACCTCTGCCTGGTTCTCACCTTCGGATTCACGCTTCTGACCTCCGATATCGCAATCGGCAGAAAAACCAGAAAAAGCTCTATTTACGCCTATGCCTCCATGCGGCCGCGCTGGAAATTCCTCGGAATCATCACCTTCTTCGTACCGGTCCTCATCATGACCTATTATGCCGTAATCGGAGGCTGGATCAGCCGCTATATTGTCGTATATTTTACCGGAGCACAGAAGGCAGCCGCCGGCGACAGCTTCTTCACCTCCTTCATTACCTCACCGGTGTCTCCGGTATTTTTTGCCCTGCTGTTCATGGCCGTGACCTCCATCATCGTCTATAAGGGCGTAGAGGGAGGAATTGAAATGGTCTCCAAGTGGATGATGCCGATTCTGCTGGTTCTCATTGTAGCGATTGCCATTTTTTCACTGACACTCCGCCACACGGATGAAAATGGCGTCACCAGAACCGGAATACAGGGACTTCTTGTCTACCTGACGCCGAATTTATCCGGTCTGACCTTGGGAAGATTTCTGCAGATCCTTCTGGATGCCATGAGCCAGCTGTTCTTCTCGCTCAGCGTCTCCATGGGGATTATGATCACCTACGGCTCCTATGTAAAGCCAGATGTGAATCTCAACCGTTCCGTCAATCAGATCGAGATCTTCGACACCGGTGTGGCTCTTCTCGCCGGTATGATGATTATCCCGTCCATTTACGTATTCTCCGGAACAGACGGCATGAGCGCGGGAACCAGCCTTATGTTCGTATCCCTCCCGAAGGTATTCTATGCGATGGGAGCCCCCGGCATATTCATCGGCGCCATGTTCTTTATCATGGCTGCCTTCGCCACTCTGACCTCATGCATTTCCGTTCTGGAGGCCATTGTTGCCAACTGCATGGAGCTCTTTCACGCCTCAAGAAAAAAGGTCACCGTCATTCTGACCATCATCTATATGGCAGCTTCCGCTGTCATAGCGCTCGGATACAGCATCTTCTATGTGGAGGTCAGGCTTCCCAACGGTTCTGTCGGACAGCTGCTCGACATCATGGACTATATCAGCAACAGCTTCATGATGCCCTTTATCTCCCTGCTCTCCACCATTCTGATCGGATGGGTGGTCGGTCCGAAATGGATCATCGATGAAATGGAGTCCAGCGGGGACCGGTTTACCCGCAAAAAGCTGTATGTCATCATGATCAAATATGTCGCCCCGGTCATGATGTTCGTTCTGTTCCTGCAATCCACCGGCCTGCTCAATGCCATTGCCTGAACGCAAACACTCGCGTAAAAAACGCAATAACATCCTTCCCCGGCCTGAGCGCTCGGAGCATCTGCCCGCCTTCAAATTTCCCCGGCCTGAGCGGTCGAAGCGTCTGCCCGCCTTCAAATTTCCCCGGCCTGAGCGGTCGGAGTATCCTGCCTGCGTTCAAAGGAACACTGTCAAAGCGCACACATTAAAAAGCACTGCATACCCGCACAAGTCCGGCTGAATCCGGGCTTGTACAGGTATGCAGTGTTTTTCCTCCCAAATGACGCTGAAGAGGCCCCTATATCATCTGTTTATCTCTGTTTTTTCAGATACTCGAGCACCCGATCAAATTCATCCGGGTAGATACAGGTCGCCTCCCTGTTCTCCAGTACCATCCGCCGGCATTCCTCCAGATCCATCCAGCGCACGCTCTCCACCTCAGATTTCTGGAGCACAAGACGGCTCTCGTCGACCGGTCTCTTGTAGACAAAGAGATGCGCAAATTCGTGATCCCGGAACATCCGGCCGTGAAATTCCTTCTCATAGCTTCCCTCATGGACACCCAGATACTCAAGATCCCCGGGTCCGGCATGAATTCCGAGCTCCTCCCCTAATTCCCGCAGCGCCGACTCCAGCGGCTCGTCGCCGGCATCGATATGCCCGGCCGAGGAGATATCCAGACAACCCGGATTCGAATCCTTGTCAGCGCTCCGCTTCTGCAGCAGGACCTCCATTCCCGACGGGCTGCCTTCCGACGGCCTCACAATCCAGATATGGACCGTTCCGTGAGGATCTCCCTCCCGATGCACCACATTCCTTTCCTGTACAATTCCGCTCCTGGTGCCGTCCTCCTTCAGCACATCAAACAGCTCCATCGGACGGCCGTTCAAGACCGCAGTCACCAGTCTGTCTTTCCCGTCATATACCAGCTTCAGGGAAAAAAACGGCACGTTCTCGTCGATAAGCCGGAAGAAAATCTTGTCTCCGGCCCAGAGATTCAGCTTCCACACCTCTTCGATGCCGATCCACGCAAGCTCTCCCTCGTCACATTCTGCCGGCTCGCCGCTGTATTCGTCGGCGGTAAACAGGGACATATATTCATAATCTCCTTTTCCGGAGTCAAACGTCACGATCCCCCGGTACTGCCAGGATGTCAGTGTGTAGCCCGTTTCCTCGCGCACCTCACGGATCACACACTCCTCCGGACTCTCTCCCAGCTTGAAATGGCCGCCGACTCCGATCCACTTGTCTTTGTTGACGTCATGCTTCTTCACGGTCCGGTGCAGCATGAGGTATTTCCCGTCCCTTTTCAGATAGCACAGCGTACTCATATTCTTCAGGTCGTTTTTCTGTTTTTCCTTTACAAGATCCATCGTTCGTCTTCTCCTGCCATAAATCACTCACAGCCTTCCCGGCCGGATATATGTTCCGGCCCACTCCAGCCCTGTACCAGCTCCAGCTTTCCCGGCCGGATGTCCGTTCCGGCCCACTCCAGCCCTGTACCGGTTCCGCTTTCCCGGCCAGATACACCTCCGTCTTCTCCGCCCTTGTACCAGCTCCGGCTTTCCCGGCCGGATATTTTTCCGTCTCCTGCCATGCCTGCGCAAATACCGGTCACAGCCCAGCGCACCTGGCTGTAACTTCGTTCCCGCTTCCTCAGCCCGGTATCCCGTCCCCGTCATAATCGGTCTGTCCCCGGTAACCCACCGAATAGCCTGAAAGAACATCGTAGGTATAGGCAGTGCCGTTCGCAATCGGCGCAAGCTTTGAGATATAATCCGCCGTTCCACTGGCATGCCCGGTACCATCGTCCCGCACATGCACAGAAGATGAGAGGAAGGTCGCGTATCCGTCCGGCGTGTAATACGTGTACTCGCTGCCGGGCG
Source organism: Eubacterium sp. UBA4343 (assembly GCA_002394235.1). Classification (GTDB taxonomy): domain Bacteria; phylum Bacillota; class Clostridia; order Lachnospirales; family Lachnospiraceae; genus Bilifractor. Next base: position 13,071 of record DGTF01000055.1, on the reverse strand, counting down.
TATAATTGCTGATCTGCTCTGTCGTCAGATTGAACATAAAATGACGGATCCGGTTCCAGTACGCGGCATCATTCAATGCCGCGTCAATGATCGGCCCGCCGGACGCGTACTGCTGCGGGTCCGAGTCCTGGTCGTCCCATGTCGGATCCACCTCATACCATTCGCCGTCCAGTTGAACCAGATTCCACGAATGTGCCTCCATGGAATCCGGATCTGAGCCCGCATATCCCCCGACTCTCGTACATGTAATTCCCGCCTGCTGCAGAAGATACTCATAAGCATAAGAATACCCGTCGCAGACGCAGGTATTTGCCTGGTTTCTGCTGTTGGCGACCAGTGCACCGTACGCGGTATATCCGTAGTCGAAGGCGCCATCCGGAGAATAGGACGCAGCCAGATCCTTGTCATAGGTCACGGTATCAATCAGCTTGTCATGGATCTGAAGCGCAATCTCCGGCTGTGACCGTGTCAGATCTATGTCCGCCATAAAATTGCTCACCGCCTCATTAAAGGCTGTCATCTGGTTCTGATAATCATCATACGTCCTGCTCAGCCGGATCATGACATCATATGTCCCGCCTGTGCTCAGGCTGTTGTAATAATACTGGAAATTTCCGCTGCTCTGCCGGAACCAGAACAGCTCCGGATGATCATAAATCAGCGCCTCATATGCAATCGTCAGTTCCCTGCCAAACGCATCAGATGACGGATCCTCACTGACCGTAACCTTTTTGTGATAATCCGTAGACGTCGGGTCTCTCGTCACCGCCAGAAGCGCATCGTATATTCCCTGTTCCTCCGCGGAAAGCTGCGTGTAGTAGTAAAAAACCGGGGCATTATTCACAAAAAGTGAATCGCCCTCCGGCAGTTTGTCCTTATAATCCCCGGTAACGCCATCCAGAAACGAAGAAATATCCGAGATAATCGACTGCCCGGAACCCGATGTGGACTGCTTTCCGGAACCGCTTCCCGCATCCGAACCCGATCCTGAAGGATCACCCGTTTCGCCGCTTCCTCCGGAAACAGAGTCCGCAGCTGACGAGGAAGTATCCTCAAGATCTTTATTCACATTAAAAAAATTCCGGAACATATCCGGAAGCTCTGAGACATGAAAGTCTCCGGAGCCGCAGCCCGCAAGCAGGGCCCCGCACATAAGCACAGTCAGAACGAAAAGTCCTGTCCTCTTTTTTCCTATCATCATATCCGTCTCCCTGATGAATGGTAAAACCGGTTCGTCCGGTTCACACCACTGCCATCGCATACTCTGAGGCCTGTGGTTTTTTATGAAGAGAATTATATCATGTTCCCTTCAGATATGCTAAAATATCAACGAGATCTAACCTCCGTCCCGCACGCGCTTATCTGCTGACGGAGCACGGCAAAAAATTCTGAACTATCTGCATCTGCTTTGCCGCCGGCGTTCCTTTTCCAGAATCCGGTTTTGCAAAGCCATCGAAAGGAGCAAATTAAATTATGGGAAATGTTTCACCATCTGCATGCATGGAAGTAAAAGACGGAACACATGTTGCAAAAGTAGTCCTGATGCCAGGCGATCCTCTCCGCGCAAAATATGTGGCGGAAACCTATCTTCAGAACCCGGTCCTGTTCAATGATGTCCGCGGAATGCTCGGATACACCGGGATCTACGACGGTGTCGAGGTATCCGTCATGGGAAGCGGCATGGGAATTCCCTCCATCACCCTTTATTCCCATGAATTGTTCACCTTCTATGGCGTCGAAGGAATCATCCGAATCGGTTCCGCAGGCGGCGTCGGAGACGATGTCAATGTACGTGACGTTGTCGTTGCAATGAGCGCCTCCACAAACTCCGCCGCTCCGTCCCGCTACGGACTGCCCGGCACGATCGCTCCGACCGCAGACTGGGGCATGCTCCGCGACGCGGTACGAATCGCAGATGAAATGGGTGTGCGCACCTCCGTCGGAAGCGTCTATTCCTCCGATTTCTTCTACTATCCCGATCCTGCCGTTGCGGAAAAAGAAAAAGAGGCAGGGCTTCTTGCCGTAGAAATGGAAAGCGCCGGTCTCTATACAGAGGCCATGTACGCTCACAAAAAGGCACTGGCCCTCTTTACTATTTCCGACCATCTCTTCAAGCCGGAGCATCTCTCCCCGGAAGAGATCAAGACCTCCTTCCATGAAATGATGGAAATCGCCCTGAAGACCGCTGCCGATACCGTGAGGAAGCTCGGCTGATTCTGCTGCACGGCGATCCGCTGCTCCGCTCATCCGGAACGACGGATCGCCGCGCGGCGTTTTATATTTTTCACATTCTTCACACGAATCCAGATTATTCGATGTCCGCATCCAGAAGCTGCCGGTAAATCTTCATTTCTTCCTCTGTCTTCAGACTGGAATCCAGAACGACTCTTCCCGGCTCTTCTCCTTTATTCAGCAGACCATGCCGCGAAAGCTGGCGGTGCAGTTCCCTTGCGGTTCCTCTGCCTCCGTCATAGAGCGGCACATCTCCCATGACGCTGTGAATCTGCTTCTTCAGAAACGGATAGTGCGTGCATCCAAGCACAATTCCGTCAATCTGTCCCCGATAAGGCCCGATCATCCTCTCCAGCATCTGTGTAACGTCCGCCGCGTCCAGATTTCCCTTTTCCACCCGATCGGCAAGACCCGCGCAGGAAACCGGGATGAATTCCGCCTCCCCGGCAAGTCTTCCCGAAAGCTCGTGGTATTTCTCCAGCCTCAGTGTGACCGGTGTCGCCATCACCAGAATCCTCCCGTGATGCTCCTCTCTGGCAGCCGGCTTCAGCGCAGGTTCGATTCCGATCACCGGCATTGTCTTTTCGTACTTCTCCCGGATCAGCCTTACCGCCGCACTGGTTGCGGTGTTGCAGGCGACGACAATCGCCTTGCATCCCTCATTCACCATGCGATCCACGATCGCCATGGAAAGCTCCTGCACCTTCTCTACCGTCTTCTCGCCATAAGGCGCATTCGCCGAATCCCCAAAATAATAAAAATTCTCGTTCGGGAGCTCGCGGATCATTTCCCTCAAAACGCTGATTCCTCCGACTCCGGAATCAAACACGCCTACATAACCCCTGTATTTTTTCTCATCTGTACTCATGTTCCCGCCTGTCCTGATTCAGTCTATCGGAATTACATCCGGTTTCCAATGTGATCTCCGCCGTACAATGCACAATGCCAAAGCAGCCCTTCATGCCCCGCAATCGGGGCAGCATTTAATCTATAAAGCCAGCTGCTCCGTTGTTTTCGCACCTCTCGCAGCTGCCACATCTGACCGACTTCATCGGTCTGCCGCGGCGTTCTCCGCGCACAGCCCCTTCACAGCCGAACGCATACCACTGTTCCTGTCATTCAAAAAGTGCCGCGCCACATGTGCACGACACCTCTATCTTACCAAATGTTTCGGATTTCTTCAATTGTACGCAAGGACCTCATGCGCGGACCTTCTTTGCCCTGGCCTTCGGACGGACGGCATCCGCCGGAATCCTTTCTTCACTCTCCGGATCCATCCCGCCCTGAAGAATTTCTTCACTCTCCGGGTGTGGACTGCTCTGAAGAAGTTCTTCCCTCTCGGGGTCCGGCTCACCCTGAAGAAGTGTGCTGAAATTGATCTCCTTCAGCGCGGTATCAGACAGATTCAGGCAGCTGCTTCCCATCCGGTCAAGATCGTGCAGAAGCGCGTTGAAGCTCACCGTCATCTTCGCATCGCACTTTCCCTTTGCGACCCGCTTCACGTGATCCTTCCGCATCCCTTCATCGATGTCCATGACCATCTCCCGTTCCTTCTTCAGACTGTCTGTCTCAATTTTCCCGGGATCCGCCATGAGGACAAGTGTTTCCTCAAACATCCTGCGAATCAGTTCCATGGATTTCCGAAGCTCCTTCATCGCATCCTTGGAATATTTCAGTTTCATATTCTTCGCTCCCGCGATGTTTTCAATGATACTCCGGCACAGATCCGCAATCCGGTCGATTTCACTCTGAATCAGAAGAACACCTGTCGCCATGGATGCCTGGTCCTCCGTGATGGCACCGAACGAAAAAACAGCGGCCAGATATTCGTTGATCTTTTCTGACAGCTCATGTACCCCCGCAGCCTCCGCACGGATTGTCCCAAGTACGGCATCACTGTCCTTCTGTGTGATCTCCTCCGCCTTTCCGAACATCCGCTGGACGATATGCGCGGAATGAAGCGTCTCCTGCGCCACAAGATGAAGCGCGGCAACCGGCTGCCGGATCAGTTTGTCATCCAGATATTTGGGCTCGCCGAGCGGAACCACCCGCTCCTTCTTTCCCGGGAGAAGCTTCATGACGATCCTGACCATCAGCCACAGAAGAGGCGTCCAGATCAGAGTCATGATGATATTGAAACCGGTATGGGCATTGGCAATCTGTCTGGAAATGACATCTACCTCATTGCCCTTCGGAGAGATCATCGTGATCAGATTCGCGTAGGGCTTTACAAACCAGATGAACAGCAGACTGCCGCTCACATTAAAGATACAGTGCGCCAGCGCCGTCCGCTTTGCGTCGATGCTCTGGCCGATACTTGCCAAAATGGCTGTGATCGTCGTTCCGATATTATCGCCCAGGAGAACCGGTATCGCTCCCGCAAGGCCGATGATGCTTGTGATCCCGTCTGCGGCAGGCTGAGACGCAAAATTCTGAAGAACCGCAATGGTAGCGCTGGAGCTCTGCACTACAAGAGTCATCATCAGACCTGTCAGAACACCCAGCACCGGAATATGGGCGACCTTCCCAATCAGGTTAATAAAGAAGGGACTGGAAGCCAGGGGTTTCATCACGCTGCCCATGATCTCGATTCCCTCAAACAGAAGCCCGAAAGCCAGGATGGTATTTCCGATGTATTTGATCTTCTGCTTCTTCGCGGTAAATCCGATGATAAATCCGATGAAAATGATGATAAAGATATAATCACTCAGCTTGAACGCTATGATCTGAGCCGTCATGGTTGTTCCGATATTTACTCCGAAAATGATTGAGATCGCCTGCGGAAGGGTCATCAGCCCCGCGCTCACGAACCCGATCGCCATGACCGTCGTCGCACTGGAGCTCTGCAAAACCGCTGTAACCAGTGCTCCTGAAATCACTCCCAACACCGGATTTCTGGTGAGCATCCCCAGCACCGTGCGCATCTTCTCTCCGGCCGCTTTCTGCAGACTGTCGCTCATCATGTTCATGCCGAACAGGAAAATCGCGAGTCCTCCCAGCAGACCAAATACTATCTGTACCTTCTCATTCATAACCTACCTCCGGGATCTGTAACGCTCCATTAACATATAGATTAAGCGTACAAAAGATAACCCGGAGAAACTATCTGTTTAATATAAAGCCTGTGTTAATGCTATGTTAATTGTTGTCGGAGTATTAACAAACGATATGTAAAAGGGCCGCCCCCTTTCTTTTAAATTTTAGTTCAAAACTAAAATAACAAAAGCAATCTTCTAAACTCCCTTTAAAACATCGTCTATCACAGATTTTGCAAAATCATAGTCATCTTTTTTCACATAAACATAGTACATGATTTTTTGGTTCGGATTTTCACCAAAGTTGCCCAGCAATCCAGAACCTCTGTTAGACCTTCCAAAATCGCTACTTTTTATCTCATATCTAATCTTAGCACTATTAAGCTTTCTGGTAATATTTTGCAATTCTATCGTATCATATGTTAAAAATAGTTCTCTTTTCCCAAACATACAATCACCTTAAAATTAAGCTATCGCAGAAAGGAAGCGATTCATTCCAAAAGTTAATAGATACTCCCGCAGTATATGCTGCATGCATATATTGCAAAATTTTACACAGTCTGTCAGTTGAATTTGAATACTGCGGCTCCGTAAGCCGGAAGCTCGTAGGCGATGTGAAGCTTCTGCCCGTCGCATTCGCCCTCCTCGGCCTTGTATTTGAGCGGAACCTTGTGATCCCCTCCGTACTTCTCGCATTTGCTGTCGAGAATCAGCGTGTAATTCCCGGCCTTCGGCACGCCGCACATATAGTCCGCGCGCTCCACCGGCGTGAAATTGATGACAAAGAGAAGATTGTTTCTCTTCGTCGGCGACCATCTCACAAAGCTGAAGATGCTCCGGTCGCAGTCGTCCGCGTTCATCCATTCAAATCCCTCATAGCCCTTGTCATTTGCGTAAAGGGCAGGATATTTCCGGTACATATTCAGCAGATCCCGCACATAGGCCTGCAGATGCTCATTCTTTTTGTCCTCCAGAAGGAACCAGTCCAGCTCCCTCTCCTCGCTCCACTCTCTGTACTGTCCGAAATCCTGACCCATGAACAGCAGCTTTTTGCCCGGATGGCCGAACATGAAGGTATAACCGACCTTGAGATTCTGGAACTTCTCGTCGTCCTGTCCCGGCATCTTGTTGATCATCGAGCATTTCAGATGAACCACTTCATCGTGTGAGAGAACCAGGATGTATCTTTCGCTGAACGCATAGGTCATCGCGAAGGTCATCTTGTTGTGGTTGAACTTGCGGAAATACGGATCCAGCTTCATGTACTCAAGAAAATCATGCATCCAGCCCATGTTCCACTTGTAGGTAAACCCGAGGCCGCCGTCCTCCACCTTTCCGGTCACCTTCGGCCACGCGGTCGACTCCTCGGCGATCATCATGACGCCCGGATTCCGACCGGGCACAAGCGTGTTCAGATGTTTGAAAAATTCAATCGCCTCGAGGTTCTTGTTGTCCCCGTATTTATTGGCGATCCACTCTCCGTCCTTTCTGCCGTAGTCCAGGTACAGCATAGAGGCAACCGCGTCCACCCTCAGGCCGTCCACATGGAACTCCTCCACCCAGTAAAGCGCATTCGCAAGCAGGAAATTCTTCACCTCCGGACGGCCGTAGTTAAAGATCTTGGTGCCCCAGTCCGGATGCTCTCCCTGTCTCGGGTCCGCATGCTCGTATACGGCATCGCCGTCAAAATTCGCGAGTCCCTCGGCGTTTTTCGGGAAATGCGCGGGTACCCAGTCCAGAATTACACCGATCTTGTTGCGGTGAAGATAATCCACCAGATACTTGAAATCAGCCGGCGCCCCGTAGCGGGAAGTCGGTGCGTAATATCCTGTCACCTGGTATCCCCAGGACTGATCGAGCGGATGCTCGGCTATGCCCATAAGCTCGACGTGGGTATATCCCATGTCCTTCACATACTCGACGATCCGCTTCGCAAATTCCCGGTAGGTATAAAACCCTTCCGGATTTTCCTCACTGTATGGATGCTTCATCCAGGACCCGGGATGCACCTCGTAGATCGACAGAGCAGCCGTTTCCGGCACAAGGTTCTGCCTGTTGCGGATCCATGCCGCATCACCCCACCGATAGCTCAAATCCGCTATTCTCGAAGCCGTTCCCGGACGAAGCTCCGCCCAGTTCCCGTACGGATCCGCTTTGTACAGCTTCTGATTGTTCTTCGAGATGATCAGATATTTGTAGAGCTGACCCACTGCCGCTCCCGGGATAAAGATCTCCCAGATTCCCTGATCTTCGATCTTCTTCATGGGATTCGCATTCTCATCCCAGCTGTTAAACTCTCCGATCACATATACTGCGACCGCATTCGGCGCCCATAATGTGAACCACGTTCCGTTCTCGCCATTGAGCCGCGCTGTGTGCGCACCCATCTTCTTGTACAGATCATAGTGAGTCGCCTGACCGAACAGATAGGAATCCAGATCAGAAAAAATATGCGGGTCCTGTTTAACCTTGTTTTCCGAAGACTCTTCTGTTTTTTCGGATTTCCCGGAAATCTCCGGTTCATCCACAATCTTTCCCGACTGTGCCTTCGCCACCGATCTTTTCACATTTTTCTTCACTGAATTTACGGTAGCAGCCGCATTTTTGCCTGCCTTTTCCGTTGCATCCTTCATCGCCCTCGACGCGATATCCGATGCCTCCTTCGCTGCCCTGGCAGCCTTTCCGGAAGCCTCTTTCACTGCAGACGCCGCCTTCTCCACGGTCTCGCTTTTCTTTTCTTCCCCGATGCTTTTTCTTGCCATTTCCCTCTCCTTTATACGGATGCTATTTTCTATGGAATTGCTGTCTCTATTCTCTATAAAAAATGTCCTCTCGTCCCTTTAACCGCTTCGCGTCTCTTCGTGCTTTTCCTTGTTGCCTTCGAAATCGCATACAGTCTCTTACACACGCTTCGCGCGTGAAGGTCCGCCCGGCGTTTTCGTTGAGCTTTCCTCTTTTCCTGACTGTATAAGCTGCGGATTGCTCCGTGCTTCGCACTCCCGCAATCCCACAAGCAAAAGCACTCCCGCGCCGCTTCGCGTCTCTTCGTGCTTTTGCTTGTTGCCTTCGAAATCGCCTCTCGTCCCTTTCACACGCTTCGCGTGTGAAGGTCCGCCCGGCGTTTTCGAAGAGCTTATACAGTCATAATATCACAAAAAGATTTGGATTCGTATAGAAAAATATGGAAAATTACACAAATGAGGGCCCGGTTTTCTTCCGTCATCTTCCTAATCCGCCCTATTGCATCCGATACATTTTGTAATGCCTCCGATAATCCCAATTGCAATATCTCAGTTCTTCAGGTCAGGCTTACTGCAACCGGTACATTCTGCAGGCATTCTCCCAGGTTGTCTGCTCGACTTCCTCCGCTGTTATCCCTTTCAGATCCGCGATCGCACGCACCACATACCGGAGATTCCGGGAACTGTTCCTGCTTCCCCGGTTCGGCTCCGGCGCAAGATACGGGCAGTCAGTCTCCAGAACGAGATGTGACAGAGGAACTGCCTGCACCGTTTCCTTCAGACGTCTGGCATTTTTGAACGTGACCACACCCCCGATTCCCAGATACATCCCCATCTCTGTATATTCCATCGCCTGTTCGACAGAATACGCATAGCAGTGAATCACACCGCCGATCTCTCCCAGGTTCTCCTCCCGGGCAATATTCATCGTATCCTGTGCAGCGTCTCTGCTGTGAATGATTACCGGAAGCCTGTGACTTCTCGCCACTTCCAGCTGCCTTCTGAACCAGTAGATCTGCTCCTCCCGGTTATCCTTGTTCCAGTGATAATCCAGTCCGATCTCTCCCACAGCCACGCACTTCGGAAAGCGCAGATATTCTTCCAGTTCTTTTACCCGTTCCTCATTCAGCTCCCCGACGTTGTCCGGGTGCAGACCAAATGCGGCAAAGGCATCTGTATAATTCTCCGCTATCTTTCGCGTTTTTTCCAGACTGGACCAGTCGGAGGCCACGTTGACGAATCGTCCGACATGATAATCCGGAAGGGTCCGGATCATCTCATCTCTGTCCTCATCAAAAGCTTCATCCTCGTAATGCGCATGTGTATCAAATATCATTCTTCATCACCTCACATGGTAAAAGTCCATGCTGTAAACATCGTCACATACTGCTGATAGGGTTTGTCGTGAGCTGCGCATTCGCACAACCGCCCTTAATGTTTTGTCCCGGGCAACGCGTTCCTGCATCCGCCCTTATACGTTTGGTCCCGGGCAACACGTTCGCACAGCCCCCTTATATGGCAGAAGACTGCAACACACCTGCTGCAGTCTTCCGTATCACCCAGCCGCTATATAACGGCATTTTCTCTAAAAAATTTTATTTATGAAATCCCGGAGCCCGACGGCATATCTTTCTCAGGTGTCATCAGGGTCACATTTCCCTCACTGTCTTCCGCGGCGAGAATCATGCCCTGCGACTCCAGACCGGCAAGCTTCGCCGGCTTCAGATTAATCAGACACATTACCTTCTTGCCGACCATCTCCTCCGGCTTATACCATTTCTTGATTCCGGAAACGATCTGACGGGTCTGGTCACCGAATTTAATCTGAGACACCAGAAGCTTCTTTGATTTCGGAACCTCTCTGCACTCAAGAACCTCACCTACCGCGAACTGCATCTTCGCAAAATCATCATAGGTGATCTCCGCCTTCGGCTCAACGTGGATCTCCGTCTTCTCTTCTCCTGCTGCATCAGCCGCTTCGCCGGCCGTACCGCTCTGTGCAGCCTCTCCGGACGCGTTCTTCTGTCCTTTACGGATCTCCTCTACCTTTTCCATGACATCCTTCAGATCCTGTCTGGCAAACAGAATCTCCGGCTCTTCCGTCACCTTTGTGCCGCTCTTATACAGTCCGAATTTGTCGGCATCTGCATAGTCTCTCTTCCCGGTATTGAGCTGTTTCAGAATCCGCTCCGTCGTTTCCGGCATATACGGCTCAAGAAGTGATGCTCCTATGGTAATGCTCTCCGCGAGATTGTACAGAACTGTCGCCAGCCTGTCCTTCTTTGTCTCATCCTTGGCGAGTGCCCATGGCATTGTTTCATCAATGTATTTATTGCAGCGCTTGAAGAGCGCAAAAATCTCCGTAATCGAATCCGCGACGTGAAGTCCCTTCATCTTTTCCTCGACCTTGCCCGCAGTCTCTGTGACAACCGCCTTCAGCTGATCGTCCACGGGATCATTCACGTTTTTGTTCTCGACAATTCCGCCGAAATATTTATTTGACATGGAAATCGTACGATTTACCAGATTGCCAAGCGTATTCGCAAGATCAGAATTGAGGCGTTCCACCATCAGCTCCCAGCTGATGACACCGTCATTCTCGAACGGCATCTCATGAAGAACAAAATACCGTACCGCATCAACTCCGAAGAGATTGACCAGATCATCCGCATAGATCACATTGCCCTTTGACTTGCTCATCTTGCCGTCTGCCTGGATCAGCCATGGATGTCCGAATACCTGCTTCGGGAGCGGCTCGCCCAGCGCCATCAGGAAGATCGGCCAGTATATCGTATGGAAACGGATGATATCCTTTCCGACCAGATGAAGATCCGCCGGCCAGAACTTCCTGTACTGCTCGCTGCTGTTCCCGTCGGCGTCATAGCCGAGACCGGTGATATAGTTCGTCAGCGCGTCCAGCCATACATATACGACATGCTTGTCATCAAAGTCTACCGGAATTCCCCACTTGAAAGAAGTCCTGGAGACACAGAGATCCTGAAGCCCCGGAAGCAGGAAGTTGTTCATCATCTCATTCTTTCTGGATACCGGCTGAATAAATTCGGGATGTTCATTGATGTACTCAATCAGCCTCGGCGCATACTTGCTCATTCTGAAGAAATATGCCTCCTCCTTTGCCCGTGTGACCGGCCGTCCGCAGTCCGGGCACTTGCCGTCCACCAGCTGGGAATCCGTCCAGAAGGACTCGCACGGCGTACAGTACCATCCCTCATAATGTCCCTTGTAGATATCGCCCTGCTCATAGAACTTCTTGAAAATCTTCTGGACCTGTCTGACGTGATACGCATCTGTCGTGCGGATGAACTTGTCATAGGAGGTATTCATCAGATCCCAGATCCGATGAATCTCAGCTGCCACGTCATCTACATACTGCTGCGGCGTACATCCCTTCTCCTCGGCCTTGTTCTCAATCTTCTGGCCGTGCTCGTCCGTACCGGTCTGAAAATATACCTGATATCCCTGCATCCTGCGGAATCTCGCGATGCTGTCCGCCAGAACAATCTCATATGTATTACCGATATGAGGTTTCCCGGACGCATATGCAATAGCCGTAGAAATATAATAATTCTCTCCTGTATGTTTTACCATTCTCTAATCACCTCTTCCGCCGACAGATGAGCCGGCTTCTCTGTTGAATAACGCCACATGCAGGACCGGGAGACCATCGTCTCCCGAACCTCATGTGGCATTGAATACCTTGTCCCGGGCCTTTCTTTTTCAGAAAAATACACGGATTCTTCCGAGGATTTCTTCACCCATCTGGTCCGATTTTGCCTTGAATTCAGATTCCTTCATCTTTTTTGTGATAAAGGCGAACTCGCCGGGCACTGCCGGCAGACTGATCGGCTCTACCCTGCCAAAAATCTCATTCACCTTGTCAATTTTTTCTGATACGGATCCCTTTACACGAACAAAGAAACAATTCTCCATCGTACTGACGTCACACAGCTTCAGGGTTCTGCTGCTCCAGTTCATCATTATATTGCGATGAAGATGCTTCGCCTCATCCACAACATCCGCCACAACCGCGCTGGCTGTAGGAAGCTTTCCCGCGCCGCTGCCGTAGAACATTGCGTCACCGAGAACATTCCCGTGAATGAAAATCGCGTTGAACACTCCGTTCACGCTGTAAAGAGGGCTGCTTTCGTTGATCATGCCCGGGCAGACCATAGCATAGAAACCATCGTCGACCTTACAGCTTGTCGCCAGAAGCTTGATCGCCGCGCCGATTTCCTGCGCGTACTTCATATCCACGGCCGTGATCTTTGTAATTCCCTCCGTATAGATGTCATGATAATCCACATGACGTCCGTAAGCCAGAGAAGAAAGGATGGCGATCTTCCGGCAGGCATCGTATCCCTCAATATCCGCCTCCGGATTGCGCTCCGCGTAACCGTTATTCTGCGCCTCCGCGAGAGCCTCATCAAAATCAGATCCGTCCCGTCCCATCTTTGTCAGGATATAGTTTGTCGTCCCGTTCAGAATACCGGTGATCTGATCAATCTCATCCGCTGTGAGCGAAGAGTTCAGCGGACGGATAATCGGAATTCCTCCGCCGCAGCTCGCCTCAAACAGATAGTTAATGCTCTTCTCCTTCGCGATCTTCAGAAGCTCCGTGCCATACGTCGCAACGAGCTCCTTGTTGGATGTGCACACGCTCTTGCCTGCAAGAAGAGCGCTCTTGGTAAACTCATAAGCAGGGTGCAGTCCGCCCATGGTTTCCACGACAATGTCTACCTCCGGGTCCTGCAGAATCACATTGAAATCATGGACCAGAACCTTCTCCACCGGATCTCCCGGAAAATCTCTGAGGTCAAGAACATATTTGATATTGATCTCGTCCCCCGCCTTCTTGTTGATACTGTCATGGTTGGTATTGATTACTTCAACTACTCCGGAACCTACGGTTCCGTAACCCAGAACGGCAACATTAACCATCTGTATTCTTCCTCGCTCTCATCTGATGTAGGTGTATAAGCTCTTCGAAAACGCAGACAGGATCGTCACGCGCGAAGCGTGTGTAAGAGACTGGATGCGATTTC
>DGTF01000029.1 GCA_002394235.1 Eubacterium sp. UBA4343 | reverse complement strand
GCGGCAGAACCACTTGTTATAACTCCGTTTTCATCACGGACAATCTTCTGTGCTTTGATGAATGCCATGGGCTACCCCTTTAGATAAAGTAGTTTTATGTAGAACTACATTTATTATAGCAGTCCCGTGACAGAAGCACAATATTCTGTTGAAAAACTGCGGTTTTCCGCAGATGTTGTTAAGATTAGATCAATGTAGTTCTACTTTTACTTCAATCTAAGGATTAATAAATGGGAGGCATGGAAACGCCTGGGATGTCTGGCGTCGGAGATGGAATCGGCAGCACTGTTTGTCGTAGCGAGCAATCTCGGAGTGCGTGCGGGTTCTTGCTTTCTGGTTTTGGCAAATCAGGAGAGGGAAAGAGCTGGGCTTGAGAACCCTGTGATTCACGATACAGATAGAGCAATCCGAGTTGCTGTAAACGGAATTCGAAATCTCATACTTGCAGATCAAGAGAAGGGAAGGTAAAGATGGCTTATTGTGAGCGAAATCTATAAGTATGTGATGAGGTATCTGAGGTATAATCAGTTATAGAACAGGCAGCAGTCGGGTTGAGAAAGGCAGGGTGTGGTTTATGAATGCAGAGGAAAAATATCAGGAATGGCTGGACAGGCTTCCGGAGGGCGACTCGATGAGGGATGAGCTGCTGTCGATCCGGGGAAACAAACGGGAAATCAACGACCGGTTTTATCAGGAGATTGTGTTCGGAACGGCGGGCCTTCGGGGAATCTGCGGCGCGGGGACCAACCGGATGAATCCTCTCACGGTCGGAAGAGCGACGCAGGGAATCGCCGGTTATCTGAAGATGAGCGGAGAGGATCTGACAAGGGGCGTTGCGGTGGCCTATGACTGCCGGCATCACTCCAGGGAGTATTCGGAGCTTGCGGCGGAGATTCTGGCGGGAAACGGAATCCGCGTGTGGCTGTTCCCGTCCATGAGACCGACGCCGGAACTGTCCTTTGCGGTGCGGGAGCTTCATGCGCTTTCCGGGATCAATATGACGGCAAGCCACAATCCAAAGGAATATAACGGCTACAAGGTTTACCAGGAGGACGGAGCCCAGATCTCGGGCGCGGTATCCGACGGGATTCTGCGGGAGATTCAGGGACTCGACCTCTTTGATCCATTCCCCCGGATGTCTCTGAAAGAGGGAATCCGGGAGGGAATGATCCGTATGATCGGAGAGGATATGGACCGGAGGTATCTGGACTATGCGGAGGGACTGAAGCAGAGACCGGACAGCGAACTGGATCGCTCAGTTACCGTCGTGTACACACCGCTGAACGGGGCGGGAAGCATCCCGATGGAGACGGCGGCGCGGGAACTTGGATATGAAAATTTTGTGATCGTCCCGGAACAGAAGGATCCCGATCCGGATTTTACAACGGTGGGATATCCGAACCCGGAGGATCCTCGTGGGTTTGCGCTTGCGGAGAAGCTTGGGAAGAAGCTGCACGCGGATCTGCTGATCGCCACGGATCCGGACAGTGACCGTATGGCGGTGGAGCTTCCGGACGGGAAGGGCGGCTTCCGGCCCCTGAACGGCAATCAGACCGGAGCGATGCTGATCGCGTACATGGCGGAGAGTCAGAAGGCGGCGGGGACTCTGCCGGAAAACGGGGCGATGATAAAATCTATCGTGACCGGAGACATGGGGAAAACCATCTGCGAGTCCTACGGGATCCGTGTATTCGAGGCATTGACGGGCTTCAAGAATATCTGCGGCGTCATTCCGCGGCTTGAGAAGGAAGGGTACCGGTATTTCTTCGCGTATGAGGAGAGCATCGGCTGTGCGCCCGGCGAGCGGGTGCGGGACAAGGACGGCATTGCGGCGGGCCTTCTGATGATGGAGATGGCAGCTTTTTATAAGAAGAAAGGCATGACGCCGGGCGACGCGCTGGAGGCGCTGTACAAAAGGTATGGGTATTTTGCCGAGAGACAGGTGTCTCTGATTCGGAAGGGACAGACCGGAGCGGAGGAAATCGCGCGGATCATGAGGAAGGCGCGGGAGGAGAAACCGGACCGGTTCGGAGACTTCCGGGTCGCGGAGCTTACCGACTATCTTCATGGATGGGAAGATATTCCGCCGTCGAATGTGCTGAAGTTCCGTATGGAAAACGGTGACTGGTTCGCTATGCGGCCGTCGGGCACGGAGCCGAAGCTGAAGTTTTATTTCTATACGCGCGCCGAAAACAGTCAGGATGCCGGGCGAAGAGCGGACGGGCTGCGGGATGCGGTTCTGGAGGCACTTTCGGCAGACCGATAAAGGATGCGGCGCCACAGATGCGAAGCAACGGAGAGGCTGGCATAGGACTTTCTTATATAATATGCCGCAGCAGAGACAGAGAACGCATGCACATTTACGATCACCCGTGGAGTAGGATATTTTTGCTTCACGGGATTTTTTTGACAAAAAAATCCTACCCTCCGGACATGGGGATAGGATTTTATTTTGGATATTTCGTATGATTTCGAGCAAGAATGACATATTTTCGTTATGAATAATGAATGATATCATATGGGTATGAAAGGAAAACTTCTAGTCATCAAACCGGTTTTCCACAACGTTATGTTTCACACAGGTTTCTTTTTTCATTCGCATTATCAAAGGAGGGTTTTAGAAAATGAAAAAGAGAATCGTAAGCACACTGCTTTGTACGGCTATGGCAGCATCTCTGTTCGCAGGCTGCGGATCCACCGCATCTACGAGCACATCGGCGTCCGGCTCTTCGTCTTCCGCATCATCGGCGGCGAAGGAGGAAAGCACATCTTCTGCATCCAGCGAAGCAGCAGATGAGTCCGCTGAGACGGAAGCCACCTCGGATACGGCGTCGGCAGGCGGACAGACCATCGGTATTTCGATGCCGACCAAATCTCTGGAGAGATGGAACCGCGACGGATCTTATCTGCAGGATCAGTTTGAAAAGGCAGGCTACAAGGTAGAGCTTACTTATTCCGATAACAAGTCCGCACAGCAGAACAACGATATTGAAGGACTGATCGCAGACAAGGTAGACCTCCTGGTAGTTGCGGCAATCGACGGCGAGGCTCTGAGCCAGGTTCTGAACGAGGCAAAGGACGCCGGCATTCCGGTTATCGCATATGACCGTCTGATCATGAATACAGACGCTATCAGCTACTATGTATCCTTCGATAATTACACCGTAGGTAAGCTGCAGGGTGAATTCGTTGCAAAGCAGCTGGATCTCGACAATGCAGGTGACAAGACCTACAATATCGAGTTCACAGCCGGAGATCCCGCAGACAATAATGCGACATTCTTCTTCAACGGCGCGATGGATGTGCTGAAGCCATACATCGACAAGGGCACTCTGAAGGTTCCGTCAGGACAGACCGAATTTGATCAGGTTGCTACCGCACAGTGGGATACTTCCACAGCTATGAAGAGATTCCAGAATATCCTCGGATCTTATTACAGTGACGGTACACAGCTGGATGCAGCCGTATGCTCCAACGATTCTACGGCACTTGGCGTTACACAGGCCATTGAGTCTGACTATGCAGGCAACAACAATGTTATCATCACCGGACAGGACGGCGACGAGGCAAACCTTGCGAATATCGTAGACGGCAAGCAGACCATGACCGTGTACAAGGCAGTTGCCAACGAGGCAGTTGTAACCCTTGACTTGGCAGAGGCAATGCTGAACGGAGAGAAGCCGGATGATTCCCTGATCTCCAAGTCCGGATGGGATTTCGACTGTTCCTATGATACTTCTTCTTATGATAACGGAACCGGTGTCATCCCGTCTTACCTGCTCGTTCCGACCGTTGTAACCAAGGACAACATGGACAAAGAGCTTGTAGATCCCGGATATTACACAAAGGATGACAAAGGATATCTGCACCCGGTAGGGTAATCGAAAGGATTTACCGAAAGGGACGATAGCACAAAATGAATCAGGGGCTGTCGCATAGAGCATCTTGCGGCGGCCTCTTTTTTCGAAAAGAAACAGATTGCACAGGAGGTATTCACTTGGCAGACATAATTCTTGAAATGAAAGACATCGTCAAAGAGTATCCTGGTGTCAAAGCTCTGAATCATGTCAATTTCAAAGTGGAACGCGGAGAGATCCACGCGCTTGTCGGCGAAAACGGCGCCGGGAAATCTACGCTGATGAATGTACTTGCAGGGACCATTCCGTTTGGACAGTATACAGGGGATGTCGTTTATAACGGGAGTGTCTGCAGGTTCCACAATATTAAGGAATCTGAAAAGCTCGGAATTGCAGTCGTGCATCAGGAGCTGGCTCTGATTCCGGAGCTTACGATCGCCGAGAATATGTTCATGGGAAATGAGCGCCGGAAGAAATCCGGAGTCATTGACTGGGACAGAACGTTCCAGGAAGCGCAGGATGCCATGAAGCGGGTTGGATTGAAAGAGTCCTCCCATACGTTGATCAAGGATATCGGTACCGGTAAGCAGCAGCTGGTGGAAATCGCGAAGGCACTTTCCAAGAACTGTAAGCTGCTGGTTCTTGATGAGCCGACATCCTCGCTGAATGAGGAAGATTCCAAAATGCTTCTGGACATGATCCTCGGCTTTAAGAAGCAGGGAATTTCGTCCATCATTATCACACACAAACTCAATGAGGTTGCCTATTGCGCGGATAATATCACGGTTCTTCGTGACGGCCAGACAATCGAGACGATTCCGAATCCGGATCACAATATCGATGAGGACCGGATCATCAAGGGAATGGTTGGAAGGGAACTGACAGACCGGTATCCGGCAAGAGAACATAAGATCAGTAAAGACGTGATTTTTGCCTGCAAGGACTGGACGGTATATCACCCGGTGTATACAGAGAAGTGCATGGATGATCACATCAGCTTTGAGGTTCACAGGGGCGAGGTTGTGGGATTCTCGGGACTTCAGGGCGCGGGCCGCACAGAGCTGGCGATGTCGCTGTTCGGAAGAAGCTACGGATCGCATATATCCGGACAGGAATTTATTAACGGCAAGGAGGTCCATCTGAAAAATGAAGCCGATGCGATCGCGCACGGACTTGCCTACGCGACGGAGGACCGGAAGACAAACGGACTGATACTTTCGGAGACGATTGCGAGAAATACCACGCTTGCGCGCATGGATAAAATCTCTTCCAAACGCGGAATCGTAAATGTGCCCGAGGAGAATAAGCAGGCGGAAATTTATGTAAAGGCCATGCATACAAAGACGCCCAGCATTCAGCAGAATGTCGGAAATCTGTCGGGAGGCAATCAGCAGAAGGTGCTGCTTGCGAAGTGGATGTTTGCGGAGCCGGATGTCCTGATTCTGGATGAGCCGACGCGAGGCATCGATGTCGGCGCGAAGTATGAGATTTATCAGATCATCAACGATATGGTCTCACAGGGAAAGGCTGTCATTATGATTTCCTCTGAGCTTCCGGAGCTTTTGGGTATGTGCGACCGGATCTATGTCATGAATGAAGGAAAAATGGCGGGAGAGTTTTCTGCTGATGAGGTTACGCAGGAGAAGATTATGAGCGCGATCCTCAAGGACAAGAAATGATATCATATCGCAATTCTATCGTTATGGAGGCTATCAAATGAAAGTTAGTGCATTCTTGAAAAAATACACCATGGTCTTCGCTCTGGCCATCGTATTTATTTTCTTCACAGCCCTGACCGGCGGACGGCTGATCTACTCACAGAATATTTCCAACCTGCTTCTGCAGAACGCCTACGTCCTGATCATGGCCTGCGGTATGCTTTTGTGTATCCTGACCGGCGGTAACGTAGACCTTTCCGTAGGTTCTACACTCTGCCTCTCCGCGGCGGCAGCAGCCAAGATGCTGGATCTCGGCGCGGCTCCCGGACTCGCGATTCTGATTTCTATGGTAATTGCCGCAGTCATTGGTCTGTGGCAGGGATGGCTCATCGGATATATTCATATCCCTCCGTTCATCTGCACGCTGGCAGGCATGTTCCTGTTCCGCGGAATCGCGCGTGTCATTTTGGATTCGAAGACCATCGCAATAATGAACCCCGGATTCCTGAATCTGTTCACATCCTACATTCAGATTCCCGGCGTTGACAGCAACAAGAAGTGTATTTCCGCATTGATTGTCGGAATTATTATTTCGATCGCGCTTACGATCTTCATGATTACAAACCGCGCGAAAAAGGCCAAAGAAGGATATCAGGTGGCAACCCTTCGCGCAACGATTATCCGTATCGTAGTATTTGATGTATTGATTATTGCATACAGCAGCCGTCTGATGGGATACAAGGGAATTCCGGTGATGGTTCTGTGGATTCTGGCGGTTGTCGTTATTTTCGCGTTCCTTACAAGCCAGACCGTGTTCGGCCGTTACTTCTACGCAGTCGGCGGAAATGAGAAGGCCACCAAGCTCTCCGGCATTGATCCCCGGAAGGTCTACTTCTGGGCATACTTCCTGATGTCTATACTCGCAGGTCTCTCCGGACTTCTGGTCGGAGCGAGAATCGGATCGGTAGACGGCAACATGGGCAACTCCTATGAGATGGATGCCATCGCATCCTGCTTCATCGGCGGCGCTTCCGCATACGGCGGATCCGGAACAGTTCCGGGAGTCATGGTCGGAGCCATCCTCCTCGGCGTCATCAACATGGGTATGTCCATCCTGGGTCTTCCGGATCAGTACCAGTACATCGTCAAGGGAGCAGTACTCCTCGCGGCAGTTATCTTCGATGTTGTATCCAACCACAAGACAGGAAAATCATAAAGCTTCTAAAAACATAAAGAAATAAGACAGGTGTCATGTGCTCTAAGTGACTTTTCCATCATGAGTTTTGTCATGATTCAGGAAAAAATCACTTAGAGCACTTTTAGTGTATAAGCTCTTCGAAAACGCAGACAGGACTCGTCGCACGCGAAGCGCGCGTAAGAGACTGGATGCGATTTCGAAGGCAACAGGTATAAGCACGAAGTGACGCGTAAGCGGCACGAAAGTGCTTATGCCTGCAGGATTGCGAGAGTGCGCAGCACGGAGCAATCCGTAGCTTATACACGTTGCGCCGCCCACTTTTGCAGCATGGAGCGGTGTGAAACACCGCGAGAATGCGAATACCTGTTAGCGGCACGAAAGCTGCGAAGCAGCGAAGTGACGCGGGGACTTATTAAATGTCGAGACAATACCCGGAAAATGATGTAATATAAAATATAAGAGTCTGCCGTTTTTCGTGCAGAACGTTCATGAGAAAATGGATTCTTTCGCGCAGTCTGAGGGAGGTGCGCATGGATATTGATGATATGAAAATTCCAATGGAGGTCCAGCCGAGCTGTGTGGTAGGCATCGGTGCCTCGGCGGGCGGTCTGGAGGCGCTTCAGCAGTTTCTGACATTTCTTCCGAAGGATACCGGCATGGCATTTGTTATCATCCAGCATCTGTCGCCGGATCACAAGAGTCTGCTCGGGGAGATTCTGAGCAAGTATTCCGCGCTTCCGGTGCAGGAAGCCAGAGACGGTATGCAGGTAAAGAGGAATAACATCTATCTCCTGCCTCCGAAATATAATATTGAAATTACTTCAGACGTTCTGCATCTGAAGGAGTACAACCATGCCCTGATCAACCATCCGATCGACATTTTCTTCCGGTCGCTGGCAATTGCGTATGAGAACCGGGCAGTCGCGGTGATCCTGTCGGGCACCGGATCGGATGGAACCAACGGCATCCGGTCGATCAAGGAGCAGAACGGCATGATCATCGTGCAGAATCCGGAGACGGCAAAATTTGACGGCATGCCAAGAAATGCCATTGCGACGGGGTTCGTGGACCTGATTCTGGGACCGGACGCAATCGCGAAGGAGATGGCACATATCTCCTCCTCGATCAATCTGTCCAACGGGAAGATGCAGCTGACGGATGGAGATCTGATGTCGCAGGTATTCTCGATTCTGAAGAGCGTCACGAACACGAACTACACCTATTACAAGCAGACGACGATCCTTCGCCGGATCGAGAGGCGGATCGTGGTAACGCACTGCAGGAACCTTCAGAGCTATGTTCAGTATCTGAAGGAAAATCAGGATGAGGCAAAAACGCTTGCCAAGGAGGTCCTGATCGGTGTGACATCCTTCTTCCGGGATCCCGAGTTCTTCGAGGTGCTGAAGCAGCGGGTGATCAAGGACATCGTGCAGAACGGGAAGAAGGCAGACCAGATCCGTGTGTGGGTGGCGGGCTGTTCCACCGGTGAGGAGGCGTATTCCATCGCAATCCTCTTTGCGGAGGTCATGGAGGAGCTGAATCTCCGCAGAGATGTGAAGATATTTGCCACAGATCTGGACGCGGATTCGATTACCTTTGCGGGAAGAGGCGTGTACGGAGAAAATATAATCGAGGATGTCAGCGTCAGCCGTCTGAGCCGCTTTTTTACAAGGAAGGGCTCGAAGTATGTAGTGAATCATGATATCCGGACGATGATTGTGTTCGCGCAGCACAATGTATTTCAGGATCCGCCCTTCGGCAGGCTGAACCTGATCAGCTGCCGGAATCTGCTGATCTATTTCCAGTCGGTTCTTCAGAAAAACCTGTTCTCGATCTTTCACATCGCGCTGAATGACGGAGGATACCTGTTCCTGGGAAAATCGGAGTCGGTGGGGGAGTATTCGGATGTGTTCCGGACCGTCTGCTCTAACGAGAAGATCTTTATACACAACGCCGCCGGCAGAAAGCCCTCCCATGCGAGAATCCCGTACTCGATGCAGGGGGTGGAGGATAATCTGGAGCTGCCGGACAACATCCGCAGTCATGGAAAGAGCGGCGCCGAGTACCCGGGCCGGGAGCTGGACACAAGAGTCCTGGAGGCTCTGATGCCGGCCTGCGTCGTGGTCGATACGAACAATGAGCTGAAACATTCCTACGGAGACTGCAGCAGATTTCTCACGATTCCCGCGGGAACCGCGACGCTCGATATTTTTCTCCTGCTGCGGCAGGATCTGAAGATCGCCTTTTCGACCGCGCTGAAAAAGGCGCGGGTTACCGGAAAGCGGGTGGCCTATGACCACATACCGGTGAAGCTGGATAAAGAACCTGAGAATATCACGGTTGTCGCGCTTCCGGTCACGGACAAGACCGGGGCGAAAACCGGCTACACGGCAGTCGCCTTCATCCGTTCGGACCGGAAGGTCACGGGACCTGTGGAAAAATATGATATCGACACTGCGGCGGCGAACCGGATCTCGGATCTGGAGAAGGATCTGCGGGTTACCCAGGACAGCCTTCATCAGACCGTGATGGAGCTCGAGTCCGTGAACGCGGAGCTGCAGGCCGCGAATGAGGAGCTTCTGACCTCGAACGAGGAACTTCAGAGCTCAAATGAAGAGCTGCAGTCGGTAAATGAAGAGCTGTATACCGTGAACTCGGAGTATCAGTCCAAGGTATCCGAGATCGCGGCCGTCAATAACGATATGGCAAATTTCTTGTCCACCACGCTGATCGGAATCATGATGGTGGATCGGGATATGAATATCCGCAAGTTCACGGAATATATCGCCTCGGAATTCAACGTGGCGGAGCAGGATGTCGGAAGATCGCTGCAGTACATCGCGTATAATTTTTCCTCCATCAACCTGATGGATCTGTCCCGGAAGGTTCTGAATACCATGGAAACCGTGGAATGTGAGACGACATCTGTGACCGGAAAGACCTATCTGATCCGCATCGCGCCGTACCGTGTGTCGAAGGAGCAGGAGGATGATCCGGGATCCGAGACGGAGAATCTGAAGGGTAACACCGAGAAGAACAAGCGGAACGCGGGAAAGGACCGGGAACAGAAGAAAAATCTCAGAGGACTGGTCATCACGTTTGTGGATCTCACCAAGCAGATCAACGACGAGCAGCAGCTCGAAGAAATCAGCGAGGCGCTGCGGATTGCCGCGAAAACGAGTCAGGAGAAGGAAAACTTCCTGTCCCGCATGAGCCACGACATGAGGACACCGCTTACGACGATTCTGGGTCTTCTGGAGCTGACGCTCACAAAGGAGAAAATGTCGGATCCCGTCCGTGAGAATCTGGAGAAGATGCAGAGCTCTGGCCGGTATCTTCTGAGTCTGATCAACGAGGTGCTTGAGACGAGCAAGCTGGATGCCGGAAAGGTGGTCAGCGAATATGATGTGGTGCATGAGAAGGACGTCTTCGAAGAGGTAAACACGATCATCGAGGAAAAGGCCAGGAGCGCCGGAATCCATTATCACTTCGAGATCAGCAACTGCAAGAACGAAGTGATCATGATGGACGTTGATCACGTCGCGAGAATTCTGGTGAACCTCCTGGGAAATGCCGTCAAATTTACCGAGAAGGGCGGTGACGTCTCACTCATGGTAGATGTCGTTTATCTCGCCGAGGGACGGGTGGAGCACACCTACCGGATCAAGGATACCGGAATCGGAATCAGCAGGGAATTCCTGCCAAAGATGTATCTGCCGTTCGAGCAGGACAGCGCCGCTCAGTCGAGGAACCGGGAGGGAACAGGTCTGGGCCTGTTCATCAGCCGCAGGCTGATCAACCTCCTCGGAGGAACGATTGACTGCAGGTCCGAGGTAGGAAAAGGCACGGAATTTACCGTGAAGCTTGCTTATGATATTGCGAGCGAGGACCAGAGGAAGCTGATGCGCCGGGCGGAGAAGAAGGACTACGATATCAGGAACCTGAAGGGAAAACGGGTGCTTGTGGTTGAGGACAATCAGATCAACGCGGAGGTCATCATGCACATTCTGGAGTGGAACGGGCTGGTGGCGGATCATGCGGAGAACGGCAGAAATGCGCTTGAGAAATTCAAGGCGTCTCTGAAGAACGGTCCGAAATATGACGTTGTGCTCATGGATCTCCGGATGCCTGTGATGGACGGCTTTGAATGCGCCCGCAAGATCCGGGAACTGAAGAATGGATGGGCACAGAAGATCCCGATCATCGCGCTGTCGGCGGATGTTTACGACCGGGCGGATGAGGAGTGCTACGAGAACGGAATGAACGCAAGAGTGGCGAAGCCGATCGATACCGGGGAACTGTTCCGGGTTCTGGAACGTGAGATCATGAAGAACCGGTAATTCACATGGAGACCTTGAGACCCGTCGGAGCTGAAATGTGTAAGCTCATTTGCAAATGGCCGGAGCAGGGTAATGGCAGCTCATTTGCGAATGGCCGGAGCGGGGTAATGGCAGCTCATTTGCGAATGGCCGGAAGAGAGTACTGCCAGCTCATTTTCGGGAGCGCAGAGCGGGGAAGTTGGCAATTGTTTCGTTTCGGGTGATATGCTATGATAGTGACGGCGCCTTTATACATATTGAGACGCGGAAATGCTCTGCATACATATTGAGACGCAGACATGATCCGTATAAAGATTGTGCTGCGGACATGATCCGTATAAAGATTGTGACGCGGGCATGATCTGTATAAAGGCTGAGACGCGGGCATAGCCCGCATAAAGGTCAACGCGAACAGGGAAATGCATCCGGCCGGCTTGCGGCCGTGTGCGGCAGGCGCTGAGACAGCGGGATAGAATCCGCGAAGCGCGTTTTATCTGTTTTTTCAAGGAGGAATCAGAAATGATCAACTGGAAGAATCTTGATGAGCTTGCTTCTTATGGGGAGCTGCAGAAGGTAGAAAAGGTAAACCTCGCAGAGGTTATGTCCGGTGAAAGCGGAGCGCAGCGTGTGAAGAGCTACAGCATTCCGATGGCGGAAGGCCTTTCCTACAATTACGCGGCGAAGGCTGTGGACAGCAGCGTACTGGATGCCTTTGTAAAGCTGGCGGATGAGGCACAGCTCACGGAAAAGTATAAAGCCCTCTATAACGGAGAGGTAATCAATACAGGAGAGAAGAGACTGGTTCTCCATCATCTGACGAGAGGACAGCTCGGAGATGCTGTTGCAGCGGACGGTGTCGACAAGAGAGCTTTCTATGTGGAGCAGCAGAAGAGAATCGCAGATTTCGCGAACAAGGTACATGCGGGAGAAATCACAAATGAGAAGGGTGAGAAGTTCACCACGGCGGTACAGATCGGTATCGGCGGAAGCGATCTTGGCCCGCGCGCCATGTACATTGCCCTGGAGAACTGGGCGAAGAAGACCGGAAACTTCAAGATGGAAGCAAAGTTCATCAGCAACGTAGATCCGGATGACGCAGCAGCGGTTCTGGCTTCCACAGATGTGGCACATGCGATCTTCATCCTGGTATCCAAATCCGGTA
This sequence comes from Eubacterium sp. UBA4343, assembly GCA_002394235.1. Lineage (GTDB taxonomy): Bacteria > Bacillota > Clostridia > Lachnospirales > Lachnospiraceae > Bilifractor. Next base: position 1,198 of record DGTF01000029.1, on the reverse strand, counting down.
CGACTCTGGAGACACTGACCAATCAGTCCTTCGTCATGGACGCGCTGAAGAAGCAGGGCCTGGATCCGGCGAAGCATATGATCGCTGTTACCTCCGAGACATCTCCGCTGGCAAAGAGCGACGATTATCTGGACGCGTTCTATATGGATGATTACATCGGCGGACGTTATTCCTCCACCTCAGCGGTAGGCGGCGCTGTTCTGTCTCTTGCGTTTGGACCGGAAGTCTTTGCGGATTTCCTTGAGGGCGCGGCAGCCGAGGATAAGCTTGCGACAGAAAAGGATCCAAGGAAGAACGCGGCGATGCTGGATGCGCTGATCGGTGTATACGAGCGCAACGTGCTCGGTCTTCCGGCTACGGCGGTTCTGCCGTATTCCCAGGCACTTTCCAGATTCCCGGCGCATCTTCAGCAGCTTGACATGGAGTCGAACGGCAAATCCGTCAACCGTTTCGGAGAGCCTGTCTCCTATGTGACCGGACCGATCATCTTCGGAGAGCCGGGAACGAACGGTCAGCATTCCTTCTATCAGCTCCTGCATCAGGGAAAGACGATCATTCCGCTTCAGTTTGTCGGATTCCGCAGCAGCCAGATCGGCACGGATGTGGAGATTCAGGGAAGCACAAGCCAGCAGAAGCTCTGCGCGAATGTCGCTGCACAGATCGTGGCCTTTGCCTGCGGCAAGAAGGATGACAACCTGAACAAGAACTTTGAAGGCGGCCGTCCGTCGAGCATCATCATCGGCGATCAGCTCTGCCCGAAGACCCTCGGTGCTCTGCTGGCACATTTTGAGAACAAGGTTATGTTCCAGGGCTTCCTGTGGAATGTGAACAGCTTCGACCAGGAAGGCGTACAGCTTGGAAAGGTTTTGGCAAAACGGGTACTCGCCCACGATACAGAGGGCGCACTGTCTGTATACAGTGATCTTCTCAATATCTGAGATTGCAGCGCCTGCATACAGTGATCTTCTCGATATCTGAGAAGTGATCTTCTTGATATCTGAGATTGCAGCATCTGCATACAGTGATCTTCTTGATATCTGAGAACGCATTGTCTGTATACGGTGATTTTTATATCTGAGGCGTTCTGGAAGCTGTGAAACAGTGGATGGAACGGGGAATAGTATTTTTGTGCAGAAAGGTTCTGCAGCGTGAAGCTGCGGAACCTTTTTCACACGTGCGCCTAGCGGCGCACGTTTCT
>DGTF01000074.1:2191-6692 GCA_002394235.1 Eubacterium sp. UBA4343 | reverse complement strand
AGGTACCGATTATTTACCACTTACGGCAGTGAGTTTCCGCCTGCAGCAAACGAAAGGATTTTATTTTATGAAATATTTGATCAGAAGTACGGTGGTATACCGTGGATATGACGCTCTGCCTTCCCCGGAGTCGATTCTGGTGGAGGACGGAGTGATTCGGAAAATTCTTCCTTATGAAGTGAACGCAGAGGCGCTTCCGGATGGGATAAAGGTTCTGGATTTCGGTGACCGGCTGGTGATGCCCGGATTTATCGATGCGCACACGCATTTTTTTACCGGAGCCATGGAGAACAGCGAGCATGTGTGCAGCGAGATCGCGGATTCGGTCTCCGAGGAGGACTGTACGCGGATCGTCGGGGAATACGCGGCAAAGCACCCGGAGGAAAAGGTGATCCGGGGAAGCGGATGGTTTCTTCCAAAATGGAGGACGACGACGCTTCCGACGAAAAAAAGTCTCGACGCGGTGGTTCCGGACCGTCCTGTTCTGCTGAAATGCGCGGACGCGCACAGCTACTGGCTGAACAGTGCGGCACTTCGAGTGTGCGGGATTACGCCGGACATGAAGCCTGAGAGCGGTTCTGTCGGTCTTCTTCCGGATGGAGAGCTGAGCGGAATGCTGATCGAGCCGGCCGCGTATGAGCCTGCGGATAAGGTGTTCCGCACCTTCTCGGATGATGAGTATCGGAAGATTATTGAGGATTTCGAGGGGGTTCTGGCAGGATACGGCATCACCGCGCTCAGCGAGATGTTCGCGCCCGATTATAATGAGGAGAACAACCATCTCTGTGAGATGATTCATTCGATGGCAGAAGAGGACAGGCTGAGCGCTCATCTGTACCTGTTTCCGCGTCTGTTCGGTTATACGGATTTTTCCGCGGCAGAGAAATGGAAGAAGCAGTTTGCCGGGAAATGGTTTGACATCCCGGGCGTGAAGGGATTTCTTGACGGGGTTACAGAGACCTACACCGGTCTTCTGCTGAAGCCCTATACGGACCGGCCGGATACCTGCGGAATCGGGGTGCCTCTGCGGGAGTATGACGACGTCAGAGAGTCTGTCATTGCCGCAAACAGGGAAGGATTTTCCGTCAGGTTGCACTGCATTGCGGATGGCTCCGTCCGGATGGCGCTGAATCTCTTCGAGGATTCGATCCGCGCCAACGGGGACAGGGATTATCACAATACAATTGAGCATATCGAGAATATCGATCCCTCGGATATCCCGAGGTTCCGGAAGCTTCACGTGATTCCGTCCATGCAGCCGGCACATCTGGTTCTGGATGAGAACGGCAAGATCCTCCATATCGGAAAAGAGAGAATACGCTATGAATGGCCGCTCCGCTCCATGGCTGAGGCGACGGGAACGCTGGCGATCGGAACCGATTTTCCTGTGGTCGGCATTGATCCGTTCCAGACGATATATACCGCAGTCACGCGAAAGGATTATCAGCATCATCCGACCGGATTCAATCCGGAGGAAAAACTGACGATGCTGCAGGTTCTGTCCGGATATACCTTCAACGCCGCGCGCGCATACCACATGGAGGACAAGATCGGCAGCCTCAAGGAGGGAAAATACGCAGACATCATTGTGCTGAAGGAGAACCTGTTCACCATGCCGGAGGAGGAGATCATGGACAATCAGGTCGTCTTCACGATGTGCTGCGGAAAAATCACGAATGATGCGCTGAAGATTTGTGAAAAGGTGAGGAAGTAAGAGCCGAGCTGGCGCAACGGTTCCGCCAGCTCGCAGCTGAAGATTTGTAAACAAGTGAATATTAAGAAGGAAAATCAGGGACGGTCAGAGACCTGTCCCTGCGCCGTCCGTTCCGGACATGATCCGGAAAAGTTCCAGCCGTGAGGAAATATGAAACTTCCGGTAGATGTTCTGCATATGCTTCTGCAGAGTGTTGTCCGTGATATGGAGCTGCTCGCGGATTTTTGCATTCGGAATCGCCTTCATGACAAGCCGGACGATCTCAGCCTCCCGCCGGGTCAGTCCGGCTTTTTCGATCAGGGCGTCTGTCCGTTCTGTGGTGAGGGCCGCGGATGCGGAATTCGGCAGAAGCGCATCCGGAGCTTTCAGAAGCAGACGGCCGTAGATGTAGTTCAGATGCTTGTCGAGAGACTTCAGCAGGGTCATGTCGTCTTCTGAGAAGGGCGGATCCTCCCGGGTGCGGAACAGTGTGATCACGCCCAGAAACTTCCGTTCATACACGATCGACATCTGGAGAGTGTCATAGATATGGTACGGGCGATAGCATTTTTCATAAATCGCGGAATGAAGGCGGCTTTCGTTCTTCAGAAGATCGCTCTCCCGAAGCACCGTGGAGACCTTGGAGTGGAGCATCCACTGGATTTCGTCGTCCTCGTAGTTATCGATGTATTTCTGCTCCGCGGCGGTAAAATCTGCCGGATCGCAGTACACGCCATTGAAGGTGAAGCGGGGTGCATCAGGGTCCGCAGTCAGAAGACTGGCATAGGGGCTCGGAATCAGCATCCGGAGATAGGAGAGGAGATCGTGGTTAATTCCCTCGGCATCGTTGGAAGTATACAAAGAGTATAGGAGATCACTGAAGATCAGCAGATGATTGGTATCCATTATTCTGTCACCTCATTTTAAGTCGGTTTATTTACTAGGGGAAGCTGTGGTATCACGGGATCGTACAGGATTATGGTATCCTGGGAGAACGTACCTGCAAATACCGGAAATCAAGTATAAAAATCGCAGAATCCGGGAATGGCAACGGCTTTCGGACTTTGTTAGAATATAACCAGCAGTTAAATATAACAGCACCGATACAAAGGCGTATCTGTCACTTGTCATGACGGATGCGCTTTTTTTATCAGTATCTGCAGGAAACCGAAGCAGCAGGTATGGACAGCTTACAGCTTCCCGGATCCGCAGGGAAAGGATCTGCGGTTACAGAACCTGCAGTTATAGAACTGTCAGTTTACAGAGTTATCAACAGTTAGAAAGAGTTATAAACAGGAGGAAAAAACTATGGCAGACACAGCAAAGACAATCAAGGATCTGGATCGTATTATAGGTCTTATCGAGACGGACAGCAAGGACATTCCGAAAGACGAGAAGAAGAGAATGGTTGCAGAGACGCTGGATTACTTCAACAACTATGTCAGCCCGGGCTGGCTGAAATACAGAAAGTCCGTATCCTCCGATTCGGAAGGCGGAGCGGTTCTGGAGTGGGAGGACGGCGGCGCGTACGTATACGGGCTGAACGGTGAGAAATTCATCGACTGTCTCGGCGGCTTCGGAATCTACACCTGCGGACACAGAAATCCGGAAATCCTTGACGTCGTGAAGAAACAGCTCGATCATCAGGCACTTCACTCACAGGAGCTGCTTGATCCGCTGAGAGGATATCTGGCAAAGGCGCTCGCGGACATCACCCCGGGTGACCTGCAGCAGTGCTTCTTCACAAACGGCGGCGCAGAGGCCGTTGAGATGGCTCTGAAACTGGCACGTATCGCTACCGGCGGCAGATGGTACATCTCCATGGTAGGCGCATTCCACGGCAAATCCATGGGTGCGATCTCTGTAGGAGGCAAGGATACCTACCGTGTACCGTACACACCGATGGTACAGCAGGTACAGCATGTTGAGTACGGAAACGCAGAGGATGTAAGAAAGGCGATCAAGAATCTTCAGGCAGTTGGTGAGAGCGTTGCGGCAGTTATCGCTGAGCCGATTCAGGGTGAGGCGGGAGTCATTGTTCCTCGGAAGGGATATCTGCAGCAACTTCGTGACATCTGTGACGAGACCGGCGTTGCGCTGATCTTCGATGAGATCCAGACCGGCATGGGCCGTACCGGCACGATGTGGAGATGTGAGGCAGAGGGAGTGACTCCGGATATCATGACCTTCGGTAAAGCCTTCGGCGGCGGCATCATGCCGATCACCGGAATCATCTTCAAGCCGAAGATGTGGGGACAGCAGCTGATCGACAACCCGTGGCTGCTCGGGTCTCCGACATTCGGAGGAAACCCGGTATGCTGCGCGGCGGCACTTGCGACGATCCGCTATATGCTGAAAAACGATATCCCGGGCGTATGCAGAGAGAAAGGAAAGATTCTGAAGGCAGGACTTCAGTCCATGGCTGAGAAGTATCCGGATATCATTCAGGAGGTCCGCGGAGAAGGATTGATGCTCGCCGTAGAGTTCGTGAACTGCGAGGTCGGCTACGCGACCGCTAAGGGCCTGTTCGCCCGGAGGGTCATGACAGCGGGAACACTGGTGAACGCGAAGACTATTCGTTTCGAGCCGACAGCAGTTATCTCCGAGCAGGATATCAAGGATGTTATCACGAGACTGGATGAGTCGCTCGCGGACGTAAGAGCGGCAAAGTAAGTTCAGGATCATAATTATCGTCTGAGCTTATGAAATAAGGTAAGTTCAGACGATAATAGTATTACGCGAACAGTGAGCCGCAGCCGAATGCGAAGTATTCGTGTGCGGCGAGCGTCGCGATAGCGAGATAAAACT
>DGTF01000074.1:0-2144 GCA_002394235.1 Eubacterium sp. UBA4343 | reverse complement strand
CTCGCGTAGCGTGTTTTATCTCGTTGTCTGCATGAGCAGCAGGGTAAGCGCTATTTAAGAATAGCACCACATGCGGCATAAGCTCCGGATGGATCCGTGCTGTGTACTCTCGCAAAATCTATATACAAGGAGGAAACGGATGGAAATCATAAAGAATTATATCAATGGTGTCTGGAAGGAATCCGTATCCGGAAAGACAGAGGAAGTGATCGGACCCGCAGACGGCAGTGTGATCGGTGTTGTGACAGACAGCGTGCCGCAGGATGCGGAGGAAGCCATCGCCGCCGCGAAGAAATCCTTTTATACAGACCGCACCTGGAGGGATATGCCGGGTGTGGCAAGAGCGGGAATCCTGTATCGGATTGCGGAGCTGATCGATGAGAATGCCCATGATCTGGCCGTGACAGATACTCTGGACAATGGAAAACCGCTCCGCGAGGCGGAGGGTGACGTCTCAGACGCCGCCGAATGCTTCCGTTATTATGCCGGCCTGATCGATAAGCCGGAAGGCGGCGCTTATGCGACCAATAACGGATTCGGTGAAATGCTGAATATGACCGTAAAGGAGCCGGTGGGTGTCTGCGCGCAGATTACGCCATGGAACTACCCGCTGCTGATGTCCTGCTGGAAGTTGGCACCCTGTCTGGCAGCCGGAAACTCTCTGGTATTCAAGCCGAGCTCCAAGGCACCCCTGTCCACGGCAAAGCTGTTTCATCTCTTTGAGGAGGCGGGTCTTCCTGCCGGGACGGCAAATCTTGTGCTCGGCAGCGGATCAAACGTCGGAAATGTATTCGCGGAGAGCGAAGATGTCGATATGATTACCTTTACCGGAAGCACAAAGGTCGGTCAGGGGATCGCGCGGGCGGCAGCCGGTAACCTGAAAAAGGTCGGCCTGGAGCTTGGCGGAAAATCTCCGGTGGTCATTTTTGATGACTGTGATCTTGAAGCCGCAGTGGAATGGGTCATGATCGGAATCTTTTTCAACGCAGGCCAGGTGTGCTCGGCCACTTCCAGACTGATCATTCAGGATGGAATCCATGATGCCTTCATCAAACGGCTGGCTGAGAAGGCATCCAAAGTTACCATCGGCCCCGGAATGGAGAATCCGGATCTTGGACCTGTGGTTTCCGAGGACCAGATGAACAAGATCCTGTCCTACATCAGGACCGGAATTGAGGAGGGTGCCGAGCTCGTATGCGGAGGAAAACGTTATACAGAGAACGGATGCGACAAAGGCTATTACATCGAACCGACTGTCTTTGATCACTGCAGGCCGGATATGCGCATCGTAAAGGAAGAAATTTTCGGACCGGTTCTGAGCGTGCTTACGTTCCACACAGAGGAGGAAGCCGTAGCGCTTGCAAACGATACGGAATACGGACTGGCCGGAGCGGTGATCACCCGGGAGGGCGCGAGAGCACTTCGCGTCACCAGAGAACTCCGTGCGGGAATCACGTGGATTAACTGCGATCAGCCTACCTTCTGCCAGGCACCATGGGGCGGCTACAAGAAGAGCGGCATAGGACGTGAGCTGAGCGTACAGGGACTGGATGAATATCAGGAAACGAAGCAGATCAATATTAATCTGCATCCGGAGAATCCGGTCGGGTGGTATGTACACTGAGCAAGCTCCCCGCGTGCCAGGAACATTGCGACTGGACTTGTGTATAAGCTGCGGATTGCTCCGTGCTTCGCACTCTCGCAATCCTAACAGGCATTCGCACTTTCGTGCCGCTAGCGCGTCACTTCGTGCTCATACCTGTTGCCTTCGAAATCGCATCCAGTCTCTTACACGCGCTTTGCGACAGGCGGCCTGGATGCGTTTTCGAAGAGCTTATTTTCAGTGTAAGTGTATAAGTCCCCGCGGTGCTGCGCTGCTGCGCAGCTCTCGCACCGCTAACAGGTATGAGCATTCTCGTGCCGCTTGCGCGTCACTTCATGCTCATACCTGTTGTCGTCGCTAATGTTCCTGCCCGCCGGTGAGCAAGCTCCCCGCGTGCTAGGAACATTGCGACTGGACTTATACACAAAAATGAGTATTTTATTTTGGGGCGTGTTCTTATAGAATAGGGAACTGATGACAGGCAAAGATGCTTAATCATAAGAGCATCTCTGCCTGTCTTTTTTTTACGCGAACAGTGAGC
>DGTF01000010.1 GCA_002394235.1 Eubacterium sp. UBA4343 | reverse complement strand
GTCCACTGTTATGGGTACAGTATAATAATGCGTACTTTATTCAGTTTTCAAGGTGCAAATGTATATGTGAAACGGGTTCATGGTGGAATCCGTAACAACCAATTCATCAGGTACTCAATCCGCTAGTTTTCGGACAGTCTGCCCCGGGACCGGAAGGTGCCCTGCTCACGCCAGAAGACATCAGCTGTTCTCTACGTTATAGTTCTCGATTGCTATTTGTGAAGATATCAGCTGTTTACTACGTTGTAATCCTCGATAGCCTTGTTGATGCTGTCCGCGATGCTCTTTGTTGCTTCTGCCGGATCCTGATTCGTATTCAGCATGTTCTCAATTCCGGATTCTACATCCTGTCTTGCCTCCGGGAAGACGCTCATCAGAGCACCTGCGTACTCAGGCTTGGAATCATGCAGCTGATCGATAGCTGTCTGGAACTGCGGATATTTTGCGATATTATCCTTGAATGCCTGCTCGTCATGCGCAGCTGTTGTAACCGGGAAGTAACCGGTCTGTGCTGCCCAGTATGCCTGGCTTTCCGGTGAAACAAGGAATTTCACGAATTTCCATACTGCCTGCTGCTTCGCCTTGTCACCGTTATCAAGTGCCCACAGAGAAGCTCCTCCGATGGAAACGCCACCCTGATCATCGTCGCTTACTTTCGGGAAGTAAGCGGTTCCTACTTCAAACTTGCCGTTTACATCCTGCAGAATCTGCGCAAGAGAAGCGGTAGATCCGAGAGTGATCGCACTCTTTCCGGCTGTGAAATCAGCAAGACCGGAATCTCCGCCGCGGCCTACGTTCGGAGCGGTGCCGTCATCATACATCTTCTTCCACTGGGAGAGAATCTTCTCACCGGCGCCGTTGCTGTTAAATTCAACCTTTGTAGCAGCTTTGGTACGTCCGTTATCGTTGTCTACATAGTTTGCGCCCTGCTTGCAGAGGAACTGCTCGAAGAACCATCCATAGATTCCCATGGACATTGCCTCACCGGCTCCGCCCTTCTGTACCAGATCGTTTGCGATCGCGTCGATCTTCGGAAGAGAATCCGGGATGTCTGTGATGCCTGCCTTCTCGAACATATCCTTATTGTAGTACATGATCGGGGTAGAGGAGTTAAATGGCATGGAATAAAGCTTGTTGTCTACCGTATAGTAAGCCGCAATATTCGGCTCCAGCTGAGACTCATCCCATCCGTCCTCATCAATCAGATCCTGCATCGGAACAACCCATCCGGAATCAATCATGAAACGGGTTCCGATCTCATATACCTGAACAAGGTCCGCACCCATGTTTCCGATCTGCGCGCTCTTCAGCTTATTGATGGTATCATCGTATTCACCCTGATACTCTGCGTCTACATAGATATTATCTTTATTTTCTTTATTGTACTGATCTACCAGATGTGTAAGCGCATCTCCGTTTACACCGCCCATGGAATGCCAGAAGGTGATGGTCGTCTTGCCGGAAGAACTTGCTATGCTTCCGTCTGATGACGCAGAATCTGCAGCAGTCGCCGTGGTCTGTTCCGCGGTATCTGTACTTGCTGCCTGCTCTGTGCTCTCCTGCGATGCGGCGGAAGACTCAGAAGAAGAGCTTCCCGTACTGGATCCGCATGCGCCGAATACCATAGTTGCCGCGAGTGTAGCGGCAGTTAGTGTCAGTAACCTTTTTTTCATATTTTCCTCCTAATGTAAAAAATGAGTGATATATGTCATCCGCCATTTCCGGCGGTTATGACCCTTGAAAAAGCAGATGAAGAATCAGCGGTCAGCCTTTTACCGCTCCGGAGAACATACCGCGGATCAGCTGTTTCTGTCCGATAATGAAGATTGAAATCGAAGGCAGAATAATCATGACTACGCCGGCGATCATCATCGTGATCGACTGGGAATCCACACTGTTCAGCATGCTCAGTCCGATCTGAACCGTTCTCATGGACTCATCTCCGGTTACGAGCAGCGGCCACATATACATATTCCATGCGTTGATGAAGGTATATACCGCCATTGCTCCGATTGCCGCTTTTGTCAGAGGAAGCAGGATCCGGAAGATGAAACGCAGGTTTGAACAGCCGTCAATTTTCGCCGCCTCATACACTGAAATCGGAAAAGACTGATAAAACTGCCGGAAGAGGAAGATGCCCATCGCACTTGTCAGATAAGGTATGATCAAAACCCGGTACGTGTTCAGCCAGCCCCATTGTCCAACGGTCAGATAGTTGGAAATGATTGTCGCCTCTCCCGGCACCATCATCGTTGCCATAACGAGCATGAACAGGATTTTCTTTCCCTTAAATTCCAGAAAGGAGAAAGAAAATGCAGCAAGGGAACAGGAAATGATCTGTCCGAGCGTGATCAGGCCCGCTACAAGGAACGAGTTTATGATGAACCGGATCAGAGGGATTTTGCTGAGCGCCTGATGGAAATTCTCAAGTGTCGGATGTTTCGGAATCAGATTCAGATTCATAGTATAAAGATCCGACGAAGGCATAAACGCGATACTTACCGCGTAGAGCAGTGGAAGCAGAATGATAAATGCCACGACGATGTTGATGATCAGCCGTGCTGCTTTCCTCCCCTTCTTGACCCGGATTGCCTTTTTATTTAATCTGATGCTTTCCTCGCGCATCGCCTCGATTTCCTGCGGCGAAAGCGAAATGCATCCATCTGTATTGTTCAACGTGTTTTACCTCCTTTTTTCTCTGCGCGGAACATCAACAGGGTAAGTACCATGATGATGAGAAAGAGTACAACTGATTCCGCCGCCGCGCTGCCGAATCGAAAATTGAAGAAAGCGTCCCGGTAGATCGAATAGACAATCAGGTTGGTTGATTCTCCGGGTCCGCCCTGCGTCAGGATCTTTACCTGACCGAAGGACTGAAAGGCCTGGATGATATTCACGACTACTGTGTAGAACATGATCGGCCGCAATCCGGGAAGTGTCAGCTGGAAAAACTGCCGCACCGGACCCGCGCCATCGATCGATGCTCTCTCATATATCTCCTCATCGATATTGGCAAGTCCCGCGCTGAAATACAGGAAATTGATTCCGCTGTTCAGCCAGGCTGTCAGCACTGCCACGCACACGAGAGCGTATCTCGGGTCATTCAGCCAGTTGATGTTCGTGTGCGCGAGCTTATTGACAATACCGATGGTCGGGTCAAGCATAATCCGGAAGATCAGAGCAGCCGAGCTCGATGCAATGGACATCGGTAGCGCATATGCTGTTGAGAAGAACCGTATGCCCGGAAATGTCTTGTTGCAGAGCACCGCGCCGATTAGTCCCAGCAGCATTCCTCCGATCACAACGATCACGACAAAGGCTGCGGTTACTGCCAGCGAATTCGCGAAGCTGGCACTGGTGAGCAGATCCTTGTAATTTCCAAACCCGACAAAGAGCTTTGCCTGTCCCAGCTTGTTGGTCTTGTAAAGGCTCAGGTAAATCGTCTTAACAAAGGGATAGAAAAGGAATATTCCAAATATGATCGCGGAGGGAATCAGATAACCGTACGGCCCCGCCTTTTTCTTTAACTGTCCGGTTCCTGTCATCGTTCAACACCTCCGTTTTCCTGTATCTTCTGTGCAGCCTGTATCTTCTCCGTAACCCGTATCTTCTGCGTAACCTGTATCTTCTGTGTATCCTGTATTTTCTGTGTATCCTGTATACAGCACATATGCTGTTTCTTCTTCATCGTCAATGCTTATCTCCTTCCGCTTATCCCAGCAGAAATTCTTCGATCGACTCTCCCGTTCCCTTGTCGAACAGGTGCATCTTCTCCGGATCGATGTAGAGCTTCATCTGTCTGTCTCTGCGCTTCGGATTATAGCTCTCAAGCTTCACGGTTGTACTCTGACTGCCCGCAAACCCGTGCAGATAAAAATGAGAGCCGAGGTTTTCTATCATCTCGATATCGAACGGAATTGCATAAGAGGGTTCTCCCTCCGTCATCAGATCTTCCGGCCGGATTCCGATCTCCACCTTAGTACCTTCTGTCATTCCCTCCGTCAGACTGCGATAAAATCTCTGCGGGAGAGGAATTCTGAAGTCCCCGGTATTCAGGAATGCCCGTCCCTCTTCCATTTCCACGGCGGCGTTCAGAAAGTTCATCTGCGGCAATCCAAGAAAGCCTGCGACAAACCGGTTCACCGGCTTCTCATATATCTGCCTCGGTGTTCCCACCTGCTGTACCATTCCGTCTCTCATGACAACGATTCTCGTCGCCAGTGTCATCGCCTCCACCTGATCATGTGTGACATAGATAACGGTTGAACCGAGCTTGTCGTATATTTTTTTCAGATCGACACGCATCTGCGTCCGAAGCTTCGCATCCAGATTGGACAGGGGTTCATCAAACAGATATGCATCTGCATCCCGTACAATCGCGCTTCCGATTGCCACACGCTGCATCTGTCCTCCGGACAGCTGTGCAGGTTTTCGGTCCAGAAGGCTCTTGATCTCAAGCATCGAAGATGCCTTCTGAACTCTGCGCTCAATCTCTGTCTTTTCCACCTTATGCGCCTTGAGTCCGAATGCCAGGTTCTGGTATACCGTCATGTTCGGATAGAGCGCGTAGTTCTGAAAAACCATCGCCAGATTTCTCTTGCCGGGATCCACACTGTTCATAAGCCGGTTTCCAATCCAGAGTTCTCCGTCAGAGATATCCTCCAGTCCGGCGATCATGCGCAGCATCGTAGATTTTCCGCAGCCGGAAGGACCGACAAATACAATGAATTCGTGGTCTCCAATCTCCAGATTAAAATCCTTGACCGCCTGGAATCCGTTGCGGTAGGTTTTCGAAATGTGAGATAATGTAATTCCTGCCATTTTTAATTCTCTTGCTTTCCTGAATAATTTTAATTTTTTTGTACTTTTCCATTTTATTCGTACCTCGTTAATTCCGTTATCTTGTGCAGGTAAATAAAAAGTAAAAAAAACAGCCCCGTCGTCTGTATGTGTAAACATAGAAAAACCCTGTGGATTCTTCTCATTACGGAATCCACAGGGTTTGCCTATACATTTTGGCTTTTTGTATGACCCGCCGTCCCGATACTCCGGGTCATTTTTAGATTAATATTATGTAAATGTTTTTTCGACGAAAAGAGGTAACTAACTGCAACTTGAGAAAAAAAGTTCAACGCCTGCTGGCTGTTTTTTCACAAATACTGATCAGGCAGAACCATCCCGGGGAATATCTCCTTCTATGCTGAATTATGCAGAACCCCCGGGGAATACCTCCTTTTATGCTGAATCATGAAAAACCATCCCAGGAAATATCTCCCTCTATGGCGATCAGCCGGTCCATAGAAATCACTTCCCCGGAACACATCACGATCCGCTGATTATGTGAATCAATTTTTTTAACAGATCCGCTAACGGTGTGATACGAGCCACCCTTTTTCCGCGAATCCGGAATAAAATATGTAATCGAAACCTCCGGCCTGCGGTCAAGAATCTGCTCCAGAATCTGCAGTTTCCGGTTCAGAATCGTGATCTCGCTCTCGGAAAGTGCAACTCTGTCATCCGTCTGTCTGCCGGTCTCCTCGATCGCCTCATCATATCCGGTGAGCGCGGCGAAGGGCGCAAATTGCGCCGCACGCTGAATGAGTGGCATTGGCACATGATATCGCGAAACCGGGTGCGGCAGATTAACGATGTCCTCATAAGGGAACGAACTTCTCTCTTTTCCCACTGCAGATCCCGATTTCATTCTATTCTGCACTTCAGGCTCCTCTTTCTCCTTGTTCATGCCTTGTGCCCTCCGATCTTTTCTCATGGTCCATACCTTATTTACTCTGATTTCCCATGATTCATGTCTATGCTCCCGATTCCTGAGGATTATGCCTTATGCCCTCCGATCTGCTTTGACCGGTCAAGTCCGGTTGCTCCCTCCCGGAGATTCAGCCCACGGATAACCGCGTCACTTCCGAACCGCTCACGGATCGAGAGCATGGCTTCCTGCATGCGTCTCTCTTTGTCCAGCTTCCTTTTGTCTTCTTCTTTCTTCGCCTCAAGCGAATGGTAATCCGTAAAAAGATCCATCTGTTCGTAGCTTGTATCCGACACCTCATCCTCCGGAATTACATGTTCCAGAGAAATGGTGATCCGCCGGATCAGCAGAGACGGATCGACCGTCCTTCGGTAAATTTCCATCGCTGCATGCGTAATCTCATTGCCCGAAGAAGTTGCGCCGGACAGCTTCGCGGAACCATGTGCATGCTGCGGAATCCTTCTCCCATAGTGATCACGGCTGACAGCGCCACGATATTTCTTTCGTATCTCCGGATCTTCCAGACTTTCCTTATCGTATCCGATTGTCAGCGTAACCTGATCGGTTACCATCCTTTTGCCGACCAGATCCAGCGCCATAACGTCCGCCATTTCCTGTACCACAACCGCAGCCTTCTTGAAGCTGTAAGGTGACATCAGCACCTGTCCGGAACTGACGGAATTACTTTCCGGTCTGTATTTTTTGATCAGATCTATGGTACACGGCTCGTATCCCCAGGCATGGTCGATCAGAAGCTCTGCATTAACACCGAAAAGCTTATACAGCAATTCCTCATTGCAGAGATCATTTGCTCCGCCGACCGAACAGCGGGCAATATCTCCCATCGTGTACATGCCGTATTCTTCAAGCTTCTTCGCATAACCCCTGCCAACTCTCCAGAAATCGGTAAGCGGCCGGTGCGTCCAGAGCTGTCTGCGGTAGCTCATCTCATCCAGCTCCGCAATCCGCACGCCGTCCGCGTCGGCTTCCGCGTGCTTCGCGACGATATCCATCGCAATCTTCGCCAGATAAAGGTTGGTCCCGATGCCTGCCGTTGCCGTAATACCGGTCTCCTTCAGCACATCACGAATCATCGTGATTGCGAGCTCATGTGCCGTCATTCCATAAGTTTTAAGATAATCCGTCGCATCGATGAAGACCTCGTCGATCGAATATACGTGAATATCTTCCGGCGCAATGTATTTCAGATAGATCTGATAAATCCGTGTGCTGTACTTTATATAATACGCCATCCGGGGAACGGCCGCGATATAAGACACTTCCAGAGCCGGGTTCTGCTTCAGCTCCTCCGCATTAGACGATGCCCCGGAAAAAACATTTCCCGGCGCTCTCCGGATCCGCTCACGGTTTATCTCGCCGACCCGCTGAACAACTTCAAAAAGCCGGGCACGCCCCGGAATTCCATATGCCTTCAGCGCAGGAGAGACCGCAAGGCAGATCGTCTTCTCCGTGCGTGACACATCAGCAACTACCAGATTTGTTCTGAGCGGATCAAGTCCACGCTCCTGACATTCCACTGATGCGTAAAAGGATTTTAAATCGATCGCAATAAAAGTACGCCCCACTATCGTTCACCCTGCCTCCGATATCTCCGGCACATTCTGAATATACGCCCGGATATTTATCGTATCCTTCTCCATTATCTTTACATCTGACCGCTTACCGGAAAATGCATCAATATCCTCTTTCTTTGCTGACACCATAGACCAGCGCTTTTCCGCTCAGATAATTCTCCAGATCTTCACAGAACATTTCCACACTCTTTTCGCGCGTATAATCCAGTGTCATCTGACCGGCGCAGTGCGGTGTCAGCAGGATATTTTTCGCAGTGCGCAGCGGGCTGTCTGCCGGCACAGGCTCCGTCTGCATGACATCCAGAGCTGCTCCGGCAAGTTTTCCCTCGTTCAAAGCGTCTGTGAGTGCTTTCTCATCAATCGCGCTTCCTCTCCCCACATTGACCACAAAAGCATCTTCCGGAAGAAGCGCGATTCTGTCTCTGTTCAAGATTCCAATTGTCTCCGGGGTCTCCGGAAGGCTCATGACGAGAAGGTCTGTCTGCGGAAGCACAGAATCCAACTCTGTCACTCGAAGGACCTTATCATATTCCTTTAATTGTCTTCCACTGCGACTTACCCCGATAACCGATTTTGGATCAAAGCTCCTCACACGCTTAGCAAAGGTGCTTCCGATATCACCGGTTCCGAGAGTGGTAATCCGGCTTCCGCACAGAGAATACATCGGAATGTCGTGGCGCCATTCTCGCACTGCGGTATTCTTCATTATATTCTCATAAGCCTCAAACCGACGCATCAGAATCAACGCTGTCATAATGATGTGTTCGGAGATGGAGACCCCATATGCCCCCGAAGAATTGGACAGCAAGCAGGTGCTGTTTGGAAGAACGCCCTTCTGGAGATAATGATTCACTCCTGCCCAGCAGGTACAAAACCACTTCAGATTCCCGGCCGCATGCAACGGTCCCGGATCCGCCCCGAACATGACGTCCGCACTCTTTGCCTCCTCTTCAGCCTCCCGCGGATCCGTAACAAAAATGGTCTCGCAGCCATGTCTGTTTGCGATTGTCCGGATTTTCCGCTTTTGCTCCTCTGTTATTTTCCAGTATACAAGAATCCTGCAGCCCAAGATCAATACCTCCAAATGTATGTTTTCATCATTTCCATTCTGATGTATCTTTTCATTATTTTCATTCTGATTTGTCTTTTTGGTATTAGTCTAATACCTCTGACGTTTTCTGGCAAATCCAACGAGATAAAACACGCTGCGCGAGTTTTATCTCGCTATCGCGACGCTCGCCGCACACGAATACTTCGCATTCGGCTGCGGCTCACTGTTCGCGTAA
>DGTF01000058.1 GCA_002394235.1 Eubacterium sp. UBA4343 | reverse complement strand
CCTCCCAAGGAATCCGTCGAAAAAATAATAATAAATATTGTATCACCCGAGGTGTGTTTGTCAAGATATATGGGGAGGGAGAAGGGAATTTTTCCCGAAAAAAATACCGCCTGAGCCACGGCTCAGGCGGTATGGGGTTTGAGCGGTTACATCAGCTCGCCCATCTGCAGGACGGGGTGATTGTGCTCGGTGAGGAAGTTCATGACTTCCTCGGCGTCGGTGGCGATGGTCTCGTCACAGATCATATCGGTGTAGTTGTCGATGCCCAGCACTTCCTTGGCGGCCTTGTTGAGCTTGGGCGCCACGGACTCCTTGAGCTCCTTGGGCATCCACACGATGCGCTGCGGGCCGCCCTCGGCCGAGATGAACTTCTTGGAGGCGATGAAGTGACGGCCGTGGCCCATGAAGCCCGGTGTCTGAACACCGCCGCCTGTCATGGAAGCGAGCTCTGAGAATGTCATTCCGAGAGGAGTCTGACCTGCATACTCACGGTTTGCGATGCAGACACCGTTGGAGAACGGCTCAATACCGCAGATACACTCGAAGCATCCGCAGGATGTCATCGGCTTCTCCATGATGGAATACAGAGATACATCATCAAGCGCACCCTGGGAGAACTTCTTGACTGCCTCGTTTACATCCTCATACTCACCGATTCTCTCATCGATCGGGCGCTCCTTTGTAACAACCTGGCAGGGTCCGTTCGGATCCAGCTCATGCGTTGCCTTTGCATCGAACCAGGATACGGCTCCGCACAGTCCGAGACGCTCCGGAGTTACGATACATACATGGCTCGGAGAGAATGCCTGACACATGATGCAGCTGTAATATACATCAACTGCCTCATCAGTCATACTCGACAGTCTCTCGTCACGCTTGTCAAACATCGGAATGGCAATCTCATGACGGATTCTTGTGCAGTCCTCCGGCTTGGTGTAAATCTTTACCTGACATTTGTCTACAACAGCGGCAAATTCGTTCTTGATCTGGGTGTACAGAACCTCTGCAAGATCCTTTGCGCGGAAGCCGGCATTGAAGGTATCCTTGCTGATACGGATACGGATCATATCACGCTGACCGGTGTGCATCAGACCCTCGATGCAGTTGAGGTAAGAATGGAACTTACGCTCAAATACCGGCTCGAAGTCTGCCTGCATGTTCTTTCCGGCAACCTCAACCACATAGGCGATAGACTGCTTGCTGCCGACCGGGAATTCATCGAAGTCCGGTCCGATCAGCTCGAAGGAGTGATCCTCAACCTCTGACGGATCCTTCATATGTACGAGCTCGCAGCAATCCACACGGGAACCGTCAAACTCAACCTGCATGTCACCGCGGCGTACGATTTCACCTTCGAACGCGGAGCCGAAGGAAACCGGAATATCTACCTTTGTAATCTTGATCTTGATGTTTCTTGCTTCCAGGGAAGCAGCATTCATCTTTTCTACCGGAACCTTCGGAATCAGGCATTCCGGAACCGCGAAGGTATCCTCGTTCGTGATAACCGGGAATCCAAGCGCGATCGCGCCGGCGCCGGCAGCCACGATAACTTCGTTCAGAGGAGCAAAAGCATTGACAAATGCCGGAACGCGCTCCTTGGTATATGCCATGAGTCCTGCGGCGTCACCCGGTTTGATGTTGCCAAAGATCAGAGCCGCACGGATCGCGACAGAAACGACATGTGCAACAGCTGTGATATCCTTGCCAAGCGGGATTACACGGACATTAGCGCCCATCTTAACCTTCTGCTGCGCGCACTGATCAATGATGCCGCCGACCAGTGTAACGAGCTGTCCCTGCTCCTGATAGGATTTAACAAGGGCTGCGCCCTCTTCTGCTGTCGGAGCCTCACCGATGATAACCGGAACGCCCGGAATATCTCCGGTAACAAGCGGAACACCGAGCTCACGGATAACCGGATCCGGCAGATGACCTGTGTAAGGAGCCTCATATGGCGTATCGTTATCGATATACTTGAGAACCTCGATGAACTCCGCAAGAAGAGCCGTTGCTACACCGGACATCAGAGCGTCATTCAGCTTTGCCTCTCTTGTCATAAGTGTCTTGACAACCGCAAGCGCATCTTTCAACTCGCCGAGTGTGCTGACCTTGGTTCCTGTAACAGCATAATAGCACGGAATGCTGTATGCAGTCCCCGGAAAGCCTACCTTTTTGTCTGCGCCATACTTTGCGATGGCATCGTCTACGGCCTTTTCTGTCAGTCCGTAAACTGCATCATTTCCCTGAAAAATCACATCAAATAAAGTCATTTTTCTACCTCCGCGTTTTTTATTTGATCTATTTTTTCTTTAATAGAACTAACTTCTTCAAGGAGCTGCCTGCTGTAATCATACGGTGAACAGCCCTGCCTGTCGGCATCCATGATATCCGTATTATAGTGTATGAATCCGAGGATATTTTCCTCCGGTATCCGGGATCGGATAAATTCTTCATCCTTCTCGTCACGGATCTTATTTGCCACCACATTGACATCGTTGATGCCAAGCTGAGCGGCAAGCCGTTTTACATTTTTGTATGTCTGAATGCTCCTCGCCCCCGGTTCGATCACGACAATGAACTGGTCCATTCCCTTTGTGGTGCCTCTTGCGAGATGCTCCAGTCCTGCCTCCATATCCATGATCACCACATCGTTGCTGCGAAGCATCAGATGATGAATCAGTCTTCGGAGTAGCACGTGCTCCGGGCAGACGCACCCGCGGCCCGCTGTATCTACGGTTCCGAGAAGAAGAAGCTTCACGCCGTTCTTCTCTCTTGCAAACTTATCCGGAAGATCATCAACCTTCGGATTCAGCTTGTACATATTCGTAATCTCGTCCAGATCAGTCCTCTCATTAATCAGCTCACGCATCTTTGTGATCGGAACGATCTGGTCGAGTTCGTCTTCTGAAAAACCGAGCGCCAGTCCAAGGTTTGCGTCCGGATCCACATCCACCGCAAGCACCCCATTGCCCTGATCCGCATACATCCTGGCCAGTGTTGCCGCAAACGTAGTCTTGCCGACGCCGCCTTTTCCGGTGATCGCTATCTTCATTAATAAAGCCTCCAACTCTGCTGAATAATTCCGGCCGCTCCCGTTCTTATCACACGGATAATCTGCGCAAAAGCAGCCGGAAACAGCGGCGGACAGCCCCGTAACCCGCGAAGATGCAGGTCACGAAGCGATCCGCAGCTGATACTTTTCTATGGCGTCCCGCATCCGGGTGCGCCGGCCTGCATTTGTAAATCTGTCTGTGCGGCTTTTAATCAGATTCCGAGTGCTTTTCTCTTCTCCTCGATTCTCTCGATCATCTCGTCACCAAGCTTATCGATATCCGGCTCGAAGGTATATGCAGCCTCAACCCAGTCGCGGATTCCACCGGTAAGAAGATCAGTGATCTGATCCGATCCGGATACTCCAGGTTCAACTCCAAGGAAGGTATCAATTCCGGTAGCAACCACATAGTTTCCGATGGATACCGCCTTTTCGGACATCCATTCCGGAGCGCAGCCGACAACAGGAAGCTGAGAAATATTGCAGCCAGCCTGTTTTGCCAGATCCGATACCAGTACGCACATACGGCTGATATCTACGCAGGATCCCATATGAAGAACCGGCGGGATGTCTGCGAGTTCACAAACGGTCTTCAAACCGGTTCCGCAGATCTCCTTTGCCTCCTTATCCATGAGTCCGACTCTTGCAGCTGCCTGTGCCGAACATCCGGATGCGACAATCAGAATATCGTTCTCGATCAGCTTCTTCATCAGACCGATGTGAGCGGTATCCGGACGAACCCGCGGGTTATTGCAGCCGACCATCGCAACGCATCCGCGGATAACACCGGATGTGATGCAGTCAACCAGCGGCTGAAGCGTATCCAGCTCGTCCACCTGAGAGTTTGTAACCACGTTGAGCTGTTTCTTGATTGCTTCAACAGAATATCCGACGGTTGCCTTTGTCTTCAGCTGCGGGATATGTACAAGCTCCGGTTTTCTGTTCTTGAAGTTCTTGACAGCCGTCTCAACGATAAGCTTTGCCTGCTTATCCGCATCGTCTACATCAAACTCGATGAAATCGGAATCTGGCATTCTGGCAATCGGAGAAGTTGTGATGAACTTTGTGTGGAAGCATTTGGACAGGGGTCCAAGTGCCGGGAAGATACACTGAACATCAACGACAATCGCCTCGCAGGCTCCGGTCAGAACTACATTTTCCTGCTGCAGGAAGTTTCCTGCCATCGGGATTCCGCGGCGCATCGCAACCTCATTGGATGTGCAGCACACGCCGGATACGGTGATTCCCTTTGCGCCGACGCTCTTGGCGAGCTCGATCATCTCGGGATCTTCCGCATAGTCACAGACAAGCTCGGAAAGTGCCGGATCGTGTCCGTGTACAACGATATTTACGTTCTCCTCGACCATTACGCCAAGGTTCGCACTTGTGTCAACCGGCTTCGGTGTCCCGAACAGAACATCGGAGAACTCGGTTCCGGCCATGGAACCGCCCCATCCGTCGGACATTCCGGCTCTCAGAGACTGACGGATCAGTGCCTCCGGCAGAGAGGAGTTGCCCATATGTGTCATATGCATGGAGCAGGAAATCTCACGGTCGATTGCTCTCGGCTCAATCTCCGCCTTGTGCCAGAGCTCTCTGGTGTGCTCCGGAGCTCTCGACAGCCATCTCTGCGTGCCGAATACCTTTCCGTACTCCTCCATCGCCATGTACGCAACCTCGTGAGCGAGGTCATAGATATCCTTTCCCTCAGTCTCAACGCCCCACTCCTTCGCGATACGGATCAGCTTCTCGGGATCCTTCACGGTGTACGGGCCTTCCGGCTTTGTATTGTAAAGGGTGTAGCAGATGGAACGTCCGTGATCTGAATGGGTGGCAGCGCCTCCCGCTACAAAACGCAGGAAGTTTCTTCCAACAATTCCATGCGCGTCGCAGCCGCAGATTCCGCGAGGTGCCTTCGGTGTGATACGGCACGGTCCCATGCGGCAGATCCGGCAGCAGATTCCCTTCTCACCGAATCCGCAGTGCGGGGTCTGATTCTTCAGTCTGGCCTGATAGGAATCCGCTCCTACTTTTGCGCCAGTTTCCAGTAATCTGTTAGTGGCCGCCTCGAGTTCCTCGATCGTATACGGTCTGAATGCCATGCTTTTGTCCTCCTCAAAAGTATAATGGTTTATTAAGTTAATTAAACAAAAATTTAATCTATCTGCGGTTCCTCATCACAGAACCGCTCTGCCGTAGGCAGCAGAACCACTGCATCGCCTGTGCCAGCATTCGAAATTAAATGTGCCCGGCTTACGCCCTCCGGTACTTTACTCTTATACGGGTCTCAAAGGTATCAGAGTCCCAGCTTTCTGACTGCCTCCATCAAGGCAGCTCTGACCGGTGAATCCTCTGGAAGATCAACAGATGGTTTTCCATCACAGTCGAACTCATACACGGTATCATCTGCCGGAACCACTGCGAGCAGTTCCAGACCCTGCTTCTCGATTTCCTCTTTTGTGCCCTCATTGAGCTTTCCGTTCGGAGCACGGTTGACAATCAGTCCGATTCTCTCCGGGTTCAGATGACACTCTGCAATCAGATCCTTGATCCTTCCGGCAGCCTGAACGCCTCTTCTGGAGCAGTCGCTGACAAGAATTGCCGTCTCCATGCTTGGAAGGATGCCTCTGCTGATATGCTCAAGTCCCGCCTCATTGTCCACTACAATATAGGGGTAGTTCGACTGAAGCTTCTGAAGCTGTGTCTGAAGCAGTCCGTTGACGTAGCAGTAGCATCCCTTCCCCTGAGTACGCCCCATGACCAGGAGGTCAAAATCATCCTCCTCTGTGAGCGCGCCCTGTAAACGGAACTGCGCGTACTCTGCCTTGCTCATTCCGGAGGGAAGCTTGCTTCCAAAATCCTCCGCATGATTGATCTCCTCGCGGATTTCTCCGAGTGTCGGCGGTGCCTCGACTCCGAGAACTTCGTTAAGATTTGAATTTGCGTCCGCATCCACCGCAAGCACGGGACCTTTCCCGCTCTTACAGAGATACTGTATTAATAATGCAGTCAGCGTCGTCTTTCCGACACCGCCCTTGCCTGCGACGGCAATCACATGCGCCATTGGCGATTACACCTCCTGTTTCCTTATCTGCATCTGCAGTAAAAAAGCTCTGCTGTCCTGTTCCCTGCTCATCCGATCAGGGGAACTGTCATCAGTCGCAGACCAGCATAACCTTGCTCGCTGCAAGGTCCACCCACTTGATTCTGCCCTGAATTCTTGTCTGTTCTCCGACAATATCTTCTACAGTCACGAAATCACCGTCCACATCAATTCGTGCGGTGTTTTCCATGATTACGGTATTGTCGCTTTCTTTATATACGGTTGCGAGACACATTTCTATCAACTCCTTTGCTGTGTCTTCTGCGTCAGTTCTCCGCTCCGGTCTTTTCCTTCAGGTGTTCCTTATAAAGTGTCAGAGCGATATTCAGATACATATTGCCCTTCTGGTATTCGGTGACGCCCTCCCTGATCTGTGCCGCAACATCCGCCAGCCCCTGTTTCTCCAGTTCGCCGGCCATCTTCTCCGCTTCCGCAGCATGCTGTGTGTTGTGCTGAACCATATAGTTCAGTAATGCAAATGTCTGATCCTTGCACTTCCCGTTTTCCGGTTCGCAGTTGCCGCATCCGGCATTGCAGGCTTCCGCATGGTCGTGATCATGGTGATCGTGATCATGTGCGCCGTGAGGAATCAGATTTCCGTTTTCATCTCTTAAAATATGCATGAGAGACCTCCGCTTAAATGATCAATCGCTGAAAAAAACAAGCATGATATTCTTTTCACAAGCACCTTGATTATATACTCACCCATGGAAAATATCAATAGAAGTCATTTGGCGAAGAGCTTGTTTTTTGTACAAAGTGAACGTAAAAAAACGTTTTCACAAAATTAACCATCTCATGAATCCCGATTTTTTTGTACAGATATGCACAAGTCATCCGTGGCAACCGGAAGGGCTTTTGTCTGTTGCCGTCACCATCCTCCCCAGGGGGTTCTCCGGGTCGAAAACTTGCACATTTTTGGCACGCCTTTTTAATGTAATCTGCACAATCCTTCCGCAGTGTATCAAAAAATTGTATTTTTTTACAAACACACCCGCATACTTGTTCTCTCGCCGCGGTGATGATTGCACTTTTCCGCAATGTGTATTATGATAATAGCAATATTTTCCATTTTCACAGGGGATTAGTCCGATGATCCTGTGCACTTTCCCCCGTTTTCGGTTATCAGATTTCCGGTAACATCTCTATTTTAAATGATTTCATCCGTAATTTCCATACTTTTTCATGCATTCTGCTTATTGTAATATTCATCTCTTCATCAACAGGCTGTGAGTAATGTTGCATATTATCGTTTTAAGGTTCTGGAAGCGGATGTTTAAAAATAACCGGAGCAATCGAAATCGCTTTACCTGGGATATCAAACGATAGGCTGGGTATTTCAGATGACTTTAAATCAGGTATCAAAAGATAGTCGGAAGATTTTAGTTGACTTTCAATCAGAATATTTCAGATGTTTTAATGCGAGGTATCAGACTATGACCAAAGAATTTAAGAAGATAAATATCCCGTCTCACCCCCTGAACGACGGGAATTCCATCCCGCTTCTCGGGCTCGGGGTTTACAAGACAACGGATGAAAAAGATATGCATGCCGCCGTGGACGCCGCTTACCGCTGCGGCTATCGTCTGTTTGACACCGCCTCTGTCTACGGCAACGAAGAGCTTTTAGGAAATGCTATCCGGGATCTGGACATCCCGAGAGAGAAGATTTTTCTCACGTCGAAGGTCTGGAACAACGCCCAGCGGCTCGGAGACGTGTCGGGTGCCTTCCAGCGTACGCTGGACAGGCTCGGAACCGATTATATCGATCTATACCTGATTCACTGGCCGGTTCCGGGATGTATCCGGCAGACCTGGAGGGAACTGATCCGCCTGAAGGAATCAGGACTTGCCCGATCCATCGGCGTGAGCAATTTTTCCCCGGCTCAGCTCGAATGTCTTGAGCAGGAAACCGGCGTTGTTCCGGTACTCAATCAGATAGAATGCCATCCTCTCTGGCGTCAGGGTGAAACCGTAAATTACTGCCAGAGCCACGGTATTCAGGTTCAGGCTTATGCGCCGCTCGCGCGCGGCGCATACAGGGACCGCGAGATTCTCATCAAGATCGGCGCAAAATACGGAAAGACAGCCGCCCAGACCGGTCTCCGGTGGCTGATACAGAGGGGCATTTCAGCGATTCCGAAATCCGTACACCCTTCCCGCATCGCGGAAAACGCGGACATCTTTGATTTTGCCCTCACAGAACCGGAGATGACCGCTATCGATGCAATGGACGAAGGGCTCCGCACCGCTCATGTTCCTCAGGATCTTGCAGACACGGAATGGGCAGTTCTGACAGACTGATCGAAGAGCATCTTACTCCTCCCACTCTTCGATCTCATCTTTTCCGTCCCGCTGCATCAGTTCATTCACGGCGTCACGGGCGGGCTTTCCGTGAAAGAGCACTTCGTTCACCTCATTCACGATCGGCATATCCACGTGATATTTCTCCGCGAGCAGCTTTCCCGCCCTGGCAGAATATACGCCCTCGACCACCTGGTGCACTTCCTTCATCGCGTCTTCCATGGTGTATCCCTGCCCCATCAGATAGCCCGCCTTCCGATTGCGGCTGTGCAGACTCGCGCAGGTTACGATCAGATCACCAATTCCGGATAGACCGTAGAGCGTTCTCATGTGAATGCCCATCGCGCCTCCAAGCCTTGCAAGTTCTGCGCTTCCTCTGGTGATCAGCGCCGCCTTTGTGTTGTCCCCGTATCCGAGCCCGTCCGCAATTCCCGCCGCAAGAGCCATCACGTTCTTCAATGCCGCCCCGAGCTGAATTCCCTTCATGTCCGAGCTTGTGTACACCCGGAATACCGGCGACATAAAGACGGACTGCACCCGGTTCGCGGTCTCTCTGCTGTGCGCCCCGGCGACAATAGCCGTCGGAAGGCCTCTTCCGACCTCCTCCGCATGACTGGGGCCGGAAAGAACAGCCACATCCGCCTGCGGAATCTCCTGCTCAATGATCTCGCTCATTGTCATCAGAGAATTTTCCTCGATCCCCTTTGCCACACTGACGATCAGCTGTCCGGGCCGAACCAGTCCGCCCATCTTGTGTGCCGTATTCCTCAGGGCCGGAGAAGGAACTGCCAGCACAAGGAGATCCCTTCCGGCACACGCCTCCCCGAGATCTGTCGTATACTCCACAGAATCCGGAAGAATCACACCCGGAAGTTTATCCGTGTTCTGATGATTCTTTTGATACATTTCTGTTTCTTCCGCGCGGTAGGACCAAAGGGTCAGCTCGTGACCATTATTGCATAAAAGCCAGGTAAGCGCGGTCCCCCAGCTTCCCGAACCAATCACACTGATTTTTGCCATCGATTCACCTCCCTAATATCTGCCGTGCCGCCACGGCCCCGCTGCAATGCGCGAGTCACCGGTTTGTCCGCCAGGACACACGCGTTCACCATTATTGCCCGATTTGTCCGCCAGGCTGCACGCGTCACCGTTATTATTTATCCGACGGATGGCGATGACTCAGATAAGTCTTCCTTTCGCATCCCGTCGCAAGTCTCTTTATATTGCCCCGATGCTGGAAATATGCGAGTGCGGTGAGGATCGCCGTAAGCACACACATCTCCGTGAGCCGGGCTGTCGTCATCGAATATCTTCCCATTGCACAAAAAACGCAGAGAAATACCAGAAACTCCGTAGACAGTGACAGCGAGCTCAGAGACACATAGTGAGTCGCGAAAAAAATCGAAAAGAACAGCACCGTACCCACCAGGATCATCGGCCAGTCGCCAAAAGCAATGACCATTCCCGCCGTCGCAGCGATTCCCTTGCCCCCTCGAAAATCCATATAGAACGGATAGTCATGTCCGAGGATGACTCCGGCAGCTGTCCAGATCTTGAGAAGCGGGAAGAGCTCCGGGTATGAATTGCGGAAAATCAGCCAGGTAAGAATAACAGCAAGAATACACTTCGTTACATCCCCGGCCATCGTCATGAGACCGGCTTTCGTTCCGAGCGTGCGAAGCGCGTTAGTCGTTCCCGCGTTGCCGCTCCCCATCTTCCGGATGTCCACGCCCTTTGCTTTTCCGATGAAATAAGAGGTCTGAAACAGACCAAATCCGTATCCGATCAGCAGACTGCAAGCCCGTGCAAGCATCTCTCAGTTCTCCTCCTTGTCCTGTCTCTCCCTGATAATGAAACGGATCGCGGTTCCCTTAAACCCGAAGGCATCACGCACCCGGTTCTCCAGATATCTCTGATAAGAGAAATGCATCAGTTTCTTCTCATTCACAAAGATTACAAAGGTCGGCGGCTTCACCGCTACCTGTGTCATATAAAAAACTTTCAGCCTCCTGCCCTTATCTGACGGCGGCTGCTGCATGGCAAGGGCTTCGGTCAGGATGTCATTCAGAACACCGGTCTGCACACGAAGCGTCTGCGAATCCAAAATCTCATCGATGGTGTCAAAGAGTTTCGAAAGTCTCTGTCCGGTTTTGGCGGATATGAAGATAATCTCCGCGTAATAGGCAAAGGAGAGGGTATTTCTCACCTTGTTCGTAAACTCCTTCACGGATTTATCATCCTTCTCGACCGCATCCCACTTATTCACCGCGACAATCAGCCCTTTCCCTCTCTCGTGGGCGATTCCTGCGATCTTCGCGTCCTGCTCGGTGATTCCTTCCGTCGCGTCGATCACGACAACTGCGATATCACAGCGCTCCACCGCAGATACAGTCCGGATGATGCTGTATCGCTCCAGATCCTCCTTTATCTTGCTCTTTCTCCGAAGACCCGCGGTATCAATGAAGGTATAATTCTTCCCGTTCCGGGAAATAACCGTGTCGATCGCATCTCTTGTGGTGCCTGCGATATCCGATACAATGACCCGGTTACCGCCGAGCAGTTTATTGATAATAGAGGACTTTCCGACATTCGGCTTCCCGACAACGGCAATTCTGGGATTCTCGTCCTCCTCCGGCGCCTCTACTCCCTCTGGGAACTTCGAAATCACCGCATCGAGAAGATCCCCAAGTCCCTGCTTTCCTTCCGCAGAAATCGCATAAGGTTCTCCTATACCAAGGTTATAGAACTCATATACATCCATCTGCTGTGCCTTGAAGCTGTCCACCTTATTCACGGCAAGCACAATCGGCTTCCGGCTCTTGCGCAGCATGGTGGCAACCTGATAATCCGCGTCCGTCAGTCCCTGACGAACGTCGGTCATAAAAATGATCACATCAGCGGTGTCGATGGCGATCATCGCCTGTTCTCTCATCTGCGAGAGGATCACGTCGCTGCTGTCCGGCTCGATTCCACCGGTATCAATCATCGTAAACTCATGAGAGAGCCAGCTGACATCGGTATAGATCCGGTCTCTGGTCACTCCGGGCGTATCCTTCACAATGGAGATTCTCTCTCCCGCAAGAGCATTAAATAATGTAGACTTACCCACGTTCGGGCGTCCCACAACTGCTACGATCGGTTTGCTCATACATCTGTCTCCTTCTATGTGTACTGCCCTTCGTCTCTCCGAGAACCGCAAGGCAGAAATCCTTTCCCTCCGGATCCACCACAGTGACGGGAACCTTTAGTTCCATTATAACCTGTTCAACCGTGATGTCATCCAGAAAAACATTTTCCCCGGAACGAAGCATATTGCAGGGAATCAAAAGCTCCTCCCCGAGTTCCTTTCCCTTCAGCTGACGGATCAGATCCGTCCCTGTGACAAGTCCGGACACAGTGATTCTCTCGCCGAAAAAGTCATTCCGGATTGGTACGATCCGGACGCAGACCTGCGGATATTTCTCCCGGATCAGTCCGCACAGCTTTCGAATGGTATCGGCAGGAAGCTGTCCCGTCGCAATCGTCAGGTTCCGTGTCCTGTCATCTCCGCTGCGTTCCCGCAGCTCCTCTCTCACCTCTGTCTCCAGAAGCCTCAGCATGCCGACACCATTTTCCAACTGAAGATAGCCGTCATACCGCTCCTCCTCCGGAATGTCCCTGCCCGCCAGAAGATACCACTCGTCCGACGCATGCACAAAGTGCACTCCGTACTTTGGGTACAGCTTTTTCTGCCAGCTTTCGATACGGTCAATTACCTTCGCCGCATCATCTCCATTGAACGGCTCGAGGGGGTACAGACCGTCCCGGAACCTCGAAAGTCCTACCGGCACAACCGAAAGGCTACGGAGAGCAGGCAGATATCCGGTGAGATCCCGGATGGTCCGTTCCAGCTCCTCCCCGTCATTCAGGCCTTTACAGAGAACGATCTGACCGTTCATCTCGATCCCGGCGTCCGCCAGCCGCTTCACCTTCGGAAAAACATCTCCCGCAAACCGGTTGTGAAGCATCTTCCTGCGGAGTTCCGGATTCGTGGTCTGAAACGAAATATTGATGGGTTCCATCCGGTAGCGGATAATCCGGTCGATATCGCTGTCGCTCATGTTTGTCAGTGTGACATAGTTGCCCTGAAGGAAGGACAATCTGGAATCGTCATCCTTGAAATAGAGCGTATCCCGCATTCCCTTCGGCATCTGGTCAATGAAGCAGAAAACGCAGTGGTTGCTGCAGGATTTGTAGTCATCCATCAGCCCGTTTTCAAACTCCACGCCAAGGTCCTCATCCGGATCCTTCTCGATTTCCAGTTCCCATTCTTCGCCGGATTTCTTCTTTTTCAGCAGGACCACAATATAACTGTCATTCACCAAAAACCGGTAGTCAAAAATATCTTCAATATCGTTTCCATTGATCTTCAGAATCTCATCGCCGGGTTCCATCTCCATTTCCTCGGCAATGCTTCCGGGCTCGATTTTTCTTATAATATGTGCAGTCTTTCCCATTCTCCATCCTCCGATCATCCTTCAAATCATAACAAATCCGCACCGAAAAAGCAACTTGACCGCGGAACCAGGCATTGACACCTTTTTTTTTCAATGCTAATATGTGTCGTGTACGCCCGTGCGAATTCATTATCTGCTATAGCGGAGCCGTTTTTTACGCGAATTTCCGGGCATCCCGTTGTGAAAAAACATTATACCGGAGGCTTTCATGGCTAATACAAAATATCTGGTGAATGCATCTGCAGTCGCTCCTCTCAAGCTGATCGCTCTGCCCGGATGCGAAGAAATGGCTAAGACCATCAACAAGTATCTGATCCAGTTCCGGCAGGAGATCTCTGCCCAGAACACCGCAAAGAAGGACACCTATGGATATGCCACAGACAATTACATCATCGACGTGAACCTTCCCCGTTTCGGAAGCGGCGAGGGCAAGGGTGTCATCAATGAGTCCGTACGGGGCGTTGACCTTTTCATCCTCGTTGATGTATGCAATTACAGCGTCACCTACAGCGAGTTCGGAAACATCAACCACATGAGCCCCGATGACCATTTCCAGAACCTCAAGCGCGTCATCGCCGCGGCAAACGGAAAGGCACACAGAATCAGCGTCATGATGCCGTTCCTGTACGAAGGCCGCCAGCACAAGCGAACCGGAAGGGAATCCCTCGACTGCGCGCTTGCTCTGCAGGAGCTCGTGGATTACGGCGTAACCAATATTCTGACCTTTGACGCCCACGACCCGCGCGTTATGAACTCCATTCCGCTTCACGGCTTTGATAATTTCTTCCCGACCTATCAGTTCCTGAAGGCACTGCTGAAGACAGAGTCCGATATCCAGATTTCAAATGACCACCTGATGATCATCTCCCCGGATGAGGGAGCCATGTCCCGCGCCATCTATTTCTCCAATGTGCTCGGAGTTGACATGGGCATGTTCTACAAGCGCCGTGATTATTCCCGAATCGTCAATGGCAAGAACCCCATCGTCGCCCATGAGTTCCTCGGCGATTCCGTAGAGGGCAAGGACTGCATCGTCATCGACGACATGATTTCCTCCGGCGGCAGCATGCTTGATGTCGCGACACAGTTGAAAAACCGCGGGGCGCGCAACGTATATGTCTGCTGCACCTTCGGCCTGTTCACAGACGGACTGGCAAAATTTGATGAATACTACGAAAAGGGAATGATCAAAAAGGTCATCACCACCAACCTGATCTACCAGACACCAGAACTGCTCTCCCGCCCGTGGTATTCCACCGCGAAGATGGGCAAGTACATGGCCAGCATCATTGATACGCTGAACCACGACGTATCCATCAATAAGGTGCGTGACAACACCCTGAAGATCAATAAGCTTCTCAAGCAGCACGGATGCTGATTCAGATTCCGTCTGATACTGCCGTACAATTCATTTTGTACGGCAGTATTTTTTTACGCGAACAGTGAGCCGCAGCCGAATGCGAAGTATTCGTGTGCGGCGAGCGTCGCGATAGCGAGATAAAACTCGCGCA
>DGTF01000016.1 GCA_002394235.1 Eubacterium sp. UBA4343 | reverse complement strand
CGCAGCGTGTTTTATCTCGTTGGTGTGCCCGGCGGGCGCACGTTGGGAAAACGGATTGCCGTTACAGGACACTAAAAAAACAGCGATTACAATAAAAATATTGCAGAAAAGTTACAAAAGGTTACAAAACACTTTTAATAGAACGGTACATATGTTATAATTGCTTCATTCCTTTGAGAGAAGGAAAACGATTCTAAATCTGAGGTGTACATTTATGAAGGGAATGAAACGATTTTTACCTGCGGCACTTTCTGTAGCTCTGTTGCTGTCGGGGGCTTTTGGAACTTATCCGGCAGCGGCTTCTACGCAGGATGAGATCAATTCGGCTGAGGCGAAGAAGAGCGCGGCAGAATCTGAATACAATAGCGCGCAGGACAGAATCAGCGAGCTTCAGGCAAAGAAGGATAATGCACAGGAATATCTGCAGGATCTCAATGATCAGCTGACGGATCTGAATCAGCAGCTGGATGAGCTTCAGCAGAAGTACAGCGCTACCCAGGAAGAATATGATACCGTGAATCAGGAACTTGCCGATGCGCAGGCGGAGGAGAGTGTTCAGGCGAAGAATATGGCACTCCGGATCAAATATATGTATGAGAATGGAACCGGAACAGGTGCGCTTGAGACGCTCTTTTCCTCCGGTAACTTCAGTGATTTCCTGAATGAAAGCACAAACGTGTCTGAGCTCACGAGCTATGACAGGAAAGTTCTGAAGGAGTACAGCGAGATCTGCGAGACGATTACCGAGAAGCAGAAAGAGGTGAAGAAGGAGGCGGATCAAATCGCCGGTCTTCAGGAACAGAGCAAGAGCAAACGGGAAGAGATACAGAGTCTTGTGGATTCCACTCGTGAAGACGTACAGGAGTATGCGGATTCTCTGGAAGGCGAGCAGAATGCAGCGGCGGATCTTCTGGCAAGTATACAGGAACAGCAGGCCAATATTGACGCGCTGAATGAGAAGGCGGCAGATGAGGTGGCCGCTGCAGATGCGGCAGCGGCGGAAAAGGCGAGAACCTCGACGCAGGTGGCTGTTTCCGAGCAGGAGACCCAGGAGGCTGCTGCTCCGGAATCGAAATCGTCGATGCCGGCATCCGGGAGTACCACGACGTCATCGGCAGGTACGGGTACTGTAGCGGCTGCGGCAACGCCGACGCCGACTGCAGCTCCTGCTCCCACGCAGGCAGCTCCCGCGGAGAGTACGACGACATCGAGTACTTATTCAGGCGCGGCACTTACGGCGGCTGCCGGCCGGATCGAAGGCCCGAGCGGGCAGGAAACCTATTATAACATGGATATGTCTGGTGTCGTCAGCATCATGAGAAGTATGGGCAATACCGATGAGTACTGGGTGCGGTCCGACGGAGTCAAGATGCTTGGAAGTTATGTAATGGTTGCGGCAAATCTAGGTGTCAGACCGAGAGGATCTCTGATCGCGACGAGTCTCGGAATGGGAATCGTGGTCGATACCGGCGGATTCGCTGCCGCGAACCCGACACAGCTTGACATTGCGACAAACTGGTAATTATAAATCGTCATGCCCCGCAGGCAGGGCACCACAATATGCACAAGGAGCTTCTTCGTTTCATGAACGAGGAAGCTCCTTTTCTAAATATACGAGGGAGCTTCTTTTCTAAATATTGTTTGTGATATGAACAAAAAGTAGTATAATTAAAGGAAAACGGGGAAATAGACAGTGTTTAACCCCGTAAATCCAGATGCCCTGCGAGCGGGGCATAACAAACTTTATAAGCTGCGGATTGCTGAGTAAGGAGGGGAAGAAATGTCAAAGAGTATTTTGGTTCTGGTGCCGGTTATCAGTGCTGTTGCACTGATTTTCGCGGCCTGTATGGCAGGATCCGTCAGGAAGGAAGAGGCAGGAACGGAGCGTATGCAGGAAATCGCGGCTGCGATCCGGGAGGGAGCGAGCGCGTTTCTCGCCTCAGAGTACAAGGTACTGGCGGTTTTTGTCGCAGTTCTGTTTTTTATTCTGGGATTTGCACTGCAGAACTGGCTGGAGGCTGTTTGCTTTCTGATCGGAGCGGCATTTTCAGTGCTGGCTGGTTTCTTCGGAATGCGGGTCGCTACGCTGGCCAATGTCCGTACCGCGAATGCGGCAGGGAAATCCGGAATGCCAAAGGCCCTTTCCATTGCGTATCATGGAGGTGCCGTCATGGGCTTCTGCGTGGTTGGTCTTGGTATACTGGGAGCCAGCCTGATCTATCTGATCAGCGGCAATGCGGATGTGCTGTTTGGCTACAGCCTCGGCGCGTCCTCGGTTGCGCTATTTGCGCGTGTGGGAGGCGGAATCTACACCAAGGCGGCAGATGTCGGCGCAGACCTGGTCGGAAAGGTTGAGAACAATATCCCGGAGGACGACCCGCGCAATCCGGCGGTGATTGCGGATAACGTCGGAGATAATGTCGGTGATGTGGCCGGTATGGGTGCGGACCTGTTTGAATCCTATGTAGGCGCAGTCGTATCGGCGGTCACGCTTGGAATCGCATCTTCCGGGGAGGCGGGCGCCTTCTATCCGCTTTTGATTGCGGCATGTGGAATTGCCGCTTCTATCATCGGCACTTTCTTTGTCAGAGGAAGAGAGAATGGAAACCCGCAGAAAGCGCTGAACATGGGAAGCTATGTCGCGTATCTGCTGGTCATTATTGCCTCGCTGATTCTCAGCAGGACACTGTTTGGAGGATTCAGGCCGGCAGTGGCGGTGATTTTCGGACTTCTCGTCGGGTTTGTGATCGGTCAGATGACAGAGATATATACTTCAGACAAATATAAATCTGTCCGGAAGATCGCGGAGGAGTCACAGACCGGAGCCGGCACAACTATTATCACAGGACTTGCGGTCGGTATGAAGTCTGTCATGGTGCCGATTCTTTGTATCTGTGTCGGTATTTTCGTGTCCTATATCACAGCGGGACTTTATGGGATCGCCCTCGCGGCGGTCGGAATGCTTGCAACGGCCGGAAGTACGATTGCCGTGGATGCATATGGCCCGATTGCGGATAATGCCGGCGGAATCGCCGAGATGTCCGGCATGGATGAGAGTGTCCGTGAGATTACCGATGCCCTGGATTCGGTGGGCAACACGACCGCGGCAATCGGAAAGGGATTTGCGATCGGATCTGCGGCGCTGACTGCACTTGCGCTTTTTGTGTCCTACGCGCAGGCGGTTCATCTTGAGAAAATTGATATCATGGATCCGAAGGTAATCATTGGGCTTTTTATCGGAGGCATGCTGACCTTCCTGTTCTCTGCCTTTACGATGGAATCCGTATCGAAAGCGGCATACAAGATGATCGAAGAGGTGCGCCGGCAGTTCCGTGCGGATCCGGGCATCCTGGCCGGAACAAGCCGGGCGGATTACAAATCCTGTGTCGGGATATCCACACAGGCGGCGCTTCACGAGATGATCCTTCCGGGCATTCTCGCGGCAGCTTCCCCAATCGTGCTTGGGCTGATCCTCGGAACGGATGCCCTGGGAGGCATGCTTGCTGGCGCGCTGCTCACGGGCGTCCTGATGGCGATTTTCATGAGCAACGCCGGCGGCGCCTGGGACAATGCGAAGAAATACATTGAAGGCGGAAAGTTCGGAGGAAAAGGCAGTGAGGCGCACAAGGCAGCGGTTGTCGGAGACACCGTCGGCGATCCTTTTAAAGACACGTCAGGCCCGTCGATTAATATTCTCATTAAACTGATGACGATTGTATCTCTCGTATTTGCACCGCTGTTTCTGGCTGTGGGAAGTCTGCTGTAATCGATTCCACTTGTATCTTCTCAAACTGCCGGGAACATGATATCATGGATGCAGCATCATGACGGACAATTGAACGGGCAGGTGACATGGCGGAGAATCCGGCGTCACGGAAGATGATGAGATGTGGCGACAGACAGGCATCCGCCATGGAAGTTGATGAGATGTGGCGACAGACAGGCATGCGTTGCGGAAGATGATGAGATGCCGCGACAGGCAGTCAGCCGCCATGGAAGTTGATGAGATGCCGCGACAGGCAGGCATCCGCCATGGAAGATGATGAGATGCGGCGACAGAAAATCATACAGCCCGAAAAAAGTAGCACAAGAGACGGCCAGGTAGTACAGAGATGTGTACGGATGTACATATCAGAAAGGAAGAAGAATGAAAAGCTTACAGTATACGGTGAAAACCCCTCTCGGAATTCATGCGCGTCCGGCGGCAATGATTGCCCAGGCGTGTACCGCGCTGAAAAGCGAGGTTGTCATAGAATGTGACGGAGAAGTGGCGAGCGGCGACAATGTTCTTCAGATTCTCAAACTTCACGCGGCAAAGGGATCTGTTTTGAATATTACGGCGGAGGGCCCGGATGAAGAGGAAGCCATTGAGAAGATTTCTGATGTGTTTCACGGGATCGCAGCAAAGGATAAGAACGTAGACGTTCTGAAGGTCGCCTTCTTCGGGACAAAGGACTATGACAGAATGTTTTTCAGTCAGCTTGCGAGAGATAAAGGAGAAGGTACTTATAATGTTGAGATCAAGTATTTTAAAGCCAGGCTGACTTCTGAGACGGTACATCTGGCCGAAGGATTTCGTGCGGTATGTATTTTCGTGAACGATGAGGCGCCGCGCGAGGTGGTGGAGGCTCTGAGTCAGTGCGGTGTCCGTCTGATCCTTCTGCGTTGCGCAGGATTCAACAATGTAGACCTGCAGGCGGCAAAGGAGTGCGGAATCACAGTGCTTCGCGTGCCTGCTTATTCCCCGTACGCGGTTGCCGAGCATGCGATGACGATCATTCAGGCGGCGAACCGTCATATTCACAAGGCATACCTGAAGGTGAAGGAGAATGATTTTGCGCTGAGCGGTCTTCTCGGGGTGGACCTTCACAACAAGGTTGCGGGTATCATGGGAACCGGAAAGATCGGCCAGTGCATGGCGAAGATCTGCAAGGGATATGGCATGACGGTGCTCGGATGGGATGCCTTCCCGAATCGCAAGCTGGAAGAGGAGGGCCTGCTCACCTATGTCAGCAAGGATGAACTGCTTCAGAGAGCGGATCTCATTTCTCTGCATCTTCCGCTGATAATGGGAGAAGGCGGGACTTATCACATCATCAATGACGATACGATCGCCATGATGAAGGATAATGTGATGCTCGTGAACACCTCCCGCGGCGGGCTGGTAGACGCGGAAGCTCTGATCCGCGGACTGAAGGCGCAGAAGTTCCACGCAGTGGCGCTCGATGTCTATGAGGGAGAGGATGCCAATGTATACACGAATCATTCCGATGATTTCCTCACAAATGATATCGTGGCTCGGCTCACCATGTTCCCAAACCTGATTCTGACCTCCCATCAGGCATTTTTCACCCGGGAGGCGATGCAGGCAATTGCGGCGATTACTATGGAAAATGCCAGAAACTTCAACGAGCATCTTCCCTACGGTGACGCGGAGTGCCGGGCAAAATAAGAAGCGGATACAGGAACATTGTGTTAAAAATGTATAAATGGAAAAGGGGCTGTGAAAAAAGCAT
>DGTF01000059.1 GCA_002394235.1 Eubacterium sp. UBA4343 | reverse complement strand
GCACGAAGTGACGCGTAAGCGGCACAAAAGTGCGAATGCCTGTAGGATTGCGAGAGTGCGAAGCACGGAGCAATCCGTAGCTTAT
Organism: Eubacterium sp. UBA4343; assembly: GCA_002394235.1. Taxonomy (GTDB): domain Bacteria; phylum Bacillota; class Clostridia; order Lachnospirales; family Lachnospiraceae; genus Bilifractor. The sequence continues at coordinate 7,730 of DGTF01000059.1, read as the reverse complement.
ACAATAAACCTCATACGATAAGCTGTGCCACATACTGTATAAGTCCCCGCAAAGCATGCGTCAGAGAGCGGATGCGAATGCATGCAACGACGCGAATACCATGAAAGGAAGAAAACAATGAAATACTATTATGAAGGAAGAGTCCGTTTCAGTGAAGTAGACGAAAATCAGCGCATGACTCCCTATACGATCCTGAATTATTTTCAGGACACTGCAACCTTTCATGGTGAGGACGCAGGCATCGGCATTGCTCATAACCGGAAGCAGGACCATGCGTGGGTGATCGTGGACATGCAGGCACATATCTACCGATATGCCGATTTCAACGAGAAGATCAGGGTAGGAACCTGGTCTCACGGATTCCGGAGCCTGATGGCGTCGCGTGATTTTTCCATGGAAAGCGCTGACGGTGAGACACTGGTTCTCGCAACCTCAGACTGGGTATTCATGAATATGAAGACGGGAACACCGGAGGTAATTCCCGCGGAGCAGATCGAGGGATACGGATTCGATCCATCGTGGAAGATTCCGGAAGATCTGGGCAGACGAAAGATCCGGATGCCCGAAAACGGGGAGGAACAGAAGAAAATCATAATCCGTGAAGAACATCTTGATGTAAACGGCCACATGAACAATGCACAGTACGTGCGCCTCTCAAGGAGATTTCTTCCTGTCGGATTTGAGGTGCATCATCTTCGCGTCGAATGGATTCGGCAGGTCATGGAAGGCGATGTCATTGTTCCGATTGTAGGAAAACGGGATGGCAGCTTTTATGTACAGTTTAATGATGAACAGGGAGAGAAATACTTCATCTCTGAATTTTCGGAGTAATGAAACCGGTCTCCGGTTTCCCGGAATGTGAAAATTATTGTCGCATGATTACAGGCTTCGGTTACAGAAAGGACGGAACAACATGTTGGAATTAGGGAAAAAACAGGTGCTGAGAGTGCTGAAGAGACAGGACTTCGGAGTATATCTTTCCGATGACCCGAAGGCTGGAAAGGAGCAGCAGGTGCTCCTGCCAGCCAGACAGGTGCCGGTTGGGGCGGAGATTGGCACCCCTGTCGAGGTATTTTTGTATCGGGATTCGAGTGACCGGCTGATTGCAACGACAAACACACCAAAGGTAGAACTCGGGGAGACTGCGGTTCTCAGGGTGAAGGATACAACGCGCATCGGAGCGTTCCTGGACTGGGGGCTGGAAAAGGATCTTCTGCTCCCCTTCCATGAACAGACCTGCAAGGTTGAAAAAAATGACGATGTTCTGGTCGCTCTCTATATTGACAAGAGCGGGCGCCTTTGCGCGACAATGAAGGTCTATCACTATCTTCATACGGATTCCCCGTACAGTGTCGGCGATGTGGTGCAGGGAAGGGTATATGAACAGAGCAAAAACTTCGGCGTTTTTGTTGCCGTAGATGACAAATATTCTGCTCTCATCCCGAAAAAAGACGCACAGGGAGAATTCCGGCCGGGAGAGATACTGAAGGTTCGGATCACACAGATCCGGGAGGACGGAAAACTGACTGTCACGACCAAGCAGAAGGCTTATCTTCAGATGGATACGGACGCAGAGAGGATCGAAGAAGCCATCCGCGAGGAGGGAGGCGTTCTTCCGTTTGATGACAAAGCGGATCCTGAACTGATTAACAGCCGCTTCGGAATCTCAAAGGCTGCATTCAAGCGCGCGATCGGTCATCTTCTGAAGGAAAGAAAAATACGGCTCGATGACGGACAGATTTATCTGAAAGAGTGATCAGAATGAGTTTTGTACATCTGCATGTTCATACGGAATACAGCCTCCTGGACGGATCAAATAAGATCAGAGATTATGTCGCACGGGTAAAGGAACTCGGCATGAACGCCGCGGCGATTACAGACCACGGTGTGATGTACGGCTGTATTCAGTTCTACAAGGAGTGCATGGCCCAGGGAATAAAGCCCATCCTCGGGTGCGAAGTTTATGTAGCGCCAGGGTCAAGGTTTGACCGGGAATCCGCGTCCGGTGAGAACCGCTATTATCATCTGATCCTGCTTGCGGAAAATCTGCAGGGATATCACAATCTGATGAAAATTACCAGCCGGGGCTTTACAGAGGGCTTTTATTATAAGCCGAGAGTAGACCTGGAGCTTCTCAGAAAATATCACGAAGGGATCATCGCGCTTTCCGCCTGTCTGGCGGGAGAGGTTGCTTCAAACCTTGCAAGAAACCGTTACGAGGAGGCAAAAGCCGCGGCTCTCCGGTATGAGGATATCTTCGGAAAGGGTAATTTTTTTCTTGAACTGCAGGATCATGGAATTCCCGCGCAGAGAATCGTAAATCCACAGCTGCTGCGGATGAGTGAGGAAACGGGCATTGAACTTGTGTGTACGAATGACTGTCATTACACAAGAGCGGAGGATGCCGATGCCCATGACATTCTTCTGTGTATTCAGACTGGGAAAAAGGTCAGCGATGAAAACCGTCTGCGATATGAGGGCGGGCAATATTATGTGAAGTCCGAGGAGGAGATGGCAGCTCTGTTTCCCTATGCCAGGCAGGCGCTTGACAATACCCAGAAGATTGCAGACAGATGCCAGGTCGAGATCCGCTTTCATGAGCTGAAGCTTCCGAAATACGAGGTGCCGGAGGGCTTTACCTCGTGGACTTATCTTCAGAAACTGTGCTATGACGGCGCGGAACGGCTCTACCACCCGGTCACGCAGGAAATCCGCGACCGCCTGGAATATGAACTGAATACGATCCGCACCATGGGGTATGTCGATTATTTTCTGATCGTCTGGGACTATGTTCATTTCGCAAAGGAGCATCACATTCCTGTCGGCCCTGGAAGAGGAAGCGCTGCGGGAAGCATGGTATCCTACACGATGGGAATCACGGAACTGGACCCACTGAAGTACAGTCTGCTTTTTGAACGTTTTCTGAATCCGGAGAGGGTATCCATGCCGGATATTGACGTGGATTTCGGGTTCGAACAGAGACAGGAGGTCATTGATTACGTCGTAAGAAAATACCATAAGGATCGGGTGGTTCAGATCGTCACCTTTGGTACGATGGCCGCGCGAAACGCGATCCGTGACGTCGGCCGCGTTATGGACCTGCCCTATGCACTCTGTGATGCCACCGCGAAGATGATACCGAATGAGTTAAACATCACGATTGACAAGGCACTGACGATGAATCCGGATCTGAAGAGGGCATACGACTCTGACGAACAGGTACATCATCTGATTGATATGGCGAGAAAGCTGGAGGGACTGCCAAGGCACACCTCCATGCATGCAGCTGGCGTGGTTATTTCATCCAGACCGGTAGACGAGTTTGTACCGCTCCAGAGAGCGGCGGATGGCACTATCACTACACAGTATAACATGACGGAGCTGGAGGAACTCGGCCTTCTCAAAATGGATTTTCTCGGGCTCCGGACGCTGACGGTGATTCAGGATGCCACAAATATGGCGGAGAGGAGAACCGGACTGAAAATTGATCTGCGAAAGGTTGATTATAATGACCCGAAGGTGATGAAGATGATCGGAGAGGGCCGGTGCGAGGGGGTGTTCCAGCTGGAGTCCGCGGGAATGACGAGCTTCATGAAGGAACTGAAGCCCACCTCTCTGGAGGACATCGTCGCGGGTGTGGCGCTTTATCGCCCGGGTCCTATGGACTTTATTCCTGACTATATCAAAGGGAAAAAACACCCGGAACTGGTACGGTATGACACCCCACAGCTTGAGCCGATCCTGAAGTCCACCTATGGATGCATCATCTATCAGGAACAGGTCATCAACATCGTCCGCGAGCTCGCCGGCTATTCCTACGGAAGCGCTGACCTGCTGCGGCGGGCAATGTCAAAGAAGAAAATGCACGTCATGGAGGAGGAACGCCAGAATTTTGTCTACGGCAGCGAGGAGAAAAATATCCCGGGCTGCATCCGCAACGGAATCGATGAAAAGACGGCAAATAAAATCTATGACGAGATGATCGATTTTGCACGGTATGCGTTTAATAAAAGTCACGCCGCCTGCTACGCGGTTGTGACCTTCCAGACAGCGTGGCTGAAATGCTATTATCCGGTCGAGTTTATGGCTGCGCTGATGACTTCGGTCATCGACAATGCGGGGAAATGCTCTGAATATATGCTGCACTGCAGGAAGATGGGCATTGAAATTCTCCCTCCGGATATCAATCGGAGCGAGAGTTCGTTCTCGGTGGAAGGCGGAAAGATCCGTTATGCTCTTTCGGCCGTGAAGGGAATCGGACGCCCGGTGATGGAGGCAATAGAAGCGGAACGGGCGCTGAACGGTCCGTTCAAGAGCCTGAGAGACTTCTGTGAGAGACTTTCCGGCAGAGAAGTCAACAAGCGGACGCTGGAAAATTTCATCAAGGCAGGAGCCTTTGACTGCTTTGGCGGTACCCGCAGGCAGTATATGCAGGTGTACAGTCTGATCCTGGATCAGGTCAGCCAGGACAGGAAAAACAACCTGACCGGGCAGATGAATCTCTTTGATTTTATGGGCGAAGAGGCCGGAAAACAGTTTGAGATACGCCTGCCCGATGTCGGGGAATTTAATAAAGAGGAAAAACTTGCCTTTGAGAAGGAGGTGACTGGAATCTATATCAGCGGTCATCCCCTCGAAAAATATGAGGAAAAGTGGAGAAAAAACGTATCTGCGGTGACGACGGACTTCCTTCCGGACGAAGAGAGCGGGATCTCGAAGGTCGGAGACGGAAACCGGGTTACGGTAGGCGGTATGATCACTGCCAAGACGATCAAATACACTAAAACAAATCAGACGATGGCGTTTCTGACGCTGGAAGATCTTCTCGGCACAATGGAAATCATCGTATTTCCAAAAAGCTATGAGCAGTATTCAGGTATGATTGATACTGACGCAAAGGTGTTCATCCGCGGCAGGGTTTCTGTGGAAGAAGACCGGCCAAGCAAGCTCATTCTGGAAAGAGTGATTCCCTTTTCCGAGGTTCCGGCAGAGATCTGGATTCGTTTTCCGGACAGAGATGCCTTTGAACAGGAGGAAAAAGATATTCGGGACATTGTCTCACCTTTCCCCGGAACGGACCGGGTCATCGTCTATCTGGAGAAAGAACGCGCAATGAAGAGGATGAACTGTTTTACTGACGCGGAAGATGCCGGAGGAGTTCTCGTCACTTTGAAGCAAAAATTCGGCGGTGACAACGTGAAAGTTGTTGAAAAGCGCATTGAAATGCAATAGAATTTGCATTAAAATATAAAATGCTTGGGCAGACATTGGCCTTTTTCCGGTCTATCGCCGGAACAGGGACGTAAGGGCAGCCCGGAAATCAGGAATTACAGTTATTCTGATACATCGAATACATCTAATGTGTAGAATCGGAGGAACGATAATGGCAGAAAGTAAAGTCAAAACAATAGGTATCCTTACCAGTGGCGGTGACGCGCCGGGCATGAATGCGGCGGTTCGTGCGGCTACCCGTCGTGCGATCGGCAAGGGACTTAAGGTTAAGGGAATCCTGAAAGGGTATGAAGGACTGATCAACGAAGAAATTGTTGACCTGAATGCCAAGGACGTTTCTGATATTATCGGAAAGGGCGGAACAATTCTGTATTCCGCGCGCTGCGCAGAGATGCGCACCGACGAGGGAATCGACAAGGCGGTTGCCACATGCAACAAATACGGGATTGACGGACTGGTTGTTGTAGGCGGCGACGGTTCGTTTGCGGGAGCCCAGAAGCTTGCGGATAAAGGGATCAATGCCATCGGCGTTCCGGGAACCATCGACCTGGATATTGCCTGCACAGAGTACACGATCGGTTTCGATACTGCAGTGAATACGGCAATGGAAGCCATTGATAAGGTACGTGATACCTCGACTTCTCATGAGAGATGTTCGATCATTGAGGTAATGGGAAGAAATGCCGGATATATTGCACTTTGGTGCGGAATTGCATCCGGAGCGGAGGATGTTCTTCTGCCGGAGAAATACGATTATGACGAGCAGACGATCATCAATCACATCATTGAGACCCGTAAGAAGGGCAAAAAGCACCACATCATCATCAACGCAGAGGGAATCGGCCACTCGCAGGCTATGGCAAAGCGGATTGAGGCAGCTACCGGAATCGGCACACGTGCCACCATCCTCGGCCATATGCAGCGTGGAGGAAGTCCGAGCTGCAAGGACAGAATGTATGCTACCATTATGGGGGCATATGCGGTGGATCTGCTGATCAGTGGAAAAACCAAGAGAGTTGTCGCATACAAGAATGGACAGTTTGTCGATTTCGATATCAACGAAGCACTTGCGATGAAGAAGTCTCTGTCTGAATATGAGGTTGAGCTTGCCAAGACCCTTTCTTATAACTATGTCATGAAATAACAGGCGCAGGGCCTGTTTACTGCAGGGGCTGCCACACGAAATACGGAGAGAGATCTCTTCCGGACTCATTTCGTGTGGCAGCCTTTTTGCATTCCGTGCGGGAAGTCATGACAAAAGCGCTGTGACCTGCAATTGATGCAGCCATAGCAGAACATTCTTTCTTTGCCGGGCAGAGCGCTGTTTAATTACGCGAACAGTGAGCCGCAGCCGAATGCGAAGTATTCGTGTGCGGCGAGCGTCGCGATAGCGAGATAAAACTCGCGCAGCGTGTTTTATCTCGCTAACCGGATTGATGTACCGGGTGCGGCTTTACAAAGTGCCGCCTTGTAATAGGATTGGTTTGATAATTTTCTGAATGTTTTACGAGACTCCAAAATATTTCATGAAATTAACAGAACAGAGAAGCAGGAGAAGATGACGGTGATCACCAGTATAACAAACGCACAGGTTAAGAGGGTAATCCAATTAAATAAAAAATCCAAAGTCCGCAGGGAGGATCACTGCTTCGTGGCGGAGGGCCTTAAGCTTTTTCGGGAAACTCCGGAAAAACTGCGGAAGAATGTATTTGTTTCCGAAACATTTTTGAATGAATACAGATCAGACGATACGTTGAAGGGAATCTCGTTCGAAACCGTCTCGGACCCGGTTTTTGAACGAATGTGTGATACGAAGACACCTCAGGGCATACTTACGGTTGCCGGAATGCCGGAGTATACACGGGAACAGCTTCTCGGAGGATCCGGACGCGCATCGCTCGTGATGATCCTGGAGGACCTGCAGGACCCGGGGAATCTCGGAACAATCCTTCGGACTGCAGAAGGAGCCGGCGTAACCGGAATCTTTATGAGCAGCAGGACTGCGGATGTATTTCAGCCCAAGGTGATCCGGTCTACAATGGGATCAATTTACAGGGTCCCGTTCCGCAGAGAAGACGACCTCGCAGATGTCTGCAGCTGGCTGAAGGAGAAGCGGGTGAGAATTTTTGCTGCTCATCTCAAGGGGAAAAATACCTATCGCGGTGAGGATTACACCGGCGGAACTGCCTTTCTGATCGGAAATGAGGGAAACGGTCTTAGTGATGTGCTTTCCGCGAAGGCTGATGTGCTGATCCGGATCCCTATGGAGGGAAAGGTAGAATCTCTGAATGCGGCTGTCGCGTCCGCTCTTTTGATGTATGCGGCGCATGATCAGAGATGACGGAACCCATCCTGCCCCGTGTGACTTAGAAACAAAAGTTTCATCTCGCGGGGCGAGGCAGATTTTTATCCATATGATTTATATCTCTTTCAGAAAACTTGCCTGAATCATCCGGTCTCTTTTTCAACTCGGGAAAATGCTGCAATCCGCAGACCTC
>DGTF01000061.1:88115-145531 GCA_002394235.1 Eubacterium sp. UBA4343 | reverse complement strand
GGAAGGGATAAACGCTGAAGGCATCTAAGCGTGAAGCCCCCCTTAAGATGAGAACTCCCATTCGTAAAGAAGTAAGACCCCTTAAAGACGATAAGGTTGATAGGGCAGAGGTGGAAGTGCCGTAAGGCATGGAGCTGACTGTTACTAATCGGTCGAGGGTTTGACCTGAAGCATAAGTTGGAACGGAAGGAGGGAATCCGGAGACGGATTCCCGGGAAGAGTTTGTGTGTTTAGTTTTGAAGGTATGTGTTGATCTTCTGAAAAGTCTGCGTCGGCAGGCTTTTTTTTACAGGCGTAAGATCGATAAAGACACCACGAAAAAGCACCGCCGTAAGCCGGATTCATCCGGTGTACAGCAGCGCTCAACTTATTCAATATTCACCTCACAAATTTTTTTTGAATTTTTCCTTTAGGTCACTGATTGCCCGGAGTTCATCCTGATCAGTGACTTTTTCTATTTTTTCTTCTTCACGGACAAGCATCAGAACAAAACTCACGGCGAGCAGTACACAGGAGATCCAGATGATCTGTCTTCCTGTCGGTGCAGTCCCGGCTCCGACACGGGCGGCAAGAAAGCCTCCGACACCTGCTCCCAGAACAAAGACAAGGATAACCAGAAAATACTGCCTGCATCTTCTGAGATGCTTTCTATCCTTTGTACGAAGATAGGCACTCAGTGCGTCCATCCCGCTTCGAAGATTTCCAATGCACATTGTGCTGGCGTATGCGTAACCGTTAACCTTCCGAAATGCCTGAACCTGCATTGCGCAGGCCATAGAAGTCAGGGCATTGGCAAAGACGTTGACGATATCATTGATCGGCAGAAAACCAACCACGAGGAGCATCAGGATCTGGATAAGGACGATAACCTGCCTCCAGTGAATCATCCCGTCTGACCGGATTCTTGCGCGGATCTGCTCGGCAACAAGAACGCCGAGTGCAAATGCAGTCAGCGGGATCAGATAGTGCAGAGCTCCGGTCACGTCTCCGGTGAAAAAATGCTGAGCCATCAGAACCAGATTTCCGGTCTGCGCATTCGCGAAAACCCTGCCTCGCACGAAATAGGAGTAAGCGTCCTGCAGCCCTCCTGAGGCAGTGAGCACAATCATCACCGCATTTGATTCAGACATCTGAATGTGTTTTCTTTTCTTGTGATACGTTACAGGCTGTTCCAAATCAAATCCTTTCTTTTCTTAGCGGACGAAATGATTATTGAGCGATCAATAAACGCCTGATCTGATGCAGCTGAATACGAAAAAGCCGCATATAGATATGTATTATAGTTCATCAGAAGAAAAAAACAACCTTGAAAGACAAAAGAATGTATAACTGAAGAGCTGAAATCAAAAGACTGAAATGATAAGATCTGAAATGAAAAGACTGAAATCTGATGTCCGAACATCGAAGACAGAACATCAAAGACAGAAAAAAGCAGAAAAAAGAAAATAATAAAAAGAGGATGTTGATTTTCTCGTCATCAACATCCTCTTTTAATGAACTGCCCTTATCGTCTCTACTTTCTTTATCATTATGCTTTAACCTCCTTTTCTTTTATTTATCGGATGGTTACATAAGCCTTGATCAGTTGTGCAATGGACTTCTCCTCCGTTTCTTTTGCTTTCTTTTTTGTTGTTAATTATATAATACAGACGTAATACTTATTTGTCAAGTATTAATCTGAAAATAAATCAGATTTATAAAAGTATATAGATTAATTTACACACTGGCACAAGAATATTCAAAAAAGAGCCGCTGACTGTTGATCTCAGACAGAGGCTCCTTAAATGGGGGAGATGATCAAGATGAGGTAATCATCCTGAACCAAGGGTAAAAAAACTTTGCCTTGATTTGGTGTGATTATAACAACAGCCTGGCATCATTGCAAGCAATTTTATTAAAATTATTCCGAAAACATTTACGAAAACGAATTAATATCTAAATATATATGTTTGGATGAGCTAGAGATCGCGACGGGTCCAATCAGGCAAGTTGCCTGAAATATCAATGAGAACAGTTGCAGATGCACAATTGAAATGACATGACTGTTTTCAGTATTAACAATCAAAATATCTGTCGAATCTTTGGATTTATATTTATCTTTCCGAATGAAATGTGTTAAAATTATAAATATGTGAAATGTGTAAGAGCTACTTGGGTTATGTCTTTAAATGAGAGGAAGTTCATATGAACATTGACAAAACAAACGAAATCATCGATTTCTACATTGACAAGTTTGACAAAGCAGTCGGGAAAGAACATGACGAACTCTTCAAGTGGCGCTCTGCGTGGAAGTGCAGGAAATTCTGGGATCTGGAGAATGCGGATTTTGCCGGAATGTTCCAGTCCTGTTTCAAGGACAGTGCCGGCCTCATCTCCAGCAGCTTCTGGTGGCCAAACAATGGTATCATGATGCTTTGTGAGGAACGGAGCAATCATCAGGAGGCTGTGCGCGAGGCGTTCCGGATCCTCACTGAGGATACCGGGGAGGATGATAAATCAAGAGGAGAACACATCTTTACCTTTATCCACAAGATCAACAGTCTTCTGGAAAGCCGCTCAAACGGAAAAGGATATCTCCAGAATTCAAGGTCCTCCCTTTCTTACCTTGGGCTGCTCTTCCCGCAGAAGGACTTCATCTATAAACCGACGACAGCATCGAATTTCGCCGACTCCGTCGAATTTTCCGAGAGCTTCAGCAGCGGAAAAGCCTTTCGACTGGATGTCTACTACCGGATGTGCCGTGAACTTGCCGGAGTGATTCGCAGCCGTCCGGAGCTGCTCGAAATTGTTCAGAAGGAGCTGATGAGTCAGGCCGAGGAGTACAATATGCCGGGGCTTGAGAGAATTGACCCTGACTGTCATATTCTTGCGTTTGATATCATGTACACCGCTGATACCTATGATTACTATATGGATCACCCCTTCGTTCACCGCACGAAGGCATCCCGCACAAAGCAGGAGAAGGAAGAGAAGAAACAGGAAATTGAAAATGAAATCTCCTACATTGAGGATCATATCCGGATGCTGAAGGAGGAACTCGGAAACGCAGGGAACGCGGATTTTATCGGAGCATCTGTCTCGCACAGAAAGTTCGGAGAAGGAAAGATTACCAGTCAGGACGACGATAAGGTGACCGTTGCGTTCCCGGCAGGAAGCAAGGTTATGAGTCTTGCCTTTTTGACTTCGAATCACATGCTGGACGATACCGGAGTCATGGAAAGCTACAACAACCGGCTGCATCTGAAGAATGAGCTGGACACCTATCGGGCAAATCTTGCCATCAAGAACTCCGAGCTTGCTTATTTTATTCAGAAGAATAAGACCCGGAAGCAGCTGCAGGAGGAGGAAGAGGAAAGGGAGCGTCTCTCTCTCGAAAAGAAAAAGGCGAAGGCACAGCAGTAAAAAAATACGAAGGCACAGCAGTGAAAAAGAAAAAGCGAGGGCAAAGCTGTAAGCCTGGAAAGCAGACTATCGAATAAGAAATCAGAAATTGATGTTCACACAAAGAATCAGAAAAAACGGGTGTTCACTCATCCGTTTTTTCTGTATAATAGTAAGAAGACATCAGAAAGGTAACCGGAAGCCGTGCAGAACAGGGCAGAACGAAGAATTGAAAATACCGTATTTTCAGAGCAGCAGCCGGACGGGGAATACGAATATTCAGCGAATGCGCTCCGGTTCACGGCACGGATCACCCTTTTCTTTTTTCTCACCGCACTGATCGGAACCTCATTTCTATGTATGTTTCATAAATCCTACGTGATCGGAACCTACAGCGGGCAGGTCAGATGGAAGGAAACAGAGACCGATGATCTCTGGAAATTCTATCAGAGCACGCTTTCGCTGGTCAATCCGGATGATCCGGAATCCGATCCGAACGTCATGACGTACACGGGAAGTACCTTTGACGACAATTATTACAATCTGATCAACAGCACGAACAGCTGGTCGCAATTCCGCTTTTTCAGCATGTCCCTTTATCAGAATGATTCCTATGTGATTCCCGGTCTCAGGCAGACGAACGTCTCCGGAATGGCCACCCCCTACATGGTGCCGCAGGGAATCTGCATAGCGGGTAACTATATTCTGATTTCCGCGTACAGTTCCTCGGATAAGGTATGGACAAGCTCCGTGATCTATGTGTTGGACCGGGATACCGGAAAATATCTCACAACCCTTGCGCTGAGCACCCGCTGTCACGTCGGCGCGCTCGCCTACAGTACAAGAACAAATCGTGTCTATATCGCGGACTCCAGTCTCAAGGATGAGCGGGTTCCCAGGACGAACAAATCGGATCAGCCGGAAAACCCGACCGGTGTCTACCGCATATGGCAGATCTCCATGCGTGATCTCCGGAAGTATGTCAACCAGAACAGAGATTCTGTTTATGTACCTCTGGTCAAGTATTTGTCCTGTGATACCATTCCGTCATTTATCTTCATATATAAAAACACACTCTTTGTCGGGAGCTTCAATGCCAACAGCTTCTATCCGCGAAGCTATGCGACGGCATACAGCCTGAAGACCGGGAAGGTCGTGACATACAAGCTCTATCTCAGCTATTTTACCCAGGGAGCGCAGATTGTGAAGCATAAAGGATGTCTGTATGTGATCACGTCATCCTCCTACGGACGAAACAATACCTCCTATCTCAGGATCTACCGGATTCATTATAACAAGTATCTCGGCTGGTTCCGCAATCCGGTCCTTGTCCGAAGCCTGCGTATCCCGAATATGAGCGAGGATCTCGACTCCGGCGGAGATCATCTGCTGATCAATTTTGAATCCGGGGCGACGAAATATCAGGCGCAGAACGTCACGCAGAACCAGATTGACCGTGTTCTGAATGCCTCGATCGGAAGTCTGATCGACGGTTATCAGATGCATGTTCCCTACGCGAACGAGACGCAGATGATGGACAACGCACTTCCCGGAGACAAGAGTACGAAAAAGAGCAGTCCATCCGGTACTGATGCAGCCGGCAACCATATTGTGGAGAGAGCATTGCTCCCTTCGGTGAAGGAAAATCCTTTTAACAAAGAAAGAAGAAGAATTATATGATCAGGAATCGAACAAAGTATCTTTCAATGCTTATCAGTCTTGCAGTATCCGCCAGCATGCTGGCGGCATGTGGAACTCGCGCTGCCGCAGGCGGGAAGACCATATCCGGATCCCTTGAGCCGCAGGAGACCGCATCATCTGTTATGCAGTCCGGATCCGAAACATCGTCCGCTGCGCAGTCTGGATCCGGTTCATCATCCGCCATAGAAGATGTCGTCACGGACAGCGGCGCTGTGAGCAGCATCTCGGTTGAAAGTTCCTCTGTGGAACAGGCTGCGGAAGAAAATGGATTTGATAACCGGACAAATCTGGCGGACGGCGATTATACGCCGGATACATTCAGCTGGAGCGGCGGCTCCGGACGCGTAGAGATCAGCTGCACCGGCATCTCGGTGAAAAATGGCAGAAGCTACGCGGACATCAGGTTCAGCAGCACGCATTACATCTATGTCCGGGCAGGAGGACTGAAGATCAACGGAAGCGGCGCGTTCCGCATTCCGGTTTCGCTGAATCAGAACAATACCGTGATTGGCTGCACGACCGCAATGTCCACACCGCATGAGATCACTTATACCATGTACTTCGGAGTGAAGGACGCCGGAAGCGCTGATTCCGGCAGTGAGAGCAGCGGACTTTCCGCACAGTACAATTCCCTGGATGATACGGCGCCGGAGATTCCGGGACTTGAATATCAGTCTGGGATCACACCGCAGCATGCTGCTCTGTTCCGTATTTTCCGGTATGATCAGGGAGTCGATCTTGTGGAAGTCACTCTGAGGGATTCGGCTTCCGGCTCGAACCTGTATGACAATCCTGTTGTCAAGTATCTCATTGCTCCGAAGGATGCGGAACTTATGGCTGGAATCGAGAAGGAAGCTGTAGTCATCCGCAAACCGGCAAAGAACGTTTTTCTTGCATCAGAAGACGCAGAAAAGCTGCTGCAGAACGAAAACCTGACATCCGCATTTGACAAAACAGACGCAGGCTCGTATGATGACTGGGATCTCAAGATACTTTTGAAAGCCGGTGCCGACCTGATCATCGAGGACGGAAAAATCCTCTCCGGGGACCAGAAGGAAGCGTTTGACAAGAATGTCAACAGTTCTCTGCAGATGAATGTTCCGATGTTCATCGACAGATCGGAAGACGAGGGCAGCGAAGAGGCAGCGGCCGAATGGGGACAGATCTATCAGCTGATTTTTTCATAAATAAAAAGTTATTATGATTCAGCTCATATCGCAAAATGCAGCTTGCTTATGGTAAAAGCGAATTGTCCGGTTGTAGAACCGGAACGAATAGTATTATAATAGGAGCTTAAAGGAGATTACACAAAAATGCACTATAAGAAAATTATTCTGGCTCTGACAGCCGCGGGCATGATCGCATCTCAGACAGTGCCTGCCTATGCTGAAGAAAATTCAAACGTCACCTCTGTATCGTCTGCTTCCGGAGTGGTTTCTGCATCCTCAGGTGCAGATTCTGCTTCCGCGTCCACTTCCGGATCGGTTTCCTCCTCACAGGACAGCAGCGCAGCCGTTTCCTCATCTTCCGCAGGAAACACCTCATCCGGCTCCGTTGAAACGCCGGAAAACGCTGCGTCCGGGGATAACGCGACTTCTTCTTCGTCTACCGGATCCGGCACCGCCGCTTCGAATGGTTCCGCCACAAATACTTCCGGGGAGAATGGTTCCAATATGAATACGTCCGGCGGCACGGACAGCACAAAGGAGGCTGCATCTGGAAACGCGGACGCCGCAGGTAAAGATCAGAGTGACGTTTCCGACAAGAAGTCTACGGAAGTCAGTGAGGCCATAAAATCCCAGGCTGAGCAGGAAGCGGAGCGGGCAGCGCAGAATGAACAATCCATACAGCCGGTCGTTCCCGCAGGAGTCGCGGGTACGGTGGATCAGACGGCTGCGGAGAAGGAGACCTTCGCGTATTTGACAGAGGTTCTCGGCCTCAACAATGCCGCAGCGTCCGGACTCCTCGCGAATTTTTACCAGGAGACCATGTTCCAGTATAAGGCAGTCGGTGGAAACGGCATTGCTTACGGACTCGCCCAGTGGACCGGCGGGAATTTTACAAGTCTTGCGAACTGGTGCGGCGCCAACGGAAGAGATTACACAACCATTGACGGTCAGATGTATTATCTCAAATATGACCTGGAAACCAATTATCCCGCTGTCTATGCGTACCTGAAGGGACTTCCGAACACAGCTGAGGGCGCGGGCGCTGCCGCCGCGTTTTTCTGCACATACTATGAGCGTCCGGCATACACGGAGACACGTGCCGCGGAGCGGACCGCATATGCGCTGCAGGTTTTCTGGCCGAGATACCAGAGCTACATTCTGGAGCAGAACAAGGATGTCAAGGCATACATGGACTGGCTCGCTGCCTATACAGCAGATCAATCCCACGGATACAGCACCGTAAACCGCCGCAATGATCCAGACGTGGATGCGTATTCCCTGATTTTCTATGCGCTGTATGACAACGGCTATCTCCTGGCGGAGAATGACCGGAATCCCTTTGATCAGAGCAGCATCGTCTCCGAGCTGACGGAACATGGCTTTGCAGAGGCATCCGACGCGGAGACAGATCCGGAAAAGCTGGAAGCCGGCGACATCATCCTGTATACAGACAATTCCGGGGCTGCGGTTTACCGGACCGCTGATCTCGTATGGCAGGCGAAGGAGACGGACGCGGACAAGGCTTCCGGCAATAAAGCAGGAGACCAGAAAGATGAGGTTGGAAGCGGCGAGCTGGATACCTCTAAGCAGCGAAAGGTATATCGGCTGAAGACAAAGGACGCCAGCCTTCCGGCACTTGCGCAGAAGATGGTGGATCAGCTTTCAAATAAGCAGTATATGTACAGCGACAGCATCCGTCAGATCAAGAAGACTGATGAGGACAGCTACACCTTCGTGTTCCAGACGCTTAAGAGCATCGGGGAACTGAAGGATGTGGATACCGCCTTCACAAAGGACACCATGGATCATGTTCTGTGTACGCACAGCTATCAGAACATAGAGGCTCAGATCGCAGCCAAGAGAGCGTCCCTGTCCGTCGGAGATATCGTCTGGAATCCGGAATTCGGAGCAGCTGTATATCTGGGAAGCGATCGCTATATCTTCATGGACAATGAAGTGGATCAGAAGATGGCTGACATCACCGGTATCAGCAACTGCAGATACCTTGAGACAAAGAAAATGACAGGTGCTGCATGGACCGCTGTTTATCACAAAATGTAACGAACCGGAGTGCATCGCGCCTCTGCGGGAAAAAGTGCAGGAAGATCATCCATAATTTTGTGGCCGCGGTTCTGTTCATCGGAATGATTGCAAGTGGTTCGCTTCCGGTAAGCGCAGCAGGAAATACATCCGTGAATGCATCTGGGACTACATCAGGGACTTCATCCCAGCTTGCATCTGGGACAACATCAGGGACTGAATCTCAGAGTACATCCGGAGCTGCAACTCAGGCTTCATCGGGAAATAATTCTGGAACTACACTTGGGACTACATTGGTCGGGCAGTGCACTGCCTCCCGCACCAGTCCGGCTGCTGCGGACGCATCACAGGCGAATGCAGCCGGGTCGGAAAATGAGGCGGGAACAGCGCACGGCGGCAGCGTAAACGGTGAGAAGGAAGCCGACACAAATGCTTCCCGTCTTCCGCTCGATCTTTCCGGAGTGACCCGTTCGGTTTCTTCAGATTCTTCGTCTTCATCCGTTTCCTCGGATTCCTCGAACGCATCCGGTTCTGCTCATTCCCGGGATACGTCTGATTCGGTTTCATCCACTTCCTCCGTGTCCGCGGACCCGGATACCGCCGGCGAGGAGCTGTATTATTTTCAGGACGTTTACGGACATACGTATTCCATGTACCGCAATCTCACTTGTGTACAATCCCCATATCAGATGTCCGGCTTTTCCTGTCAGGATCAGCGGATGATGTACTCGGATGATACTTACACCTCACGCCTCGGCATCGATATCTCACAGTATCAGGGCGACATCGACTGGGCGCAGGTAAAGGCAGCCGGATTCGATTTTGTCTTTATCAGAGTTGGAACCAGAGGATATGAGAGCGGATCGATTTACGAAGATGAACGCTGGGCAGAAAACCTGAAGGAGGCAAGAGCAGCCGGACTAGACGCCGGTGTGTATTTTTTCTCGGGAGCGGTCAGCGAACAGGAAGCCGAAGAAGAGGCGGACTATATCATAGAAAAATTGAACGGTGAGCCACTGGAACTCGGAATTGTCCTTGATGTCGAGACGATCGGCAGCGGAACCTCGCGGCATGACGATCTGTCTGCCGAACAGTATACAGCAAATACATCTGCGTTCTGTGAGAGAGTAAAGGCAGCGGGTTACAATCCGATCGTGTATTCCAATATCTTCTGGGAGGCAACGCACTATGATATGACGAAGATCGGCAATTATGATGTCTGGTACGCCGACTACATGACGACACCGCAGACACCGTATATGTACCGCTTCTGGCAGTATACCGATTCCGGTACGGTTCCCGGAATCAACGGGGCTGTGGATCTGGATGTCGAACTGATTCCAAAGAGCGATCTGTTAGAGCGTCACGGAGTCTTTCTTCTGGATGCTCTGCAGCAGGCCGTACTGGAGAATTCCTCCGGCGGAACAGAAATTGGGAACAGTAATGAGAGCGGCTGCGCGGGCAACCGCGGAGTGGATCTGATCCAGAAGCAGAACCGGTAACGATCATATCCAGAAGCACAGCCGTAAATGATCATATACTACAAGAATTAGAACCGGTAACGATCATACGCCAGAAGCAGAACCGGTAACAATCATATAAAAGAAAGAAGGAAGAAAAAGACCGCGGCACCGGAAATATTCATCCGGTGCCACGGTCCTTCTCTTTGGTGCGCCAGGCGGCGCATCTTTCTCGCCGATGAAAGAATTGCTGTTCGGGCACATAAACGATCACAGATTAAACGATCAGATATCAGACAATCGGATAATAAGCGACGATCGTGTAATCCGCCGGCACATGCAGGCTCTCCGCGCCGTCAGGTGCGCCGATGATCCATTTATTCCTTCCGGTATTCCGATGTGCGTAAATGGTATCAAAATTGTACATGGTCGCACCGATGTCAAGAGCGGTGTCTGCCGCGGTTGTGATTTCCTCCTGCTTTACACAGAGAACGACATAGCTTCCATGCACGATATAGCGGTACGGCTGCCGGTTCAGAAAACTAGGAGCGAGACTTGCCGCATACAGAGCCTCATCCAGAAGCGGATCTACCGCATTCTCACTCCAGTCCATCGGCGTTCCCCATGTACCGGAGTATACCATATCATCCTGTGCGATCTTTGGCGCAACATGCTCTGCCCGCTTGTTGTACTTAAGATTCGAAGGCGTCTCAATATCCAGACGCGGCTTCGCGGAAACAGCCTTTCCATATCCGGCAGCAAGAATCACGGCAGGGTTCATTTCGGTTTCTGCCAGAAGCGCCCGCTTTGTGGCTTTGATATCATGTACCGTAAGCCAACAATGATCAATCTCCATATCGGTGAGCTTCAGGCAGAGCTGCTCGCCGATATATCCGGCATTCAGGAGATTATTGTCCTTCTCCTCGGAAAATACGACGAGGTAGACCGGAGCGCCGAATGCAAGGCCGCGGTAACCTGCCACACCCTCCAGGCGGTTCTTCATATCGCTGTCATTGTAAATCTTCAGTTCTGTCCGGATATCCGGAACCAGTTTCCTGGTCTCTGTAAAGAAATTCCGGATCTCATTCAGGTCCTCGTCCGGAATGGTTCTTCTCTTAAACTCACGCACGGACTGCCGGTCTTCGATTAATTGTTTATCATCCATTGGTGCCTCCATATCCTGATCCTGGTGATACGCAGTCTTATATCGGAATTGTGCTGCTGTTTGCAGTGTACGCTGCCATTGAAGTACGCGCATCTACTTACGCGAACAGTGAGCCGCAGCCGAATGCGAAGTATTCGTGTGCGGCGAGCGTCGCGATAGCGAGATAAAACTCGCGCAGCGTGTTTTATCTCGTTGCAGCATGCGTTATGGTTCGATGTGTGCGTGACAATCTGCAGCATATGCCTCCGGTCACAGAATGGTATTTTCCGTATAGGCTTCGTATCGACGATTCAACGTGTGTTTTTATTATAAATTGGCAGATTTGTGAATGCAAGAGCAGAAAATAGTTTGCGAATCGTATGAATGAAGCATAATTAACAATACTTACTGGTTTCCGGGGAAACTCATTTCCAGATTCACGGACAAATGCGTAATAGATCAATACCATAAATCCAATGCCCATAAGCATATAGATGCAGTAACCGAATTCGATAAAACGAAAGAACAGTACCTGACAGATCAGATCCAGCAGAAACAGAAGCATCAGAAATACAAGCAGGAATCTCGTCGATACACAGTTTTTATTATTGAGGATTGCCGTGTTATCCTTCAGTACAGGAGAAAACAGAGCCCTCCGGACATTGCAGGTCCACTTTTTGCAGTTCAGAGAAATACGCTCTCGCACATGGATAAATTTCTTCAATGGAATTCTCCGTTCATCATATTGTTTGCAACATGTCATTTCAAGAGTAGTGAAACGTATTTTTTTACTAACGCTTTAATTATATGAACATCTTCAACAACTTCAATGGTATTTGACAAAATAAATCTGTGCAAATTACATATATGTGGAATACGATGATGTAGACTTTTTATACTTGAGAAGTGAAAAAATTGACGCAGGAAAAAGCGGGTGTTAAGATGTACCTGATTCTGTCTCAGCCGGTTTTTGCAGGTTCTGTCCGGTGCAGGATTTATATTGACGGAATCGCACACTAAATACAGCAACTATACAATGCAAATCATACAGAAATATCGTTATGAAGAAGAGCTGATACATTAATATCGTTATAAAATTGGTAGAATAGTATGAGACGTCGCAAGCTTGAATTTTTAATTTCGGTCACCATTCATTTTCTGTCCCTGATGATCAGCGGCATCTGTTCCTTTGCCATCCTTTATCTATGGGGAAAGTTTGTCCGCGAATTTCTGGCGCAGAATCTGTTCACAGAGATCGTTCTGCCGTATCTGATCGCAGGCTTTTTCATGATGCTTGTCACCCTTCACGATGAACAATATTCGATCCGGAAACCCACCTTTCGTTTCTGCCTGCGCAAAAGCTTCCGCTCCTCAGTCGTGCTCGCGGGCGCATGGGCAGTCATGCTCCTGATCGAGAAAAACGCGGTGACACAATCCAGGTATCTGTTCATCTTCACCATTGCCTTTTACTTTGTGCTTCTGACCTTTTCTCTTTACTTCTCGCAGAAATCACTCAGACAGGCGTTTTACAAGACCAAAAGCGCCACGTTCGCCGCAATTATGACCTCCTGCGAGAGGGCACCGGAGATCACGGCACTTCTGAAGAAGGACTGGTCCGTGAAGCTGGTGGGCCTGATTTTATTTGACGAGGGAAAATCCGGAGAGCCGCGGCCGAGAGAAATCGATCACGTGCCGGTCGTCGGCAGTTCCGGAGATCTGACTTCATGGATCCGTGTAAATGCCATCGACGAGCTGTTCGTTGTCGGAGATTCCGGGCAGCTGGATGCTTCCATGCCTGCCATCTCGGAATGCGTCCAGATGGGCATCGATGTGCAGATGAATATCCCGCAGGTCGAACATGCCATGGAGAAAATCAGAGTCACCGAGCACCAGTACACGCCCCGGCTGGATAAACGGCTGACCTATATCGGAAGCGTGCCCTTTTTCATTCTGGAGGAACCGCAGATGCGGCTCCGCTATGTATTTCTGAAGCGGTTCTTCGACATTCTCGGTTCCCTGATCGGCTGTGTCTTCGCCGGCATTTTCTATCTCATTTTCGGAACCGCGATAAAACTGGAATCCAGCGGTCCTGTGATCTTCGCGCAGGAGCGGATCGGCAAAAACGGACGCACTTTCCGCATGTATAAATTCCGTTCGATGTATCAGGACGCGGAGGAGCGAAAACAGGAGCTTCTGGAACAGAATGAAATGGAAGGCGGGAAGATGTTCAAGATCAGGGATGATCCCCGCATCACCCGCGTGGGGCACTTTATCCGGAAATACAGCATCGATGAATTCCCTCAGTTTGTGAACGTTCTGAAGGGCGATATGTCTCTGGTCGGAACAAGGCCGCCGACACCCGATGAATTCCACCAGTATGACAGCTATCACAAACGCCGTCTCAGCATGAAGCCCGGAATCACGGGCATGTGGCAGGTCAGCGGCCGGTCAGAGATCAGGGATTTCGAAGAAGTCGTAAGGCTCGACTGCGAGTATATTGACAACTGGAGTTTGTCTCTTGACTTGAAAATTCTTCTGAAAACCGTTGTGCAGGTCTTTCGGCACAAGGGAGCACAGTGAACTGTTCAGCTATGATCCAGTTCATGGCAGGTTAACATAAACAGTAACATATTTGTAAAGATTTATTTACTTTCTTCCCCGAGGATACAGTTAAAATAATCAGACGGGAGTAATAACGAGATAAAACACGCTGCGCGAGTTTTATCTCGCTATCGCGACGCTCGCCGCACACGAATACTTCGCATTCGGCTGCGGCTCACTGTTCGCGTAAATGAAAGAGCCTGATGATCTCATCCGGCTGTACAAGGGGAGAGAAGTAAATAATGACACAGAAAATTCTGGCTGCTGATGACAACAGTCTGTTGATCAACCGTCTGAAAAGTTCGCTGGAACAGGACGGCTACCAGGTGACCGTAGCCGCAAGCGGCGCGGAGGCGCTGGAACTGGCGCAGAAAAACTGGTATGATCTTGTAATTACCGATGCGGTTCTGAAGGGCATGGCTGACTTTGAGCTGTGTGAACGCATCCGTGAATTTTCCGATGTACCGGTGATCATACTATCCGAGCGCAATAAACCCATGGACAAGATCATGGGATTCGATTACGGCGCGGATGATTATGTATCGAAGCCGTACAATACAAGAGAACTCAAGATCCGCATCCGCAAGGTGCTGAAGCGGTACCGGAAGGATGCCGGGAACCGTCCCGAGTCCGACCGCATCATCGTTGCCGGCAGACTGACCCTGGATAAGGACAGCCGGACGGCGACAGTAGACCACAGGAAGATCGACCTCACCGTAAAGGAATATCAGCTTTTGAAGGAGCTCGCCTCCCGGCCCGGCAAGATCTTCACGCGAAACGCCCTGATCTTCAAGATATGGGGAACAGAATTCAGCGGAGACGAGAAGACGCTGGACGTGCATATCCGGCGGCTCAGGAACAAGATCGAAACCGATCCCTCGCATCCGCAGATGATCCGCACCAAATGGGGGGTCGGGTATTACTTCAGCACGAAATAACTCCGGGAGCACAATCTTCGGACTGGAGGCAATCAGCCCGGAAGCACAATCCTCCGGCTGGAGGCAATCAGCCCGGGAGCACATTCCTCCGGATGCAGTCAATCAGATATCATCATGTCACGCCTGCCGGCATTCTTCAAATCCGGCAGGCTGCTTTTATTAAAAAAGCATTGTCATATCCCTGTGCGGATAGTTATAATCATCGTGTGTGTGTTAATGAAATAAAATGTACAGGTGATAGCAGTCAACGATCCATCACCTGAAGGTGGTGTTTTTCCGCCTATGACAACCAGAAGGATTTTTCAGGAAGAAAAAAGGTATCTGTCTCCAAGGATTGAAGAAAAAATGACTGATAAAAAGAAATATGACCTGATTTATACAATACTGTTTGCTTTGCTGTTTCTGGCATGCTTCGGTATATACCTGATTCTTCATCACAAAAGCTTTCTGCGGATACCCGACGGCCTGAATCAGTACTATATGAGCTTTCTCTATCTTGGACGGTGGGCCCGTTCGATTCTGCGCGGCCTGATCCGGAACAGAAGCCTGCAGATCCCGCTGTGGGATCCTTCCATCGGATACGGGGCGGATATACCCACGACCTTCGCGTTCTGCTTCTGGGATCCGTTCTGCTGGATCTCCGTATTCTTTCCCTCGCGGTACGCAGAATACGGCTATGAGATCATGATCGTTCTGAAACTGTACACCGCGGGCATGGCATTCAGCCGTTATGCCTTTCACAGATTCCGGGAGGGCGGGGCGTCTTTGTCGGCAGTCCTCGCCGGAGCTCTTGTCTATGTTTTTTCCGCGGTATCCTATGCGGCATTCGGACAATCCACGCTGATCAATCCGCTGATTCTGTTTCCGCTTCTGATGATCGGAGCGGATCACCTCTACGAAAAAAGAAAATCCAGACTCTATGTGATCATCCTGGCGTTCAGCTTCGCACAGCGTTTCTCCACCGCATGCATTATGCTGGTCCTGATCCTTCTATCTTACACGCTCCGGCTGACCGGCGAGGTGATCGGACTGCGAAACCGGAAGAAACGGAAGGACATTGAGCAGAACCGGATCATCTCAAGACTCGACCCGGTCAAGAAGGGATCAGACACCCGCGCACAGCACTACGCCATGTACGTAGCCAGGAGATCGGCAGCCAGAGACAGCGCCGACAGGCCGGCGCAGACATCGGTCAGCTCGGAATTCCGGATCATCATGCCGGAAAAGGGCAGAGGACGCTTCATCGCCGGTCTCTATCTCCGCTTCATCCTGGAGACATTTCTTGCCCTTGCCCTTTCCGCAATCAGCCTGATTCCATATATGCGGAACAGCTTCAGCGAAGGCCTTTCCACGATCAATCTGCAGGGAGGCCTCCTGACCTCAACGGCGGCGCGCGACTTCTTCCGGAACTGCTTCCTTGGCTTCACGGTGAGCGCGGGGCTTCCGGACCGCAGCAGCTACTTCGGATTCGGCATATTCACGATGATCTGTGTATTCGTGCTTTTCACCTGCCGGAAGAAATATCTGCTCATCAAGGCCGAGTTTCTCCTGATGACCATTTTCCTCTGTGTGCCGTTCATCGGACACTCCGCCGGAGATTTTCAGTACACGACCGCGAGGTGGATCTGGGCCTACACGCTGGTGACTGCGCTGATCACGACGGCAGCGATTCCGGAAATTCCACGGATGAACCGGAAACAGTGCATCGGACTCGCAGGCATGTCGGCCGTATACATCGCCACGGGCTTTCTTATGTTCTCACAGGATTATCTCGTCATGCTGTGGGTCTCCGTGATTCTCGTGGTCATGACCGCCTTATGCGTCAACCACAGCCTTAGGGTACAGCGGGAACAGAAGAAGAAGTCCGCGCCGCAGTCGCAGCTGACGGAATATTCTCCGACAGACCGTCTCAAGACAGCCGCCGCGGTCGCGAAGGCCGCCAGAAACGCGGCCATGAACAGACAGCCGTCCTATCATCCCTCAGGGCAGCGGACAACCGCTGTTCTTTCGATTGTCATGGTCTGCCTGTCCTCCGTAATTATGAGCAGCATGTCGATCCGGAGGGAAAACATCTTCGCAAACCAGGTGACAAGCGGTGAGGCGTACAGCCGGGTGACGCAGGAGAGCGGTCTCTCCGTGCTCGACAGCCTCGATTTCTCGGACGGCACAAGATTCAACACCGACGGGACGAGCCGCCTGGGGAATACCCAGTGGCTCTACGGGGTGAGCGGCACTGATTTCTCCGGAACCGTCTATAACCAGAACATCGACGATTTCCATGACAGCATCGCCCTCGCCAGCAGTCCATCGGCCTTCTCCTACTCCGGACTCAATCAGAGAAGCGAGCTTCTGGCACTGTTCGGCGTAAACCATTACCTCGCCAGCCCCGGCACACACAAGCTCCCGGTCGGATTTACCAATACGCCGGAGAAAGCCGGTGCCAGCACCCCGGACGCAAAATCAGATACGCCGGAGAAAGCCGGCGCCGGATTCAATTCCTACGCGCCAGCGGAGAAGAACTCCCTGTTCTACGTGTTCCAGAACAGCATCACAGAGAAGGCTTATCTGTCCCTCCCGCCCCTGGAGCGTCAGCAGGCATTGATGCAGGCAATCGTGACCGACCCGTCCGTATCGCATAACACCATCTCCAGCGACCAGCTGACGCTTGATACAGGCGTCATGAATTACAGCATCGAGACCGGGGACAGCGTGGAACTGACAAAGGTTATGCAGAAGAGCACCGGACAGGCCAGCTACATGGTTTCGGTAAACAGACCAGACGCCTATGTCGACCTGATTCTGGACAATCCCGTCTCCGCGGAGGACGACAGCAGAGAGGTTTACCTCTCTCTCAAAAATCTGAACTTCGTGAACGGCGGCATGGAGAGCTACCGGATTACCGTGCAGGAGATGTACCATCAGGATCCCGTCGACGGAGGGGGCGCGGAGCTGAACGGCTACACAACCTACAACTCCAAATACACCGGCAAGAAAAACTATCTCCTGAACATCGGAAGACTCACGGGAGCCTTCAGCAAAATCCGGATCTGCTTCCATACGGCCGGCACCTATACAATCGACGACATGGATCTTCTGCAGCGAAGCGACGAAAGCATCGGCCGGAACATTCATGCCCTGAACGATTCCGTAACGAACACCAGGACAGGGGTGAACTCCTGTTCCTGCTATGTATCCATGAAAGAGGACGGATACCTGTTTGCTTCCGTTCCGTATTCAACGGGATGGACGATTTATGACAACGGGAAGGAGATCAGCGCGCAGAAGGCAGACCTTGCATTCACGGCTGTCAGCCTGGACTCGGGGAGTCATCACGTCACCATGCATTATCTGACCCCGGGAATCCTTCCCGGACTGTACGTCACGATCTTTGCCCTGCTGATTCTGATCGTCGTATTCCGGAAGAAAAAGAAGACGTGAATATCTGATCTTTAGCTTGAACTGTATGAAGAAAGTGAGGACTTGTCATGTTCAGCTCTGTATATATAGAAGATCTGCAGCGGATTTCCGAAAGCAATGCCATTGATTACGCGGCCCTGAAGGGCAGCACCGTCCTGATCACCGGCGCCACCGGGCTTGTCGGATCGAATCTGGTCCGGACGTTTCTGTACCTGAACGCGGTCCAGGGACTCGGCATACAGATCGTCGCGCTGATCCGGAACCGCGAAAAGGCGGATCAGATCTTCGGCGATCTCCGAAACGAAAGCCCGGCACTCCGGCAGATCACGGACAGATGCCTTACCTTTGAGATCTGCAGCCTGACCGAAGCGTCCGCAGAGGAGATCTGCGCCGGACGCGATGTCGATTACATTTTCCATACCGCCGGAATAACCGCCTCAAGATTGATGGTCACAAAGCCCGCGGAGACACTGGACGCGGCCATTCTCGGGACCCGTGCAATTCTCCGGCTCGCCGCCAGAAAGAAATGCCGCTCGGTGGTCTACCTCTCCTCGATGGAAATGTACGGCACCTGCAGCACAGATCCCGTGACGGAGAACGACCTCGGATACATCGACCCGCTGAAGGTCCGGAGCAATTATCCGGAAAGCAAGCGGCTCTGCGAGAATATGTGCATCGCCTACCTGTACGAGTATCAGGTGCCCGTGAAGATCGCCAGGCTAGCCCAGACCTTCGGCGCAGGCATACTGCCGACGGAGAACCGCGTCTTCGCGCAGTTTGCCAGAAGTATACGAAAGGGAGAGGATATCGTCCTGCACACAAAGGGACAATCCGACGGCAATTACTGCTACCTCAGCGACGCTATCGAGGCGCTGATCATCATCCTGCAGAAGGGCAGCAGCGGAGAAGCCTACAACGTAGCAAACGAAGCGGCGCACACGACCATCGCCGAAATGGCGAGGATGGTCTGTGAGAAAATCTCCGGCGGAAAATCCGACGTCGTCTTCGACATTCCGAAGGAAAATGTCTACGGATACGCTCAGGATGTGAAGATGCGCCTGTCCTCCGAAAAGCTCCGTTCCCTCGGCTGGAAACCGGAGATCGGACTCGAGGACGCCTACCGGAGACTGATCCGCGATATGGACGAGAGGGGACTGTAACGCCGCGAAAGATTCCTCTTTATGGTATGTTGGGAGGCATGGATTTCACAGCCCGGATGTCATTCGCAAACTGGCTGTAACAAAGCTTTATCCTTGTTTTATGAAGCTGCGGAACTCCTCAGGCGCAGGCGCCTTCGTCAAACAGTCCTCGCTTCTTACATATTGAAGAACGTACGGATAAACCTTTTAACAGCCAGTAATGCTCTGACATAGGTTCTGTGAAATCTATGCCTTTACGGATAAACACAGATGCGCATAAACAGTAAGGATGAGTATGAATTATGACAGAAACGAGAAGGGACTGTAAGATAAAATGAAAGCAAAGGTAGAAAAGAATATCGCGGTTATCTTCGCCGGCGGCTCCGGCAGACGCATGCATACAAAGGACAAGCCCAAGCAGTTTCTGCTTGTACACGGCAAGCCGATCATCGTACACACCATCGAGCAGTTTGAGAACCATCCGGAGATCGACGGCATCGTCGTGGTCTGCATCGAAGGCTGGATCGACTATATGAACGACATGATCTACCGCTACCGGCTCGACAAGGTGAAGAGCGTCGTACCCGGGGGAAAAACCGGACAGCTTTCCATCTACAACGGTCTATGCGCGGCGGAAGAAGCTTTCGGAACGGACGGAACCGTCGTTCTGATCCACGACGGCGTGCGACCGCTCATTGACGCGGACACCATCAGCCGGAACATCGCTGCCGTCCGTGAGTTCGGCTCGGCCATCACCTGTACCGTCGCGAAGGAGACCGTCATCCTTGTGGACGACATCGAGAAGGTAGACGCGGTTCCCGACCGCTCACGTTCCCGGTTTGCCAAGGCGCCCCAGAGCTTCTATCTGAAGGACATACTCGCCGCCCACCGCCAGTGTCTGGCAGAGGGAAAGGACAACGTCATTGACTCCTGTACGATGATGCGGATGTACGGAAAGCCGCTCCACGTCGTCATCGGCAGAAGCGACAACATTAAAATCACCACACCCGATGACTTCTACATCTTCCGGGCGCTGTACGACGCACGGGAGAATAATCAGATCGGAGAGTACGAATGAAAGATTCAAAGATCCGGAATCACAAGGCTTCCCCGGGCAGAGCCGGAGACAGCCCCGGCCGTGAAAGGCAGATCCTCGCCTGCATCCTTCTATGTGCCATCATTCTGGCCGCCTTCGGTCTTACCCTGTATCATACCCGCCACGCGGGAAACAGGTGGACCGTGACCTCCTACGCGCCGGCAAACGGAAACCAGGGAACCTTCTACACCATTACCGATCAGAACAACCATCTCGTCATCATTGACGGCGGCTATGACTCCGACGCGCAGCAGGTGCTGAACATCCTGAAACAGCACAACTATCATGCGGACGCGTGGATCATCACCCACGCCCATCCTGATCACGCGGGAGCCTTCAACGCTATCCTGGCCACCTATCCGGACACAAACGTCACGATCGGCCAGATCTACACGACAAAGATCAACCAGAAGCGGTACGAGGAGACCGCACACGATTACGACGCTATCGATACCTGGTACACCTTCAACCGACTGACGCAGAAGATGAACAACGTCACTTATCTGAAGGCGGGAGATGAGCTGGGCCTCATCGGACTTCATTTGAAGGTGCTGCACGCCTGGGACAAGGCAACCGAACAGCAGCAGGCCAACCTGCTGAACGACGGTTCTCTGATGTTCCGGATCTCCGGCAGAAAAACCTCCATGCTCTTCTGCGCCGATGTGCAGAAAGAGATGGAGGATGAGATCATTTCCTCTTATTCCGGCGATCTGAAATCCGACTACGTCGAATGCGGACACCACGGAAACTGGGGACTGGACACCAGGTTCTACGACCTCGTCGACCCGAAGGCAGCATTCATGGACTGCCCCGACCAGATCCTCAATGACACGACCGGCACCTACGACGCCCCACAGCTCAAATCCTGGTTTGAGGGAAAGGGTGTGACCGTCTACTCCTTCCACACCGCGCCGAATCATGTCGTGCTTGAGTAACAGAGACGCGTGAGAGCAGAACATTGACCCGCGACGGCAGGTAAGATATTATACATTATGGATAAAGACAACTAGACAATAATTAGTATATTTGTAATAAATTTTCGGTTGCATGATAAAAGAATATAGGAGTAGAATAAAAGCATTGTGATATTTTGGCTTTTCAGGGGCATTCTTATCTGTTCTGTCCGGATGAGCCAGGGTTAGGGGGAAAGCATTTTTTATGTTGCCAAAAAAGAAGTGGCTTCCGATCGCATGCAGTGTCCTTACCGTCCAGATTGTACTGGAGGCATTCGCGGCGTACCGGCTGATCTGGCTGAACATGCTGCCGGATAAATATGTAATGGCGGCCGTGGCTGTACTTGCAGCAATGGTTCTTTTGTCGTGTCTGCTTTTATTTGCAGGCCTGGGCCACGGTCCGCACAGAGCCCGGAAAGTTCGAAGAATCATCGCTTGTATGCTCGCGGCAGTCATGGCCGTGGGCTCTCTCGCGGCTTCCCTTGTGATGTACAAGGTGGATGAGACGGTACAGACGGTTACAACGACAAAGACAACGCTGCAGGCAATGGTCGGCGTCTATGTGCTCAAGGATGACAAGGCCCAGAGCATCCAGGACGCGCAGAACTACAGCTTCGGCATCATGGCCGATTATGACCAGGACAACACCACACAGGCAGTAAAGTCCATAGAGAACGAGCTCGGCTCAAAGATTGAGACGGTGTCACGTCCTTCCATGACCGAGAACGCACAGGCTCTGTATGATAAAAGCGTCCAGGCAGTGATCATGAACGAAGCGTATACCAGCGCACTTACCGACACAGAGCAGTACGCGGACTTCTCCGACAAGACACGGCTTCTCTGCGAGATCCCGGTGGAGAAAACCGAGACCATCGATGCCAGTGACACCGGGCTGTCAGCATCATCTTCAGGCTCTAATGAGAAAACGGAACTCAACCAGAAGGCGGCGAATTCCGACATCACGAAGGATCCGTTCGTCGTCTACATCAGCGGCTCAGACACACGAAGCCAGATGCTGAACACCAGCCGAAGCGACGTGAACATCCTGATGGCAGTCAATCCACAGACGCGGCAGATCCTGCTTCTGAATACGCCCCGGGACTATTATATTCCGAACCCCGCCGGAGGCAGCCAGCTTGACAAGCTGACTCACCTCGGCATCTATGGCATCGATGTATCTATGAAGGGACTCGCCGATCTGTATCAGGAAGATGTGGATTACTACGGGCAGATCAACTTCACCGGATTTGAGACGCTGATCGACGCCATCGGAGGAATCACCGTGGATTCACCGCAGGCATTTGAGGCACAGGGGTATTCCTTCTCGGAAGGCCCGAACACCATGGACGGCGCACAGGCCCTTGCCTTTGCACGGGAGCGACACTCCTTCAGCTCCGGAGACAACGAGCGCGGCAGAAACCAGATGCGCGTCATCACTGCCGTTATCCAGAAGATCACCGGGGACAGCACAAATCTGCTGCTTCATTACAATGAGGTCCTCGACAGCCTTCAGGGCATGTTCGTTACGAACCTCACTTCCGATGACATTGCCTCCCTTGTGAAGATGCAGATCGATGACAACCGTTCCTGGAATGTGAAGTCCTACGCCGTCACCGGAATGGGCGGATCAGAATACACCTATTCCATGCCCAGCATGAAGTCTTATGTCATGTATGAGAACAAGGATATGGTGCAGAAGGGCGCCGATCTGATCGACAAGGTGATGAACGGGGAGACGCTGAGTGATTCAGATATCGGATAAGACGGTCCACATCCCGGAAACAGACAGCTGACAGACAGATTGCCGGCAGAATGTCAATCTAAGACAGAACCAGAGAAATACTTTTACAAAGAGATACAGAGACAAAGAAATACAGACACAAAGAAATATAGAGACACACAATGAGAGATGGAGGAAAAAGAGAATGGAAGACAACAGTAAACGGACCGGAACGACCGGAAACGTGCCGATCCAGGGCGGACAGCCGGATGACAACGTTATTCAGATCAATCTTACAGACGTATTCCGGACGATCGGAGCAAACTTCGGAAAGATCCTGCTGGTCGCACTCGCGTTTGCCATTATCACACTGGCTGTGACCATGTTCGCCATCAAGCCAACCTACCGCTCCTACTTCACCGCCTTCGTCAACAACCGTACGAGCAGCAGTGAGGATACACAGTCATTGCAGAGCGGAGATGTGAGCGCTGCGCAGAGTCTTACCTACACCTACGCATCCATCATGAAGAGCCGTCCGGTTATTGAGGACGCGCTCAAGAAGGCAGGTCTCGATTCCAAATACGAGTATAAGGACATATCCGGTGATATCACGACCAACATCGAGCAGAACACACAGCTTGTAACGGTCTACGTGATCACCGGTTCCGCCGAGGAATCCTACCATCTCTCCAAGGCTATCGCCGAGATCGCTCCGGACTACATTGCCAACATTGTAGAAGGATCCTCCATGAAGGTCGTGACCGCACCGGTCATGGCGACGCAGCAGTACAGCCCCAGTGTGACGAAGAACGTCGCGGTCGGCTTTGTCATCGGGATGCTGCTGATGATGATCATCGTCGTTGTCCGCAGCCTGATGGACACCCGCGTAAAGGATGCCCAGGAACTGGAGACACGGTTCGGCCTTTCCATCATTGGAACGATTCCGAACTACGAGCAGGCGGTGAAGGGTAACACCGGCCGGGAAAGATATTACTATCGTGCACAGAACAGGAAAGGAGACCGCAAATAATGGGAGTATTTGACAGCAGAAGAACGTCCGGACGTTCCAATTCCATCGAAAAATCAGAAACCAAGCTGATCCTTTCCGACAAGTCTCCATGGCCGGTTCAGGAAGCTTACAAGGCACTCCGTACCAATATCACCTTCTCCCTTCCGGGAACGGGGTGCAAGGTCATCGCGGTAACCAGCGCGCAGGCGCACGACGGAAAATCCACGATCTGTATCAACACCGCCATTTCCTTCGCACAGCTCAACAAGAAGGTTCTCTTGATCGAATGTGACCTCCGTCTGCCGACGGTAGGCACAAAGCTGGAGATCCGCTCCGTTCCGGGCCTTTCCGATACCCTGATCGGCGGCGCGCAGATCTCGGAAGCCCTTCGAAGAAACGTAAGGAACGGTCTCGATGTCCTTCCGGCAGGGAATATTCCGCCGGATCCGACCTGGCTCTTACAGTCAAACCAGATGAAGGTACTGATCCAGCAGTTCAGGAAGCTCTACGACTACATCCTGATCGACCTCCCGCCTGTCACAACCGTAGCAGACGCCTCAATCATGTCCCGGTACGCGGACGGCTTCTTGATCGCGGTACGGCATCAGATCACCGAGATGCCTGCCCTTGAGGATGCACTATCACAGCTGCATCTGGCGGAGGCAAAGGTTCTCGGTTTTGTATACAACGACGTGACCTCGGAAGGAGGCCATTATTATAAAGGCTATTACAAGGGGTATTACAAGAAGTAATTATGCTGTTCAGACAGGAAAAGAAACCATTTTATGATCTGCATCTGCATATTCTGCCGGGCATGGATGACGGCGCCAGAGATCTACAGATGTCCGCCGGCATGCTCCGGGAGGAGATCCGGCAGGGCTGCGAGGGACTGATTGCCACTCCGCACTATTATCCGACCGAGTCCATCTCTGACTTTCTTGCGAGACGGAAGAGAGCATTTGACGAGCTGCAGGGCTGGATCGAAGAAGAACTGCCTGATTGGGAAGGCCGGATCGGACTCGGGGCGGAAGCAGCCTACCACAACGGACTGGTCTGTGACCCGGATCTGGAAAAGCTCTGCATGGGTCATTCCCGCTATCTGCTGCTGGAAATGCCTTTTGAGAAGTGGACCTCCGGCGTGCTCCGGGATGTCCGCGTCCTGATCGCGAACGGAATCCGGCCGGTCATCGCGCACCTGGAGCGTTTTCCGGAATACGCGGGAGAGGACGCCATCGGGGAACTTCTGGAGATGGATGTCCTGATCCAGATGAACGCCGGTGCCCTGCTGCATCGAAGCAGCCGCCGCCGCGCGGTGACCATGGTGCGAAACGGCATCACCCAGATCCTCGGAACCGACTCTCATAATCTCGACATCCGGTGCCCGAATATGAAGGACGGTCTGGAGATACTGCGAAAGGAACACCTCGGAAGACAGTCGGACGAGATTCTGGAGAATAATGCGGCCATCTATCAGGCGGCAATGGAATAACAGAGGACCTGTATCATGCAGTATGATGGATTAACAGAGGTCCATACCATGCAGCAATAGGATAATACAAGATCCGTATCGGCATACGGTGCAATCATCAGATCAGACAGCGTGTGTACCCGGGCGGATACGATCAATTAAATGAGGAGAAGCAGGAAAAGCGATGAATCATGATTCGGGATTTGAAAAATTTCTAACGACACTATGCTGTGTCGTTCTGGCGCTGGTCCTTGCAGCGCTTCTGATGGTAAGCCATATCCAGCAGAAGAAAACAACGAAGGAACTGGAGACAAAGGCAGCGCAGGCGATGATGCAGGATGGAAACAACACCTATGAGACGACCGTTGTCTCGGGATCCTCCTTTTCGGACAGCACAGCACCGGAAGAAACAGACAGCACAGCCTCTTCCTCCTCTTCTGTATCCGCAGTATCTGCATCTTCTGTCTCCTCGTCATCCGCATCTGACACAAAGAATGAGAAGACCAGCTACACCGCCATCAGTATCCGCGGCGACAGCTACATGGAGGATGACGCGGACAAGGCAAACGGTTATCCGGCAAAGCTGCAGGCTCTTCTTCAGGCGGCAGGCTCCGATATGACGGTGGAGGATGATACCTGGGACATGGCAGGAACTCTTTCCCAGATGTCCCTTGCAGGTATCGACCAGCAGACCGTTCAGAATTACATCAACAATCACACGCAGAATGGTCTGACCGACAGCTATGACACCATCGTCCGCGCAGATATCAGTGAATATCTCAAGGATCGTGACGACAAATCCTATCTTCCGGTTCTTACCATGGGATACCACGGAGGCTGGGGAAATGACCTGAACGAGCTGATTGAGCAGGAGAAGGCCGTTCTCGGCACCTACGAGAACGGAACCAGGGACTACCTGGTTCTGGGGTCCTATCCGTCCGGCTGGACCGATCACAACGCCTATGACACGGCTATGACCCAGGCATTCGGCAGCCACTACATCAGCCTGAACAGCACAGTGACCGCATCGATGATGACCAACGACGGAAGACAGCAGATCGCACAGACAATCTTCAATAAATTGAAGGAGCTAGGCTATATCAGCTGATATAGTACATGCAAATATGGGAGGTATTTGTCAAGAGTATGATTAGTATGATGACGGACCGCTAAGTACCTCTGTCGTGGCTGTGACTTTTGACAAGGTGATCCTGCATACTTTTATAAACAGAAGGAGAAGACAAAAAAGGTCAGACGGAACAGATCTCCTGGAAGAATATCAGATATCTGATTTGAAATGAATGAAGCAAATGAAGGAGAAAATTATGACATCTACTGGAGACAGGAAAGAAGGAAGCACGAACGGCGGCCAACTCCGTGAAGATTCCCGGTACAAGATGCGGGTGAAGCTGGTATTTGCGGCGGATATCATTGCCACATTTATCGCGTATTTCTTCTCGCTGTGGCTGAGATTTGATTTCCAGTTTTCGAAGATACCGCTGAATTACCTGCAGCATCTTCTTATCCTGTTTCCAATTATCTGCGCGACGACGCTGATCGTGTACCGCGTATGCCACCTGTACCAGAGCATCTGGAGATACGCCAGCATATCGGAGGCATATCACATCATCGTTGCCTATCTGATTCTGGCCGCAGCGCTTATGGCAGAACATCTGATCTCCTGGCCGGCTGGGGTGGAAATCCCTCGCAGCGTGGCTGTGATGGGATACATCATATCTTTTTTGTTCTGCGTTGCCATTCGATTCGGATACCGGATGATCCGCTACGTGGCAGCAAAGAGGAAAAACGAACGGCCGGACGACAGGAAGAAACGTGTCATGATCGTAGGTGCCGGACAGGCGGCCAAGGAGCTGATCAATGACTTCCGGCTGGGAGGTCACAGCAATTATCAGATCTGCACAATCGTCGATGACAATCCCACAAAGCTCGGGCGGTATCTGGAGGGGCACTGCATTGAGGGAAACCGGTACGATATCCCAGAGCTCGCTCGGAAATATGAGATCGATATCATTATCGTAGCCATTCCGAGCGCATCCAACGAAGACCGGATCAGCATTCTGAATATCTGTCAGGAGACCGGATGCAAGCTTCAGATTGTACCCGGGATCTACCAGATTGTAAACGGCGAAGTACAGGTATCCCGGCTCCGTGACGTTCAGATCGAGGATCTGCTTGGCAGAGACGAGGTCAAGATCAATCTCACCGAGATCAAAAAGACGATCGAGGGAAAGGTTGTCATGGTAACCGGAGGCGGCGGATCCATCGGATCCGAGCTCTGCCGTCAGATCGCATCGGCAAACCCGAAGCAGCTGATCATATTCGACATCTATGAGAACAACGCCTACGCTATTCAGCAGGAGCTGATCCGGAAATACGGAGACAAGCTGAATCTGGTCACTCTGATCGGTTCTGTCCGCAATACCTCCCGGATCAACAGTGTCCTTGAAACTTATCATCCGGAAATGATCTACCACGCGGCTGCTCACAAGCATGTGCCGTTGATGGAGAACAGCCCCTGCGAGGCAATCAAAAATAACGTCATGGGTACATACAAGCTGGCAAAGGCGGCTGCCGAGCACGGAGTGAAGAGATTCCTTCTTATTTCCACGGACAAGGCTGTCAATCCGACCTCTCTGATGGGCGCCACGAAGCGGATGTGTGAGATGATCATCCAGATGATGGACCGCAAATATCCCGGTACCACCTTCATGGCCGTACGTTTCGGGAATGTCCTCGGATCAAACGGCTCTGTGATTCCACTCTTCAAGGAACAGATTGCGAAGGGCGGCCCGGTCACAGTCACGGACAAAAACATCATCCGTTACTTCATGACGATTCCCGAAGCGGTATCCCTTGTGCTCGAGGCTTCCATTTATGCAAAGGGCGGAGAAATCTTCGTGCTCGATATGGGAAAACCGGTACGGATCGACGATATGGCCAGGAAGCTCATCCGCCTGTCCGGATATCAGCCGGATGTCGATATCAAGATCGTGTACACCGGCCTCCGGCCCGGAGAAAAGCTCTATGAGGAGCTTCTCATGGACGAGGAGGGAATGAAGGATACTCCGAACAAGCTGATTCATATCGGACATCCGATAGAAATGGACGATGATCTGTTTCTGCAGCAGATCCATAGACTGGATCAGGTTAGTAAACAGGAAGTAGAACCAATGGAGATGAAGAGAGTAGTTTCTGAAGTTGTCACGACCTATAAGCCGGATCTCGAACATGTGGATCAGGCGCAGGGCGTTATTGCTTCCTGAAAACAGAAAGAACATACATGTAAGTAGAGATGGCATACCCAATGGTTACCCTTTACTTGAGTGGGTGTTAGTGATATCCTAATGAAGGACTTGTTGCGTAATAATATTATTCGCAGGCCAATAAGTATCCTTTAAAAACTGGTATTTAAATGCGACTATAATTTCGAGACCGTTGTCTTAAGAAAAACGCAAAAAGAACAGGAAGAAGAAAAAATGAACGAAGAACCGAAACGAAAAATTTCATTTAGTCCGCCGGATATGAGTGAACTGGAAGAACAGCAGGTAATAGATACACTCAAATCTGGATGGATCACTACAGGACCGAAGACAAAAAAGCTGGAGCATGAACTAGCAACTTTCATTGGTGTGAAGGACGGGATCACAAACGGCGAAGCTGTTGGAAATCCAAATCTTGTATGTCTTAACTCTGCTACAGCGTCAGAAGAACTTATTTTTCGTGTTCTTGGTATTGGCCCTGGAGATGAAGTTATTGTTCCAGCTTATACATATACATCATCAGCAGCAGCAGCTCTTCATGTCGGAGCGAAGATTGTATTTGTTGATAGTCAGGCTGATAAATTAGAGATGGACTATGACAAGGTTAGAACTGCTATTACTCCTCATACGAAAGCTATCGTTCCGGTAGATCTCGGCGGTGTTCCATGTGACTATGACAAGATTTTCTCTATCGTCACCGATCCAGAGGTGCGTAAATTTTTTATACCATTAGAGGCTGATGAATCAGATGACGGATTAACAAAGCTTGGGAGTCGTATCCAGAAGAATCTGGGTCGCGTGGCTGTCGTTGCAGACGGAGCACATGCTTTAGGAGCACACAGATTTGTCAGCAGATCTTCCTCTGATCCGGAAGGAAGGGGTAATAGAAAAGATCAGATGGTAGGTTCTATCGCAGATTTCACTTCTTTCTCGTTCCATGCTGTGAAGAACTTCACGACAGCTGAAGGTGGTGCTGCAAGCTGGAATCTGCCGTTTGCCGTTTCTTACGACAAAGCTGATAGTAGCGCAGAGGCCGTGAGTGATGCGGAAATCTATCATTGGTTTCAGTTGTTGAGCCTTCACGGTCAGTCGAAGGACGCTTTGCATAAGACTCAGTTGGGTGCATGGGAATACGATATTGTGGCTCCTTTATACAAATGTAACATGACTGACATTATGGCAGGCATAGGTCTTGCGCAGATAGAGCGGTATCCGGGATTGCTTGAAAGACGCAGGGAAATAATTAAATGCTACGATGTAGCCTGTGAGGAACTTGGTGTGGATCACATCGTGCATTTCACAGATGATTACACATCCTCTGGCCACTTATATATAACTCGCGTCACAGGATGCGATGATAAGCAAAGGCGTCAGATAATCGTAAAAATGGCTGAGAAAGGTGTTGCAACTAATGTACATTATAAACCTCTCCCAATGATGTCAGGTTATAAGAAATTAGGCTTTAAGATCGACGATTATCCGAATGCGTTTAAACTGTTTAGTAATGAGATCACGTTACCACTTCATACAAAACTGAGTGATGATGACGTGGAGTATGTGACCAAGAGCTTCAAAGAAAGAGTTAGGGAAGTTAGAGGGTATTGAGAAAGGGCGTCAGAATCTAAAAGTGCAAGGATGTGAATACTTTTTGAAATAAGCCACAAGGGCTGTAGAAACTAAATAAGATACAGAGAATTGTGACGTGGGTGTTATTTATAGCATCCCAACTCTTTGTGCAACCCTATTTACAAGAAAACCGGCTCCTGACAACAACATATCTTTACACCGTTTCATTCATATTATGCAATCACGGCTAATCTCAGGATGGAATAGATTTAGCAGGACCAGTTAAACATGGTTTTTTTATGCCATTGGGAGCAAGCGGATACCTTGTAAGTGAAAAAAGCCCAAAGAAAGCTATTGCGTTCGGATTTGCAATAACGTTCTGTGTGAAAGTAACGCAGTATTTCACAGAATTAGGATACTTTGAGACTGACTATATTATTGACAACACGATAGCGACGGCGATAGGAATTGGCGATTGCTACTTATTGACAAAAATACTTTAGCTGAGTAAAAGGTAACATAGTTATGAAGACAATTATGATCCTGGGAGCCAGTATTCTTCAGCTTCCTGCAATTGAAAAAGCAAACGAAATGGGGCTCCGTACGGTTGTCTGTGACATGAATCCTGAGGCAGTTGGTTTTAATGTTCCGGGTGTCATTAAGGAAGTCGTTAGTACTATTGATACTGCAGGAATTCTTGAATCGGCGAAGAAAAATCATATAGATGGAATAATGACACTTGCCACCGATATGCCAATGCAGTCGGTGGCTGTTGTGGCAAAAGAACTGGGTCTTGTAGGCATTTCTGAAGATACGGCACTTAAGGCTACGAACAAGGCATATATGCGTGATGCCCTTAAGTCGGCAGGCGTTCCTATTCCAATGTACTTCAAGGTTCATACAAAGGATGAATATATAAAGGCTGTGCAAGCCGTCAGAAACGAGGGATACAAAGTGATTGTAAAGCCTGCAGATAATTCTGGATCTAAAGGTATCAATCTTCTGAATGTTTATAATCCTGAATCTCTGGCAAAGGCTTACGAGTACAGTGAAGAAAACTCAAGATCTGGTGGCTTGATGGTAGAAGAATTCATGGAAGGCCAAGAGGTGAGCGTTGAAACACTTGCTATCGATGGTGAAGTTCATGTTATCCAGATCACTGATAAGTTGACCACAGGAGCCCCTTATTTTGTTGAAATGGGACACAATCAGCCATCAGTGCTTCCTGCTGAAACCAAGAATAGAATAGCAGAAGTTGCTATTGCGGCTAATAAAGCGATTGGTATAGAGAATGGACCTTCTCATACTGAGATAAAAATCACAAAAGATGGGCCTAAAATTGTGGAATTAGGTGCACGCCTTGGAGGAGATAATATCACAACGCATCTGGTTCCTCTTTCTACAGGTGTGAACATGGTGGAAGCATGCATCAGGATCGCTCTCGGGGAGAAGCCGGATATTGATCGGAAATGGAATAAGGGATCTGCAATAAGGTATTTCCACCAGCACTCAGGAGTTGTAAAGAGCATTGAGGGAATAGAAGAAGCAGAGAAGATCCCTGGTATTGTGCAAGTTAGCATCGTTCACGATGTTGGAGAAGAAATCACAGAAATTAATAATAGTGGATCTCGTATGGGATTTGTGATTGCTCAGAGGGATACACCTGAAGAAGCTATAACAACCTGTAAAGACGCTTTAGGGAAGATAAAGGTTGAGGAAATTTAATAATGATTTATAAGAAATATATAAAAAGAGCCTTAGATTTCACTGGTTCGCTTATTCTTACACCATTCGTAGGTGCAGTTTGCTTAGCTTGTGGACCTTTTATTTATGCCGAAGATCATGGTCCTGTTTTTTATAAGGCAAAACGGCGGGGGGTAGGAGGCAAGCCTTTTGAAATGTATAAATTAAGGTCCATGAAAGTAAATGCCCCGGATATAAGAAATGCTGATGATTCCACATTTAATTCCACGACTGATCCACGAGTTACAAAAGTTGGAAGGATATTGAGAAAAACTTCTATTGATGAGTTGCCACAAATATTTAATGTGCTAAAAGGTGACATGTCATTTGTAGGCCCTCGTCCAGTGACTGTAGATAAAAAATATGATGAACTTGATGATGTACGTAAAAAACGATTGACGGTTCGTCCTGGTATAACCGGCTATTCACAGGCATATTATAGAAATTCCATAAGTCAAGACGAAAAACTTAAACTTGATGCGAAGTATGCAGAAGACGTTTCATTCATTCTTGATACTAACATATTCTTTAAAACGATTGAAACGGTTGTAATGCATAAAAATATTTACAATAAGACAAAGTGAGCAAGGAAATTGCAAAATGAATTCATCAACAATTGAAATAAAAAACAAACTGCAGGGGAAAAGGCTTCTTATACTGGGCGGAAGTCTTTGGAAAGAAGCAATTAAAAAGATTGCAGATACTTATAAAATCACTCTTATAGCAACAGGAAATGATCAATCTGCTGGAATATTTGAAATTGCAGATGAGAAGTATTCAGTAAATTCTATTGATTCAGCTGCAATGAAATCACTAATCAAAGACAAGAAAATCGATGGGGTTTATATGGGAGGTAGTGAAACCGTTATTTCATATGCCTGTCAGTATTTAAATGATATAGGCAAACCATGCTATTGTACCAAGAAACAGTGGGACGATTTACAGAATAAAACGTTTTTTAAAGAACTATGTATCAAACACGGTTTGCCAGTGGCTGGTCGGTTTAATTCGGCTGAAGATGTTAAGGAAGAAGATTATCCTGTTATTGTTAAGCCTGCGGATGGTAGCGGGAGCAATGGATTTTCTGTATGTCAAAATCCTATTGAACTCGAACATGGCATAGAAAAAGCAAAAATCAATTCTCCAACTCAAAATTATATTATTGAGAAGTTTGTGAAAAATGAAGGAGTAGTTGTTTTTTATACTGTTAGCAATGGAAGACTCTATTTTTCCGGGTTAGAGGATAAGTACCCGGTACGGTATAAAAAGCAGGGAAGTTATGTTGGCGGACTATTTGTTTTTGAAAGCAAGTTTTCTAATGAATTTAGAAAACAATTTGAAAGCAAAATTAACAGTTTAATAAATGATATAGGTATAAAAGAAGGCACTTTTTGGATAGAAGTATTTAAAGATCAAGATTCATATTATTTTAATGAGTGTGGATTTCGATATGGAGGTTCAGCATCTATTTATCCTGTCGACTATATGCATGGAATCAATCAAGTAGCTTCAGATATTTATTTTGCCTTAACAGGAGAGGGTAGAGTCGATGGTTTCATATCTATAATACCGAGAAATATACCCAAAAAGAAGTATTACGCTGTCTATCCTATTTATTCAAAACCTGGGGTTATTAGTGAGATTGAGGGTCAAGATATACTAAGAGATGATAATAACATTGTGTATTTCCCAACAATTTACAAAACAGGAAGAGAAATTGATGATACCGGTTCCTTCTCACAAGTAGTTGCTTTAGCACATTTTGTTTTCAATGATAAGAATGATTTAAAACACATTGTCAATAATGTTCATTCAGCTTTCCATATGTATGACACCAATGGAGATGAAATGACATATCGAATGCTATATATTGATAAACTGAAACTGAAGGGGTAAATCATGAATAAATTTCTTTATCTCTCTGAAAAAGATGTTGATGAAATTGTGAAAGATAATTATGACGTAGCCATTAATGCAGTAACCGATGCAGTAATGATGATGGCTAATGGGTCGACAATACAACCAGATAAGAGTTCTCAAATTTTCGATGATTTTTACCAAAATAGAATTAACTGCATGGCGTCTACATTGAAAAATGAAAATGTATGCGGCGTGAAGTGGGTTTCAGTTTTTCCATCAAACAAAGAGAAAGGTCTTAAAAATGTCGAAGGTTTTACCGCTCTGTCTGAGATAGAAACTGGCTCGTTAATTTGCTTTATGAACGCAACAAAGTCGACAAGCCTTCGTACGGCTGCAATGGGAGCAATTGCGGCTAAATATCTTGCAAAACAAGACGCTACGTCTATAGGCTTTATAGGAGCAGGTGAAGAGGCAAAGGCCCATCTGAATTTAATTAAATATACTATTCCAACAATAAAAACTTGCTATGTATCTTCTAGGACAGATAGATCTACTTCAAGTTTTGTTAATGAACTACAAACGAAATGGCCCGATATAACATTCGTAGATTGCCACAACAAATATGAAGATGCGGTTGTTAATGCTGATATTATTGTGACTGCAATAAGTTCACAGGAAAAAGTTCTTAAAGCGAATTGGATTAAAGATGGAGCGCTATATATTCATGTTGCAGGACTAGAGGATGAGTTTGCTGTAGCAGAAAAGGCAAGCAAAATAGTGTGTGACTGTTGGGACTGTGTAAAGCATAGGGCACAAACAATAACTCAGATGTATCATCAGGGGATTTTGAAAGAAGATGATATTTATGCTGACATTTCCGAAATAATTGAGGGAAAGAAACTCGGTCGTGAAAATAACAAAGAATTTATTTACTTTAATTCAGTAGGATTATCGGTAGAAGATGTGTTACTATGCGACAGAATTTATAAATTGGCTATAAAGAATAATATAGGAACCTGGATTAATAAGTGATTAATATTGGTGAATGGTAATAACTGATGGAAGACAAAAATCAAGAATTAACCGGATATAACAATAAAAAAGGGCTTGATTATATTAAACTACATCTTCAAAAATATAATTTGTTGATGGATACTTTTATTGGTCCTAGTGTAAGTTCTGTCCAAAAAATTGGAATTACAATTGATTTTCTTCTCTGCACATTAAAATACGGAGCTGGAATCAATGATTATTTTCAATACAATTTTTATAAAAGAAGAGCTATAGACCGAAAGACCTTTATTGTCGGACGTAAATGGATTCGCATTATTAAGACTTGTAATGGAACTATAGCCCAACCTGATTTTGATGATAAGAGTAGGTTTAATAGCGTATTTAAAGACTTTATAGGACGTGATTGGATTGATCTGGATACTTGTACTCAGGATGAATATGAGAGTTTCGTCAAACGGCACCCTGTTTCTATGAGAAAAAAAAAGAAGGGAAGTGGGGGGAATGGTATAGGTGTATACAATTCGGAAAGCGAATTCAAGAGTTTAGATGATTTAAAAAATAAACATTTCATATTAGAAGAGTTAATAGATCAATATGACGATTTAGCTGAATTCAATCCCTCTTCTGTAAACACATTAAGGTTAGTGACAATTGTTCATGGCGATAAAGTAAAACTTATGAACGCAGTTTTTCGTACTGGCAATGGCGAGGGATGTACTGATAATTTTCACCATTATGGACTTGCAGCTCTTATTGATTGTAAAACAGGTCTTGTTGTGACTCCTGCAGTCGATAAGAAAAATAATAAGTTTTATATTCATCCATTATCTAGAAAGCAAATTATTGGCTATAAAATACCTTTATGGGATGAAATAGTAAATACTGTAAAAAAAGCGGCACTTATTCGTCCTAATGTTCGTTATGTGGGGTGGGATGTGTCTCTTGATAAAGTTGGTAATGTTTGTATTATTGAGGGCAATTGTGCATCAGATCCAGATATAATCCAGATGCCGGATCAAATTGGAAAATGGCCTAATTATAGTAAAGAGTTAGAAAAATGGTTTTAATAGTAATATCTGATTTTATGCAAGATGAAATATATCTTAACGAAGAAATTAAATATTATCATGGATTTGATAGAATATTATATTATTCCACTAAGGGTCATGTGTATAGTAACGAACACTTAAAACTTCAAAATGGAGTTGAAAACGGTGAACAAAGTATATTCTATAATAACGTTTTTGATAGAATATATTATCTTTTCAAAGGCATTGCAAGCAAAAGTGGGGTAGAAGAGCTTATATATATCTTGCAAAATAAAAACATGAGTGGTTTTGTTATTAAAAGTTTCTCTTTATTTACAGCTAAAGGACGGTTGCTTTTTCAACATATACGGAACGATCTAAAAAAAAGAGGGATAGATAGAACAGAAAAAATTGTCTTTTATTCATATAGATTAGGTATTGGAACTTATGCTGCCATACTTCTAAAAAAATATTTCAACAATTCAAAAGTAATTTCAAGAGCACATGGTCAAGATTTGTTTCAGTTTCGAAATAAATACGATTATTTGCCTTACAGAACATTTTTGCTTGAAAATTTAGCAAGACTATTTTGTATTTCTGAAAATGGCAAAGAGTATATTGTATCAAAATATCCAGCCATTAAATACAAGGTTGAGGTTGCACGACTTGGTACAAGAGAGCCAGGAAGAAATAAGCGTTTATCTAATAATACATTGGTGGTAGTTTCATGCTCAAGAATATCTAGAATCAAAAGAATTG
This sequence comes from Eubacterium sp. UBA4343, assembly GCA_002394235.1. Taxonomy (GTDB): domain Bacteria; phylum Bacillota; class Clostridia; order Lachnospirales; family Lachnospiraceae; genus Bilifractor. The sequence continues at coordinate 109,044 of DGTF01000061.1, read as the reverse complement.
ATTTGATAGCAAAAGCCTTATGTAGAATGAACGATATCAAAATTGAATGGATTCATTTTGGAGATGGTGATGAAGAATATCAACGAGAAATCCTTAATGTGTTAAAAGGAAAGCCTGAAAATTTGGAGGTTATATTTAAGGGATTTGTCTCTAATGATAAGCTTAGGGACATTTATAAAAATATGGAAGCAACGTTATTTATTAATTTAAGTGAATCAGAAGGGTTACCGGTTTCGATAATGGAAGCGGAATCAGTTGGAATGCCTATTATTGCTACAAATGTAGGTGGTAGCTGTGAAGCAGTTGTTAACGGAAAGAATGGTTTTTTATTATCAGACAATCCATCATTAGACGAGGTCGAAAATGCCATTAGGCATTTTATATTAATGAACAAAAGCGATTATCAAAAATTTTGCGATTACTCATATGAAATATGGAAAAACAAATTTGATGTTGATAAGAATTATAAACTATTTTCAGATAAGATTGAAACGGTAGGATTAAATTTTCATGCTTAATATGCATCAAACTATAAAAATCAGATCATGGCAGACAGTATTCATTATGATAGGGATTGTTCTTCTCCCTTTGCTTTTACTCATTAATGCCGATTTTGGGCTAGCAATCATTGTTACAATTTGGTACTGGGAGTTGTTATATAGTCTGAGTGTTGGTATGGAGAATATCCCTTTTTTAATGTTCCTTTTAATGTTCTATTTATTCTTGTTAGCGGCTTATGTAGATGATCAGGTATTTCATTACTCTGAAGGTGTTGTATTATTTGATAAAAATATAACAAATCATATTTATTGGTGCCTTGGAATTTCGTTAATATTTCTTTTTATAGGGAATTATTTTGCAAAATATTGGCATATTAATAAAATTAATAGTAAAACAAGTTCTTTAAAATATGACAAAAGCGTTTTGAATGTAAGCCTTATTCTTTTTTATATTTGTTATATCCCATACATAATAACTGGAATACTGCATGCACTTTATTCTAGAACCATGGGATATACATCTTTATACTTGGATGATATAACAATTCTTCCTTATCCTGTTCGCTTGATAGCGTACATGTGTCCTGTCTTCTTTTATATCTTTTTGGCATCACTTCCTAATAAGAAAAAAGCCTTTTGGCCTATCTTTTTTTATATTATTTATTCAATCATAACATTATTTTCTGGTCAACGCGCTGATTTTGTAATCAACATAATAATATTAATAATATATTTAGCGTTTAGAAATAAATTAGATATTAATAAAAAGTGGATTAATGGAAAATTAATAGTAGCGTTACTTGTAGTAGCTCCTATAATCGCTATATTATTAAATTTTCTGGGGCAAGTTAGATTAGGTCAAGATACACATTATAATTCTTTTTTTGATGCTATCTTCAGTACATTAAATTCTCAAGGGGTAAGTGTTAGTGTTATTGGGTATGGAAAAGAATACGAGAAATCAATACCTAATAAAATATATTCACTTGGAGGGATTGTAGAATTTTTTAAGTATAATCCTATATCTGAGACTCTTTTGGGAACGCGTGGTTTCTCTGGGCAAAGCGCAGGAAGAGCATTAAATGGTAATTTATTTTCTCATACAATTTCTTATCTAGCTTTACCATGGGGCTATTTGCACGGAAGAGGTTTGGGAAGTTGTTATATAGCTGAGGCATATCATGATTTTGGATATTTAGGTGTTGCAGTATGGAGCTTTATATATGGAATAATAATTAAGGGATGTAATAGTTTTTGTGATAAAGGTGTATGGGGAAGGGCGATAATTCTTTATGCCTTATATAATATTCTTATGGCACCGAGATCATTAGCAGATGCGTTTATAAGTGGTTTCTTACAAATACAGGTCATTATTGCTTTCTTTATAGTCTGGATATTTTCAAATTATAGTTTTAGCAAAGCTAAGATATTCAATACCAATCAATAATAATGTATGAAAAGCTGTGAGGATTTGATGGAAAATAAAATTGGAAATTCATTAAAATGGTCAACTGCTGGCGAGGCATTATCAAAGATTGTTTCCCCAGTAACGAATATGATTCTTGCAAGAGTTCTTGCTCCAGAAGATTTTGGAATTCTTGCAACCGTTAATATGATCATAACATTTGTTGATTTATTTACTGATTCTGGATTTGCAAAATATATTATTCAATGTGATTTTTTAGACGAACGAGAAGCAGATAAATATATCGATGTTGCATTTTGGACGAATTTTTGTTTATCGTTTTTCCTTTGGATAATCATTTTTCTGTTTCGGTTTCCAATTGCTGCATTAGTGGGAAATAAAGGTCATGAAAACGTCATTGTAATTGCCTCTACCCAATTGATTTTAACTTCTTTTTCGTGTATACAAACCTCGTTATACAGACGCAAATTTGATTTTAAAATACTTTTTAGAGCCAGAATTGTAACAGCAGTAATTCCGCTTGTGGTGACAGTTCCACTTGCTGTTATCCTTCGAAACTATTGGTCATTGGTTATTGGCTCGATTGCTGTTCAACTCGTTAATGCTGTTTATTTAACTATTAAATCTAAATGGAAGCCGTCTTTATATTATAGCTTTGCAAAACTTCACGAAATGATTTCATTTAGCATATGGTCATTAGCTGAGGCAGTAGCTTATTGGTTTATTACATGGTTTGATATTTTTATTATAGGATCTGCTTTTTCTTCATATTATCTTGGAATATATAAGAATTCTCTTAATATGGTTAATTCCATAATGACGTTGGTTAAAGCTTCTATCATTCCTGTACTATTTTCATCACTTTCAAGATTAAAATACAATCAAGAGGAATTTGACGATATCTATGGTAGCCTTCAACAAACTGCAGCATTTATTGTATTCCCAATGTCAATAGGTATTTTTATCTTTCGTGGGCTTGTTACAACTATTCTCTTTGGATCAAAATGGGAAGAAGCAGCCAATATAATTGGCGCATGGGCACTTTCATCTGGACTTTTTGTTGTATTTGTTAATTTTTTTGGTGAGGCTTTTAAAGCAAAAGGAATTCCAAAGATCCTATTTATTTATGAAACAATATGTTTGCTTATCATGATCCCGATTTGCTATTATACAAAGAATATTGGGTTCTGGCCGATTGTTTACACTAGAGCTTCGGTTGTTCTGGTTCAAGTGGTTCTTGGGCTATTTTTCTTGAAACACTATGTGCATGTTAGTATAAAGAGGCAGTTGAAAAATCTAGTTCCCGCGACTATTTGCTCTTTGATTATGGGATGTGTTGCTACTCTTCTTAAACCTGTTAGTAGTACCATTGTTTGGCAACTTCTTGTTATTTTAATATCAGTATTTGTATATTTTGGCTCAGCATATTGTCTTTTTAAAAATGTATTACAGCAAATGGTTAAGACTATAAAAGGAAGGCATGAAGGAATTCAATAAGCTAAATAATAACTCTGTTTATTCTTTCTAGAGTGTGACCATCATTGCTACAATAAAAATGAAGTTTATCTTTAGCCCTCGAAAAAATATACAGAACCTCGAGAATCATGGAATCGCAAAGTGAATATTCCGCGGTCAAAAGACCGCCAATCCGGGCGAGCGGTACCGTGAGTCCGCGACAAGGGTACCGCCTTTCCGCCAAATGATACCGCAGGGTCAGATTGGATGCGCGGCAAGGAATTCCCGCATATTCAGCGTCCCTGAGTTAATAGTCATTGCATTATGGACGATTCTGTCCATGATGGCATCCCCGCAACGACACCACCGCCGAGGCGGGGATACCATTCGCTCGTTTTGTATTGCGAACAAAAGATGGTCGGCCATTAATCGTAACGTCTTTCGAAGATCTCCAGGAGATATTTGTCCTCCTGTTCAGAAGGGATATCGAGGAGCCATTCATCTATGATGAGGAGGTGATAGTTCGAAAGTTTCGTGACAGTACTGGTAATGCTGTGGCCGGTTTCCATTGCCAGGTTCAGCATCTCGAGCATTTCTGGCATACGGAAATATCGTGTCCGGTGTAGATGCCTACACGATTCCTTCCCTATTGCACAAGCCAGATGAGTCTTTCCGGAACCTGTAAAACCGTTTATGATGAGGTTGGTGCGGCTGGTAATAAAGCCACATGTGCCAAGACCCAGTACGGTGTTCCGGTTCAGGTCGCGCCCTTCATAGTACATCGTATTGATGTCTGCATTGGGATACCGCAGCTTTGCACAACGGAGCAGCCTTTTGACGCGGTCATTATTCTTCGCGGTGTAGCATTCGGCAATCAGAAGATTCAGACGGGCATCAAAGCTCATGCTTAGATAAGTCTCCCGGTTTGCCTCCTGGTTATCGAACGCTTCGACCATCTGTTCAAGCTGCATTTCGCGGAGTTTACGTCTGGATTCATCACTGATCATCGTGAGCACCTCCTCCGTAATAACTGGCGCCGCGGACATAAGCTCCTGAGGCATTGTCCTCCGTCTGTGAGATTTCGGGGTTATTCTGAGTGGTTTTACGCTCACGGAGGACGAGGTCTTGATTGCTCGCCAGAATCGCCTTAAGATATTTGTAACGGGGCGATGTGGTATTCGCGAGGGCAATCTGACACGCATCTTCGAAACGTTCATTCGAGTAATGCCTGCTGAGATGAAGCACGGACAAAGCTGCATTATAGCCCTGTTCTTTTAGTTTTACGCTGCGGAAGATCCGGTCAATTACCTCCCGTGTATTCGGCCCGATGGTGGAAGCCCATGCACACATGCGTTCCTGATCCATTTCCGGTTTGTTAAACTCATCCGGCATATTCGACGCATGGGTGGAATACCTGTTCGTCACATAATCGGGGAACTTCAGGTGTGAGGCGATCCGCTGATGGTCAAAGAAGATTTCAACAGTTGTCTCTGTATATCTGACATCCACCTATTTGCCACGGTAGATATACGGCACTGAGTACCAGTTTTTCAGGAGAGAAACGTGGCAGGTCGGATAAACCTTACGATCCGGAACAAGTGTCGATACCTCATATGGAACTGCTGGAAGCGGGCGGAGGTACCTTTTCTCCTCTTCAAGGATGGAAGAACGGCTTCCTGTACGTTTCTGAAATGGCTGGTCATTATAACGCTTCACAGCCACTCTGATAGCTTCCTGCAGTGAAGGAACATCATAATACGTGTGGTGGCGATGTCATCCTGTGACATACCGTCTGCGTGCAACTGCATAATCAGCCGCACCTGAATCCGTTTGGCCATAATAAAGGCTTTCATAGAATCGGAACTATTTCCCATCTTGGATTCTACGCCAGATATGCCGCAGTACGCATGCGCGGAAAAACAGTACTATGCCGCGAAATTTATTCGATAATCAGAGAAGTACGCTGTTGCGGACGAACGGTATCCTTCTGCGGAATGATGGTACCCTGAGCCCGGAATATTCATTAATATTTGGGATGTAATCAGATATGGATAAGAAAAATAGCGAATATAAATCTATTTTTTCATATAATACAGATTGGAACAAGAATGCATATTTAAATTGGCAAATGAGATATTCTGATCAACGACATAATTTTAATATTATTGCAAAAGGCTATATGCATGCAGCTATTGATTTGGCTGCTATATGTTTGGCGGATAATAGTGACAAAAAATCAGATGAACTCATCTTTCCAATATTATTTAATTGCAATCATGCAATCGAACTATATTTGAAATCAATAATGTGGTCTCTTCATTGGCTGTTAGATTTATCTGAGACGTATTCTAGTGGACATGATATTAAACAATTATATCAAACAGTATGTGCGCTGATAAAACAGTATTGCAAAGAATATAATACAGATGAATTTAGCACATTTAATGTTCAAAACAAGAATCTTAAAGAATACATAGATGAGCTATATTTATTTCTTCATCCAGACAATAATGGAATCCCGGAGAATAAAGAAAGTCTAGATTTTTCAAGATATCCGTTACAGTCCGATAAAAAGACACCCTATATTTATGCAGGCAAGACTGATAAAGAGATAGCGATTGATTTGCAAAATATAAAAGAAAGAATTCAGGAGATTGGATATAACTTGGATACTATTGCAGATTATTTTGATTGTATGTTAGATGAGAAGATAGACTATGAATCAACGATACAACAAGAACTTGAATCAGAAATATTTAGTTCATACTATGATATAGGATATTATTGGAGATAAGTAAGATTCTGCATATAAACTATTTGAATAATCTAATGCACTAAAGGCGTTTTTTGAAAATCATAAGTTCGGTTAATAGAAAAAATGATCTGGCGACAGCGCTTACAATGGTTTCGTGCAATAAAGAGAACAGAGCAAATTCAGGATCTAGACCTAATAGATTTCAAAAACGCTATTATTACTAATGTAGTCAGACAATGGTTTTTAGTATTTTTTATCAACTGAATATTGCGGGGCGGCGGAGCCGCCTGTCCGGTGTGGCGAGAGCTACCTGTCCGGACTGACGGAGCCACCCCAACTTGCATTACACTGTTACTTGGCTTGTTCGGGATCCAATCCGTTGACTTCTCTCATAGAAATGTCTTTGGTAGGATCAGCACTCTCGATGTCAATCTTATAGGAGTCGTAGGCAATACAATCCATAATCGCATGATAGGGGGGTGCGGACATTTTCTTGGACTGCCTAAGTAGCAATTCCAAGACTTCGTCTGTACTCCAAAGGGCTCATGTTACCGAGTGATACCTTGATCCGTTTTTCATTATACCAAACGAGGTAATCATTTAAGATACTCATGAATTCTGGCAGGGTGATATTTTCCCATTTCCGGCTATAAAACATTTCGTTCTTTAGTCTGCCAAACAATCCTTCACAAGCTGAATTATCAGGAGAGCACCCTTTCTTTGACATGGATCGTTTAAGACCTGCTCTGTTCATGCGTTCAATCCATCCCGGCCAACGATAGTGACAGCCTCGATCACTGTGGATCAGAGGATACTCTTCCTTGGATAAAGTAGCAATAGCCTTATCCAGCATTTCATTTACCAGAGCTGCGTTTGGTGCTGTGCTTATCGTCCATGCAGGAAGCATGCCATCAAAGCAATCAACAATAGAAGAAAGATATACTTTTCCTGCAGGAATTGCGAATTCTGTGATATCTGTCAGCCACTTCTGATTGGGACATTCTGCATGAAAATCCCGTTGTACAAGATTCGGCACTTCAGGAGATATTTCCCCTTTATAAGAACTGTATTTTTGTCTCGATTTAATTCTCAGAAACAGCCCTTCTTCCCGCATCAGTCGACGCACTATTTTTTCAGAGACTGTGAACCCATTCTTTTTGAGCACGGCGTGAATCCGCCTATAACCATAGCAAGCTCTGTTATCATAGTAAGCAGCATTGATCGATTTCCGCAGTTCCTGATATTTATCGATACGATCAGACCTGGCTTTTTGATAGTAGTAACTGCTTTTGGGCATTTCTAACTTTCTTAAAATCATTGGCAGCGTATATCGATCTTTTAAGGCGTCAACGATTGCTGCCTTCTCCTTGTTCTTCAATGGAGCTTTGCTGACGCCTGGGTCTTTTTTTAAGACATTGATGGTCTCTTTCAGTATATCTATCTCAAGCTGCATTTCCACCATCTGTTGCTTGAGCGAAGAGATCTCGTTCGTTGAAGAAGGTATTCCCTTCTTAAGTATACCTCTTGGATCATCTTTGGAATTCATTAGTCTTGCCGGCCCTCCGGATAGATATTTTCGACGCCATGTATAAATGGAAGCGCGACTGTATCCTGTTTCTTCTGAGACTAATTGTACGTTTTCTCCTTCGATAAAGCAACGATGAAGAATAGCAAGCTTTGTTTCAAGTGATGGATGAAGGGGATGATTTGGTGCATTATTTATTTGTTTTCGTTCAGCTTTCTTCTTGGGAGGAGCATTTCGTTGCTTTAACCATAGATACAGACCTGCCCGACTCTCTGGATACCCCAGCGATTGCATGACTTTTGTGACGGAATGGCATTTATCATACAATGCCAACGCTTTTTCTCGTTGTTCTTTTGAATACATTTCGTGCTCCTTTTCAGAGCCCTTCAAAGTCCAGCTTTTTGTCCGCACCCCCCTTATCTGAGGGTATGCCATGTTTATGAAGTTTAAGGTGCCGGTTCCGGAGACTTCCGGAAAGCTCGTTCGTAAGAACCGCGGCGGCGAAATGTTCATCGAGTATGAGTATGATCGGACCTATGATCCGGTAAAGCAGATCACCTATCCGAAACGAGCATCGATCGGAAAAGTGGATAAGGATACCCCGGACCAGATGTATCCAAACCAGAATTACCTGAAATACTTTCCCGACGCTGCCCTGCCGGAAGAGGTGGATCGTTCATCAAGAAGCCCTTACTTGAGCATCGGGTCTTATGTTGTGCTGCACAAGCTGATCACGGAAACAGAAATCCGGCCAATGCTGGAAAAACACATGGATACGAAGGACGCCGGTTTCGTCCTTGACCTGGCCTGTTACAGTATCCTCAGTGAGAATAATGCTGCCCAGTATTACCCGGACCACGCATACAGCCACCCTCTCTTCACGCCAGGGATGAGGGTGTACACAGACTCCAAAGTGTCGGATTTTCTGCAGGCGCTGAAACCGGAACAGATCCTGGGCTTTCTGAACAGCTGGAATAGTCCCCGCAGCAAACGACAGAGGATCTATATTTCTTATGATTCCACGAATAAGAACTCTCAGGCGGGTGACATCGATATCGTCGAGTTTGGAAAGGCCAAGGTGGATCAAGGAACGCCAATCTTCAACTATTCCGTTGCTTTTGATACGGCAAACAGGGAGCCGCTGTTTTATGAGGAATACCCGGGCAGTATTAACGACATGTCCCAGCTTACCTGCATGATCGATAAGGCGTACGGCTATGGATACCGGAATCTCGGCTTCATCCTTGACCGGGGATGCTTCAGCCGGAAAAACCTTGGGTATATCGAGAGGCATGGATACAGCTATCTGATCATGATCAAAGGGATGAAAGATTTCATCCGGGGGATCATACTGAAAAATCAGGGGACATTTGAAGGCAAACGAATCCATTACATCGACCGGTATGATGTCTACGGAACGAGTGTGGAATGCGTATTGTTTGAAGGAGACGAAAAGAAAAAGCATGTCCACCTGTATTACAGTGACAGCCGTGCTTACGGAGAGAAGCAGGAAATCAAGGCAAGAATCCGCAGACTCAAACACTATCTTAACAAGTGCGTCGGAAAGGAATGCGGCCCGTTCGGACCGGAAGTCAATGATCATTTCTATCTTCATTATGAAAAAGATGGAAAAACGCTGAAGCTGGCAGAAGAAAACACATCTGCTGTTGAACTGGAACTGTCATTGGCAGGATACTTTGCAATCGTGTCAACAGACAAGATGACAGCAAGAGAGGCACTGGATAAGTATAAGAGCCGGGACGCTTCCGAGAAGCTGTTCCGTGCAGATAAATCTTATCTCGGAAACACCAGCATGCGCGTGTGCTCCGACGAGGCGCTCGCCTCAAAGATTTTTATCCAGTTCATTGCACTGATCCTGCGGTGCAGGCTGTATACGGAACTGAAGGAATGCTGTGAGACAATGGCAAAGCGGCCGAATTACATGACGGTTCCGGCGGCTTTAAAAGAACTGGAGAAGATCGTCATGATCAGGCAGCTGGACGGCGTATACCGTCTGGACCACGCAGTTACGAAAACGCAGAAAACGATCCTGTCTGCATTTCACATGGATGAAGGGAATGTCCGGTACCAGGCAAAAGAGATAGGAAAAAACCTGCAGGAAAAATCCGACAGTAAGAAGGGAGCATAACGATGGCAAGAACACGGCGGAATTCGGCTGAAACACTGGAACTGAAGATCGAGCTGGCAGAGAAAAAGGCAGAAAAGACACGAATCGCTCATGAAAAGGCGATCGACGAGCTCAAAAAGCTGTATGATATACGCAGGGCAAAACAAAGGGATATGATCCTGAAGGCTCTGGAAAGCAGCGCCCATTCCCTTGATGAGATCCTGACTTTCATAAACTCTCCGAAGAATGAGGAGGAAGAAGCTGATGCATGAGTATTCGAGAATCCTGATTGAGGAATACTGTTTCACCCACAAAACGAAGAAAGCGGAGATTCTCTCAAGGCTGGTGGAGATGTCCTATGACCTTTCCGCGGAAGACACCGACGCGGATGCGATTGATATCGAAAGTTTGATTCAGCGCGAACGGAATCCGGAGCTGAAGGAAGCTCTCATCGACCTTGATGACTTTCTCTTCAACTATTGATTCGACAGTCAAAAGCTCTTTAGGGTACTTTTTCCAGGAAGTTCACAATGAGGTGAAGAGGATGCTGGAAGGTTGAAAATAGATTGACAATAGTAATTATGCACAATAAACATACATTCTATAGTAAAAAAATCATAAAGATGATAAAATAGATGTCAATGAAGTTTGCACGCACGGCTTCGTTTCACATTGAACTATCCAAGGCATGAGGCGAAAAACTTCATGCCTTGATTTGTGTCTGATTGGGATTTATACGGAGGTGCCGTTTTATGAATGAACAGAACAATAGACCTAATGCGGATCTTATTATTGTTTGCGCAAAAGAAACGATGCCGTTTGGAGAGATGCTTAAGCAATATATAAGTCAGCATAATGATAAAGAAGGTAAAATTGTCGGTTGCAAAGACGGAACTACCGCCCTGACGTGGTCTGAAAAAAATTATGAGGATAGTAAGCCGACAGTATCATCAAATCAGAAAATAATTTTTATTGGAAGTAAGTTGCTCTCTTGGGAAACAATGAATAAAAAATATGAGAAATTTCATATGAAATATTATTCGTTAGGTTCTCAGGCGCTTTTGATGGTAGATGATGAACTTCTGGGTTATGCAGGGATGATTAAGGAAAAAGATGATTTTATAAAATACACGAAATCATATTTGTCCAACATTCATGAAATTAACTATGCTGCAAAACTGGTTACATTTTTACCATTTGAGAAGTGGAAAGCTGAGATGAGAATGCAGAGATATCAATGCCTTATTTCTGTCTTTTATCATGATTTTCTCGAGAATTTTTTGAGAGGAGAATGATCTTAGATGCAAGGCGTAAAAGAAGGCTTTGATGAATTTTCAAATAATAGCGGAGCGTTCATGACGGCAAGACAAACCTCAGAATATGTTGAAAAGATCAATTCTGGGTTGAACGATATGTTTGATATTAATAATCAGAACTTTAGTGGATCTCAAAAATCTCCTAGCTTTTTAAAAGGTGATGTGGCTGAGTATTGGCATTGGCTTACTTTTAATGCGGATGCGATTGCTAAAGAGTCAGAACATAGAGTTTTTTTGCCGAGAGTTAACGGACTGGGATCTCCTGACATTATTTCTAATTTCGGCAAGAGCTGGCAGGCAAAATATTATTCAAATGGAGAAACTACGGCAAGAGCTTTATCGGTAACTCCTTATCTTGAAAGCAAGGCAAAGCTAACGATTGAGGAATTTGCGGCAAAATATAATATGACAGTTGATGAGGCAAAGTATTCTCCTTTATATAAAAATCAGATTGGCCTAGTAGCTGATGATGATCAGTTGGTAGAGGAAGCTAGGATTTATCTAAGAAAAAGATATCTAAAAGAGTTGTCTATTAGGCCGCAGAATGCCGAAAGATTTAACCGAGACATTTCGACTGTTGTATCTGATAATGCAGGCGTTAATTCAAAACCTGCCAGCAATGAGCAAATGGTAAAATTAGCGGAAGATGCCAAAAAGGGAATAGCCAATGCCGAAACAATGGAGTTATCTCCTAAAGACTTTATCAATATGAAGATGCTTTTATCGAGAAGCCTTAAAGCAGGTATCACCGCCGCTGAGATTTCAGCTATCCTTCAAATTGCGCCTGTACTGATAGAAAGTATCTTAAAAGTTGCCAATGAGAAAACGATAGATGAAGATGACTTAAAACGAGTTGGCACCAGAACTGGAGTGTCCATTACTGAGGGCTTTTTAACCGGAAGTGTAGCAGCATGCCTGACAGAAGCGTCACTCAGCGGAATGCTTGGTGACACTCTAAAGAATGCATCACCTGAGATGATAGGCGCAATAAGTTATCTCGCAATGTGTGTCATAAAGGACTCCATTTTGACTTCATGTGGAAAAATGTCTGCAATAGAGTTTGGAGACGAAGTGACAAGATCAATTTTCTCAACCCTAGCTGCAGCCACTTTGTGCAGGATAACATCAGTATTACTTCCAGGTGTTGGTCTCGCCATTCTGCTTTCAAGTTTTGTAGGATCCATATTGGGAAGTGTTGTTCATACTGGGGTTAAGGAATGCCTTCTGTCGCTCTGCGTCGATAGTGGCTTTACGTTATTTGGATTAGTAAAGCAGGATTATAAATTGCCAGAAGATCTCTTAAAAAGTATTGGCGTTGATGTTTTGGACTACGAGAGTGCTAAAGTCTCATCTGCAGGGACACAAACATTAGGGTATGAGACAGCAGGAGCAATAAATGCTGATGCCGAGAGAGTGAATATTACCGTTCTCAAGCGGGGACTTATCAAGGCAGACTTAGTTGGATATTTATTTTAAGGAGGCCGATATGCTATTTTGGGTTTTGTTAGTTTTAGGAATCGTTCTGTTGTTTGTTTTCCCAATAGGCGGGATTATTTTGATTGTCGTAGCACTAGTTATGCACTTTCTCAATAAAAAATCATGATGGTATATTAAACCTGGTTTGCGGTGGAAATGCTCGCACTGGAATTCACACAAAAAACCTGTTAGACCTTCGTTGACATACTCTGATGAGGTGCAGGATATTTCCGGGAAAGACTTCAGTTTCCTTGAACAGCTTATGGAAGCCAACATTAATATGCTGTTCGTAGGAGACTTCTTCCAGCACACATACAATACCAGCCTCGATGGCAATGTTAATAAAAACCTATTCGATGATCCAATAAAGTACATGAAGCGGTTTGAGGACAAAGGAGTAACGCCAGATACGACGACACTTCTTAATAGCTGGAGATGTAGCCGGACTATCTGTGACTATATATCGGCTAATCTTGGAATACGCATGAGTTCCAATCGCACTGATAATACCGTGATTCAGATTGTGTCTGCCCCGGAAAAGATTGAAAGAATTCTCTGCGATGAAAGCATTGTAAAACTTCATTATCAGAACAGTGCAAAATATGGTCCCAGCCATAAAAACTGGGGCGATACCAAGGGAGAGGATTGTTATGGAAATGTCTGCGTTATGCTGAACAAGAGCACAATGCAGAAATATAACGCTGGGAAGCTATCCGAGCTTGCACCGTTAACAAGAAATAAGTTATATGTTGCGATTACTAGATCTAGAGAAAATGTGTACTTCGTTAGAGAGTAGCTAAAAAATGTCACTTATATTGCTTATGTCTTTTACTGGAGCTCGAGTATGGAAAGGCAATGTGGCACTATTCTTTTTTATTTGCTATTATAAAGATAATAACTGGTATCCATTAAAGAATTCTGATACTAAAATCGACGAGAAACATAAATATGTGATGATATTTCATTGTCCAAGCTGGCAAATGAGCAGGATAATGATGGAGGAGATTCATATTCAATATTCGACGGTTACATCAAAAGTAATTGAAAAAAATGCGCATGGGAATCCCCTGCGCTATGAGTCCTCAAGCATCCGATTTTCCGTGCAAAGCCACAGAATATTGCACTGCCGATCGGTTTTCAACCTTTTATGCGGTGTTCTATGCAAAATGGATATGGCATTTACATGCGAGAATCAACGCCTTTACAGCAGGATTATGTTTTTGAAAAATTGAGATTTCGCCATAACGAAAAGCTTGCAAATTGGATTTTCGAAGAAATGCAGGGCGGAAAACTGATTTATCCGCATGAGGGGCTGATCAAGGCGCAGTTTGTGATAGATAAGATTCGTGATCTTAATGAATTTTCAGAAGAGGCACTTCGATACGCTGTTTATCAAAGTCATTACTATAGGTTAGTTGATATTGATAAGGCAAGAAAGGATTTACAAAACTTTTCTGTCGGCGGTAATTTTATTAAAATAATTGATGGTCACACATGGAAGATCAGTTCTGGAAGACGACATATGATAGATCAGGAATATGCTGATTTTTCTCTTGAAAGAATATATGGTGCACGAATTTTAACCAAAAAGAATAAAGGTGTAATTGGAATGTTTGCACCATGGATGCTTATGACAAGTGAAGATGAACCGGGGATTGTGGACTTTGAGCCTTTGAGAAGTCAGTATGAAGTTGATTCGGTTAGTTCAAGGAGTGGAATTTCTCTGTTAAATATGTTTATAACTCAGAAGGTTCCAGATTTCTATTGACTCAAACCTCCCGCATAAACATTAAATATTAGTCACGAAGGATGATTATTCTAAATGGACTTCGCGACATAAATATTCGACCGTTTTCCGTAAATTCGGATGTCATCTAATAGTATTAATAGTTATCGTAGCTATACTTTTCAGAATGTTCTTTACATAGCAAATGATAAGAAAGCGACAAAACAACTGGAAGGCCTAATTAATATGGTTTTAATTCGAGGCTTCGGGCATCCCTGTGGATGAGAAATGCCACCTTTCCCTGTAGTTAATCCACTTGTTGGACATTCGACTTTCGATTGGAAGTGGAATGCAAATATTTGAGTATACCAGATAATTTTATTGAGAGCATGTTGATCTTTTCATTCAGTTGATTGGATATAATAATATACGGTAAAGAAATTGGATATTGATCTAAAGAAAATTCTAGTCATTGATTTGCATTAGAATTGATGTAGAACTTGAGGAGATATTAATATTGGACGCAACAAATAGATGGATCGAACAATTTAATGATTATACATCGATTAGAGGGAATCTTCACAAAAAAATAACAAAATCAGAAAAGGCATATTTAAATATGGCAATATTATTTATGACAAGTCAAGACAAAATGCTATTGTGAATAGTGAAATACAAAATCTGTGGAACTACCTATATCAGGATCCAACAATGAATATAGATGATCGCATTGAATACCTATTGAGAAAAGTTTACTATTTGGGAACATATTTTAAAATTCCTCACGAAAATATAAATTTACAATCTCCTAAAGTTTCTGCCCAGGAAAAGGAATATCGTATACTGGTTAATCTATGTTATGATCCCAAAGAAATCATTGTAAATTTATTACCAGAGGAATATGAAGAATCTAATAATTTTGGGAAATGGCATCATATAAATATTCAATATGGATTAGAATCTATTGATTGTGTTTATGTTGATTCTAGCGATGACAAGAAGGAATTAACGGATGAGCTTCATAAGCATCAAATAGATAATCTCCAAATAAAAGCGAGACATTAATGATGATCGTACGATTGATGCTTTTTTTATAAAAAGATTGTAATTCTTATGATGGGGAGAAAGACCAACATGCTCTGTGATAGATGCGGAAAGAATCCTTCGGTTATACATATTACAGGAAAAGGCAGCTATTGTGCCGACTGTAATAACCAGATGATGCTGGAAATGTTTGGAAAGGATAATACATTTCATTACGCGAAGAACATTATCATAAGTGAGACAGACGGCAAGATGCACAGTTTCCGTATACAGCACCTGATTCTTGGAAATATTGTTACCTGGGAAGCACAGGAAGTCGGAGGGAACTACTATTTTCAAGATGTTTCTGACCTGAATGAAAATGGCAGTGATGTTGCACAGCGGTTTTTTCAGAAAATCATAAATGGCGTGCAGTATAAGAGCATTGAGAAAAAAGTATCTCCTGCTTCCAATCTGCTGCACCGCGACGGCATGTGCTATTCATTAAAGGAACATGGAAATATCTCTATCGAAGAAGATCCGGAAAGTGGATATGAATCTATACGATTTAGGATCGATGACGAATTCTTTACACCGGAAGAGGCGGCTCGTATGCTGAGCTCATACGTTGGATGGAATATGAAGTACCAGATCGAATCGGCTTCCGAAGCATATCTCGGGGAGGATGAGTATCTGGTTCCAGTAAAGATCAATAAGCGCATTATTCTTGGAAAGTGGAATTTGCTTCGAGAGCTTTACCTTCAGGAAGGGCACTTGAGAGAAGCGGATCAGCTGGATTTTGATGAGGGGATACAGGAGATTATCGAGATGCTCATTATCCTGCGGGAACATGGAAATATGGACACAGCCATAGAGGCCGGAGAACAGATCATCGAAGAACTGCGGCATTTGACTGGCCCTGGTGAAGATTTCCCGTTTCTTGATATTGACATCCTTAGTGGTGTTATTCACAAGTACAGGTAAGGGGTATGGAGAATTCTGCTGTTTCTAATTTCATCAGTTGTCATACAACTCAATGGCGGAAGCCGGCTCAAGTTCAGCATCCTCTCAACGATGTGCTCGCCATGGATCATACAACGTCACCATTTGATGTTGCGAAGAGGTCAATTCATAAAGGATTGCCTTTATTAAGTCTGGCAGAGGCTGTTCTCTTATGTTAATATCAATTTAATGAGACACCCACTGTAATTTCTTTAAAGTCAAAGATTATTTTTTATGTGGAGGAACGAATAGCATGGCAGAAGGGAAACGCACACGTCGCAGTCGGTCAGAGGTATTGCAGAGCAAACTGGAAAAGTTAAAGGAAGATCAGGTAAAGTATACACAGAAACTTCAGTTAATAGACGATCAGATAAAGCAGATCGAAGATGAACTGAATGAACAGCGTGTGGACGAAGTGATGGCAGAGATCACAGCACAAGGACTTACCATAGACCAGGCACTGGAAAAACTTCGTTCCTGACATTTGATATGTATGTGAATGCTTCATGAAGGAACTGCTGAAGGCACTCGAAGCAAGCCCACGAGCCTACGACGAGATCATAAAATTCCTTGCCGGAAAATCGGATTCAGACGAGAAATGAGGGAGCATGCAGCTTTGAGTGTTGTAAGCGGTAAACCGCCAGTACCTGTTGTACCCAGCTAGCCTTTGCGATAATGGAGTCGAATTAATCTAAGGTTTTTTCGACTTCTCCAAAGGAGGCTTGGTATTGATGGACAAGATCACATCCGACGTTCGCCGTCAACAATGTCTTGATATCATTCAGACCTGTAATCAGCCTAAAGATTCCTTGAAAGGGGTTCAACATGAAAATAGATAAAATACATGTCAAATACTTTAAGTCAATGTATGATACAGAATTTGAACCCGGTAATATTAATGTTCTTATAGGCGCAAATGGATCGGGAAAATCAACTGTATTGGAATCCATAGGCATTCTGAGCGCGGCAATGACAGAGAGGGTCAAGATCAGTAACAAGCTACTTGAAACAGGGATGCCTTTATCAAGGCTATGGATTGATGGATACATCGGAGGCGTTCCAGACCTAGAAAGAATAACCAATTTTGAGTAGAAAGTGCCAAATTACTGCGCACGATACCAGATAAGCCAATAGCTGAAACAGAAATACATTAAGACACACATTATGAAACGAAAAGTCATCACGATTATCATATTCCTTACCCTTGCTTTTATCTGGGGCCACTCCATGGTGCCAAGGCCAGCCTCGGCCGATGAGAGTGGTTTTTTTCTGAAGATTTTGTATCCGGTTTTATCGGTTATCGTAGGCAGGGACCGGGTGACGAACCACCTGATCAGAAAAATGGCCCACTTTACCGAGTATTTCATACTGGGGACAGAACTCAGGCTGTATCAGAATGTCCGATTCTCTGACACTGCGGCAGCATGTACGGCAATTACTGACACTGCGGCAGCGTGTACGACAACTTCTGATGCTGCGGCAGCATGTACGGCAAATTCTGATGCCGGGGCAGCTTGCGGAACGGATCCCGAAAGAAGTGAAAGTCTCATAAACAGGTTTTCTCGGCTGCTGCACGGCAGGATGCTGACTTCTGTAAGATATGCTTTTTATATTGCGTTCATCGATGAGACCATCCAGATTTTCAGCGGAAGAGGTCCACAGATCGCAGATGTCTGGCTGGATGTGTTCGGAGCATGCTGCGGAACAGTGATAATTTCCCTGTTGTCAGTTTGTAAGTCAGTCAATCCGATGGTTGAGTAGGAATTAGGTAGGAGTTTATTAGGAGTTTATTAGGAGGACAGATCCATAGAAACCCTGAACAGGAATTTAAAATTTAAGGATGTTCTTGTTCTCGCCTTCAGCACGATGATAGGATGGGGCTGGGTAGCGCTTACCGGAAATTGGGTTGACCGGGGCGGAACGATTGGTGCGGTGCTTGCGTTTGTCATTGGTGCCGTTCTCTGTATTTTTGTCGGCCTGACCTATTGCGAACTTACTCCCGCATTGCCTTATTCCGGAGGAGAACTCGTTTTTACCTATAAGGCATTGGGCTACCACGGGGCATGGTTCTCCGGGTGGATGATTGCTTTTGCATATATTGGTGTCGCTGCATGGGAGGGACCGGCGCTGGTTACAGCGATTGACTACCTGATTACGATCCCGAGATATGGTTATCTTTGGACCATCGCCGGATTTGATGTATATGCGACCTGGCTGGTAATCCCTGTATGCGTCGGAGCATTATTGTGCATGATCAATACAAAGGGGATTAAGATCTCCACAATTTTTCAGGCGGTGGTCACAACAATACTGGCTGTCGGCGGCATTGGCTTCGCGATTATCAGCGGCATGAATGGTTCTATTGAGAATATGAAACCGCTGTTTACGTCAGCAAACGGGATGTTTTCTGTGGTTCTGGCTGTTCCGGCTATGTTTGTCGGCTTTGATGTTATTCCACAGGTGGCGGAGGAAATGAATCTTCCGCTAAAAAAGATACCTGCTGCCATTGTGGCATCCATCCTTTTAGCTGCAGGATGGTATATCATGATTATTCTTGCCAGTTCCTTTGCGGCACCGAATGAGATCCTTGGCCGAGAGGGATTGTCTGTGGTAAACGCTGTGAATTATGCGGCGAATCGTCCGATTGCAGGTAAACTGATTGTTGTTACAGCGATTATGGGAATTCTGTCCAGCTGGAATGGCTTTATTATCGGCGCAACCAGAGTACTTTATTCCATGGGCCGGGCTAAGATGCTTCCGGACTTCTTCGGGAAGCTTCACAAGAAATATCATACACCGGGAAATGCGATTGTATTCATCGGCGTCATTACGATCCTGACACCGCTTCTTGGAAAAAATTCTCTCGGGTGGTTTGTTGACGCAAGCGCATTCGGTACCGTAATTGCCTATTTAATGGTCACCATTTCCTTTGTGATTCTCAGAATAACCTGTAAAGACCTGCCCAGGCCCTTCAGGGTAAAGCATGGGATGATCGTAGGAATAATCGCCGTCATGATCTCGCTGTTCTTTGTGTCTTTATACCTGCCGGTTGGAAATTGTTCGCTGTCTGGTGTAGAATGGGTGATCGTAGGAGTCTGGGTTGGCTCAGGTATGTTATTCTATTTATTGAGTCTTCCACACATGAGGAAAAATACCCGGATCAGAGAAAATGCGTTATTTTGTAAATCTCCGGAGAATTAGCGCTCAATTTTCTTCCGCTTCTCCCTTCCGTTAATAATGTAATAACGATTAAATGAAAGAAAGGTATATCGGGGTTATTCATTTTGCATGACACATCTCAGATGAACAAAGTACGAACGGGAAATCGTATTCCTTTTATAGATGTCGCGAGAGGCATCGCGATTTTGTTGATGATCATAGGACATGTGGTAAGCAGAGGACATGTGAGAGATTTTATTTTTTCCTTTCACATGCCGCTGTTTTTCATAACCGGGGGTATGTGTTTCCGGCAGAAGTCTGTGAAATCAGCGCTGCTCACGGATTTAAGAAAAATAATTGTCCCATACGCGCTAGTTCTTTTTGTGTTGGACTTGTGGTCCGGGAGACTGAATCTTATATATTATCTGCGTCAGATGTTCTGGGCGGCTTCCTGGCAGAATCTGAATATGTATCCTGCGGATCTTGGAATGGTCTGGGCCTTGTGGTTTTTTCCGGCATTTTTCCTGACCAGATGGATTTTTCGTTTGTTATATCGCGTATCCGGAGGCAGACTGTTCCGGCTCGCTGTTTTGTCTCTGGCTGTGTGCCTTGCCGGAATCGCATGGGGAATGCAGGGACGGCATTGGCTGCCGCTGAATCTCGATGTTGCAATGGCGTCTATCGGATTTTATTGTTTTGGCTTTTTCCTGCAGCAAAGCGGATGGACGGATCGTTTAAAACCGTGGACAGACAGGAGACAGACAAATACTACGGTGACAGACCGGAGACAGGCAGATACTACGATGACAGATCGGAGACAGGCAGATGATATAAAAATACGACAGACAGGATCAAAACGACGCGGTTCCTTGTCCAATCCTTGCACATCCGGGCATATTGCGATGCTGGCAGAAGGAGTCATATGGATATCGGGAATTTATTACTGCCCGATTGAACTTGCTTCCCGTTTGTATCCCATGGGCATTTTTTCTTTTATTACAGCGATCTGCGGATGCATGGTGGTGTTTCGTTTCAGCGCGTGGATAGGAGTTCATACCCATTTTTTGCGTCGGACTCTTTCCTGGTATGGGAGATACAGCAATCAGATTCTTTGTTTTCATGCCCTTGACTGCATCCCAAGGGCATATCTTGACGCTTTTCTGTCCTTCCCGAAGAACCCGGAAGCAGAGCATCTTGTAATATCAATCTGGCGGATTCTGCTCAGCACCGCCGGAACAGGAATCTATCTCTGGATACACAGCCTGGCAGCGAGGATCAAAGCAGCAGTAAGTGGAAGATATCGGGCATGAATGTGAGGCAGGAGGAGAGCGATGATCTACAATTTCAACCTGGGCATCGGCTGGGCTTCCAGCGGCGTAGAGTTGCCGCTAATGCGTTACTGCATGCTCATACCTGTTTTTTTACGCGAACAGTGAGC
>DGTF01000061.1:87688-87998 GCA_002394235.1 Eubacterium sp. UBA4343 | reverse complement strand
GCGCAGCGTGTTTTATCTCGTTGCAATGTTAACTGTATCATTAATAGTTGACTTTTTGTTTATTACTAGTATAATCGTCTCTGGATAAATGGTTTAGCGTCAGAACACTTTGTGTTTACTTACGGAGTATGGCACGATCTGAGGCAGCGTGTGACATCAACTGCTCACGACCTGAAGGTGGTGGGCTTCCGCCTATGACAACCGAAAGGATTAATCTTAATGAATACAGATGAAATTAATGCCAACATCGGCAGACGGATCCGGGATCTGCGAAACCGGAATGATCTGACGCAGCAGGAGCTGGCGGACC
>DGTF01000061.1:86681-87611 GCA_002394235.1 Eubacterium sp. UBA4343 | reverse complement strand
CCAAGGGCTTTATCTCGCAGCTGGAAAACGGGCAGGTGTCGCCTTCCGTGGAGACGCTGATGAACCTGATTGAAATCCTCGGCACGACGCCGGCGGATTTTTTTAAGGAAGGAGAGAAGGAGCAGGTCGTTTTCTCCTCCGGAGATTACTTTATCAAGACGGATGATGCAGGAAACAGCCGGACATGGCTGATCCCGGGTGCCCTGAAGTTTCAGATGGAGCCGCTTCTGGTCGTCATTCAGCCGCATGAAAGTCTGGATGAGGACAAGCCTCATACCGGGGAGGAGTTCGGCTATGTCCTCAGCGGACGCATCAGTCTCTATCTCGGAGACAAGGTCTATCACGTGAAAGCGGGCGAAAGCTTTTACTACAGGACGGAGAAGAATCACCGGATTGCGAATCAATCCGCCAGACCTGCAAAGCTGATCTGGATCAGCACGCCGCCGATGTTCTGAATCAGGTTTTTCTATATCATTTTGAGAGGTTTTTGTACGATGGAGAGCACAAATATTATCGAATTGAAACATGTCACCCGCTCCTTCGAGGACGGCTTCAGCGCAGTGACGGATTTTAACCTGGAGGTAAAGCGCGGGGAGTTCGTAACCTTCCTGGGTCCTTCCGGCTGCGGAAAAACCACGACACTCCGGATGATTGCGGGTTTTGATCTTCCGACTTCCGGTGAGATCCTTCTGAACGGCAGATCCATCACAGATCTTCCGCCGTACCGCCGGCCGATCAACACGGTCTTCCAGCGATACGCGCTTTTTCCGCACATGAACATTCACGACAACATCGCATATGGCCTGAAACAGAAGAAGACCCCGAAGGATCTCATCGAGAAGAAGGTGAAAAAGGTCCTCGCTCTCGTGGACCTGGAGGGCTTTGAGCGCCGAAATGTATCGACACTTTCGGGCGGACAGCAGCAGAGGA
>DGTF01000061.1:0-86636 GCA_002394235.1 Eubacterium sp. UBA4343 | reverse complement strand
GGACAGCAGCAGAGGATCGCCATCGCGCGCGCTCTGGTGAACGAGCCGGAGATTCTGCTTCTGGATGAACCGCTTGGGGCACTGGATCTGAAGATGAGGCAGGAGATGCAGTACGAGCTGAAAGATATGCATGACAAGCTCGGTATCACCTTCATCTATGTCACCCACGATCAGGAGGAGGCATTGACTATGTCGGACAAGATTGTGGTCATGAATGAGGGGAAGGTCCAGCAGATCGGGACTCCGGAAGATATCTATAACGAGCCGATCAATGCTTTTGTCGCCGACTTCATCGGTGAGTCCAATATCTTCAATGGCATCATGACCGGGAAGCGCAGAGTCCGCTTCGGCGGCGGTGAATTTGACTGTGTCGATGATGTGGCGGAGGGAACGCATATCACGGCAGTCGTGCGCCCGGAAGATATTGAGATCACCGCTCCGGAAAAGGGCATTGTACAGGGAACCGTAACCAATGTCATATTCAAGGGAATTCATTATGAAATCACGGTGACCGCCGGTAAATACGAGTATGAGATCCAGTCTACAAAGAATGCGTCTGTCGGAAGCCGTGTCGGCCTCTTTGTCGAGCCGGACGGAATACACGTCATGATTGCCGAGGATCATACAAATGTCTTTTACGCGGATATCAACAGAGATTTCCGTCTGGAATACAACGGTCAGAAGATTGAGACCAGCGTCACGAAGATCATCACCGGAAGCCGTCGTCTGGAGGACGGTTCTCTGGTCGACGCGCAGGGGGATGTCATTGATCTGAACCGCACAAGGATCCGGGTGGAGATTCAGCCGGAGGATATCGAGATGACAGACGAACAGGACGCCGGTCTGGTGCAGGGCAATATTTCCAACCTCATTTATCAGGGCGACCACTACAGCTATGTCATCCAGACTGATCTCGAGCAGGATTTTGTCGTGTACGATGAGGATCTCTGGAATATGGGTGACCGGGTCAGCCTGATTATGCCTCTCGACAAGATGAAATTTGTCTATGACCGGAAGAAGTGAAGGATAATATTCTGGTCCACTTGTGAGCAAGCTTCCCATGGGCCAGAAATATTGCGACCGGACTTATTATATTTGATTTTTCCTGACAGGAGATTTTATTATGAAGTTTTCCAGAAAAACCCTTGGTATTCCATACTCGGTATTTCTGATCCTGTTTGTTGTGCTGCCTCTTGTCGTGCTGTTTTTCTATGCTTTTACGAACGGGCAGGGGCACTTCACCTTCGCCAATCTGGCGGGCTTTTTTACGGATCCGAATGCCCTGGGAACATTAATATACAGTTTTGCCATAGCGGCGGTGACGACCATCGTCTGCCTGCTTCTGGCTTATCCGACCGCGTACATCCTGGCTATGAGTTCACTGAAGTCCAAATCAGTGATCGTCATGATCTTTGTGATGCCGATGTGGATTAATTTTTCCCTGAGGATCACCGCCATGAAGGAAATACTGACATTCCTGGAGGGGAATCTTTCCATGTATCCCTTCCTGAATTCCGTGATCGGCATGACCTACGATTTTCTTCCGTTTATGATCCTGCCGATCTATACGACGATTTCGAGGTTGGACGGCGCGCTTCGGGAGGCTGCCATGGATCTCGGCGCGGATGAACGCAGCACCTTTCTCTCGGTGACGCTTCCGCTTTCTGTTCCGGGAATCATCAGCGGTGTGTCGATGGTTTTTCTCCCGGCAATGACAAACTATGTCGTACTGGATATGCTGAACAACAGTACCTACATCATGGGCAGTCTGATCGGCAGTTATTTCGCCGCTTACAACTGGCACGCTGGATCAATGATCGCGCTGATTCTGCTCGGTCTGATCTGCCTGTTCACTCTGCTTTCGGGGTCCGGCGAGGAAGATAATCAGAGAGGAGGAGCGTTGCTGTGAAAAAAAAGATCGGAACGTCTGTTTTCCTGTGCATCATGCTTCTGGTTCTGTATCTGCCGATCCTCATTCTTGCGGTGTACAGCTTCACAGATGCCGCAAATATCGGCTCCATCCGTGGTTTCTCCATGCACAACTATGTGACGCTGTTCACAACACCCGAGCTCCTGCAGATGATCGGCGGAACGCTGCTTCTGGCAGTCGGCTCCGCTGTGCTTGCCACTTTTCTCGGGACGATCGGAGCGATCGGTTCTTTCTATTCAAAGAGAAAAGTGAATGCCGCAATTTCCACGATCAACCAGATCCCAGTTATCAACGCCGATGTGGTGACGGGTTTCTCCATCTGCATTCTGCTTGTTGTCGTGCTCGGCGTCTCCAAGGACACCTTTGTTCCGCTTGTGATCGGGCATGTCACCCTCTGCGCGCCCTTTGTCTACCTGTCTGTCATGCCGAAGATCCGGCAGATGGACTCCGCGCTGTATGAGGCAGCGCTGGATCTCGGAGCCACTCCGTTCGGCGCCCTGACGCAGGTAGTGATCCCGCAGATCGTTCCGGGCATCATTTCCGGGTTTGGTCTTGCGATCACGCTGTCGCTGGATGATTATTTCATCACGACGTACACCAAGCCGGCTACCTTTAATACGATCAGCACCTATGTTGTCAATGCCACAAAGGGCTCACAGACGACGATCAAGACCGCTCTGTGGGCGCTGTCAACGATTATTTTTGCCGTCGTGATTCTCTTCGTGGCCATTGTAAATGTCCGTACCGCGAAAAAGGAGGAGGCGCAAAGAGCATGAAAAAAATAACTGCATTTCTTCTCGCCGGTCTTCTGGCAGGTACGATGTACATACCTACACCTGTCTACGCGGTTCAGACAGCTGCTGCTAAAGATAAGGCCGCGGAGAAAAATAGCGTCGCAGTAAACGGCCCTTCTTCCGGAACGGATGCAGAAGCCGCAAGCAGCGCCGCTTTCGGAAAAAAATCAGAAATCGCCAACAGCGCCTCCTCCGGAACAGGCGCAAAGACCGTAAGCGGATCATCCTCCGGAACGGACGCAAAAGATAAGGACGATGTCATCACGCTTCGTGTCTGCAACTGGGAAGAATATATTGACACCGGTGACTGGAGTGAGGACGAAATAATTGATCTGGACAGCGGAGATATCTTCGGGAAGAACTCTCTGATTGATGATTTTGAAGCCTGGTACTATCAGACCTACGGCAAAAAAGTCCGGGTTGAGTATTCAACCTTCGGTACAAATGAGGATCTGTACAACATGCTCACGCTCGGAGATGTGTACGATCTGATCTGTCCCTCTGAATACATGATCATGAAGCTGATGTCCGAAGACCAGCTTCTTCCGCTTTCCGATCATTTTTATGATACCAGTGATACAAATAATTACTATTCGCGCGGCGTATCCCCCTATATCAACAATATTT
Organism: Eubacterium sp. UBA4343; assembly: GCA_002394235.1. Taxonomy (GTDB): domain Bacteria; phylum Bacillota; class Clostridia; order Lachnospirales; family Lachnospiraceae; genus Bilifractor. Next base: position 83,285 of record DGTF01000061.1, on the reverse strand, counting down.
TTCAGTCAAAGGAAATCAACGGAGAGACCTGGGGTAAATATGCAGCCGGATACATGTGGGGCATTACCGGTATTGTCTATAATCCGAAATACATAACCGAGGATGAGGCTTCCACGTGGACGCTTTTCGATAATCCGAAGTTCAAACGAAAGCTGACGATCAAGGACAATGTAAGAGACTCTTACTTTATGGCGATCGGTGCCCTGAAATCTAAAGAGCTTACTTCTGCAGCTTTTGTGAATGACCCGGACTATCATCAGAACCTGGAGGATGTTATGAATGACACTTCTCCGGAGATGATCGCCGAAGTTCAGGATTACCTCCAGGATGTGAAGGACAATGTTTACTCCTTTGAGACCGACGCCGGCAAGGCGGATATGATCACCGGAAAGGTCCTCGCAAACTACCAGTGGTCCGGAGATGCGGTCTACACGATGGACCAGGCGGATGAGGACAATTACACCCTCAACTTTGCCGTGCCCAGAGAGGCTACCAACATCTATTTCGACGGGTGGGTAATGCTCAAGAGGGGAATCGGCAAAGATACGCAGAAGCAACAGGCCGCCGAAGCCTTTATCAATTTCCTCTCCCGGCCGGACAATGTAATCCGGAATATGTATTATATCGGATATACTTCGGTCATCTCCGGAGGCACTGACCCGAGGATCTTTGAGTATCTGAAATGGAATTACGGGGCAGAACCGGATGAAAAAGACACCGTGGATTATGATGTCAATTATTTCTTCTCTCCGGATGGAACGGGAGATTATGTCCTGAAGGTTCCGGAAGAGCAGACGAAAAGGCAGCTCTCCGCGCAATACCCGAGCAGCGATGCCATCAGCCGATCCTCAATCATGATCTACTTTAACCCTCAGAAAAACAGCGTAATCAACCAGATGTGGGTCAATGTCCGGTGCTTCAATATCCGCAAGATGCCGGTATGGGGGTGGATACTTACCGTCGCTGCGATCGCCGGAATCGCCTGGCTTTGCTCCCTCAGGATCCGCAAAAGAAGACTGGACAAATGATATCATTCGGTTTTTTCAGTCCTACACCCTCACAAAGAAGTATGGTATAATACTGTATAAGCTCTTCGAAAACGCAGACAGGCCGCCTGTCGCGAAGCGTGTGTAAGAGACTGTATGCGATTTCGAAGGCAACAGGTATGAGCGTGAAGCCGTGTGAAACACGGCGGAAACGCGAATATGTGCGAGCAGTGAGCCACATCTGCTCACACAGAGCATGGAGCGGTGTGAAGCAGCGCGAGAATGCTCATACCTGTTAGCGGCACGGAAGCAGCGAAGTGACGCGGGGACTTATACAGTTCGTGATACAAAAAGCTCTTCGAAAACGCAGACAGGCGACCTGTCGCGAAGCGCGTGTAATAGACAAAAAATATGTAAGGAGACAATATATGAAACTTCCAAAACAGACACTTGAATTCCGCTATGACACCCAGCTCCTGATTGAAGGTGAGGATCTGGATGAGGATGAGATCTCTGAATATATCACAGAGCATTTCAAAGGTGACAGCCTGATTGCTGCGGGCGATGAGGATCTTATCAAGATCCATTTCCACACAAATGAGCCCTGGGATATCCTGAAATACGGAAGATCTCTCGGTGAGATTTTTGATATTGTGGTGGAAGATATGGATCGTCAGACACGTGGACTGAAGGGCTGAACGATTCAAGGAGTATTTTTCCGTCACATGAAAAGGAAGATTATTAATCGGAAAGGCAGAATTCTTCGCAGGAGATCCTGCCGCAGAAAGATTTTTCTGCGGACTTTGATCCTGACTGGAGCCATCGGGCTTGCGTGCCCGATCGCTGTTTACGCGGAGGATTCTGCTGTTTTATCACATATTTCGAATGGCTTTCTGGATATCCGGGAAGAAGTTCCTGCGGCTATAGAAAACTATCCGGAAAGCAATAGCCGTTCCCTCTTGTTTGGCGCTGCGAATGAGACCTCGTATCCCGATAACATCACGGAAACGCTTCATTCATACCCTGCGGTTGGAAATCAAAAAGCGTACCAGACATGCTGGGCTTTTTCGACGCTGGGACTTGCGGAAATCAGCATGTGTATGAAGAATCTGGCAACTTCTTCTGTGGATTACAGTGAGCTTGCCCTTGCATGGAATACTTATCATACGCAGGCTGACCCGCTCGGCGGAATGAAGGGAGATTCCTCCGAAATTGTCGGAGGTGGTAATTATCTGACACTCGGAGGGAACCCTTGGCTTGCCCTTCTGACACTTTCGCAGTGGTACGGTGCCTCAGATGAATCCCTTGCGCCCTATGGAAATGCAGCATCTTTTCGCGGTGTGAGTGCTTCGTCGGCAAGGAATGACCTCTCACATGTCAGGAACATCTACCGTATTAATATTTCCGAGAACAGGCAGACGGTCAAATCCTATGTGAAGGCAAAAGGCGGTGTCATGATTTCATATTATGACGACAGCGCCGCAATAAACAATCATTATTCGGACAAGTGCGCCTATTATTATCCGGCTTCACCCGGATCTGCCCCGGCAGCAAATCATTCGGTTCTGATCGTCGGATGGGATGACAGTTTTCCATCCTCGGCATTTCAGAGTGGAAGTCAGCCGTCCTCAAACGGTGCATGGCTGGTGCGCAACAGCTGGGGAGGAACTTCTGATATCAACAAGACCGCATACTTCTGGCTGTCCTATTCAGACCCGACCATCAGTGCCGCCGCTTACTCCGCCGATTTTTCATCAGCAGACGACTTCGACAATAACTATCAGTATGACGGATGTCTCGGCAGTGCTTCCCTGAACGCCAGAAGTTCCGAGGGAGGTTTAACTGCAGCGAATGTATTCACCGTGAAGGCTGGAAACAGCCAGGAGATTCTGAAGGCGGTTACCATCGGGATCAGTACGACAAATACTTCCTACAGGGTAGAAGTTTACCGGCAACTCAAAAATCCTTCGGATCCGCTCAGTGGGATTCCGGTTAAGGAAGCAACGGCAGAAGGTTATACAGACTGTTCCGGTCTGATTCAGGTTCCGCTCTCCAGTCCGGTTCTTCTGGGAAAAGGAGGAACTTTTTCCGTCGTCGTCACGCTGACGGGGAAGGGAAGTAACTGCGGATTTCTGGCCGAGGAATCCAAATATGTGACTGACGCAAACGGAAACCGTGTCATTCGGCTGACTTCTACATCCGCTCCGGGAGAGAGCTTCATTCTTGAAAACGGTGTCTGGAAAGATCAGTACACCACATCCTTGAACAATATCCGGATCAAGGCATTCACGGATAACAGCTCCGCCTCTATGTTTTCAGATGTTTCCAGTCCTTCAAAATTTTATTATTATCCTGTGTACTGGGCAAAGGAGACAGGGATTACCTCAGGTACCTCAGCGACGCGATTTTCACCGGACCAGAAATGTACCCGGGCGCAGGTGATCACCTTTCTCTACAAGAAATATGGGAACGGTGAAATCCCTCAATCGTCCGAAATCAGCGCTATCACAGATGTAAGCACGGGAGACTATTATTATAATGCGGTAAAATGGGCGCTGGCGCACGGTGTTACGAACGGAACCTCCGCCTCCGCTTTCAGTCCGGATAGTCCATGCACGAGAGGGCAGATCGTTACTTTTCTTTACAAGATACTCGGGAATACAGATTCTGCATTGCCTGACGAATCTATATTCTCAGACGTACAGAAGGGCAGTTATTATTACGATGCTGTGAACTGGGCAGCGGCTGAGAAGATCACAAACGGTACCTCCCCTTCAACCTTCAGCCCGGAAAAAACGTGTACACGCGGACAGTGCATCACCTTCCTGTATAACGCTGCTGAACGATAAAGATAAAATATAGTGATCATCTGCTGAGAGCAGAAGATCAGTCACACGGTCGGACTGATTTTCTGTTCTCATTTTTCTTATTTTTTCTCATTTTTTTCTCCTTTCTTCGCTCTGTTTTGATTCCTTTCCTGTTCTGTTATGATTCTTTTCTATTATCCAAATATGTCCATTTATTGTACTTTCGTTTTAAACTGTACCTCAAGACGCGTTTGCTGTTGTATTTGAGTATGTTCATATATTCAGCGACATTTATGAACACTCAGAATATTTCTCTTTAGTAGTAAAACGCCTTTGTACACAATGGCTTTTAAGATGCGTTTATTATGCGCCAGGTCTCGTTTATTTATATGTTCTCAATTTATAAACGTTCAAAAACCGCTCGGTATGATATGCGTATAATATTTTTATGAAAAGTCAATGATTTTTTTGTGAAAAAGCTAACAAAAAGTGAAACGATTTCAGGGCCTTTTTCTATGCCGTGAACAGAATATATCCCGGCCATTTTTGTTGAAATAACAATAAAAACAAGCTATAGTAGTATTCGTGAAAAAATTTGGTTTTTTTAATCATTTATGGAGGTAAAGATATGAGCAACAGTACGCAAAGCGCGGCAAGAACGAGAATTAATTCCCTCCTTGACCCGAGCAGCTTTGTTGAGATCGGAGCCGGCGTCACCGCCAGGAGTACCGATTTCAGCATGTCTGAGAAGAAAGCTCCTTCAGACGGCGTAATCACGGGCTACGGTCTGATCGACAGCAACCCTGTATACGTCTACAGTCAGGACGCTTCCGTATTGAAGGGAACTGTCGGTGAGATGCACGCAAAGAAAATCGTAAGGATCTATGAGCTTGCCATTAAGACAGGCGCTCCGGTAATCGGACTGATCGACTGCGCAGGTCTTCGGCTGGAAGAAGCAACCGATGGTCTGAACGCTTTCGGTCAGATTTACATGGCACAGGCGGACGCGTCCGGCGTGGTACCGCAGATCACCGGTATCTTCGGTACCTGCGGCGGCGGTATGGCTATAGTTCCGTCAATGGGTGACTTCACATTCATGGAGTCCGGAAAAGCAAAGCTGTTTGTGAATTCTCCGAACGCTCTTGCCGGCAACAACGAATCTTCCTGTGATACCTCCGCAGCAGACTATCAGGCTTCCGAGACCGGAAATGTTGACGGAACCGGCACAGAGGCGGAGATCATCGCACAGATGCGCGCTCTGGTGAATATGCTTCCTTCTAATAATGAAGATGATATGTCCTACGCAGAGACGACGGATGATCTGAACCGTGTGAGCGCGGATCTCGCAAACTGCATCGAGGATCCGGCGCTTATGCTTCCCCGCATCAGTGACGACGGTGTATTTTTTGAATCCAAACCTGCTTTTGGCCCGGATATGACAACGGCATTCATCAAGCTGAACGGCTATACCGTCGGCGTTGTCGCGAACCGGTCCGCAAAATACGCGGAAGACGGAAGCAAAGAAGAATACGGAAAGGTGATCAGCGCCCGCGGCGCGAAGAAAGCGGCGGAGTTCGTGAATTTCTGCGACGCCTTCTCCATTCCTCTTGTTACCTTCACAAATGTTACCGGCTTCAAGGCGGTGAAGTGTTCCGAGAACAACATGGCTGACGCGGTAGCAAAGCTTACCTTCGCATTTGCGAACGCAACTACCCCGAAGATCAATGTCATCACCGGCGAGGCTTTCGGCAGCGCATATCTGACCATGAACAGCAAGTCCATCGGCGCGGATCTCGTATATGCCTGGAAGGACGCGAAAATCGGCATGATGGATTCTCTCGCAGCTGCAAAGATCATGTATGACGGCAAGGATGGCGAGACCATCAAGGCAGAGGCAGCGAAGTACGATGAGCTTCAGAACAGCGTAAAATCCGCCGCGGCTCGGGGATATGTGGACACTGTGATTGATCCTTCTGAGACGAGAAAGTATCTGATCGGAGCGTTCGACATGCTCTTCACGAAGAGAGAGTTCCGCCCGGACAAGAAACACGGCACTGTATAAGAGAGGTTGAAGATATGAAAACAATGAAGAAAAAAATATCTGTGCTCCTTCTCCTGACATTATGCATGACCTTCCTGTTCAGCGCGATGCCTGTATTTGCGAGCGTGGATGAGGACACCGCCTCCCAGTATGTGGATTCGGTTACCTCCTTCCTGAATCAGGTATACACACTGAGCGACGATGATCTGAAGAGCCTTGATCAGAACGGTCAGGGATACTCCGTTCTGTATGATGCCTGGATGGAAGACAGAGACGAGCTTGGAGCATTCAAGAGCGTTGATTCCGTCAGCGTAAATCAGAACGACTCCAGTGACAAGACAATTGTCGTAAACGCGGTTGTTTCCTTTGAACACTATAAATCAGATGTCACGATGTATTTCAACACCGCTGAGACTGTTGTAAATGGAAACATCGTTCCTTCAGGGCTTGTCAATTATGAAATGACGACGCAGTACTCACTCGGAGAGAAAATGGCTTCTGCAGCCGAGAACATGGCCGTCGGTCTGATCACCGTATTTGCAATTCTGGTTATCCTGATTTTTGTGATCAGCCTGTTCCGTTTTATCCCGGATTCAAACGCCAAGAAAGCGAAACAGAGCGCAGGGGCAGCAACCCCAAAAAAAGCTGAACAGCCGGCGGCAACCAGATCTGCGGCCGTTCCGGCTGGCAAAAAAAGCACAGCAGATTCTGCAGCCAGGCTTGACGCAAATGATCCCGAGATCGCCGCAGTAATTGCTGCAGCAATTGCAGCTGCCATGGAGGACAATCCTTCCGGAAGCGGATATGTAGTTCGTTCGGTACGCAAGGTCGGTACCAGAAGATGGAAGCGTGTATAAAAGATTTCGTTCTCGAAGAGGAACGCTTGACTGACGTTTAATTACTGACGTTTCATTGACGTTAATTAAGGAGGAAATTCCAATTATGAAGAATTACACAATTACAGTGAATGGTACCGTTTATCAGGTTACCGTTGAGGAAGGCATTACAAATGGTGCGGTTCAGCAGGCAGCACCGGCAGCAGCTCCTGCTCCGGCTGCAGCACCGGCTCCCGCACCGGCACCGGCAGCAGCTCCCGCTTCTTCCGGCGCACAGGGATCTACACCGGTTACCGCTTCTGTTCCCGGAAAAATCGTCAGAGTGGATTCTGCTGTAGGTTCATCTGTATCTGCCGGCGACGCGATTGTAACACTGGAAGCAATGAAGATGGAGATTCCGGTCGTTGCTCCGAAGGACGGCACCGTTGCGTCCATTAACGTTGCCGTTGGTGATGCGGTAGAATCCGGTGACGTTCTCGCTACAATGAACTGATTCCCGCAAGATTCTGCACATATCACCCGGAGGTAATAAAATGATAGCAACAACCCTGAACAATCTGATTCATCAGACTGCATTTTTTAATATTTCCTGGGGCAATGTCATCATGATCGTTGTTGCGTTTGTATTTCTGTACCTTGCAATCGCTCATGATTTTGAACCGCTTCTGCTGGTTCCCATTGCATTCGGAATGCTCCTTGTAAACATCTATCCCGACATCATGGCGGCGCCGACGGTAACAGCTTCCGGCTCCAGCCAGGCCGGCGGTCTGCTCTGGTACTTCTTCCAGCTCGACGGATGGTCAATTCTGCCGTCCCTGATCTTCATGGGTGTCGGCGCAATGACAGACTTCGGTCCGCTGATCGCAAACCCGATTTCTTTCCTGATGGGCGCCGCGGCACAGCTTGGTATCTATTTCGCATATTTCCTGGCCATCTTCATGGGCTTTAACGGAAAAGCTGCGGCAGCCATCTCCATCATCGGCGGTGCAGATGGTCCTACATCCATCTTCCTCTGCGGAAAGCTCGGACAGACCGCGCTGATGGGACCGATCGCCGTGGCGGCATATTCCTATATGTCCCTGGTTCCGATCATCCAGCCGCCGGTCATGAAGCTTCTGACCACAGAGAAGGAGCGCAAGATCAAGATGGCACAGCTTCGCCCGGTTTCCAAACTGGAGAAGATTCTGTTCCCGATCGTTATCACCGTAGTCGTATGTCTGATTCTTCCGACGACCGCTCCGCTTGTCGGTATGCTGATGCTTGGAAACCTCTTCCGTGAGAGCGGAGTGGTTAAGCAGCTGACAGAGACCGCTTCCAACGCGCTGATGTATATCGTCGTTATACTTCTGGGTACTTCAGTCGGCGCGACAACTAGTGCCGAAGCATTCCTGAACGCGGATACGCTGAAGATCGTCGTTCTCGGACTCGTGGCATTTATCTTCGGTACAGCCGGAGGTGTTCTTCTCGGTAAACTTCTGTGCTTCCTGACCCACGGCAGGATCAACCCGCTGATCGGATCCGCCGGTGTATCCGCCGTTCCGATGGCAGCCCGTGTATCTCAGAAGGTCGGTGCGGAGGCAGATCCGACCAACTTCCTGCTGATGCATGCGATGGGACCGAACGTGGCAGGTGTTATCGGTACCGCGGTAGCAGCCGGTACCTTCATGGCTGTATACGGTGTCAAGTAAATCCCCGGATCCTTCAGACAGAAGACGGCCAGACCCCGCAGGCGGGCTATGTGATGTTACTGTTCACGCATCACGAATACAGCCAGTTTGCGAAGGCAACAGGACTGCAAAATCCCTGCCGTGCATAGTTGGGGTGAGCAGTAACATCAGTGATATGAAAATGGCCGCCGTACGATACATTGTATACATGAATACTATAAACTGTATAAGTTTACCCGCAGAACATGACCGGCTACGCGTCATGCTCCGCGGGGACATAACAAATAGGAGAGCTTAGAATGGCTGAAATTGAGAAAAAACCGGTTAAAATCATGGAGACAATTCTTCGTGATGCGCATCAGTCACTGATTGCGACTCGTATGCCCACGTCTGAGATGCTTCCAATCGTAGATAAAATGGATCAGGTCGGCTATCACGCAGTAGAGTGCTGGGGCGGTGCGACCTTTGATTCCTGTCTGCGTTTCCTTCACGAGGATCCGTGGGACAGACTCCGCAAGCTGCGTGACGGCTTCAAGCACACCAAGCTGCAGATGCTGTTCCGTGGTCAGAATATCCTCGGATACAAGCCCTATGCAGACGATGTGGTCGAGTATTTTGTACAGAAATCCGTTGCGAACGGAATCGACATCATCCGTATCTTTGACTGCATGAACGATCTCCGCAACCTGGAAACCTGTGTAAAGGCAGCGAAGAAGGAGAAGGGCGCGGAGGCACAGATTGCCCTGTCCTATACTCTCGGAGATTCCTACACACTGGATTACTGGACTTCCAAGGCAAAGGCAATCGAGGAGATGGGAGCGGATTCCATCTGTATCAAGGATATGGCAGGTCTGCTTCTGCCTTATGAGGCAACAGAGCTTGTTACCGCTCTGAAGGAGGCGACGAGCCTTCCGATCGAGCTTCACACCCATTACACCTCAGGTGTGGCTTCCATGACCTATCTGAAGGCAGTTGAGGCAGGCGTTGACATCATCGATACTGCGATGTCACCGTTTGCGATGGGAACCTCTCAGCCGGCTACAGAGGTTATGGTCAAGACCTTCCAGGGCACGCCCTATGATACCGGCCTTGACATGAAGCTTCTGGAGGAGATCGCCGATTACTTCCGTCCGTACAGAGACGAGTGCCTGGACAACGGACTGCTGAATCCGAAGAACATGGGCGTTAACATCAAGACTCTCGTATATCAGGTACCGGGCGGCATGCTTTCGAACCTGACCAGTCAGCTGAAACAGCAGCACGCAGAGGACAAATATTACGATGTTCTGGAAGAGGTTCCGAAGGTTCGTCAGGATCTCGGAAATCCGCCTCTGGTTACTCCTTCTTCTCAGATTGTCGGAACGCAGGCAGTATTCAACGTGATCATGGGAGAGCGCTATAAGATGATCACACAGGAGACGAAGGATATCCTTGCCGGCAAATACGGCAAGACCACGGATCCGGTAAATCCGGAGCTGCAGAAGAAAGCACTCGGCGATACGAAGCCGATCACGCATCGTCCTGCAGATGACATTGCTCCTGAGATGGACAAGCTCGAGAAAGAGGTTGCCGCATACAAGGAGCAGCCTGAGGATACCCTCAGCTATGCGCTGTTCCCGCAGGTTGCCATGGACTTCTTCAAGTACAGAGACGCGCAGAAGACCGGCGTTGACGCTTCCAAGGGAGACAAGGAAGACAAGGCTTACCCTGTCTGATAGGACAAGATTGATACCTGGCTGCCCTGTGCATACCTGAATGCTCTGTGCAGGGCAATCCGGGCAGAACCTGAAAACGAGATAAAACACGCTGCGCGAGTTTTATCTCGCTATCGCGACGCTCGCCGCACACGAATACTTCGCATTCGGCTGCGGCTCACTGTTCGCGTAAATTGATGAGACGAGGGCTGCTTCCCGCATAGCCGGGCAGCAGTCCTCGTTTCCGTATAAGTAAAAAGAGACCGCAGATGAACCGCCATGAATGATCATGGACTGTTTGTCTGCGGTCTCTTCATTTATGTGAATTGTAATAGGGATCCGCCGTGAGAAGCAATCGTCCTGAGAAGCATTCGTCCTGAGAGGCAATCGCCCTGAGAGGCAATCGCCCTGAGAGGTAATCGTCCTGAGAAGCATTCATCCTGAAAATGTATGCTCCTTATTTTCAATCAGGAAAATCTCTCCGAAAAGCGGTCCCTCAGCCGGTTGTATCCGATGTTCACAAGTCTTATGAGCCGGATCAGATATCGGAGGATCGGCTCTGTCGTGATCGAGAAGACCACGAACAGCATGATGCAGCGCATCGACATTCCCGTAATGCCAAAGAAGGAATGGAAGAGGAGGAGGAACAAGGTCATGCCCGCAACACACACAAGCCAGATCGCGGTTTTGTACCGGTCCATCGGCTTGATGATATGGAACAGAATCATGAATCCGACAATTGCCATCAGAATCGCGCAGGCTGTCGAAATATCCACCGAGCTTACATCGAAGACCTCTCCAAATACAACCAGGCTCGCAACAACAATAAAATCGGTGAGCGCAGCCGGCATTGCCTTCAGAAGGACATTACTCATGTATCTTCCGTGGATCAATGTGTGATCCGGAATCTGTGACATTAGGAATCCGGGAAGGCCGATGGTGAACATACTGATCAGGGAGATCTGGGACGGCCTCAGCGGGTAGGTGAATCCGGCGATGATCGAGAAGACCGCGAGCAGCAGGGAGAAAATGTTTTTTACAAGGAAGAGACTTCCGGATCTCTCCATGTTGTTGACAACCTGCCGTCCCTCCATAACGATTTCCGGCATATGCGCAAAATCATTGTCGAGAAGAACGAGCTGGGAGGCCTGAGCCGCCGCGTCAGATCCTGCGGCCATGGCGACAGAGCAGTCCGCGTCCTTAAGAGCGAGAACATCATTGACACCGTCACCGGTCATCGCGACGGTGCGTCCGTGCGCCTTCAGCGCGTGGACAAATTCACGCTTCTGGTTCGGCGTGACACGGCCGAAGACCGTATACCGCGTTACCGCGTCATAGATATCTTCCTTTGTCTTTAGCGTCGTCGCGTCGATGTACAGGTCAGAGTTCGCGATTCCCGCCTGCTTCGCAACCTCGGATACCGTTACCGGATTATCTCCGGAGATGACCTTGACCTCTACATTCTGGCGGTGGAAGAACTGGAAGGTCTTATCCGCATCCTTCCGGATCTTGTTCTTCACGACAACCAGACAGAGCGCGGTAACATTCCCGGTCAGCTCGTTTCCATCCGGCGTTCCCTGATATTTTCCGAACACAAGCACACGATAGCCCTTTCGGCTCTGCTCCTCAATGGTGTCCTGATACAGGTGGTAGTCCTCCTTCAGGACAAACTCCGGTGCGCCGAGCACATACGCGCCGCTCTGGAAGGTGACGCTGGAATACTTCCAGGCGGAGGAGAACCCGGTCACAGCGAGTGGACGTGCGCCCGAGGTGCTGGTGAAATGATCCTTCATCGCCTGCATCGTGATGTTGTCCGCCTTCTGAGCCGCCGAAAAGTCGCTCAACAGTTCTTCGATGGCCGGTATCGTCGCGTCCTCCTCATACGGCGGGAGTGTGATGATGTCGTTAATCAGCATCTTGTTCTCGGTGATTGTTCCGGTCTTATCGACACAGAGAACATCAACTCTTGCCAGTGTCTCGATGCACTTCATATCGTGCACCAGAACCTTTTTCAGCGCGAGTCTTCCGGTACTGACCGCAAGGGTGACGCTGGAGAGCAGATAGAGACCTTCCGGAATCATTCCGATCACGGCCGCTACCATGGAAGTGATGCTTTCCTGAAGCTCGAGCCCCTGCTGCCAGTAGGACTGATAGAACAGGAGAATTCCGATCGGGACGATGCTGATGCCGGCGATCATAACGATCCGGTTCAGCGAACGGATCATTTCCGACTGTTCTCCCTCCCTGGCTGCCTTTGCCTGGGTCGTCAGCTTGTTGATATAGGAGTCCTCGCCGATTTTTTCCAGTCGGGCATAGCAGCTTCCGGATACAATGAAGGAACCGGACATCAGCTTGTCGCCCGGTTTCTTGGAGATCTCGTCCGATTCACCGGTCAACAGGGATTCGTTGACCTTCACCTGTCCGTCCACAATAACGGCGTCTGCGGGAATCTGATTTCCCGCGGAAAAAATAACGATGTCGTCGAGGACCAGCTTTTCCGCCGGAATTGTTCTGATCTTGCCGGAACGGACGACTTTTGCCTTTGGAGCGTTCAGGACGTTCAGTTTGTCCAGCGTATTTTTGGCTGCGATCTCCTGCACGATACCAATCATTGCATTCGCGATAATGATCGGCAGGAAGGACAGGTCACGATACGAGCCGGCGATAATCAGGAGTACGGAGAGCAGCAGAAATATTCCGTTAAAATAAGTCAGCGTATTTCCCTTGATGATCTGTCCTACCGTCTTCGAAGGCGGTGCGACCGACCGGTTGTCCCAGCCGTGTCTGGTATATTCCTCAACCTGTTCCTTCGTCAGTCCGGTCTGGATGTCCGCCATATATCGATGCTTCAGTTTTGTACGGACCGGCTGGTCAAAGCCGATATTTGCCGTCGATCTGCCCTTTTTTCGTCCCCTCTTAGAGGAAGAAGAGAGCAATTTCTTTGTATCTGCCATGATATCCCCTTATTCAAATGATTCGAAAATCTGAATGAATAATTATACTTTCCCACTTAACAGTTATCTGAAAACCAGTGCCACAAACTGGAGGTTATCCTGCTGTGATTCGGAGCTACGCGCTCTCAAAGGGAACTTCTAATGCTTCACGCTCCAAAAATGGAGTCCGCTATACTTCCCTCAGATCGGAAATATCCGGTTCGGCCATAAGCGAGTAGTTTGTGTGGTACAGGACAAATCCCGGTCTTGCGCCGTTCGGCTTGTGAAGATTCTTCCGAAGCGTGTAATCGATTTCTACCTTTGGCGCGTTTTTCGCCTTGGAGTAATAGGCGGCAAGTCTGCCTGCCTCTTCAAAGGTGCGATCCGGGAGCTCTTTTCCATTTGTTTTGACAATCACATGGGAGCCCGGAATGTCGTTCGCGTGGAACCACCAGTCGCTGCCGGAGGCGATTTTGAAGGTAACCATTTCGTTCTGGAAGTTATTTTTTCCAACGTACATGTCAAAGCCGTCAGACGAAAGGTAGTGCAGAGGCTGTGCGGCCTCCTGCTTTTTCTTTCTTCCCGAAGGTCCGTGATGGCGGAGATAACCGTAGTCTTCCAGTTCCTGCCGGATTTCCTGCAGATCCTTTTCGTCGCGGGCGATCTCCAGAGATGTCGCAATGCTCTCGAGATGCTCCACATCCGCTTCTGTGCCCTTGATCCGCTGCTCCAGCGCTTCTGCGGTGCGCTTGAGCTTGTTGTAACGGTCAAAATATTTCTTTGCGTTCTGTGCTGCAGTCATCGTCGGATCCAGCGGAACCGTGGTGGGTTCGTTGTTATAATAATTGACTGCTTTCAGTTCCTTCGCTCCCGGTGTCAGGCTGTATCCATAAGTATTCAGCAGTTCTCCGTAAATGCGATATTTCTCCCGCTTTTCGGTATCATGCATCTGTTTTTCCTGAAGCTGCAGGGTTCGCCCGCTGCGCTCCAGACTTGTCTGAACAACCTTCCGCAGATCAATGGAACGCTGCCGAATCCTGGTCCTGAGTTCCTTCTCCGCGTAATATTGTTCCAGCAGTGATGAAATTGTATCGAAGCCTTCCTTCCTGAGATTTCCGTACTGCGTCAGCGGAACAGAAGCATACTCGAAGGGATCTTTTCCTTTATAATAGATTGCCGGCTCAAATTTTTCGTTCTTTACATCGTCCATCATTCGTGAGAAGGTATGATACAGATGTACCCGTTCCGCATCCTGAAGTCCCGAGGCGGAAGCGTCGCTGTCAATGCCGGCCCGGTAACAGATTTCCTCAGCCATGACGGGGGAGATGCCGCGCAGACCGCCGTAGACCGCCTTCATGACAGGCGCATCCTTTGAAAAAACGGCTCTGCTGAAATCCTCTTCGCTGATGTCGAGCGGATCCTTTTTGTTCTGTGTCTCCGGAATGAAGTAATCCCTTCCGGGCAGAACCTCGCGGACGGAACTGACATTGAAGGATACCCGTTTGATGGAATCCACAATCTTGTTCTGATCGCTGATCAGGATGATGTTGCTGTGCTTTCCCATGAGCTCGATGACCAGGCGCCAGCTCCGGAGATCCCCGAGCTCATCTCTGTGCCGGACATTCAGGGAAAGCACACGCTCCAGTCCGGGCTGGGTGACCGATTCGAGAAGTCCGCCGGCCAGATGCTTCCGCAGCAGCATGCAGTAATTCGGCGCGTTCATCGGCGCCTGCTTCCCGGAAGACGTGATATAGACCAGCGGAAGAGAAGCACTTGCCGACAGAAGAAGCCGGTAAGTCTTCGCGTTATTTTTTATCGTGAAGATCAGTTCATCCGGCTCAGGTTGGATGATCTTCGATATATGTCCTCCCGCAAGCGTATGCTCCAGCTCGGAGCGGATATTTGATATTGTGATACCGTCTAAAGCCATATTGATTCCTCGAATTCCTGTCAGCGACGCGCAGGCTTTATACCAACGGGCACCGCAGGGTACTCATCATTCTTCTGTTGTTGTGTTCTGATTGCAAAGCACAGAGCACTCCGCAGTTTATACAATTGCAAAGCACAGAGCACTTCGCTGTTTATACAATTGCCGCGCCCCGCTTGCAAACCGCAGGACAATCCGCAACATACACAGTTTGCCGCGCCCAGCTTGCGGAACGTAAGGGTTTACAGCATATTATACACAACAAACGAAAGAAATCCAACTGCCTCGCCCGCGTTAATGTGTCAGAATTTGCGCATATGCAAAGAATATCTCCGGGCAATGTTGGGTTCACACAGACAGCTGGTCTTGTCAGCCCGCACGCATACGCAAAGAATATCGCAGGGGTGTGATGAAAAGATGAAGATAAGAAGAATATCTGAAGAATTAAAGAAGACCTATGGTCAGAAAATTTACAAACTGTCCCTTTCGGCGGGATGCACCTGTCCGAACCGGGACGGGACTCTTGGATTTGGAGGCTGTACGTTCTGTTCGGAAGGTGGTTCCGGCGATTTTGCCGCGGATCTCGCTCCGGTGAGAGAGCAGATTGCGGCGGCCAGGAAGAGAATTGATCCGAAGCTCCCGAAGACTCTGGCAATGGAAGACCGCAGGTTTATCGGCTACTTCCAGTCCTTTACCAGTACGTACGGAGATACCCGAAGACTTGAACGTATCTTCTCGGAGACGGAGGAGCAGCCGGAAATTGCAGGTCTGTCAATCGGCACAAGACCGGACTGCCTCGGGGACGACAAAATATCCATGCTGAAGAGACTAAACGAACGGAAACCGGTCTGGGTCGAGCTCGGTCTTCAGACCATACATGAAGAAACCGCAAAACGTATTCACCGTGGGTACAGTCTCCCGGTGTTCGAGGATGCCTACCGCCGCCTGAAGGATGCGGGACTTACGGTAATCGTTCATGTCATATTGGGGCTTCCTGGAGAGACGGAGGAGATGATGCTGCAGACCGTCCGGTATCTTTCGTCTCTCAGCCCGCTTCCGGACGGAGTGAAGCTGCAGCTTCTTCATATTCTGAAGGGCACCCGTCTGGCGGAGGAATATCGGATCCATCCCTTTCCGCTCCCGGATATGGAGGAATACTGCAGGCTTGTCGTAAAATGTCTGAAGATCCTTCCGCCGGAGATTGTCATCCACCGGTTAACCGGGGACGGACCGAAGAAGCTTCTCCTTGCGCCGCTGTGGAGCGCCGACAAGAAGCGGGTTCTGAATATGATGAACCGTCTCATTGAAGAGGCCTGACAATACACCTGTCTATTTTCGGTAATCCGAATACAATTTGACACAACAGCGGGAATTGACTTATACTTAACCTGTATTTGTGTGTTCAGATACGGACGCGGCCGCACGGACAGATCTGTGCGACAGCAGCCGGAACGCCCGCATCCGTTTTTGGCATGTGACGGCACACAATTTGTGCGCTGGAAAAGAGCGAGAAGATTGTATACATATTTTTTGCATATAACGGCGCACAAATATGTGCAAGGAAGATTACCCGAAAGGTAAAGAGGATATGTCCGAAAAGATTTACAGCATGACCGGCTTTGGCCGGGCGGAAGCCCAGAATGACCGATGGAAAATCAGCGTTGAACTGAAATCGGTTAATCATCGCTTTCTCGAACTGAATGTCAAAGCCCCGAAAAAGTTCAGCGCATTTGAATCGAAGATCCGCACACTGATCAAGGAATACGCGCAGAGGGGCAAGATCGATATTTTTATCACCTATGAGGATTTCACAGAGGGCAATGCAACTCTGAAGTACCACCCGGAGCTTGCAAAGCAGTATATGAACTTTGCGGAGGAGATCGAGAGAGACTTCTCGATTCCGAATGATCTCACGGTCTCGAAGATGATGAATCTTCCCGATGTTCTGACAATGGAAGAACAGGAGATGGACGAGGATGAACTCTGGAAGGATCTGGAGAACGTCATCCGGGAGGCAGCGGAGAACTTCCGGCATTCCCGCAATCTGGAGGGGGAGAATCTCCGCAGAGATCTTCTGTCCAAGCTCGATGAGCTGGAAGAGGATGTGGACAAGGTCATTGAACGGGAACCAATGATTATCGCGGAATACCGCAATCGTCTGGAAGAGAAAACCAGAGATCTGCTTGAGGATTCCCAGATCGATGAAAGCCGCATCGCGGCAGAAGTGGTTCTGTTTGCGGATAAGATCTGCACCGATGAGGAAACGGTCCGTTTGAAGAGTCACATCCAGAATATGCGGGACACGCTTATCCTCGGAACCGGAATCGGGAGAAAGCTCGATTTTCTGGCACAGGAGATGAACCGGGAGGCGAATACCATTCTCTCGAAGGCAAACGATCTGGAAACCTCGAATACGGGTGTGGATCTGAAGACCGGTATTGAAAAGATCCGCGAACAGGTGCAGAACGTGGAGTGATCTCCCGGAACATGGCGCGGGTGCTTATATCTTTCTGTTGTTTTTTTTGTACTGCAAGGATATAATGCAAGAAGCCTGAAAGTGCAGGGCACGGAGGTGTTTTATGGCACGGTTGATCAATATCGGCTTTGGAAACGCGGTGAATACCGACAAGGTTCTTGCCGTCGCGAGTCCGGTGGCAGCGCCGATCAAGCGCATGGTGTCACACGCCCGGGATAACGGGCTTCTGATTGACGCGAGTCAGGGACGCAAAACCAAGGCGGTTCTGGTCCTGGAGGACGGCAGGATTCTTCTGTCCGCTCTGCAGCCCGAAACGATAACGCGCCGTTTCAACGCCGGCAGTGATTTTTCCAATGATATATCTGATGAAAGGACCGATGATCTGTCATGAGCAAGGGAATACTGGTGATTCTTTCCGGTTTTTCCGGATCCGGGAAGGGAACTCTGATGAAGAGGCTCCTGGAGAAATATGATAATTACGCGCTTTCTGTGTCGGCGACAACCAGAAGCCCGAGACCGGGCGAGAGGGACGGCGTTGACTACTTCTATAAGACCGAGGAAGAATTTTCCCGGATGATCAGAAATGATGAATTTCTGGAGTATGCGCGCTATGTAAACCATTCCTATGGAACACCGGCGGCATATGTGGATGAGCAGCTGAACCTTGGAAAGGATGTCATCCTGGAGATCGAGATTCAGGGTGCTCTGAAGGTCAAGAAAAAGCGGCCCGATACCGTACTGATCTTCGTAACGCCTCCGAGCGCCGAAGAGCTGGAGAGGCGGCTCACCGGCAGAGGAACGGAAACGCAGGAAGTAATTCAGCAGCGGATGGCCCGGGCGGTCGAGGAAGCTGAGAGCATGGAACATTATGATTATATTCTGGTGAATGATACCGTTGAGGAATGTGTCGATCAGCTGCATCTGCTGATTCAGTCGCAGCATCTGCAGACCAGTCATCAGAGAGATTTTATCCGCGAGATCCGCGGAGAGCTGAGAGAGAGAGAGGAGCACAGAAAATGATACATCCTTCCTATGTGGAAATGATTGAGAAGATTAACAAGGGTCAGGATCAGGAGGAAGCGCCGCTTGTCACAAGCCGTTATTCCATCGTCCTTGCGACCTCCAAGCGCGCGCGTCAGCTGATTGACGGTGCAGAGCCGAAGGTTGCGGCTGTTGACCGGAACGGGAAAGAGAGAAAGCCGCTCTCCATAGCTGTGGATGAGCTCTATGAGGGAAAGGTCAATATTCTCCCGCATGAAGAGGAAGATGATGACGCAGCCGAATAATTCAATGAAGATTTTATTTATCTCTCTTGGCTGCGACAAGAATCTTGTGGATTCCGAGCGCATGCTCGGCAAGCTTGCCGGTCATGGCTACGAGATGACGGACGACGAGACCGAGGCGGATATTATTATTATCAATACCTGCTGCTTTATCGATTCCGCAAAGGAAGAGAGCATTCAGACGATCCTGGATATGGCCCGGTATAAGACCGAGGGTCGCTGCACCGCGCTGATTGTCACCGGATGCATGGCGGAGCGCTACCGTCAGGAGGTTCTGGAG
This sequence comes from Eubacterium sp. UBA4343, assembly GCA_002394235.1. GTDB lineage: Bacteria > Bacillota > Clostridia > Lachnospirales > Lachnospiraceae > Bilifractor. The sequence goes on along the minus strand of DGTF01000061.1, from coordinate 64,355 downwards.
GAGATCCCCGAGGTTGACGCGATCATCGGAACGAACAGCTACAACAAGATCGAGGATGCGATTCTTCAGGTCGGAAACGGGATACGGCCGTCGATTCTGGAGCCCCTGAACGGAATTCCGGAAGACGCGGATAAACGGATCATGACAACCGGAGGCTTCTATGAATACCTGAAAATCGCCGAGGGCTGTGACAAGCACTGCACCTACTGCGCGATCCCGGGAATGCGGGGTCCCTACCGGAGTGTTCCCATGGATGATCTGATCCGGGAGGCGCGTCAGCTCGCGGAGGACGGAGTGAGGGAACTGATTCTCGTGGCGCAGGAGACGACCCGGTACGGAATCGATCTGTATGGAAAGAAGTCTCTTCATATCCTGCTTGAGAAGCTTTCTGAAATTGACGGAATCCGCTGGATCCGGATTCTGTACTGCTATCCGGAAGAGATCTACCCGGAGATGATACAGGCGATGAAGACGCTTCCTAAGGTCTGTCATTATCTTGATCTTCCGATTCAGCATTCCAATGACGAGATTCTGAAGCGGATGGGGCGCAGAACCAGCCATGATGATCTGGTGCGGATCATTGAAAATCTCCGCCTCGAGATTCCGGACATTGCGCTCAGAACCACTCTGATCACCGGTTTCCCGGGAGAGACCGAGGAGCAGCATGAAGAGGTCTGTGATTTTATCCGCGAGATGAAATTTGACCGTCTCGGTGTTTTCACGTATTCTCAGGAAGAGGGAACGCCTGCCGCATCTTTTGACGGTCAGATCGACGAAGAAATCCGAAAAGACAGACAGGACCGTCTTCTTACTCTGCAGCAGGAAGTATCAAAGCAGCGGAACGAGAATCTGATCGGCCGCACGCTGGATGTCTTCATCGAGGGCTACATGAGCGATGAAAACGCCTATGTCGGCCGCACCTACGCGGATACGCCGAACATTGACGGATTGATCTTCATTCAGACTCCGGAAACGCTGAATACCGGGGATTTTGTGAAGGCGACCGTGACCGGCGCTCTCGAATATGATCTGATTGGTGAACTGATCGACGAGGATACCATGGATCTTCTGAGCAAATCAGAGGGATGAGGGAGGAAAACGATATGAATTTACCCAACAAGCTGACCTGTCTTCGAATGGTCATGATTCCTTTCTTCGTGATCTTTATGTATCTTCCTCAGAACTGGGCCAGATATATTGCTTTGATTATCTTCATCGCGGCCAGTCTGACAGATACTGCCGACGGCTACATTGCCAGAAAATATAACCTGATCACGGATTTTGGAAAGTTCATGGATCCTCTGGCGGATAAGCTTCTGGTCTGCACGGCTCTTATTCTGTTTGCCGGATCCGGTGAGATTCCTGCATTTGTCGTGGTCATCATTATCGCAAGGGAGTTTATCATCAGCGGTTTCCGTCTGATTGCCGCGGACAACGGCATTGTCATAGCCGCCAGCTACTGGGGCAAGGCGAAGACAATCTCACAGATGGTTATGATTATCGTGCTTCTGCTGAATGTCCCTTCCTGGAGACCGTTTGAGATCGTATTGATTGTCATCGCGACTGTTCTCACTGTGATTTCGCTTCTGGATTATCTGATCAAGAACAAGGCGGTACTCGGCAATCAGAAATAATTCTGTGTTATTGATCAGAGATCATTCCGTGTCACTCATCGTTTCATTCAGTCAGTTAGGAGAGGTTATTCTGTCTCTATGATATAAGATCGGACTGCAGAGGAGGCCTGAGAAATTCTGATATGAATCATCTTGCTGATACGGTTACGGAAAATTCTTTCTCTAAGGGTATGGATAATATTTCGACGGATAATACAGATAATATTTCCGCGGATAATACGGATGATACCGGATATTCTTCCGCTGCGGAGAGACTGGTGGCAGTTCTCCGGGAGCGCAGGCTTCTGATCACAACGGTGGAGTCCTGTACCGGAGGAGGCATTGCTTCCGGAATCATCGATGTGCCCGGCGCATCGGATGTACTGAAGGAGGCTTTTATCACGTACTGCGACGAGGCAAAGCACCGGCTTGTAGGTGTGAAGAAAAAGACCCTGCGCAAATACACGGCGGTTTCCCCGCAGGTGTGCCGCCAGATGGCAAAGGGCGGTGCCAGAACGGCCAAAGCGGATCTCTGCCTTTCCGCCACCGGTGTCGCCGGTCCGGGTGGAACAGAGGAATTTCCGGCAGGTCTTGTCTATCTCGGCTGCTGTTTTGACGGCAGATGCGAGGTCAGAAAATACAATTTCACAGGATCCAGAAACGAGGTACGCAGACAGGCGGTGAGAGAATCCTTGAATCTCGCGCTTTCCTGTCTGGGAGTCGCTCCATAAGTTCTGACTCACTGTCTGCGGGGGATCTTTCCTTCCCCGGCGGAGGGTGAGTTTTTCGTTTGTAAAATATGCTTTTCTTTCGGTTGATCCATTTTTGCATTTTAGCGAACTTGTGCGATTACTCCGCAGAGAATATGTAGTATAATAGAGTGGTTTTATTTTTGCTATTCATTTTTCACACAGCAGAAACTGGAGGAAGCTGATGACAAATTATGAATCCGGCTTAAAAGAGGAGTGCGGTGTGTTCGGAATCTATGATCCGGACGGCGGAGATGTCAGCAGGACCATCTATTTTGGTCTGGAAGCTCTGCAGCACCGCGGACAGGAATCCTGTGGCATTGCGGTGTCCAATACCAACGGGCCGAAAGGACGCGTGAATTCCTACCGCGGACTGGGGCTTCTGAACGAGGTATTTAAAGGAGATGAGCTTCAGAATCTGAAGGGCAACATCGGTGTCGGCCATGTCCGTTATTCCACTTCCGGCTCGCTCAACGTGAACAACGCACAGCCGCTTGTCCTGAATTACATCAAGGGTTCTCTCGCTCTGGCGCACAACGGAAACCTTGTAAATGCCTATGAGCTTCGGGAAAAAATGGAGAACACCGGCGCGATTTTTCACACAACCATTGATTCCGAGGTCATTGCCTACTGCATCGCCAGGGAACGCGTCAAAACGCCGAGCATTGAAATCGCGGTCAAAAAAGCGGTGACACAGCTCAGAGGAGCTTACGCGCTCGTCATGATGAGTCCGCGCAAGCTGATCGGTGTCCGGGACCCGTGGGGCCTGCGTCCGCTGTGCATCGGAAAGAGAGACAGGGCATACATTCTCGCGTCCGAGAGCTGCGCTCTTCATTCCATCGACGCAGAATTCATCCGCGACGTGAAGCCGGGTGAGATCGTCACCATCGATAAGAACGGAGAGATTCATTCAGAATTCATGGATTGTGTCATTCCGAGAGAGAAGCAGGCGCGCTGTATCTTCGAGTATATCTATTTTGCCCGTCTCGATTCAAAGATTGACGGCATCGCCGTCTATGACGCGAGAATCCGCGGGGGCGCATCTCTCGCAAAGACCTACCCCGTAGAGGCAGATATCGTTGTCGGCGTACCTGATTCCGGACTGGCAGCCGCGCAGGGCTACGCGATGGAATCCGGCATTCCATTCGGCATCGCTTTTCACAAGAACAGCTATGTCGGCCGGACGTTTATAAAGCCCAGTCAGGATGAGCGTGAATCCAGTGTTAAGATCAAGCTGAGCGTCATAAAGTCCGTTGTCAAGGGAAAAAGAGTCGTGCTCGTAGATGACTCGATTGTCCGCGGCACCACAATCACCAATCTGATTCACACCATGAAGAAATGCGGAGCGACGGAGGTTCATGTGCGGATCAGTTCACCGCCATTTCTTCATCCCTGCTATTTCGGTGTTGACGTGCCGTCCAACAAGCAGCTGATTGCTTCGAAGAATTCCACAGAGGAAATCCGCCGGAGCATCGGCGCGGATTCGCTGGGGTATATGCAGATCGGCGAGCTTCAGGACATGGTGGGTGACCTTCCGATCTGTAAGGCATGTTTTGACAGCAACTATCCCATGGAGGTTCCGGACCATGAGATCCGCGATGCCTTTGAAGGCAGCTGAGCATCGGCGAGGCGCCTGATACCGTCCAATCGATCAATAAACAGCCCTGCTGCAGGCGGCGCCATAAATATTTCTGGCTTCGCGGAAAGGGGCGCAACCATATATACGCTGCGGCACGCATGCCCGGCAGGAGGAGGAGTGAATGTCTGTTAAATATGTTTTTGTAACCGGCGGCGTTGTATCCGGCCTTGGAAAGGGAATTACGGCTGCTTCACTGGGAAGGCTTCTGAAGGCCAGAGGCTACAGTGTCACCATGCAGAAGTTTGATCCCTACATCAATGTGGATCCGGGAACCATGAACCCGATCCAGCACGGTGAGGTTTTCGTCACCGACGACGGAACAGAAACCGATCTTGATCTGGGGCATTATGAGCGCTTTATCGACGAGAACCTTGATCACAATTCCAACGTGACCACCGGTAAGGTATATTCCACCGTTCTGCAGAAGGAACGCCACGGCGATTACGGCGGCGGTACGGTTCAGGTTATTCCTCATATCACCAATGAGATCAAAAGCCGGTTCTACCGCGCGAAGACAGAGGATGAAGAGAAGATCGCCATCATCGAGGTCGGCGGCACGGTCGGCGATATCGAGAGCCAGCCGTTCCTTGAGGCAATCCGTCAGTTCCAGCATGATATCGGCCATGAAAACGCCATCATGATCCATGTCACCCTGATTCCTTATCTGAAGGCTTCCGGAGAGCTGAAGACCAAGCCGACACAGACTTCTGTAAAGGCTCTGCAGAGCATCGGAATCATGCCGGATATTCTGGTATGCCGTTCCGAGTACCCGCTCAGTCAGAGTCTCAAGGACAAGATTGCCCTGTTCTGTAACGTTCCGAGCAGCCATGTTCTTCAGAATCTGGACGTAGAATATCTCTATGAGGCACCGCTTGCCATGGAGAAGGAGAATCTGGCCGACGTTGTGCTTGAATGTCTGCATCTCTCAGACCCGGAGCCGGATCTCTCCGACTGGACCGATATGGTAGAATCCCTCCGGAATCTGAAGCACCACGTCACCATAGCCCTCGTCGGGAAGTACATTGCCCTTCATGACGCTTATCTGAGCGTTGTCGAGGCGTTAAAGCACGGCGGAATCAAGAACAGCGCGGAGGTAGATCTGACCTGGGTCGACTCCGAGAAACTGAACCGGGACAATGTGGCTGAGGTCCTTGGCGATGTAGACGGCGTCATTGTTCCCGGCGGTTTCGGCGGCAGAGGCGTTGACGGAATGATTGCTGCCGCAGAGTATGCACGGACACACAAGATTCCCTACCTCGGTCTCTGTCTCGGAATGCAGGTTGCGATTATCGAATACGCAAGGAATATGTGCGGCTATCACGACGCCCACAGCATTGAGCTTGATCCCGACACCATGCATCCGGTGATCGCCCTTATGCCTGATCAGAATGATGTCACGGATCTTGGCGGCACCTTAAGACTCGGTTCCTACCCCTGTGAGCTGAAGGAAGGCACCATTGCGAGAGAGCTGTATGGATCCAGCCTGATTCACGAGCGTCACAGACACAGATATGAGGTCAATAACGACTACCGCAAGCCGCTCACGGACGCCGGCATGGTGCTCTCCGGTATTTCGCCGGACGGCCACATTGTGGAAATGATCGAGCTTAAGAAAGAGGATCATCCGTTCTATATCGGAACCCAGGCACATCCTGAGTTCAAGAGCCGTCCAAACCGCCCGCATCCGCTGTTCCGCGGATTTGTAGCAGCCGCATTAAAATACAGAGAGGAGAAATAACCGATGTTTAAAGCAAATCAGAATTACCTCCGACTTCAGGGAAGCTATCTTTTTTCCACCATCGCGAAGAAGGTCGCAGCTTATACCGAGGCCAACCCGGATGCGAATATCATCCGTCTCGGGATCGGCGATGTCACACAACCGCTTGCTCCGGTCATTATCGACGAACTTCACAAGGCCGTAGATGAAATGGGCAAAAAGGAGACCTTCCACGGTTACGCTCCGGATCTCGGATATGCTTTCCTCCGGGACGCGATTGCTGATGAGTACAAGGGAAGAGGATGCGAGATCAGCGCGGATGAAATCTTTGTGTCGGACGGAGCCAAGAGCGATTCCGGCAATATTCAGGAGATTTTCAGTGAGGACGCGAAGGTTGCCGTCTGCGACCCGGTATACCCGGTATACGTGGATTCAAACGTCATGGCAGGCCGCTCCGGCGAATGGATTCCTTCCGAGCAGAGATACTCCAATTTCATCTATATGCCCTGTACCGAAGCCAACAATTTCACACCGGAATTTCCAAAGGAAAATCCGGATATCATCTACCTCTGCTATCCGAATAATCCGACCGGAATGACCATCAGTAAGGCTCAGCTTCAGGAGTGGGTGGATTACGCAAACCGGATCGGAGCCGTCATCCTCTACGATGCCGCCTATGAGGCATACATTACAGAGAAGGATGTTCCCCATTCGATCTATGAGTGTGAGGGAGCGAGGACCTGTGCCATCGAAATCCGCAGCTTCTCCAAAAATGCCGGTTTCACCGGCGTACGTCTCGGCTTCACCGTTGTTCCGAAGGATCTCCGTGACGCGGACGGCGTTTCTCTCCACGATCTCTGGGCAAGACGCCACGGCACCAAGTACAACGGCGCTCCCTACATCATTCAGAAGGCCGGCGCAGTCGTCTTCACACCGGAAGGGCAGAAGGAAATCCGCGCACAGGTGAGCTACTATCAGAAGAACGCCCGTGTCATCTATGACGGACTGAAGGATGCCGGATACACTGTATACGGCGGAGTGAACGCTCCGTACATCTGGCTCAAGACACCGGACAACATGACCTCCTGGGATTTCTTCGATCATCTTCTCGAAGATGTTCATGTCGTCGGAACACCCGGTTCCGGATTCGGCCCGAGCGGCGAACACTTCTTCCGTCTGACGGCATTCGGCACCTATGAGAAGACCGTGGAGGCGATTGATCGTATCAAGTCCATGTAATAACGAAGGATCCGTCAGGAATCTTCACGGACAATGATTCCGGGACAGACCGCAGAATATCGCGAAAGAATCCGAAATAGAAGGCAGGTACAAAATAATGGGAAAAATTCAGATGAAGACGCCTCTCGTTGAAATGGACGGAGATGAGATGACCCGGATCCTGTGGCAGATGATCAAAGATGATCTGCTCACTCCGTATATTGATCTCAAGACCGAGTACTATGACCTCGGGCTGAAGCACCGCGATGAGACGAACGACCAGGTCACCAGAGATTCCGCCGAGGCGACAAAAAAATACGGCGTCGCCGTAAAATGCGCGACCATCACGCCGAATGCCGCGCGCGTTAAGGAATACAATCTCAAGGAGATGTGGAAGAGCCCGAACGGAACCATCCGTGCCATGCTGGACGGCACCGTGTTCCGCACACCGATTATCGTAAAGGGAATTGAACCGGTAGTCCGCTGCTGGAAAAAGCCGATCACCATCGCCCGTCACGCTTACGGAGATGTCTACCGCAACGTAGAGATCCGTGTTCCGAAGGCAGGTAAGGTTGAACTGGTGTATACCTCCGACGACGGTGAAATCACGAAGACAGAGCTGGTTCACAAGTTTGACGGACCGGGTGTCGTACAGGGCACACATAACCTGGATGATTCCATCACAAGCTTTGCCAGAAGCTGCTTTGATTTTGCCCTCTCCAGAAAGGAAGATCTCTGGTTTGCCACAAAGGACACGATTTCCAAGACCTATGATCACCGCTTCAAGGATATCTTCCAGGAGATCTATGACAACGACTACAAGGAAAAATTTGAGGCCTGCGGCATCACCTACTTCTATACACTGATCGATGACGCGGTTGCCCGAATCATGAAATCGGAGGGCGGATTCATCTGGGCCTGCAAAAACTACGACGGAGATGTCATGAGTGATATGCTGTCCTCCGCCTTCGGTTCCCTCGCGATGATGACCTCTGTTCTGGTATCCCCGCACGGATATTTTGAGTACGAGGCTGCTCACGGAACCGTTCAGAGACATTATTACAAGCATCTGCGCGGCGAGGAGACTTCGACGAACTCCGTAGCCACTATTTTCGCATGGAGCGGCGCTCTTCGCAAACGGGGAGAGCTGGACAAGCTCCCGGAGCTTGTCGATTTTGCGGATAAGCTTGAGAAGGCAACCATCACCACCATTGAGTCCGGAAAAATGACCGGAGATCTCGCGAGAATCACAACACTTCCGAATGTGAAGACGCTGAATTCCGAGGATTTCATCCTCGCCATCCGCGACACACTGGACTCCATGCTGTAAATACTTACACGGAAAATACAGGAACAGCCGCTGTGCAGAGCTCTGCACAGCGGCTGTTCCTGTATTTTACAATCATATTTTTATTACGGCCATTATAGGATTTATTCCGGTCATTCTTCGTCGGAAGCTGTCTCCCAGTCTTCATAGAGTTCCTGAAGCCTGTCGTTGTTCGCGTTCTGTTCCTTCGCGAGCTCCTGGCATTTCTGCAGATCCGTTCCGGTCTCCGGTTTCAGAAATTCTTCGTCGATTTCCTTGTTCCTCGCCTCCAGTTTCTCGATTTCCTCTTCAATTTTACGGATCCGGTTTTCCTTTTTCCGAAGTCTCGCCTGTTCCTCCTTCTGTGCTTTCCAGTCCAGTTTTCCGGAGCCGGAGGAATCCGTGGCCGCCGCAGGATTTCCATCTGCGGCAGTCTGTCCGGCCGGCGCTGATCCGTAGACTCCTGATTCGGAGCCGGAAGAGGAGAGGGAAGCTGTTCCTGCCGCGCCGGAATTTTTTCCGCCCGCGCCGTCAGACGCAGGAGAAGAGGCATAGGCACGCGTCAGCTCTTCTTTTTTCTCCATGTAATAATCGTAGTTGCCGATATAGTTGACCAGAGTATGATTGGTCAGCTCCAGAATGCGGGTCGCCGTCTGATTGATGAAATAACGGTCGTGGCTCACATAGAGCACCGTTCCGGTATACTCATTCAGGGCATCTTCCAGTATCTCCTTGGAGATGATGTCCAGGTGGTTCGTCGGCTCGTCCAGAATCAGAAAATTTGCCTCTGAGAGCATCAGTCTGGCCAGGGACACACGCCCGCGCTCGCCGCCGCTGATCGAAGAGATCTTTTTGTACACATCATCGCCGGTAAACAGGAAGGCAGCGAGGACATTGCGGATCTCTGTTTCGGTCAGAGAGGGGTAGTCGTCTGCGATCTGCTGAAAGATCGTCTTCTCCGGGTCAAGCAGCTGCTGCTCCTGATCGTAATACCCGATATGAACCTTGGAACCGAGTGTGATTTTTCCCTCATCCGGTGTCAGAAGGCCGTTGACCATCTTCAGAATCGTGGACTTTCCGGTTCCGTTGTCACCGATGATTGCGACCCGTTCTCCACGCTTGATCTCAAAGGACTGATTCCGGAAGAGAAGGAGCCCCGGAAAAGACTTGGACAGACCGGTCACAGTGAGCACATCCTTGCCGCTTTCCGTCCTCGGCTTCAGCTCAATGCGCATATCCGCGCTGACTTCCTGCGGTTTTTCCAGTACCTCCATTTTATCGAGCATTTTTTCTCTGGATTCCGCACGCTTGATGGACTTCTCCCGGTTAAACTGTTTCAGCTTTGTGATGACCGCTTCCTGATGACGGATCTCAGCCTGCTGCTTCGCCCACGCGTTGTACTGTGCCTTGCGCACGATTGATTTCTTCCGGCTGTATTCGTTGTAGTTTCCCTCGAAGCTCATCGATCTTCCGTTTTCGATCTCGATAACCCGCGTGACGATGCGGTTCAGGAAATACCGGTCATGAGAGACAATGAGCACGGTTCCCGGATAATTGATGAGAAAATTCTCCAGCCACTCGATGGAGGAGAGATCCAGGTGGTTGGTCGGCTCATCAAGGAGCAGAATGTCCGGCTTTGTCAGCAGAAGCTTGCCCAGAACAACCCGTGTCTTCTGGCCGCCGGAGAGGGAACCCAGACGGCGGTCAAAATCTTTTTCCTCGAATCCGAGGCCCTTCAGAACGCCTGTGATCTCGCTCTCCGCCGCATATCCGTTCTGCAACTCGAACTCATGCATCAGCTCAGTATAGCGGTTCATCAGCGAAACGGCCTCCTCGCCGGTGACCGTGTCCATCCGGCGCTCCATCTCCCGCAGACGCTGCTCCATATCAAGGATGTCCTGCTTTGCCTTCCGGACCTCCTGGTAGATCGTCTCGTCTGATTCCATGTCCTGGTACTGCGCCAGATATCCCATGGTCTTGCCGTGCGTGACAGTGACTTCTCCGGTGTCCGGACTGAGAGCCCCGGTAATGATCCGGAGCAGCGTCGATTTGCCCGCTCCATTCACACCGATCAGAGCGGCCTTGTCCCTTTCTTCAATATGGAAGGAAATATCCTTCAGGATTTCCTCTGATCCAAATGTCTTGCTGATATTCTGACAGGAGAGAATCATATCTGTCCACCTCACACATCCGTAACTTTTCCTGTTTGCGTCCCGCCGCCTCTCTGGCGGAGCATTTACCTTCCAATTATACCGAAAAAAAACAACAAAGCAAGGGCGGCAGGAAAAAGAGAAATACTTTGACAAAAATTAGACAATTACATATAATAGTAGTAGCTTCAAGGAGGTTTTCTTATATGAGTCAGAAAGAGATTTCGAAAGCCGTTATCAAGAGGCTGCCCCGTTATTACCGGTATCTCGGTGAACTTCAGGAGGCCGGCGTTGAGCGGATTTCTTCCGGTGAACTCAGTCAGCAGATGAAGGTGACCGCCTCTCAGATCCGGCAGGATCTGAATAATTTCGGCGGTTTCGGGCAGCAGGGCTACGGTTATAATGTGCAGTATCTTCGAGAGGAGATCGCCAAAATTCTCGGACTGGACCGCATACACAATATTATCATTATCGGTGTCGGACATCTGGGACAGGCTCTCGCGAATTATACGAACTTTGAGAAGAACAGTTTCCGTATCATCGGACTTTTCGACAATAATCCCGAATTAAAGGGCAAGGTCATCCGGGGTGTTCCAATCCGTATGACGGACGAGATTCCATCCTTTCTCCGGGAGAATGATGTCGAAATCGCGACGCTGACTCTCCCAAAGGAATACGCCATTGAGGTAAGCAAGATGCTGATCGAAAACGGCATTCACGCCATCTGGAATTTTGCGCACACCGATCTGAACCTTGTGGTACCGAAGAATGTGGCTGTTCAGAATGTTCATCTGTCCGAAAGTCTGATGCGGCTGTCCTACAACCTCAAGACACTCGAAGAGAAGTAGACACCTGCCGATACAAGACGATATAAGAGCCCCTCGCGTAGATGGGGGCTCTTTTTGGAACGGAAAAGAAAATTGTTATCGAATCTCATCAATTGGAGCAGAGAAGAGAGCGTTTATCGGATCTCATGAATTGGAGCAGTGAAGAGAACGTTTATTGGATCTCATGAATTGCGCTGTCCTTTAGCAGAAAGGGAGGATACAGAATGAAACTGATCTTGAGTGCAAGGCAGCATCAGGACGCGGACCGAAGCGCTGTCGCGGCTGGAATGCCTTCTATGGTCCTCATGGAGCGGGCGGCACTTGCCTGTGCATCAGAAATTGAAAAACGGCAGTATGACATGGATCGGATCCTCGTCGTCTGCGGAACGGGAAACAATGGCGGAGACGGAGTCGCTGTGGCCCGCGTTCTCTGCGAGGAGGGATACAGCTGCACGGTTTTTCTTGCCGGACCGGAGGAAAAATTCAGTGACCAGCTGAACCAGCAGCTTCATATCATCGAAGGCTTTCCGATTCCGGTCATCCGGGCGCGCACGACGCCGGGCGAGGAGCTGGCGGATTTTCATCCGGAGGATTATTCTCTTATCATAGATGCCCTCTTCGGAATCGGGCTCAAGCGGGACATCACCGGAATCTATGCCGAACTCATTGACCGGATCAATCATTCTGAGGTGCCTGTCGCAGCTGTCGATATGCCGTCCGGTGTCAACACCGACTCCGGCATGATCATGGGCACAGCCGTCCGGGCGGATCTCACCGTCACTTTCACAACCGGAAAGGCCGGGCTCTACATCTATCCCGGAGCAGCCTGCGCCGGAAAGATCAAGGTAAAGCAGATCGGGATTCCGCTTGCCAGAAAGATCACGAAAGCCTGCCAGCTGTATACCATCGAACACAGTGATCTGGATTACCTCCCGAAGCGGGATGAATCCGGCAACAAGGGAACCTTCCGGAAGATCCTCGTCATCGCCGGATCGCGGAATATCTGCGGGGCGGCGTATCTCTCCGCAAAAGCCGCGCTTCTGACCGGTGTCGGAATGGTAAAGATCTTCACGGAAGAGAATAATCGCACACCGATATGCTCGCTGTTCCCGGAAGCTCTCATCTCCACATACCGGGATGGCGCAAAAGACTTTCCACAGCTTGCAGCGGATATGAAATGGGCGGATACTGTACTGATCGGTCCCGGACTCGGAACCGGCGATACGGCACTTTCTCTTATGCGGGAATTTCTCCGTCTCAATCAGGAAAGAAAAATACCTGCCGTCTTTGACGCCGACGCGCTGAATCTCATCGCGGCGCACAACGATCTTCTTCGGGAGATTCGTTTTCCGTCCGTTTTCACGCCGCACGTGGGGGAGATGAGCCGTCTGACCGGCATTGCGCCCTCAGACATCAAGTCATCTGCCGTCAGCATCGCCAGGCATGCTGCCGAGGAGGTCCGCAACACAGTGGTTCTGAAGGACGCCGCAACCGTCACAGCGCTCCCGAATGGCAGCTGCTTTCTGAACCGGTCCGGCAACAGCGCACTATCCACGGCAGGAAGCGGAGATGTCCTGACCGGAATCATCGCCGGTTTGACCGCGCAGCACGGAGAATATACCGGTGTCGCTGCCGCCCTCGGTGTCTACATCCACGGAAAATGCGGAGAGAGGGCATCCGAGAAATATTCAGAGGCCTCTGCGACTGCCGGGAACATTCTCGAATTCATCCACGAATTTCTCTGACAAAACGGCGCCGCGCTTTTCCGCTGTCACCTCAAAGGGAGACAGAGCTCTGAAATTTTCTGTTTCTTTGCTGCTTTGACTCTCTTTGCAGCCGGTTGACGATCCACCTATTCAGTGATATATTTTTAAAGTAATGTTAAAATTAGCGCTAGTTATGAAAACCGCCGGACCCTGTATACAGCACGTGGCGCTGCATACAGGATGGCCGGTTACAGTATCCGGCGCTGAATTCATATACTATCTACAATTTAATGAGGAGTGAAATTTTATGTCAGGACATTCAAAGTTTGCGAACATCAAGCATAAGAAGGAGAAGAACGACGCGGCTAAGGGCAAGATCTTTACCATTATCGGCCGTGAAATCGTGATTGCCGTGAAAGAGGGCGGACCGGATCCGGACAACAACAGCAAGCTTCGTGATGTAATCGCAAAAGCCAAGGCCAATAACATGCCGAACGATACCATCAAGCGCGGTATTGAAAAGGCTGCAGGTGCCGCGAACGCGGACAACTATGAGCACATCACCTATGAAGGCTACGGCCCCGGCGGAGTTGCCGTAATCGTCCAGACCCTTACAGACAACAAGAACCGCACGGCAGCAGATGTCAGAAGCGCATTCTCCAAGGGAAACGGAAATGTCGGAACACCCGGATGCGTTTCCTTTATGTTTGATGAGAAGGGACAGATCATCGTCAGCAAAGAGGATTATGATGGTTCCGCGGATGATCTTATGATGCTCGCCCTTGACTGCGGCGCGGAAGATTTCAATGAAGAAGAGGATTGCTATGAGATTCTGACTGCTCCGAATGATTTCTCTGCGGTTCGGGAAGCTCTCGAGAAGAAGGGCATTGTCATGTCTGAGGCGGATGTCGTCATGCTTCCTCAGACAAAGACAGCTCTGACGGATGAGAATGACCGCAAGATGCTTCAGAGGATTCTGGATCTTCTGGATGAGAGCGATGACGTTCAGAATGTCTACACCAACCTCGACGGAGATCTCGACGAGGAGTAATTGAACTGATATGATCATTAAACCGGTCCCGACCTGCAGATATTTTCGGACCGGTTTCTTATAACTCTGAACAAATAAGGAGTAAACGATGTCTATTCTACAGGCGATGATTCTGGGGTGCATACAGGGTATTGCATCCTTTCTTCCTGTCAGCAGCTCCGGACATCTGGTGCTGGCCGGCAGTTTTATGGGAATCAGCACCGGGCTTTCGCTGAAGTTTCTGACGCTGATGCATATCGGAACGCTGGCAGCGGTATGCCTTGTTCTGAAGGATGATCTTCTCCGTCTGTGGAACGCGCTTGCCGGCCTCCTTCAGGACGGCATATTCAACCTGATCACCTTCGTGCGAAACTTCGGACATTCAGAGGATGGGGAATACCGTCCGATGCTAAAATCCGCTTACCGCAGACTTGTGGTATATCTGGCGGTTTCCATGATTCCGACCGTCCTGATTGCCTTGATTCTTCGCCGTTTTGCAGAGATTGGCGCCCGCAATCTTCTGATCACCGCCATGGGATTTATGGTTACCGCGCTGATGCTGATGGTTTCCTCATTCTCAGACGACCGGAAAAAAAAGCCGAAGGGCACGAGGTATTCTGACGCCTTGATCATCGGGGTCTTCCAGGGAATTTCAGCGGTTCCCGGGGTTTCCAGAATCGGTATGATCATGGCCGGATGCAGTCTCGCGGGTTTTTCCAGAAAATACACGATCCGGTATGCCATGCTGATCAGTATTCCGTCAATTCTGGGAGGTCTGCTTCTTGAGGGACCATCACCGGTATCTGTCGGGAAGACCGTGGGCATAGGTCCGTGTATCGTGGGGATTCTTGTCGCTGCAGTGGTCGGATATCTGGTACTCCGTTATACCATTCAGTTATTGAACAGAAATTCAAATCGTTTTTTTGCAGTTTATTGTCTGGCGGCAGGTGTACTATCCATCATTGCGTACCTGCACTGAGACAATCGGATAAGAGGAGTGTAATCATTGGCACATAGTAAGGGGAGACAGGAAACCGCGTCCGGCGTTTCCACAAAGAGCAAAGCCCGGAAGACTTCAGCGACGGGGAAGCTGAAAGCATCCGGGGCTTCCGCTTCATCGGGCAGATCTTCTGGAAAAAGCTCATACGCAAGAAGTTCCTCCGGGAAAGGCACTTCAGGAACGACCTCCTCCAGGCGGCGTTCCTCCGGAAGATCATCCGCCGGGGCCGCATCACAATACCGGACATCCGGACATTCCACCCGCTCCGAAGCAAAGCGCGAGGCGGAAATCAAACGTGACGTCGGGATTCTCCTGACACTCGGCATCAGTATTCTGCTGTTTCTCTCCTGTATCGGCCTGGCCGGTCCGCTTGGATCTGCTCTGGCAGCGCTTGCATTTGGCCTTTTTGGAATCACTGCATATATTTTTCCGTTTCTGCTTCTCTATCTCGTGATTTTCCTGATAGCGAATTCAGCTTCCCCGGATGTCACACGAAGAGTCATCTCGCTGTCGGGACTGTATATCTTTATCTGTGCCTTTGCCCAGCTGATCCTGAGCGGATATGAGAAGAGCACCGGACCTGCGCAAATCTTCCGCGAGTGCTCCAGATACCATACCGGAGGCGGGATCCTGGGAGGAATTCTGGTTCTGCTGTTCGGAAGAGGCTTCGGTATCATCGGCGCTTATGTTATCGTGATTATCGCGCTGGTAATCTTTGCGCTTCTCCTCACACAGAAATCTCTTTTTTCACTCATACGTGACCGCAGCGATTATCTATATGACACCCGCGACATTCGTGAGCAGGAGAGAGAAGAGCGCCGGCTGATCCGTCAGGAAAAAAGAGATGCGGCAATCGCGAAGAAGGAGCGGGAGGCGGCGCTTCGCATGAAGACCAGAGAACGGCAGGCTGCGGCCGAGGAGACCACCCGGATGGCCCGCCGTGTCGAGCCTCAGACGATTCCGCATCCCGACAGGGATCCGGGTTTTGCTGCAAAGGCATCTTCGCCCGTATCGAAGACAACCATTGACGCGGCTTCCCTCGCGCCGATCATCTCGCAGCTGCAGACGGATCAGACACCGGACAGCAGCAATCCTGAAAGCAGAGACAGCAAGCCCAATAACAGGGCGGTTACTTCCTTTGATCCTGAGACAGGGGAGATCCTTGACGCTGGAGCTGAACCGGAAGCTGATGATCTGATCACACCTGAAGCAATTCCAGATGCCATTATCAGCAATGGCACGGGAAGAACCGATGATGCCGCCGTTTTCCCGGGAACAGAGTCTTCTCTTTCATCCGCCGGTCAGGAAAACCATTTCGGAGAAACCGCCGGCAGATCATCCCACGACATGGCTGTTGATACCGCTTCTGCTGTAGACGGACGCGGACAGGCAGAGAAGAAGTCTGATCCGGAGGAGAATGGAGAGACGGATGAGATGAATACCTCTCCAGAGGAGAGCAGCGACCGAATTGATAGCTGCGTTTATCCGAACGACAACGGGGACCGGACTGCGCAGACTCAACCAGATGAAAACGCTCCGGCTGCCGGTGAGAGACGGACAAGCATCCGGAGGGCAAAGTCCTCCGCAGGCGCGCCAGAAGAGATTCAGGTTCCGGAACAGGAGGAAGAGATCGCGGAGGAATATGTTTTTCCCCCGATTGATCTGCTCAATCCTCCGAAGCCCAATCAGAGAGGCGACTCGAACGAGCATCTTAAGGCGACAGCCGCAAAGCTCCAGCAGACGCTTCATAATTTCGGCGTGGAAGTCACCATCAACCACATCAGCTGCGGCCCCACCGTTACACAGTATGAGCTGACCCCGCAGATGGGCGTAAAGGTCAGCAAGATCCTGAGTCTTCAGGACGATATCAAGCTGAACCTGGCAGCCACCGATGTGCGTATTGAAGCCCCGATTCCCGGCAAGGCAGCAATCGGGATCGAAGTCCCGAACAAGACAAATACCACAGTCAGCATGCGGGAGCTTCTGGAATCCGAGGCTTTCCGGAAGGCGAAATCAAAGCTCGCGATCTGTGTCGGAAAAGACATCGCCGGACAGCCGGTGATCGCCGATATCGCGAAGATGCCGCATCTGCTGATCGCCGGAGCTACCGGTTCCGGAAAATCGGTCTGCATCAACACCTTCATCATGAGTATCCTATACAAGTCCAGACCGGATGAGGTGAAATTCATCATGATCGACCCGAAGGTCGTTGAGCTTTCCGTATACAACGGGATTCCGCATCTGCTGATCCCGGTCGTCACAGATCCGAAGAAGGCTGCGGGCGCTCTGAACTGGGCCGTCTCGGAGATGACCGACCGCTACCAGAAATTCGCGGAGATGGGCGTGCGCGATCTGAGAGGCTACAACGAAAAGGTAGATGCGATGCCGCCGGATGAAAACGGCAAAAAGCCGAAGAAAATGTTCCGCATCGTAATCGTTGTGGACGAGCTTGCGGACCTTATGATGGTCGCGCAGAATGAGGTGGAGGACGCGATCTGCCGGCTGGCTCAGCTTGCCCGTGCCTGTGGCATTCATCTGATCATCGCGACCCAGCGTCCTTCCGTCAATGTCATTACCGGACTGATCAAGGCAAATATGCCTTCGAGAATTGCTCTTTCCGTAACCTCGGGTGTTGATTCACGAACAATCATTGACATGAATGGTGCGGAGAAGCTACTCGGCAAGGGTGATATGCTCTTTTATCCGCAGGGCTACCAGAAGCCCGCCCGTATTCAGGGTGCTTTTCTGACGGATGAAGAGATCGCAAACGTAGTCAATTATTTAAAGGAGAACCACAAGGTCCTGCACTTTACACAGGAAAACATGATGCAGATTCAGGAGGCAATCGACAAAAACGCCGCCGGATCTGTCAGTCCAAGCGGAGACGCGATGGACACGGATTCCTATTTCACGGATGCCGGAAAACTGATTATTGAAAAGGATAAAGCTTCGATCGGTATGCTTCAGCGGGCATTCCGGATCGGATTCAACCGCGCTGCCAGAATCATGGATCAGCTCTGTGATGCCGGTGTCGTCGGAGAAGAAGAAGGAACAAAACCACGCAAAGTCTTGATGTCGATGGAACAATTTGAGAATTACCTGGAGGAGAATTGATCAATGAGGACTTGCACAAACTGTGGCGCGCAATTTCCGGATGATGAACTGATCTGCCCCGTATGCGGACACGAGGTACAGCTCGTGCCTGACTATGTCACGATTGAAAGCAAGATTCAGGAAGATAAAAAAAGAAAAGAGGATGAAGCACAGCGACGCCGCGAAGAGATGGAACGGGAACAGGCGATTGAAAAGCGAAAGCAGCAGATCCGCCGCAAGATCCTCCTGCTGATTGTCCTGATAGCCGCGGCCTGCGCGGCTGTTATCATCACTTCCGTGTCGCTTCATCTCAGTAGACAGCGCGGATCCTTTGCCTATCAGTATGAAAAAGCGCAGAACTCCTATGAGATCGGCGATTATGACGATGCCCTGTCCTATATCACAAAGGCTCTGAAAATTGACGCTGACAATGACGACGGGCTTTATCTGGAGGCAGAAATCTATGCTGCCCTGAAGAAAAACAGTGACGCAGAATCTGTTCTGGAGCAACTGATTTCCGGAAACGGCGACTATACCAGAGCATATGACCTTTTGATCAAACTATATACCGCCGACAGGAACTCGGACGCGATACGCACCCTGCTGAAGAACTGCAAAAACAAGAAGGTACTGGCGAAATATGAGAATTACCTTCCGAAGGCGCCGACCATCACCCCAGAAGGCGGTACTTACAATGACATTCAGACCATAACGATCGAGTCCTCTGACAACGGAACCATCTACTACACGACGGATGATTCCACGCCGGATCTTTCATCTTCCAGGTATGCCGGCTCCTTTAAACTGAAGGAGGGAACCACAACGGTCAAGGCAATCGTTGTTACAGACAAGGGACTCACCAGTGAGACTTCCAGTCAGGAATTCAGCATCGAGCTGGATACACCTGCCGCTCCGAAGATCACACCGGAATCCGGTACCTATACACATGTGAAGGGCAAGAACAGCAGCGCCGAATCGGTTTCGTCTTCCTCCGGCAATGACACAGACACCGATGTCACCCACATTACGGTCACGGTCCCGGACGGTTATACGTGCTACTATGCGTTTGATCAGACACCGACCAAAAGCAGCAACAAATATACCAAGCCTGTGAGCATGCGTCAGGGAGAGCATATCTTCTACGCGGTGCTGTGCAGCAAGGACGGAAAGCTCGGAAAGGTAGCATCTGCGACCTATATCTACTCAGTGGCTACCCCGACAGCAACACCGACACCAACAGCCACACCGACCCAGGAGGCGAGCAATACCTACAACCCGGTGAATGCCTACAATTCGGAGACGGTAGCCACGCCGACACCAACGGAAGCGGCAACACCGACACCGACTGCCACGCCGACTCCGGAAGCTTCTTCATCAACCTCTTCCGCAAACTCGGAGAACAGGGAACAGACCGATTCAGAAAGCGATAAAGCTGCCGAAGAGAACACGAACTGAGCCGGTCTGGCTGCGGATTGCTCCGCATGCGGGGTACCACAATTTGTATAAGCTGCGGATTGCTCCGTGCTTCGCACTCCCGCAATCCTACACTAAAATTTAAAAAAATCCTCACAAAGTTTCTGATTTATGGTAAACTATTACAGAATCTGCTTCTGATGCATTTCGAAGGCGTTCCGGATGCATCCCGATCCAGATGATCTAATACCGATCATTACGGAAAGCTTCTGTTTTCCGTGAGGATGCGTGGTCACGATATCATTGTATATGAAGAATCATGATATGCTTGAATTGCGCGAATATATTTTTATATCAGGAGGACAACATGTATAAGATTTTGTCTGCAGACAACCTGGCCGCAAATATCTACCGTATGGTAGTTAAGGCGCCAATGGTAGCAAAGCATTGTCAGCCCGGGCAGTTCATCATCGCCAAGGTTGATGAAGTAGGAGAGCGTATTCCTCTGACTATCTGTGATTACGACCGGGAAAACGGAACGATTACTATCGTATTCCAGCCAATCGGAAACTCCACACGGAGAATGGCCGAGCTTACAGCAGGCGATTCCTTCGAAGATTTTGTCGGACCGCTCGGACGTCCGTCCGATCTGATCGACACGCCGATTGAAGAGCTCAAGAAAAGAAGCATTGTCTTCATCGCCGGCGGTGTCGGCACCGCACCAGTATATCCGCAGGTTAAATGGCTCCATGAGCACGGCGTGACCGCGGATGTCATTATCGGCGCCAAGAATAAAGATCTTGTCATCCTTGAGGATGAATTCAAATCCGTATGCAACCTTTACATCACCACAGACGATGGTTCCTATCAGCGCAAGGGTATGGTCACCGTATGTCTTCAGGATCTGATCGAAAAAGAGGGCAAGCACTACGACTGGTGCGTTGCAATCGGACCGATGATCATGATGAAGTTCGTATGCAAGCTGACGAAGGAATTCGGCATCCACACAGTAGTCAGCATGAATCCGATTATGGTCGACGGAACCGGCATGTGCGGCGCCTGCCGTGTCATGGTCGGCGGAGAGGTCAAATTTGCGTGTGTAGACGGACCGGAGTTTGACGGCCATCTCATCGATTTTGACCAGGCCATGCAGAGAAACAGAATGTATCAGACAGAGGAAGGCCGTGCGATCCTGAAGGCTCAGGAGGGTGATGCCCATCACGGCGGCTGCGGAATGTGCGGAGGTGACAAGTGATGGAAGTTGATATGCTGAAGAAAGTTCCTGTCAGAGAGCAGGATCCCAAGGTTCGTGCCACTAACTTCGATGAGGTCTGCCTTGGATATAATCAGGAAGAGGCGATGGCTGAGGCTACCAGATGCCTGAACTGCAAGAAGCCCAGATGTGTGGAAGGCTGCCCTGTTCATATTAATATTCCGGCATTTATCAGCGGCATAAAAGACGGTGACTTCCGGCACGCCTATGATGTCATCAGTGAATCCAGTTCTCTTCCGGCTGTCTGCGGACGTGTATGTCCTCAGGAGACACAGTGTGAGGAGAGATGTATCCGCGGAATCAAAGGTGAGGCGGTCTCCATCGGAAAGCTCGAGAGATTTACGGCGGACTGGGCAAAAGAGAACGGAATCAAGCCGACTCCCGCGAAGGAGAAGAACGGCCACAAGGTTGCGATTATCGGAGCCGGTCCTTCGGGTCTGACCTGTGCCGGAGATCTCGCAAAGCTCGGCTATGATGTCACGATCTTTGAGGCGCTTCATAAGGCCGGCGGCGTTCTTGCCTATGGAATCCCGGAATTCCGTCTTCCAAAGGACAAGGTCGTTGAGAAGGAAGTCGAGAACGTAAAGAGTCTCGGTGTCAAAATCGATACAAATGTCGTTATCGGCAAATCCGAGAAGGTCGACGAGCTTCTCGGCGAAGATGGCTTTGAGGCTGTATTTATTGGTTCCGGCGCAGGACTTCCGCGTTTCATGAATATCCCGGGTGAAACCGCGCTCGGCGTATTCTCCGCAAACGAGTACCTCACCCGGAATAACCTCATGAAGGCTTATCGCGATGATTACTACACACCTATTCACAGAGGCAAAAAGGTAGTCGTTGTCGGCGGAGGAAATGTTGCCATGGATGCTGCCAGAACCGCACTGCGTCTCGGCGCCGAGGTACACATTGTATACCGCCGTTCCGAGGAGGAGCTTCCGGCTCGTCGCGAGGAAGTTCATCACGCAAAGGAAGAGGGCATTATCTTTGATCTGCTGACAAATCCGGTGGAAATCATCGCAGATGAGAAGACCGGCTGGGTGAAATCCATCCGCTGCATCCGCATGGAGCTCGGTGAGCCGGATGCTTCGGGAAGACGCCGCCCGGTTGAGATCCCGGGTTCTGAGTTCAACATGGACTGTGATACCGTCATCATGTCCCTTGGAACATCTCCGAATCCTCTGATTTCCTCTACCACAGTTGGACTCGACGTGAACAAGAGAAAATGTATCATTGCAAGCGAGGAGAACGGCCAGACGACCAAGGAAGGCGTATTTGCCGGCGGCGACGCGGTTACCGGCGCGGCGACCGTAATCCTGGCCATGGGCGCAGGTAAAGCGGCCGCGAAGGGAATTGACGAATTCATCAGATCCAAATCCGCAAAGTGATTTTGATTTACGCGATCGTCGCGATATTGAGACAACGTCTGCGAAGCGCGTTTTATCTCGTTTCGAAACATCCCGGAGTTCTCCGGGATGTTTTCGTTTCTTCTGAATGACGGTCTCCGTTCACAGAGATTACAGCGCTGTATCACATTTTCCCCTTAAAGGCCGTAATCCTGCAGGTTATCGCAGTTCACTGACAAATCATTCAGGGCGCAAATTATTCAGGAACATACCTTATGAAAATTACAATTGCCTGTGTCGGAAAAATCAAGGAAAAATATCTGACGGCGGGAATCGCCGAGTACAGTAAGCGGCTCAGCCGCTACTGCACGCTTCAGATCCTGGAAGCTGCAGATGAGAAAACTCCCGAAGGCGCATCCGCGGCGGAAGAGGACGCGATCCGGGAAAAGGAGGGAGACCGTCTCCTGAAGCTCATCCCGGACAATGCCTTTGTGATCGCGCTTGCCATCGACGGGGAAATGCTGGATTCTGTTGAGCTTTCTGAACGGATTTCTTCATTGACCGTACGTGGAATTAGTCATATAGTATTTGTGATTGGCGGCTCGCTGGGTCTCTCCCCGCAGGTCCTGCAAAGAGCGGACCGGAAGCTCAGCTTCTCAAAAATGACCTTTCCGCATCAGCTGATGCGCATGATTCTTCTCGAACAGATTTACCGCAGCTTCCGCATTCTGCATCATGAGCCATATCATAAGTGAGTTCAGTGTTTGTATCAGCTTCGAAAGGGCAGGCTGCAGAATAAACGGCAATCACGCTGTTGACATATACCAACCGGTGTGCGCATCAGCTCCGGAAGGGCAGGCTGTAAATACCATGACAGATTTTGAAAATATTAAAAATCATATAGAAACTTTGATTCAGGATCTTCCCGTGTTTGAATACGGTTTCCTGACACCGGAACAGATTTCTTTTACCGAGAAGGTTAGGACCGTCTGCCGGCTGGAATGCAAGCGATATGGAAGCAGCTGGTCCTGTCCGCCGGCGGTCGGTACCGTTCCGGAATGCCGGGAAAGATGCATGGCTTACCGGGGAGCTTTTTTCTTCTCCACCGTACACGAGGTTCGGGACAGCATGAACCTCACAGAGTCTTTTCAGACGAAGCGTTCCCATGAGCAGACAACCGGTCTTGTAGAGCAGAGAATGCGGAAAGCCGGTCTGGAGACCTACCGCCTCTCCGGGGATTCCTGCAGCATCTGCCAGGAATGCACCTATCCGGAGAAGCCATGCCGTTTTCCCGACCGCATGCACCCTTGCATTGAGGGCCACGGCATCGTCGTTGCAAAGCTTGCCGAGTCCTGCGGCATGGAGTACTATATCGATGAACACACACAGCTGTGGTTTTCTCTCATTTTTTACCGCTGAGATGCTTTCTCTGTCATAAGGAGATCTTTCCGCCGGTATCTTCTCTCTGTCACCAGAGAGTCACTCCGCCGGAAATTTTTCTCTGTCAGAAGGAGATTTTTCCGCCGGTATCTTCTCTCTGTCACAAGAGAGTCACTCCGCCGGGAGATTCTACAGAAACGTACACGCCCTGTAAACAGGGGCACCATCATACATTTAAGCTGAGGATGATAAATTGGCAGTTATTGAGGAACAATTGGAAATTCCCGCAGAACATGAGAAGAATGTATACGGGGAATTCGATCAGAATGTAAAGAAAATAGAACGAACCCTTGGGGTGACCCTTCTGTCCAGAGACGGATCCCTGAAGATCGTCGGTCCCGCCTCAAACGTGGCGGCGGCCCGCCGCATGCTGGAGGATCTGATCGAGCTTTCCGCGCGCGGCAACGAAATCACTGAACAGAACATCAATTACATGCTGTCAATGGCGATGGAATCCAGAGAATCCGATGTCCTGGAACTGGACAGTGATCTGATCTGCCACACAATAAACGGCAGAGCAGTGAAGCCAAAGACTGTCGGTCAGAAGCAGTACGTGGACGCCATCCGGAATCACATGATCACCTTCGGCATCGGCCCGGCCGGCACAGGAAAAACTTATCTGGCCATGGCGATGGCGATCACTGCCTTTCGAAACGACGAGGTGAGCAGGATTATCCTGACCCGTCCCGCTATTGAAGCGGGTGAGAAGCTCGGTTTTCTTCCGGGCGACCTGCAAAGTAAGATTGACCCATATCTGCGTCCTCTCTATGATGCTCTCTATCAGATCATGGGAGCCGAGAGCTTTCAGAAGAATATGGAGAAGGGCCTGATCGAAGTGGCTCCCCTTGCCTATATGCGAGGCCGCACACTGGATGACGCCTACATCATTCTCGATGAAGCGCAGAATACCACCCCCGCGCAGATGAAGATGTTCCTGACGCGAATCGGTTTCGGGTCAAAGGTCGTCATCACCGGTGATATGACCCAGAAGGATCTCGCCGCCGGCGTAACCTCTGGACTCGATGTTGCCGCAAAGGTTCTCCGTAAAGTTGAGGGAATTTCCTTCTGTGAACTTACCAGCAGAGATGTCGTCCGACATCCGCTGGTTCAGAAGATTGTAGAAGCCTACGAAAAGTACGAGAAAAAGGATACGGCCAGATCCCGCAGGGATACCCATGGATCCAGACAGGTGCGGCCTTCTTCCCGGAAATAGAAAGCTGCTGTTCATTGACAGCAGAAGTTTCAGAGGTGCAGATATTATGACATTAAATCTAGAAAATGAGCAGAATCATGAGCTTCCATCCGACTGCGAGGAAACTGCCAGGCAGGTCATCCGGCAGGTTCTTGCTTCCGAAAATTGTCCCTACGAGGCGGAGGTTAACCTGACCTTTGTGGATAATGATGAGATTCACCGCCTGAACCGGGAGTTCCGGCAGATTGACCGGGCAACCGACGTTCTGTCTTTTCCTATGACGGACTGGGAGAGCCCCGCGAATTACAGCTGTCTCGAGGATGATGAGACTGCCGCGGGATCCTTCAACCCGGAGACCGGAGAGCTTCTTCTCGGGGATATTGTAATTTCGGTGGAGAGAGCAAATGAACAGGCGAAGGAATACGGGCATTCACTGAAACGGGAAATTTCCTTCCTGATTGCTCACAGCATGCTGCATCTTCTCGGATATGATCACATGGTTCCGGAGGAAGCGGCAGTAATGGAGCAGAAGCAGGAGGCAATTCTTCAGGCGCTCGGAATCACACGGGATCCTGAAGTCCGCTCATGAAACGGTTCCGCGGATATTGCCGGAGCATGGATCAGGCATGGATTGCTCCGGCCTTCTGACCGTTTCATCCGCTGACTGGATTGCTTTGGGCACCGCGGGCGTGGCGCCACAAGCTGTATCAAGCCAGCTGCTCCGTTGCTTCGCAGCTCCCGCAGCTGCCACATGGATTCGGATATCATTTATGGGAGAGCAGAGATGAGTATTAGCGCAGAAGTGAGAAAAAAACTGAAGGACAAAAAGAGAATTGTAATCAAGATTGGCTCCTCCTCGCTGGCACACAGAGAGACACAGCGGTTGGATCTCATCAAGGTTGAGGTTCTGATCCGGGAGATCTGCGATCTGGTAAACATGGGAAAAGAGGTCGTCCTCGTATCCTCAGGAGCCATCATGGTCGGCCGCGGGACTCTTGGAATCAGCAAGAAGGATGAGACCATCGCACAGAAACAGGCCTGCGCCGCTGTCGGACAGGCCAAGCTCATGATGATTTACCAGAAGATTTTTTCCGAGTATAATCACGTGTGCGGACAGATTCTGATGACGAAGCATACCATGCTCGATACCCTGAACCGCTACAACACGGTCAACTGCTTCCGGGAGATGTTCAAGGCCGGCGTCATCCCTGTCGTGAACGAGAACGACACCATTGCCACCTATGAAATTGACTCCCTTTCCGTTTTCGGAGACAATGATCACCTGTCAGCCGTTGTCGCAGCGATGATTCACGCGGATCTTCTGATCCTTCTGTCCGATATCGACGGCCTGTATACCGATGATCCGCATACGAATCCCGACGCGAAGTTCATCGATGTGGTGGACCGGATTGACGACAATCTGATGCATATGGGGAAATCCACGACAGGCAGCAACGCCGGCACCGGCGGGATGGCGACAAAGCTTTCCGCCGCGAGAGTCGCCACGATGGGCGGCTGCGACATGATCATCGCAAGCGGAGAGGATTTTCATATTATACATGAGATTATCCGCGGAGAGCAGATCGGAACTCTCTTTCTGGCAGACCCGAAGGACGAGTTCTATCTCCTGGATTACCTGGAACAGATGGATACCTGATGAGGATAAGCTATGGACAAGAAAGCACTCAGAAAAATTGTTTTTTCCAGAAGAAGAGAAGCTTCCGACCTGGAAATAAGGGAAAAAAGCCGCGCTATCTTTGAACAGATCACGCAGAGTGATTCCTATCGAAATGCCTCCTCCGTGTTCTGCTACATGGATCACAAGCATGAGGTCATGACGCGTGAATTTATCGAACAGTGTTGGAACGACGGCAAGAAGGTCGCTGTCCCGAAGGTAAACGGCGACATCATGAACTTCTACTATATCGAATACTTCGGGCAGCTTGAGCCCGGAATCATGGGCATTCTGGAGCCAATCACCCACTGTCCGGGGATCGTGCGGAACGCGGATCACGATGAGCACGCTCTGTTCATCATCCCGGGCGTTGCCTTCGATGAAAAACGGCACCGCATCGGATACGGAGGCGGTTACTACGACAAATATCAGGCTGAGCATACGCAGCATACAACCATGGCAGTCGCATTTGAATTTCAGATCTTTGACACGGTTCCCTTCGACGCGCACGATATCTGCCCACGATATCTTGTAACCGAAAAGCGAATTATACAGTAAACCCCATGCCCCGCAGGCGGAGCGCCACAAACTGTGTAAGCTACGGATTGCTCCGTGCTTTGCAGCTTCCGGATAGTCGAACTATATCGGTGAATCAGGAAAGGAAAACAGAATTTTGAATAATCAGAGTTACGAACAGATCATCAGCAGTATAGATACCCGAAAACCCGCGCCGGAAAACGAACCCTTCCGGCAGTATTATTTTATCGAGAGAGCGCGCCGGAAACTGGCAGAGATTTCCGAGAGAGCAGGAAGACCGCTCACCTTCAATGTAGTCACCTTCGGATGCCAGATGAACGCGCGGGATTCCGAAAAGCTCCGCGGTATCCTCGAAGAAATCGGATACAGAAAGGTTGAAACAGAGGATGCCGACCTTGTTCTTTACAATACCTGTACCGTACGCGAAAATGCAAACACCAGGGTATACGGCAGACTCGGAAAACTTCACTCCTATAAAAAGAAGAATCCGCACATAATGATCGGCTTGTGCGGCTGCATGATGCAGGAGGAGCATGTCGTATCAAAGCTGAAGGAAAGCTACCGCTTCGTGAATCTGATCTTCGGTACGCACAATATCTACAAGGCTGCGGAGCTGATCTCCGAGGCTCTGGATCATCCGGACCGAATGATCATAGACATCCGGCAGAGCTCTGACCGCATGGTGGAGCAGCTGCCCGTTGACCGGAAGTATCCATTCAAATCCGGTGTAAATATCATGTACGGCTGCAACAACTTCTGCAGCTACTGCATTGTTCCGTACGTCCGCGGCAGGGAG
This sequence comes from Eubacterium sp. UBA4343, assembly GCA_002394235.1. GTDB lineage: Bacteria > Bacillota > Clostridia > Lachnospirales > Lachnospiraceae > Bilifractor. The sequence continues at coordinate 36,638 of DGTF01000061.1, read as the reverse complement.
AAGAGCCGTGAACCGATTGAAATCATACAGGAAATCGAAGGACTCGTCGCCGATGGTGTCCGGGAAGTGATGCTGCTGGGACAGAATGTCAATTCTTATGGCAAAACCCTTGAGAATCACGTAAGCTTCGCCCGGCTCCTCGAGCAGGTTGTGCAGATTGACGGTCTTGACCGGGTCCGCTTCATGACCTCGCATCCCAAGGATCTGTCGGACGAGCTGATTGAGGTAATGGCCAAATATCCGAAGATCTGCCGTCATCTTCACCTTCCGCTGCAGTCCGGAAGCACAAAGATTCTGAAGGACATGAACCGCCGCTACACAAAAGAGTCCTATCTGGCACTCGTTGACCGTATCAGGGCGGCGATTCCGGATATTTCCCTGACAACCGACATCATTGTCGGATACCCCGGCGAGACCGAGGATGATTTTCTCGAGACGCTGGATGTCGTGGAGAAGGTCCGCTATGACAGTGCCTTCACCTTTATTTACTCCAGGAGAAGCGGAACACCTGCCGCTTCCATGGAGGATCAGGTTCCGGAGGATGTCGTAAAGGATCGTTTCGACCGTCTTCTCGCTCTGGTTCAGAAAACCGGAAGAGAACAGACCTCCCGCTTCACCGGTCAGGACAAGGACGTTCTCGTCGAACAGGTCAACGAACAGGATGAGAGACTTGTAACCGGACGCATGGACAACAATATCGTCGTACATTTTCCCGGCGATGACAGTCTGATCGGAAAAATCGTGACCGTTCATCTGGATGAATGTCACGGCTTCTATTATATGGGACACCGGATCGAAACGGTTTGAGACAGCGAAACGACTCCATATAACTGCCGGACCGACTTTTAGATCCTGCCGGATCAACTTTTATATCCTTCCGGATCAACTTTTTATAACTGCGGACCGATTTTTATTACAGTCGGATCAACATTTATTACAGCTGGTTCGGGCCCATGCAGCAGGGGCGTTCGTCCGATGAAAGAGAGGTTTCTATCGAAAATGGCATTGTCACCAATGATGCAGAACTATCTGGCCACAAAGGAAGAATACAAGGACTGTGTTCTTTTCTACCGGGTCGGCGACTTCTACGAAATGTTCTATGACGACGCGAAAATGGTGTCAGAGGAACTTGAACTGACGCTGACCGGAAAGGAATGCGGGCTGGAGGAACGGGCTCCGATGTGCGGCATCCCCTTCCACGCAGCAGACACCTATATCACAAAGCTGATCGCCCTGGGACACAAGGTCGCGATCTGTGAACAGGTGGAAGACCCTAAGCTGGCCAAAGGCCTGGTAAAACGTGAAGTCATCCGGGTGGTCACCCCCGGCACCGTGATCAGTCAGGAGGAGCTGGATGAGACCAGAAACAATTATCTCATGTGTATCGTCTGTACCTCCGACCGCTACGGCATGTCCATCGCGGACATTTCCACCGGACAGTGTCTGGTGTCCGAGACAGACACCGCGCAGAAGCTGAAGGATGAAATCCAGAAATTCATGCCGTCCGAAATCATTTGCAATCAGAGCCTGATGGTGTCCGGCCTTGATCTCGAGGATCTCAGGACCAGGCTCCGGATCTCTGTCTCCGCGCTTGATGACTATTATTTTGATGATGATTCCTGCCAGAAAATACTGAAGAAGCATTTCCATGTTTCCTCCCTGAAGGGTCTGGGACTTGACGATTTCAGCTGCGGCACAATCGCCGCCGGTGCGCTGTTCCAGTACCTTTATGAGACACAGAAGAACAACATGGAGCAGATGACCTCCATCACGCCGTATTTTTCCGACCGTTTTATGCTTCTCGACAGCTCTACCCGGAGAAATCTGGAACTGGTGGAGACGCTTCGGGAAAAACAGAAAAAGGGATCTCTTCTCGGCGTTCTGGACCGCACCAAGACCGCCATGGGCGCACGAATGCTCAGAAGCATCATCGAACAGCCGCTCATCAATAAAGAGGAAATCGAAAAGCGTCTGACCGCCGTGGAGGAGCTCACAGGCATGCCGATGATCCGGGATGAAATCCGTGAATATCTGCAGCCGGTCTATGACCTGGAACGGCTGTCCAGCCGCATCGCCTATCAGACGGCCAACCCCCGCGATCTGATCGCCTTCAAGTCCTCCCTTCAGATGCTTCCTTTTATCCGTCAGCTTCTGACCGGATTTCAGGGGGATCTTCTGAAAAATGTTCAGAATGATCTGGATCCTCTGGAGGATCTCTTTCACGCGATTGACGACGCCATCATCGATGATCCTCCGATGGCCATGAAGGACGGAGGCATCATCAAAGACGGCTACAATGAGCAGGTGGACAAATACCGGGCAGCGAAAAAAGACGGACAGAAATGGCTGTCCGATCTGGAGGCTGAGGAACGGGAAAAGACCGGAATCCGGACTCTCCGGGTCAAATACAGCAGAGTATTCGGATATTGCATCGAGGTAACGAATTCTTTCAAGGACAAAGTCCCCGATTACTATCAGAGAAAACAGACTCTGACCGGGTCTGAGCGCTACAGCACCGACAAGCTCCGTCAGATTGAGGAACAGATCACCGGAGCAGAGGACCGGCTCGGTTCCCTGGAATATGAGCTGTTTTCCGATATCCGGGACACCATCGGAAAAAATGTCGCCCGCGTACAGCGCACCGCCAGGGCCATCGCCTGCCTCGATGTCTTCTGTTCCTTCTCGTATGTGGCGGAACGGAATCGCTATGTGCGCCCCAAACTGAACAAAAGCGGGAAAATTGATATCCGGGACGGCCGTCATCCGGTCGTTGAAAAAATGATCCCGGACGAGCTGTTCATCTCCAACGACACCTACCTGGATCAGCAGGAGCACCGCGTCGCGATTATTACCGGACCGAATATGGCCGGAAAATCCACCTACATGCGTCAGACCGCCCTGATCGTTCTTATGGCGCAGATTGGTTCCTTTGTTCCTGCTTCATCGGCCAATATCGGTCTTGTGGACCGCATCTTTACCCGTGTCGGGGCTTCGGACGACCTCGCAAGCGGTCAATCCACCTTCATGGTTGAGATGAGCGAAGTGGCGAACATTCTTCGGAACGCGACCTCCGACAGCCTTCTGATTCTCGATGAGATCGGAAGAGGGACCAGTACTTTTGACGGTCTGTCCCTCGCGTGGGCGATCACCGAATTTGTCGCCGATCCCAAAAAGATCGGAGCCAAGACACTCTTCGCGACCCATTTCCACGAGCTGACCGAGCTGGAGGGAAAGATCGCGGGCGTCAACAACTACTGCGTCGCCGTGAAGGAAAAGGGAGACGGCATCGTTTTTCTCCGGAAAATCGTAAAGGGAGGTGCCGACAAGAGCTATGGCATCCAGGTTGCCCGTCTCGCCGGTGTTCCCGAGGCTGTCCTCGCGCGGGCGAAGGAAATTCTCGATCAGCTGTCCGATGCCGACATCACGGCAGCCATCAAGAATCTAACGGAATCCCGTGCAAAGAAAAGCAGGCCGCGCCATTACGATACAGTCGACATGCAGCAGATGTCACTCTTCGATACGACCGATAACGACAAGATCATCAATGAAATCCGGGAGATTGACATCTCCACCATGACGCCGCTCGACGCGCTGAACATGTTGAACCATCTGCAGAACGAGGTGAAAAACCGCTGGTAAGCACATATGAGATCAATCGAATTACTGGATAAAGCTACAATAGACAAAATCGCCGCCGGAGAGGTGGTCGAGCGCCCTGCCTCCGTCATCAAGGAGCTCACGGAGAACGCCATCGATGCCGCCTCTACGGCAATCACCATCGAAATCCGGGACGGCGGAACCACCTTCATGCGGATCACGGACAACGGAGCCGGCATCCCCGCCGACCAGGTCCGGAGAGCCTTTCTGCGCCACGCGACGAGCAAGATCCGCAAGGTGGAGGATCTCACCAACATATCTTCGCTGGGCTTTCGCGGCGAGGCATTGTCAAGCATTGCCGCAGTCGCGCAGGTAGAATGCATCACAAAAACACCGGAAGCACTGACCGGCATCCGCTACACGATCGAAGGCGGAGAGGAGAAGGAGTACGAGGAAATCGGGGCGCCTGAGGGCACCACTTTCATCATCCGCAATCTCTTCTACAACACCCCTGCCCGGGCGAAGTTTCTGAAATCTCCCATGTCCGAGGGAAATCATGTCAGCAGCTTTGTGGAAGAGCTTGCCCTGTCTCACCCGGAGATTTCGTTCAAATTCATTCAGAACGGACAGAACCGTCTGTACACCAGCGGAAACGGAAACCTGAAGGAAATCGTCTATCAGATTTTCGGCCGGGATCTCACCAGAGAGCTAATTCCGATTCACGCACAGACTGATCTGATGGAAATCGACGGCTTCATCGGCAATCCGAATGTAGCGCGCGGCAACCGGAACTATGAATATTATTTTGTGAACGGAAGATATGTGAAAAGCCGTCTTCTGGCGAAGACAATTGAGGATGCCTACCATGGCTTTCTCATGCAGCATAAATATCCTTTCACTCTGCTGTACCTGAATATCGACGGAGAAAAGGTGGATGTGAACGTGCACCCGCAGAAGATGGAGGTTCGTTTTTCCAGCCAGGAGGACATCTACCATCAGCTCTGTCTGGCCATTCAAAATACGCTCATTAATCGTGAGCGGATCCCCGAGGTTCCGGTTGGACATGAACCGCGGCACAGCGCAGACAGACCGGGAAAGCTTCCGGTTCTTCCGAAATCTGCGCCGGAGCCCTTCGAACGCGTCCGGCGGATGGATGCTGCGGAAAGTGCGGCACCCACGAAAGGCGGTGGCGTGTCATCGGTCCGCGATGAGAACAGCAACTATCTAAGTTCCCCCCGCGCGGACATTCCCACGTACGGTGTGTCCGGCACGAACACTTCTGATCGTAAGAATACGAACGCATCACCCCGCCAGGACACGGACCCGGCCGGCGGATTCCACAGTCCGGCTTCCGATGCGGCATCCGGGACGGCTGCCCGCCGTTCTGATACCGCCGACAACGCAAAATCTCCCGAGGCGCTGTCCTGTCTGTCGGGTACTGCCGATAGGACTGCTGAGGCTCGACCTGCGACGCCGGGTATTGCCGATAGGACTGCTGAGCCTCGGACTGCGACGCCGCATATTGCTGATGAGACTGCTGTGGCACAGTCTGCGGCGGCAAACTCCGGGGCAGCTGCTCTCCGCAAACAGGATTTTTCCGCCCCGGAGCAGATGAGTTTCTTTACATCGAAAGAAAAAGTTCTGTCTCCCAGCTCCAGAAAGCAGTTCCGCATCCTCGGTCAGATCTTCGACACCTACTGGATCATCGAATACCAGGATGCTCTCTACATCATCGATCAGCATGCTGCTCATGAGAAAGTCAATTATGAACGGATGATGAAGAATTACCGGGAGAAAAAAATCAACGCCCAGATGCTGTATCCGGCGATTGTCGTGAATCTGAGCGCGAAAGAAGCGGGGATTCTGGAGAAGAACCTGGACGTCTTCGCAAAGCTCGGTTTCGAGATTGAATCCTTCGGAGGGAACTCCTTCAAGATCAATTCCGTTCCGGATAATCTGTATTCAATCGCGTCCGACCGCCTGTTCACGGAAATCCTTGATCAGCTGACAGAGATCGGAGATATTTCTCCGGAGAGCATTCCGGAAAAAATTGCCTCCATGTCCTGTAAGGCAGCCGTCAAGGGAAACCGCATGCTGTCCCTGAAGGAGGCGGATGCTCTGATTGACGAGCTCCTGACCCTGGAGAATCCCTATAACTGTCCGCACGGCCGTCCTACGATCATCAAAATGACAAAGTACGATCTGGACAGAAAGTTCAAGCGTATCGTGTGACTGGATACGCCGCATCGAACCCGGTGTGCATCGTAATCCGACACACTGTGAGGCTCCTCATGAACCGTGTGACTGGATACGCTGATAGATTCCCGGTAAATCGTGTGATTTGATATTCGACTGGGATCCCGAAAATTCCAGTGACACAATACACGGAAAGAATCCCGGAGCTCTGTGTGATCTGGCAGTTGTGATCAAGGATAAATAAATCATTAATAAATAAGAGAGAAAGAATCATCCATGTCATTTGATTACGGAAAACTGAAGAAAAAGCCGGTACTTGTTCTTACCGGTCCAACGGCGGTCGGCAAAACCGCCCTTTCCCTGAAGCTGGCAGCGGCAGTGAACGGAGCGGTCGTCTCCGCCGACTCCATGCAGGTCTACCGGTGCATGGACATCGGATCCGCGAAAATACTACCGGAAGAAAGACAGGGAATCCCGCATTACCTGATCGATGTCCTTGAGCCCGAGGAAGATTTTAATGTAGCTCTTTTCAAAGACATGGCCCTCCGCGCGATGCATGAGATCTGGAAAAACGGCCAGGTTCCCATCATCACCGGAGGAACCGGATTTTATATCCAGGCGGTGCTGAGAGACATCGATTTTTCCGAAAGCGACGGAAAATCCGACATCCGTTCTGCGTATGAGAAACTGGCAGAAGAAAGAGGTCCGCAGGCTCTTCACGCTATCCTTGCAGAAAAGGATCCCGAGGCGGCACGGGAGATTCATCCGAATAATCTCAAGCGTGTCATCCGCGCTCTGGAATTCTATGACCAGACCGGCACTCCGATATCCAGACATAACGAGGAACAGCGGGCGAAGGATTCCCCTTACTGCTACCTTTATTTTGTACTTAATGACGAGCGGAAACAGCTCTACGACCGGATCGACCGTAGAGTGGATCAGATGATCAGGGCCGGCCTTGTCGATGAGGTTCGCAGTCTGAAGGCAAGAGGCCTCACGGAGAACAATGTCTCGATGAAGGGCCTCGGATACAAGGAGCTGTTCCCGTATCTGGACGGGAAATGTACGCTAAGCGAAGCGGTGGAGATCATCAAGCGCGACACCCGTCACTTTGCGAAGCGCCAGATCACCTGGTTCAAGAGGGAGAACGGCATCATCTGGATCAACAAAAATGAATTCAACTACGAGGATGACGCCATCCTGAATTATATGCTGGTATTGTGGCGCAAAAAACTAAAGGAAGACAGCCAGCCACTTTGAATTGATCTGCGCAAATCTATTTTTTCTAATAAGACAATCCTGTTGTCGTCTGCCGCCATGCTCCGCAGAACATATACGTTAAACCATCATGCTCCGCAGGCGGGGCGCCACATAACGTATAAGCTACCGATTCATTATATCAACGATGGTAATATTCACTTTAAAGCATCAGAAACAGAGGTTAAGAATGACAGAAGAAGAAATAAAGATGTATGAAAGCTTCGGCATCGCCGAAAAAACCGCAGTGTTCTGCGCAGAGATCGCCGATTCTCTGCGTGAACGTTTCCGGAAGATCGATGAAACCGCAGAATATAATCAGCTGAAGGTGATCCGTGCCATGCAGGAAAACCGTGTCAGCGAAGCATGCCTCTATCCCTCCACAGGATACGGCTACAATGACATGGGCAGGGACACGCTCGAAAAGGTATTTGCCTCTACCTTTCACACCGAGGACGCACTGGTCCGTCCGCTGATTGCCTGCGGCACCCATGCCCTCGGAATTGCCCTCTCCGGAAATCTACGTCCGGGTGATGAGCTTCTGTCCCCTGTCGGAAAGCCCTATGATACTCTGGAGGAGGTCATCGGGATACGCCCGTCACGAGGCTCCCTCGCGGAATACGGCGTCACATACCGTCAGGTGGATCTGCTCCCGGACGGATCCTTCGACTACGAGGGCATCCGAAGCGCCCTGAACGAGCGCACAAAGCTTGTCACCATCCAGCGCTCAAAGGGGTATCAGACCCGTCATACCTTCTCCGTTAAGGAAATTGGCGATCTGATTCATTTCATCAAGTCCATCCGTCCCGATGTCACCTGCATGGTTGACAACTGCTACGGAGAATTCGTGGAGCGCATCGAACCCACGGACGTCGGAGCGGACATGATGGTCGGCTCCCTGATCAAGAATCCGGGCGGCGGACTTGCCCCTATCGGCGGATATATCGTCGGAAAAAAAGAATGTGTGGCAAATGCCGCCTGCCGTCTGACCACGCCGGGTCTGGGCAAAGAAGTCGGCGCCTCCATCGGCACCAACCCTGCCTTTTATCAGGGCTTTTTCCTTGCCCCGACAGTCACAGCAAGCGCGCTGAAGAGCGCGATTTTTGCCGCAAATGTGTATGAAAAGCTCGGCTTCCCCGTTGTCCCGAACGCGACAGAGGATCGTCACGACATCATTCAGGCCGTCACCTTCGGAAAACCGGAAGGCGTCATTGCCTTTTGCCAGGGCATACAGGCCGCTGCCCCGGTAGACAGCTACGTCACTCCGGAACCGTGGCCGATGCCGGGATATGATTCCGATGTCATCATGGCTGCCGGAGCCTTTGTACAGGGTTCCTCCATCGAGCTTTCGGCGGACGGACCGATCAAGCCGCCTTACGCCGTGTACTTCCAGGGCGGTCTCACTTGGCCCCACGGTAAACTGGGAATCATCATGAGCCTGCAGAAAGTGATAGACGCGGGGCTTGTCAGCCTGTAACGGTCTGCGGGGCGCCATAATGTATAAGTCCTGCGTCACTTCACTGCTTCGCAGCTTCCATACCGCCGGCAGGACGCCGGCTTCGCCGATCTGTCTCGGCGTTTGCCTGCCGCTTCACGCCTTGCGGCAGCGGATTTGATTCATTGCCCGCACAGAATGTTACAAGGTACCGTCGAAAAAATGTGACTATCTTACAACATACTGTCGTAAAAATACAGCTGAAATACCGGACATATACAGCAAATGCGCAGCAGATAACAGCAGATAAACAGCTGATAAACAGCTGAGAAGAGGATTCCAATGGACGAACAGCTGATCATAATCGGAGGCGGGGCCTCAGGTCTCATGGCTGCCATCACCGCCGCGCGAAGCGGACGGAAGGTAACCGTTCTCGAGCAGAATGAAAAGCCGGGCAGAAAGCTTCTGGCAACCGGAAATGGCAAATGCAACCTGACCAATCTGGATCTGTCGCCCTGTCACTACCGGGGCGGAGCTTCCGGTCTGACCAGCCGCATTTTCACAGCCTTCTCGAACCGGGATACGCTTGATTTTTTCCACGGAATCGGCCTGAAGACAATTGACCGGAATGGCTGGGTCTATCCTTACACCGAACAGGCATCCCAGGTCCTTCGTCTGCTCCTGCTGGAGGCAGAGAAATACCGGGTAAAGATCAAATCAAAAGAACAGGTGACAGCGATAGACTGCCGGAATGGTCATTTTATTGTCTCCACATCCACCTGGACCTATGAGGCCGGTTGTGTAATCATCGCTACGGGAAGCCCGGCGTCTGCGGTGCGCGGTTCCTCCGGTGATGCCATACAATTTGCCCGCGATCTGCGCGTTGACACCGTCCCGTTTCTTCCTGCGCTTGTGCCGCTGCGAATCCGCGAAGATGTGACAAACCGCTGGGCCGGAACCCGTGTTCACGCCTCTGTTTCAATCCTGATAGATTCGGAATGCGCGGCAACAGATACCGGCGAAGTCCAGCTCACAGATTTTGGGATCTCCGGCATTCCCGTATTTCAGGTCAGCCGCTACGCGGCGGAGGGAATCAGCCGCGGATGCAAGGTCAGTGCCGTGCTCGATTTCATGCCGGATCTCTCGGAGCATGATCTTGCCGCCGACCTGGAAAAAAGAGCCGCACTGCGACCGGGCGCGCCCCTTTCGGAGCTTCTCATCGGCCTTCTTCCCGACAAGCTCATCCCTTTGTTCAGCGGCAAAATCGGACACGCGTCCAAAAACGATTCATCAGAAAACAGACGGAACGATTATCCGGATATTGCCCGGCACATCAAGCATTACATCGTTACCATCACCGGAACCGCATCCCTGAAGCAGGCGCAGATCTGCTCCGGAGGAATTCCTGCGGAAGAACTGACGGATCATCTGGAATGCCGGAAGATCCCCGGGCTGTACTTTACCGGCGAGGCCGTTGACGTAGACGGAGAGTGCGGGGGCTATAATCTGCAATGGGCATGGTCGAGTGGATATGTTGCGGGGGTTTCCTGCGAGTTATCTCCATCCACAACCCATGATCAATATAATGCTACAAAAGATGGACAAAACAGGGCAGTAGAGGACAGTATCCACTGACCGCCCCGGATCGTCCGCCTGTCTGATATCAGAAGGCACGAACAAGCAGAACCAGCTTAATACGACAGACAGCAGAGAACAGGTCCTCGCAGACTTTGTTCTCTGCTTTTTTATCTTTAAGAATAGATACGGTATTTTAAAAGTATTATGGAGAAGGCAGATCTGTACTCCGCATAATCCTTTGGCTTACGTTCCTTTGCTGGAAAAACCGTATACTATCTGACAGCTTTGTGCAGAGGAATTGTCGGGTATCAAGGACAGCTGCAAGAAAAAAATAAAAGGATGGAAGGAATTGGCTTATACAGTTAATTTTTTCTTTATATTTACAGGTAGAAATTGTTATGCTATAATGTATATATTCGCAGACATTTCTTATCATCATTTCATTAAACCTTACGTTTAACACATATTTATCAGTACTCATTTTCCGAACTGCCTTTTTCGGTCAGTTTTCCACTGCTTTTTTAAACATTTTTTCTCACAGTCTATTTTTCTTCATTTTTCTCCTCTGGGTCCGAATTTGTTTTCCATCATGTGATGTGCATGATTATTTTTCCATGCGCTCTGTAGCTTTTACCTTTCACATTTTCATCTCAAAACTTCATCTCTCTGTTTATTCCAAAATCCTTCATCCACATTCGGAGGAAAAACCATGTATCCGAAGAAGTCTGAATCCACACGTCCAGAGAGAAGTCCTTTGCACAGGAAAAGGACTTCTCGGGAGAGAAAATTTCCCGCGTTGGAAATTATCCTGATCCTCGTCTGTTTCGCTGTCCTGGTCTTTTGCCTGTATAAGCTTCTGCCGAAGACCGCCGAGTACCGCAAATCCGCGAAAACCTACCGTGGGATCCGGGAAGATGCGGTCATCACACCTTCTCCAGATCAAAGCTCATCCGGATCTGGGAATGCGTCTCGGTCAGACGCAGACACGATCAACTGGGAATCGTTCAAAGGCATGGATGTCGTCGCGTGGCTGATGCTGGATGACATCAGTTATCCGGTTCTTCAGGGCGATGACAACAGCGAATATCTTCACGCGCTACCCGACCACACCTATAACTATGGCGGAAGCATTCTTCTGGATTCTGTGAACAGCAGGTATTTCAACGACCAGAATTCTATCATCTACGGTCACAACATGGCGGACGGATCAATGTTTGGCAAATTCCGCTCCCGGTACGTCAATGCCGGATACAGAGATCACACCTTCTGTCTGTATCTGCCGGACGGTACCAGACGTACCTACACTTTTTTCTCCGTTCTGACGACAGAAGCAGGATCACAGGTCTATACCTGCACGTTCCAAAACAGCCCTTCTTTTCTGGACTGGCAGAACATGCTGCGGAAAAGTACCAGGTATGAAAATTCCCCGAAACCGGATGTAAACGCAAGGTTCGTTTCTCTTTCCACGTGCGACGGAATGGCTGGAACAACCCGCCGTCTGGTAATCATCGGAAAAGAAACAAACCTGGAAACGATCCAGCAACCGGCATCCTGGTATGTGCCTCCGGAATTGAAAGATCCCGTGCGCTGATCCGTTAAAAATTCGCCGTTAAAAATTTCAAAACGCTCATAAATCAGATTGAGCAATCTCAAAACCATTCTTTTCAAGATCATCAATTCCTATATTCATAGAATTTTCAACATACGATCCAATGAAAAAGGAGGAAAAAATGCCTGCACGCAGAAAAAGAAGGGTGATACAGGCCCAAGGCCCGTAAACCACCATACCTCGCAAGGGGCGCCACATATGTATTGCTCTGCTTGCGGGGCAACACATACGGGATAAAGTCAGCTGTTCCGTTGCTTCGCAGCTCTCGCAGCTGCCGCATGAACAGCGATTGTCATTGTAACAGCAAACGAAAATGAAGAAAGGAGAAGGGGCAAGCAAAGAAGGTATGCGCGCCCCGAACAAAAGGAATGAGAGATGTGAGAAATCCAAAGCCCAGGGTCAGTTATCTGGCCGCAATCAGCATGGCTGCCACAATGGCCATGACCTCCATGGCAGCTCCGGTGTTTGCGGATTCCGCGAACCCGCAGATCACCGCATCAACCATTGACACCACGAAGAGCGGAAGTATCACCATCTTCAAGGTAAAGGAAAACAATGGCAAGACTATTGACAACAAGGGCACACAGGGAGCGACAAGTTCGACCCAGACCCCGATGAAGGGCGTGGAATTTTCCGCCATAAAGGTTGCGGACATCGAAACTTTGACCACAAAGAACGGCGTCGGCGTTTATTTTGATAACCTCGACCAGGATTTCAAGAGCCTGATTCTGAATTCCGCGGCAAAGGACAAGATGATCGCAGCTGCAGATGCAAATGCAGATAAAACGGCTGTAACCAACAACTCTGATCCTATTGTAAAGTGTACAGATGGAAGCGGCGATACCCAGGCATACACCACGGAAACCATGCAGAAGGTGATGGATACCATCAACGCGGCGCTGGGCGGAGAGAAATCCCTGAATGACTTTGTGATCAGCAACCGCGGCAACAACGCAAAATCCATTTACACCGGCACAACCGACGCGAATGGGGAGATCGTGCTGGACAAGCTTCCGCTCGGCCTGTACCTCGTATGCGAGACCGACATTTCCGGCTACGATCCGCAGACCGGAGCTGACCAGTCAACAGCATCGCAGATTGCAAACGGCGGTACTTACAGCGACAAGAGCGGCCAGATCACCGTGGACCCGCACCAGTCGGCGACCGGACAGGATAAGACGATTGGAGAAACCACCCGTGATGAGGTCGTTGCCAACCAGTCCAGCCCGCTTCTCGTTTCCGTCCCGATGACCAACCAGACCACGATCGGCAATAACGCGGCGGGAACCGCATGGCAGTACGACGTCACGGTTTATCCGAAGAACCAGACCATCAACAACCCGAAACGGATCATCAAGGAAGACGATAAGAACACCCTGATTGATCACGGCGATTATGAGATTGGTGAGACGGTTCACCAGGTCCTTCTTCCGGAAGCACCGATGCTGCAGGACGGCAACGCGTACACCAAATTTGTCGAGACCGATACCATGGACAACGGCCTTACCTTTGACAAGATCAACGGCATCTATATCGTTCCCCGTATTGCGAACCCGGAGAAGATGACCGATTACGGCACCCTCAATGACAGCTTCCAGCTTCAGAGCGGAAGCGCGGTCGAGCTGGCAAAAGATACCGACTATACCCTGACAAAGAGTGAGAAAGACAGTGACGGAAACAGCTCCTTCACGGTTGCTCTGACAGAGGCCGGACTTGAGAAACTGAACGCCATCCAGCAGGACAGCCAGGTGATGATCCTGTTTGATTCCGTACTGAACAAAGACACCCAGCATGTCGGCGATCAGGTGGAAGAAGAGAACCAGCCGACCCTGACCTGGAACACTTCCGATAACGGCGGCGAAACCGATACCGACCATTCCATCAAGGGCAACAAGGTTGGCGTTTATACCTACAAGCTGAATGTAAAGAAAAACGGCGTAAAAGATCCGACCCGGGTTTCCTTCACCTTCAAGAGAGAAGGAACCGGAGCAGGCGGCAATGAGAATCACGTGAAGGACAGCGATGTCCAGTTCGTCAAAGAGGGAGACGGCACCTACCATCTGTATGACCGTACCTCAGACGACGCAAAAAACATTGTGACAACCGTGCATCCCGGCTCTGACGGCAAACTGTACATCAAGGGCCTGGATGAAGAGCACTACATCATGACCGAGACCGCGACCGAGGGAAGAGAAGACGAGAGCGGTGCAAAGAGCCACGAGCTTCTGAAGTCCAAGGTGACGATCGCCCTGACTTCGGTTCCGACCGACGATTCCAACTCCAACCACGGCGTAACCGGTGCTCTGGATGCAGACAAGACCACCATTACCGCGGACGGAAATACCGCAGCGATCTCCGTAAAGCAGGGTACGGCTTCCTTCAATGTCGAGAACTATGAGTCCCTGAACCTTCGGACCGGCGGCGAGGGCCGTGCAGTGGTTTACGGCGCAACCCTTCTGATCGTAGTCGGCGCGGGCAGCGTTCTTGTACTGGCTACCAGAAAGAAAAAGAAAACCGTATAAGTCCTGACACAATCCGACATCCGGCGGGGCATGGAAAATGTTCTGCCGGATCATCCGATTGCAGCAGGAAAAGAGAGAAGAAGAGAGGACACCCTGATGAAGCGAAAAATACTACTTCTTGCCGTATGGCTGATTCTTACCGCGGGAGTCGCGGGACTTCTTTCTCCCCTGATCCTTGACCAGTACCATCTGGCGACTGCGGTAACGAAATATACCGGCTACAGCAGCGAAATCGATGGCATGAGCAAGTCAGAGATTGCAGAAGAAAAAGAAAAAATAAAAGCATACAATCAGAAAATCGCCAAACAGCAGAAGGAAAGCTTCTTCAGCTATCGGGGCGCGGATGCCACGGATTCGGAATATGAATCCATCCTGAACCAGAAAGACGGCGCGATGGCATATATCATCATTCCGAAAATCAACGTCTACCTTCCGGTGGCGCATGGGACAAAGGACAGTGAGCTGGAATACGAAACCGGGCACATGTACGGTACGAGCCTTCCGTATGGCGGAGACAGCACCCATGCGGTGATTGCCGGACACACGGGGCTCATCAGCAACCGGATTTTCACCGACCTGACAAAGCTTGCGAAAGGCGACAGGTTCTACATCCGGATTCTGGATGAGGAACATGTCTACACGGTGGAAGACATCCGTGTCCTTTTGCCGGGCGACTGTGATCCCTACATGCAGGTGGAAGACGGAAAGGATCTCATTACGCTGTACACCTGTACGCCTTACGGCATCAACGATCACCGACTTCTTGTCACCGGGAAGCGGACTTATCCGGACATACCCGTCAAATCCGAAGGAGAAACAATTCTTCTGAAGAATAACGACAAGCTGCCATGGATCAAGATGGTGCTGCTGATCTCGATTCCTGCTGCACTTGGAACAACCGGATGCGTATGCATCTTGAAGAAAAAGAAAAAGAAAGGAGAAAGCGAAGGATGAAAGAAATATTTCTGAAAAAATTGTTCTGCCTGTCCTGCTGCGCAGCTCTTGGGTTGTCGGCAGTGCCTGTTGGCGCGGCGGAGAATCCGGACACCCGGTCATCCGTCATTGATCCGGCACAGACCGGAACGGTTGTCATCGACTATCAGGACACCGTGGATGGAAACGATCCGGTCACGGACGCGGAATTTACATTCTACAAGATCGCGGACCTGAACATGCAGATCACGGCAGAAGATGCCGAGGACCTACCCCAGAAGTTGGCAGAGGAAAATGCCACGGCGGTTCCCGAATCCGGAACAAAAACGGACACAGGCGTGAACGCAGCGACTGCCACAGATACAGACTCTGCGGCAGATACGGATGCAAAGACGGAAACGGAAGCGGTAAGCTCCGAATCCGCAACGGACAACAGCCCGGAAGAGGAGGCAGAAAAACCGTCCGCAGACGAACCGGATACGGTCACATCCGTAGGAAACCAGTACGTTTCCATCATTCCGGATCTTGTGATTGATCAGACTACGGACGCAAAAACGATTGCGGCAAAGATACAGGCATATTACAAGGACCATCCGGAAATCGGGCCGAGTTATACCGGCAAGACAGGAGAGGATGGCAAGCTTACAATCAGCGGGATGGAGCTTGGGGTTTACCTTGGGATGGAGACTTCTCCGGCACCAGAGCATTACGCGTCAGCCCCGTTCCTGTTCCAGCTGCCCTATAGTGACGGCGAGGATATCGACAGTACCTTCTGGAATTACGAGCTGAAAGTGGAGCCAAAATCCCTGCCTGCAGGCGACATTGTAATCAGCAAACAGGTAACCGGCAGTGCCGGAGACACAAACCAAAAATTTAACTTTGTCGTTGAATTTAAGACGACAGATGCCAGCCTTGCTGTTCCGTATGAAATTTCAAACGGAACAAAAGGAACGATCAAAACCGGAGACAAGATTCAGTTGAAATCCGGAGAAATTGCAACCATTACGATGATTCCATGCGGTTCGGACTACAAGGTAACCGAGGTGGAAGCGAACAAGGAAGGGTACAAGACCACAGCAGAGGGCACTTCCGGACGCATTGTACGGAAAGATCCGGCAAAGGTACAATTTGTCAATCATAAAGACAAGCAGCCGACACCGACGCCTCCAAATCAAACAGGTAAAGTTCAAACGAGTGACAACCCGCCAGTATTATATGGCATCCTGGCAGCTGTTTCATTATGTATGATTGGAATCGTGCTCTTTTCACGCAGGAGGAAGAAAAAATGAGGAAATATCAGAAAGCCCTGAATATCATCCTTGCGGTTACGTTGACCTTCACAAGTTTTCCTGTAACAGCATTTGCCGGGGAAGCGGTACAATCATCCTCCGAAGGCATCCTTTCAACATCAGATTCCTCTGCAGGTTCACAGCCCTCCTTCACGACAACATCTTCGGAATCTCCAGATATCGTTTCTGAATCGGAATCGGATGGATCAGAGTCAGCAGACGACGCGGAAAAGCCAACTGCAGAAGAAGGCCAGGATGGACCAACCCAGACAGCGAAGAGCAATCTTCCGTCCGCCCGCCTTCTGGTCGGAACAGACGATGCTTCAGTCATTGCAAAGGATCAGGGGAAAATTCTGTCTTCGTATGACGATGTCTACCTGATCCAGTATGATTCAGAAGAAGCGGCAAAATCCGCATACGAACAGTATCAGTTAAGCGCTGATTTTGTAGACTTTGATACTGCAGAACTGGAAGCAGCGGACAGTGACAATATCACGGATGTATCCACAGATGAAATGACCCAGGATGCCAACCCGATCACTTCTCTGGAAAAAGCATCCAGAGAAGCGAACCAGGAAGGAAAGAAAAGCATCTCCGCTGATTCCGTGATTGCCCTGATTGATACCGGCGCGTCCATAGATGACAACGTCATTGAGGCAGTTTCCATGCTGGGTGATAATGCGTCAGATGACAATGGTCACGGAACGAAAATGGCAGAGGATATCAGATCGGAGAATCCCGATGCCAAAATCCTATCCATCAAAGCATTGGATCAGAACGGAAAAGGAACGCCATCATCCGTTTATGCGGCAATCCGTTATGCCATCCAAAGAAAAGTCCGTGTCATTAACCTGTCCCTTTCCGGCGTAAAAAAAGGAGAAAACTCTTCGATCGCGGATGCCATCAAAGAAGCAGTAAATGCAGGCATCACCGTAATCGGCGCTGCTGGAAATAACCGTACCAACGTCAGGTATACGATCCCAGGATCCGTAGAAGAAGCGATTATCGCTGGCTCTGTCGATGAAAATGGTGTGAAGGCCGGCACCTCCAACTATGGCGAGACGGTAGATTATTATGTCGTTTCCACATCGACTTCCGAGGCAGCTGCGCGTCTTTCCGGCATCTTCTCCAGAGAAGGAAAGATTACCGCTGATAAAAAGACGGTCTATACAACCGCAAAAACGGACGATAACAAGAAGGATGAAGATATCGAAATGAATTCCTCCGATGATATCAAAACAGCCAATGTCGGATCAGGCAATACCGGAGCAACCGGAGGAGGGTCAGTTGTTGGCGACATCCATGGATTTTATGTCTGGTATGATGCCGGAAAAGGTGCAAATGCCGATATTGGCAACGACGATGAAGTTACCAGAAAGATTACCGATTTTCGGACAAAAGCGATCGAATATAATGCCATCGGTGGTGCACTCAGTTCTATAGATCATAATGGAGTAGAAAACTACGTTTCTCTGTATAATAGAGCAGCAAGGGGTGCCATACTGGAAGCAGCTCAACGCTCCAAAACACATAAAGCCAGAGTTGTTGGAGCGATTGGTATATATACAATAGGAAAAGACGGCAGTACAGCCTATCCTGTTTACAATCTTACAGAAACAACCTGGCAGAAAGTAACCGGAATGCGGGCAGATGATGGCACCGGTCTTCCAGGTTCAACCTGGGATTCCGTGCATTACAACAACGGACAGGCTACAAACCAGAACTGGAGAGAATGGACATACCAATATGGTCTGAGTAATGTGCGTAATGGTGCAACCTTCCCCAGGACCACAGTTATTGTCTACGCCGTAGCAGAAGACGAACCGTCATCACCTCCCGGTGGAGAGATCAACTTCAGAATTGATAAGACGTTAAACGGCATCCAGGTAACAACTTATACCTCCTACTCAAACAGCGACTTCACATTTGAAATAAAAATGCGCAATTATGGAGGCAGCAAACCTTCGTCACCGAGTGTAGATGATGGTAACTGGAGTACATTGTCCACAAATTACCATCCGGGCCAGCAGGTAACCCGAACCGTCGCCGGCGTTTCTTCTACGTACAGCAGCCTCAACGACTGGATCGCTAAAAACAAGTATTATGTGATTGCATATCGTGAAACCGGAGCACCGTCCGGTGTAACGAAGGATGACGGATGGAAGTACGTGACCATTGAGATGAAAAATAATGGTTCAGGTACAGCAGTAGCGTCAGGATCCGCAACAATCACCGTCAATAACACCTACACCCCTCCGGATGGTGAGCTCAAAATCAATGTAAAGAAGTATGTCGATGGCTCCCAGGTAAGCGGCTACAGCAATAACAGTTATTCGTTTGAAGCAAAAATCCGCAATTTTGGCACCACGAAACCTTCCTCCTATAGTGTAAATGACGGCAGCAATAAGTGGTATGACTGGGGTGAGACCATCCATCCGGGTGAGAACAAACGAATCGTCAACGGTGGCAGCATGATATACAGCAGCGTCAACGATTGGATCGTGCACAACAAGTATTTTGTAATAGCGGTTCGTGAAACCGGTGCACCATCCGGCGTATCCATAGACGACGGCTGGCACTATACACTCGTCGAAATGACTGCAGATGGTTCTGCCAGGGCGGTGTCGAAAGCCGTAGATACAGGATCAGATCCTTCCGTAAGGATCGATGATTATACCACACCGCCATCTATTACAACAACACCTACACCGCCGCCCACAACGCCGACTCCTGAACCGCTAACGCCTACACCGCCAACGCCTACCCCGCCCACAACGAAGTATGGCTCCCTTCGTCTTCACAAGTCATCCTCCAATCCGGAGATGACCGAAGGAAATCCGTGCTATACGCTGAAAGGTGCAGTATATGGTGTTTATAAGGACAAAGCTTGTACGCAGGATACCGGAAAACGGCTGACTACAGATGCAAACGGCGATTCCAATACGGTAGAGCTTGAAGTGGGAACCTATTACGTCAAAGAGCTGGCAACTCCCCAAGGGTATGTTTTATCAACTGAAGTAAAAGGGGATACTCTGACAGAGGGAACGACAAAAACAATCGAAGTAACCGACGCGCCCGGAACCGACCCGATCGCAATTACAATTAACAAAACTACGGCAAATGCTACAGCAAATGTTCCCTCGCTGGAAGGAACAGAATTTACCGTAAAGTACTACAACAATTACTACAGCAGCCTATCGGAACTTCCGGAGAAGGCGACAAGGACATGGGTGTTTGCGGCGAAGTGGAATGCAAGTAGTAAACGTTATCAGGTAGGATTGTTTGACCGCTATAAAATCAACGGGGAGGATTTGTACTATGCGACAATCAATGGAATAAAACAAGCGGTAGTTCCCTATGGTACAATAACTATTCAGGAAACTAAACCTGCCACTGGTTATGAAAACGATGCATCCTTCACTGAATCTAACGGAACCAGCTATGGATCTATCGTCCTGGCAAAAGTCGATGACAGCGGAAAACTTATTTCTGTGAAGACAGGAAACAGCCTGTCCGACACGTCGCTGGATGTCAACGATACCCTGATTCCGGTACCATCCACCAGTCTTCGTAATGAGGAAAGGTCACAGTATACGGAAGCAAAGAAGGACGTCAAACTCACAGATACTGTCAGCATTAAGAACCTGAACTCCTACATTGGAAAGACGGTCACGGTATCCGGAACGCTCTACGATAAGGCGACCGGACAGCCGCTCACCATAAACGGAAAAAACGTTACGGCTTCGACAACCCTGAACGTAACCAGCGAAACCGGAGAAGTGAAGAACGTCTTCACGTTCGACGCAGCCGGCCTGCAGGGAAAAACCGTGGTGGCAACAGAGTCCATCCTTGTCGATGGAAAAGAGATTGTCTCTCATAAGGATCTGAATGATACAGAGCAGATGGTTTTCTTCCCAAAGATCAGCACGATCCTGTATCAGGATGTCAATGGAGACAAGACCGCGAATGACGGAGAGAAGATCATCGCCTTTGATCTGGACAAAAACGGAAAACCGGTACAGGCAGCAGATGATACGAAGGCATTTGATACCAACGTCACACTGACCGACCTGGTAATCTATGAAAACCTCGCTCCATCCAAGGTATACGAAGTAACCGGAAAGCTGATGAAGGTGAATACGGATGGAAGTCTTACCGATACCGGGATCCAGTCAAAGGAAACCTCGTTTACAACCGATAAAGCCACGAACGGAAATCTCACGGCTTCTGGAAGCGCGGACATTCATTACAGTTTTGATGCCATGCAGTATCAGAACTGTCAGCTGGTTGCTTTCGAAACACTGAATCTTTCCGGAGAGTCCGTATCGGCAAGAGAAGAAGAGAACATTGAAGCGCAGAGGATTCGTATCCTGGTGTCAACGCCAAAGAAAGTAGTCTCCAAGGTCAGCAACAACCGTTATGAAATCCACACCTGGAGCATCACAACGAAGATCCCGTCCGGCATGGAAGATTCCAAACCGGAGCAGAGAGGAGCGTCCTTCACAGATGCGATTGACTCCCGTCTGGATTACAAGGGAAATGTGAGAGTTGATGTTGTGGATGCGGAAAGCACAGACGCAAACGTACTCCTTACGCTCGAAAGCGGAGATTACACCATTTCAGGAGCAACTGAAGGAACCGCGGGCGGAACGCTGAAAGTCACTCTGACAGCCAGCGGACTGGAGAAGGTTTCGAAGAAACAGTATGAGGGCGTGGATTATTTACGTCTGCGCTTTGATACACTGATCAATTCTACCGCAGAGATCACACCGGAAGGCGGCGTTGATATTCCAAATACGGTAGAAATCCGCTGGGATGATCTCGGAAAAGTTCTTCTGATGCATGGCGATGACCATGTAACCTCCGGATCTGTCCGTATCATGAAGATCGATAACAACCATCAGTCCCTTGCCGGAGCGAAATTTGTTCTTCTGAAAGCGGATAAGTCCCGGTATCAGCAGAACGACAGCACCGGAGCAAATCCGAAGGATTATCCGGAGCAGATATCCGGAACCGATGGCTATGTCACATGGACAGGACTGGAAGACGGCACGTATTACATCCATGAGACAGCAGCACCGAATGGAAAAGAGCTGCAGTTGAATGACATCAAGGTTGTGCTGAAAGACCATAAGGTTACCAGTGTCAACGATACAGAGGTTACCAATCCGGTATTCCGGGTTGCGGACAGTGGAAAGCTGATCCTGCAGACCGGCGGACCGGGAAGAATGATCATCCTTGTCGTGTCCATCGCTGCGATTGCCCTTGCGATCTTTGCATTGCTTGCGGTTATGAAACGGCGGAAAGGAAATGAAACTTAAGAATTGACATAAAGAGAGGGGCTGTGAAAAAAGCATAGCCTGAAATCGCCGCCACCCGTGAAACGGGTGGTTCGGTCCGGGCTATAAGCCCATGTTGCTAGGCCAGCGTCTCAAGGCGCTGGCTTTCACTTTATGGCTACGGGAAGTTTCTTTGATCACTTCCCGCAGCTCCGTTCAAGCCACATTGCTTTTTACTCGTCGCTGCCCCTGAAGGGGCATCCGTATTACTTACCCTGACCCTTAAAAGGGTCTTCGTATTCCTTTACGCTGAGCTTGTCCTGTATGATATCCGCCCGCTCCTGGTCTTGGATATATTTTCTGATGGTAGCTTCATTTAACCCTACTGTACTGACATAATATCCTTCTGACCAAAAATGTCTGTTTCCAAACTTGTATTTTAAATTTGCGTGCCTGTCAAACATCATAAGGGCACTTTTCCCCTTCAAATATCCCATAAATGATGCCACACTGATCTTAGGTGGTATGCTAACCAGCATATGTACATGATCTGGCATCAGATGACCTTCGATAATTGTGACACCTTTATATGTACATAACTGATGAAGTATCTCTGCAAGGTCTTGCTTGTATTGATTGTAAATGATTTTTCGCCTATACTTTGGTGTGAACACGATATGGTACTTGCACAGCCATTTGGTATGCGCAAGGCTATTCGCCTGGTTCGCCATGAGATCACCTCTTTCTTTTAAATAGTGGCTTGGACACCTCTATTATAGAAAGAGTTGATCTCAATTGTATAACCATTTGACTCTCACCCGCATAGCGGGTGGTTTTTTATTTCGCTCGGCTCATATTTCCGTTGGGAAATACTCGCTCGAGCTCAACAGGCTAAAGCCCATAAATAAAAAGGGCGTGTGAAAAAACTTTTCGTTTTTTCACACGCCCTTTTATCTTATGGAGGGGGAGTGTTATTTATAAAGATTACTTTGTTGCGCCACAGATGGAGCATTTGTATCCAGTTGTTACGTTTTCGTCATAGGCCTGCTTGTCTACCACAGTTTTGGTTCCGATCTGAACTTTTTCGTAATGGCCAGCAGCATCATGGTATACAGTCTGGCTTTGATCTGGAACAGCAGAATAACTGCTGCGTTCATCATTCATATGTTTATCAAGAATGTGATTTACCATGTCTTCTTGGTCGGTGCTGGTATATCCACAATTGTTGCACTTGAAATATCCTGTTTTTACAACCGTTTCTTCCCATGCCGGCTTATCCTCTACCCATTTCTCCTCGTATACCGGTTTCTCATGTGTTACCGCCTCATGATGCACCGTTTTCGTAATCGCAACCCAGTTGTGCTCGTGAGCAGGAGTTGTGTCGGTATCCGTCTGCTTGGTATCTTCAGAGGTGCTTCCAGTATCCGGCTTCTTTGTGTCGTCCGTTGCCTTGCCGTCGTCCGTCTTCTTCGTATCATCCGTTGCCTTGCCGTCATCTGACTTCTTTGTGTCATCCGGAGTTTTTGTGTCGTCCTTCTTATTATCATCCGCCTGAACGCTGTCTGTATTTGAGATAAACTTTACAATCTGTGCTCTGGTGCAGGGATTGTCCGGGCCGAACTGGTTGTTTCCGACACCGTTGGTGATGTTATTCTCTGCAGCCCATGCGACCGCCTTGGAATAATACTTTCCGGAAGGGATATCGCTGAAATCTGCATCTTTTGTCGGCTCCTTGCTGCCCTCGAGTCTCCACAAAAGAGTGATGGCCTCTTTCCGGTCAATGGTTCGTTCTCCGCTGAAAGTGGTTTCAGAGGTTCCTGCTGTAATCTTGTTGTTTTTCGCCCACATCACAGCCTCGGCATAATACTGATCCGTGACGTCCTTGAACGGATTTCCGGCAAGGGATGTTTTCGGAGATCCCTCGTATCTCCACAGGAACGTGACAATCTCTCCTCTGGTACAGAACTTCATCGGGCTGAAGGTTGTTTTGGTCGTTCCGGCTGTGATGCCTTTGTCCGCTGCCCAGTATACCGCATCGTGGTACCACGCACTCGATCCGACATCAGAAAATGCAGAAGCAGAAGCGGCGGGCTTTGTATCCGCATAGGCAGGTAATGCTGCGGAAATTATCATGGTGGCCGTTAGAACTGTCGGGATAAGTTTAAAAAATTTCTTTTTCATAATTACCTTCCTTTAATGGGTTTTGGTTAGAGAAATGATTACTTTGACATGTAAGATGTGAACAAAAATGGTGCAAGAAACGTTATATTCTGAGACGGAATTATCTGAAGATGGAGAACACGATCTGATTGATTTTACCAATATGCAGGTTCGAAACAAGACGTAAGCGGAGGGAAAAATGCAATTGGTTTCCGACCTGACGCATTTTCTGTATCTGGTATTCAGAAATCGTATTTGCGTCTTTCTGTGAACAATTCATACAGATCCAGATGGAGTATACCTTTCGAAGCTTTTCGTAATGGCTGTTCCTCGCCTCCCTGCCCATCTGTTCTGAAATCATCCGACAGCAATAGGCGATACCACGTGTCTCTATGTCGTAAGGCTTGTACTGGTTCGCCTGCGCTTCGACATCAATCATAACGTCGTATGTTACGCCATCCTGTGTTCCTGGTATGGCTGCATCGAACCGGATATCATATACAGTAAGACCTGCCTCAGTTTCCCCGTAATCCTTTGGTTCGCCGGTGATCATATCATTGGTGCTTCCGGGATCTACCACAATGGATGAGATATGCTGCGTGTCGATCATTCCATGGAAAAATTTTCAAAGTCGGATACCGCGTTTTTCAGGATAAACGCCAGGATCGGTCTTTGTGAGAGGATTTTCTTAACCGCCATATCCAGCGCTGGATTCCGGCTTGTATCATACAAAACCCTTCCAAGCTGATTTGCTGTTTTTTTCCATTGGAATGCCCCTCCTTGTTTTATTATTTTAACATCAAACATTGCTTTCCGCAATTTCATGTACATTTTTTGTGCCAACCCCCAATACGTTATAAGGCCAGGTCAAATGCCCCGACCCGTAAAGGGATCGGGGCTTGCTAAAGGCTCCTGCCCAATACAGTTTCAAAGGCTTACAGCATGTCCATGTGTTCCTAACGTAAGTCTCCCACACTATGCTTTTGCCTGCATCCCTCGGTACATAGGATTACGGCTGCATCGCTGGGCTATTGACAGAGCCCGTTTGTACATCTTGCCAACCGAAACTGACAAAATGTCAGTTAGTTAATTGATTTTCCGCTTTCCAAATCTTGGATTGGAATCGCCGGATACATACATGGTCCCGAGCATTTGAATAGTCATAGCTCCAACACGATCGTCGTTTGATCGGAAACCGCGTTTCTGATCCGCCCTTCGATTGCGCTAAAAGAGGGAACAAAGTAATGGCAAGAACAATTAGCAGAGATGCACTGAAGCAAAAGATCAGTAAGCTTGAAACGGCAATCAGCAAGAACAGGCAACAGTATGATCAATTGACGAAGGAGCTGAAAGAGTTGCTGGACAAGAAGAAAGCGCTGCAGAGCGAAGAGCTGATGAAGGCAATCGCTGGAAGCTCACATCGCGAAATGAAAAGTGAAATTTGAGTTAAAGAGAATTTACCTCTGAGGTAAACAAACATTTTGACTAATTAAGATATCTGTGCTATTATAAATTTACCTCAAAGGTAAATCCGAAAGAGAGGTGATGGTTTGGATATCACGTACAAGAACAACAAAATCAAAAGGGTTTGTACGGATGCTAAAACTGCAGAGAGAACCTACGGTCAAGAAATGGCCGATAAAATACATTAGCGTATAGATGAAATTAGTGCAGCAGATACTGTTGAGATGATGATACAGTTCCATATCGGACGATGTCATCCACTTACGCAGAATAGAAAAGGGCAATTCGCGGTGGATTTGGTTCATCCGTACAGATTGGTATTCGAGAAGAATGGCGACGAGATCCAAATAGCAAACATTTTGGAAATAGTCGATTATCATTAGAGATCAAGATGACAAGTCAAGGAGGCAGCACTATGGTGAGAAGTCGCAGTTATATTGCAACGCCACCTGGGGCGACAATTAAAGAGCAGTTGAATGACAGAGGCATGAGCCAGAAGGAGTTTGCAGCCAGGATGGATATGTCTGAAAAGCATATTAGCAAGCTCATTAACGGTGAGGTGCAGCTTACGCCGGAGACCGCAGTTAGATTAGAAATGGTTTTAGGTGTGCCGGCAAGGTTTTGGAATAATCTTGAGGCAATATACAGAGAGAAGATTATAAAGGCTGAAACGGAAAATGCAATGGATGCCGATGCTGAAATAGCCAAACAATTTCCTTATAGCGATATGGCAAAGTTTGGATGGGTTCCGGAGACTAGAGAAGTGAAGGAAAAGGTCGTCAATCTGAGGAAATACTTTGAGGTTGTTGAACTTTCACTTCTTGGGAGTGAGAAGATTACGAGAATTGCCTGCAGACGTCTGGCAATAACTGAAAAAAGTGATCTGGCATTAATGGCATGGGCACAGGAGGCAAAGATTAAGGCGCGTGGTATCCAAACCGCTCCGATCAATATCAAAGGTTTGATTTCTGCTATGCCAGAGATAAGAAAAATGACAGTTCTTAAGCCTAAGGAATTCTGTCCTCAGATTAAGAAATGTCTTGCGGATTGTGGAATAGCTTTAGTCTTTCTGCCGCACCTAAAAGGTTCATTCCTTCAGGGGGCTTCTTTTATGGACGGGAACAAGATTGTTGTAGGGCTCACTGCCAGAGGTAAGGATGCTGACAAGTTTTGGTTCAGCCTGTTCCATGAACTTGCACACATTGTTCTTGGTCATGTAGGGAAGCCTAATGGTACATCTGAAGATGATGAGAAAGCAGCGGATAAATGGTCTGGTGATACACTTATTTCATCTGATGATTTTGAAGCTTTCAGAGAGGAAAGAGATTATTCAGAGAGAAGAGTACTCCAATTTGCAAAAGCTCAAGGAATTGCTCCGGGGATAGTAGTCGGGAGAATGCAGTTGGAAGGAATGATCAAGTACAGTATGTTGAATAATTTGAAAGAGAAATATGAAATAGCTGTATAAAGGATATATTCAAAAAGCTTTTGAAGGATCATGTGAAGAGCATGGTCCTTTTATTTACGCGAACAGTGAGCCGCAGCCGAATGCGAAGTATTCGTGTGCGGCGAGCGTCGCGATAGCGAGATAAAACTCGCGCAGCGTGTTTTATCTCGTTATGCAAAACAGGAGGAAGGAGGGCGATGCTCTATGGCTGGTAGAAAGCCAAAGCCTACAGCGGTGAAAAAGCTGGAAGGCAATCCGGGAAAAAGAAAACTGAACACAAAAGAACCGAATCCGGGTAAGGGAATGCCCGACTGCCCTGCATGGTTATTGCCGGAAGCCAAGAATGGATCCGGTTATCGGAAAAACTGAACGTATTTTTGCAGCAAATCCATGCGGGGAAAGTTTGCATTTCCCATCAGAGAACGATCGATCAGCCCGTGATGGAGGAACGGAACCCGTGAAATATGCCGGTGGTCATTGATTAATAAGGTCATAACGACATTTCCGTTCATCGTGCGTCGTGCGCGGACAATTCTTCCGCCCGCTTCAATAAGATTTTTGTTTTCTACAAGGATTCTGTTTTCTGCTGTCATGTTTTTCTCCTTCCCGTCAAAAGTCTGGGACGATTTGATTTTTGGGGATCTTCTCCCGAAAGATAAAAAGTAAAGGAAGGCGTTGTGCCTCGGACTTTGTCTACAGTCTGAAGTCTGCTGTACTAAGAAACAGTGCAGCAGACTTTTTTGATGTTTTTTATAAATCAGACTAGCTGTGGAGCAGCTGGCGGATCGTGCGGCAATGAGCCTGTATTTTTAGTAGAGTATTTCTTTCAGTGCCGGTTATAGAATACCGCACCGAAAAAAGTAACAGAACCTGACCCGTGCAAATACCGGAGCCCTGCCTTTTGGGCAAGCTCACTGACAAGAAAGCCGTAGCCTTCTATGGAGTGAAAGCATTTGTCGGGGAACCGGCAAGGGCTGTCCGGCCAGGTGCACTTTTTGCATCTGTCACAGGATTCATTTGAAAGAATCAGGGCTTCCGGAAATTCCTGCCGAATCGGATCTGCCGCACGCTGAATATATTCCTTAAATTCGTGCATGACGTTTTGAAATGCATCAAAATCAAAGGGGTCGGTTACCAGAAATGCCTTGGAAAAGACCTGCAGTTCTTCGTACTTCATGCATCGCTTCCGGCATTCCTCAAGGGTGCCGACGGCTGGCGGGCATGCCCAGGTTTCCTGATATCTGCCGCATTTGTTTTCCCTGCAGAGATTTCGTACTTCCGGGTAAAAAACAAGATCGGAAGGATGCAGGATTCCGCTTTCCAGAAGACCGTTTTTCAGCAGCAGTTCCCGAATTCGGGCAGCGGAAGACCCTGCCTGCCGCAGTGCGGCAGCTGTTTTTTCTGCAATTAACGCGCTCCATTCGGACATTTTCCGGCAGATGCAGTACCGGCAGAGACTGTCCGCGGTCTCCTGTCTGGCGGGACAGTAATAAACCGCCTTATCCTCCGGGAACTGCACAATCCACTTTGTTTGGTTGGCTGCGTGCAGAGGTTCAGAAAAAATAAATGCAAGAGACACGCAGGAAAGAATGACAGGTAGGTGGGCATCCGGATGATCCGTCATATATTTTGCCAGATAGGCCTTCAGCTTTCTGCTCATTTCAGAAACTGCGTCCCCCGGGATTTCGGCATCCGGATCCGGGATGGCTTCCAGAAGTCGAAGTAATGTTTTCCGGTTGAAAGCGCTGACAGGAACAGGAAAGTCATCTTGTCGGAGCATCTCCCATTCTTTATCGGAATATGCCGCAAGTATTTTAAGTTTTAATTCATCTCTGGTCAATTTTCTGGTAAACTCCTCCATATCAGTAAAGTGTGATCGCTCTATAAACAGAATAGTCGTTACAGGATCAGTAAAGTGTGATCGCTCTATAAACAGAATAGTCATTACAGGGACGGAAGTCCAGCTTTTCAGGAGGTGCAGGATTTGAAACAAAGCTGTAGGGAAAATATTTATCGGATCGGGGAGGGAGTACCGGATAGCTACAAGTGGAATCTGTCAGGCAGGAGACTGGCTGTGCTGTATCGTTTTTTCTCTGCATTTCTTGTCCCTGTCGCCTGGGTGTTTCTAGTAATTTTTCTCGAATGGCATGTGATACGCATCGGGTCATTGACTGCCGGTGGTATTCTTGGGACTGTTGTGGCGTTGGTTGTCCTGTTTTACTCGGTTTTAATTTTCCTGAATCATTTGTTTTCCGGCATTTCCCGAAGGCTGGATCCGGAAGAAAGACATGATTATATCCTTTATGGTTTTCATTATAGAAGCAGGAGAAATGTAAGACTGAGAGCACAGTCTCTGCTTTTTATGGCACAGCTGGATATTCGGATGCACCGCCCGGAAAGAGCAGGAGAGGCATTGGAAGAGATTCCTACCGACAAGCTTTCTGTGAAGCAGATGAAACTCTATACCCTTCTGAAGCTGGCAGGGGAAGTGTTAAGTGAAGAAGGGGCGACAGAGGGAACGCTAAGTGAGAAAGGAGAGACGGAGGGGACAGTCCGGGGAGTGGGAGAAAAGCAGTCTCGTGCATCGGCAGAGGACTGGTATATCCGCTATTCCGGATTTTCCGATCAAACAGGGAAGTTCCCGGATAATGCCGCTGTAGAATCGTGGATAAAACCGGAAGCTATGGAAAATAAGCGGGCGCAGGACGAAATGATTGCTGTGATTTCCGGTATTTCCATCGAGCCGGAGCTTCATCCGTTTTTAAATTTATTTTTCGGGATGATGCTGGCACACAGCATTTTCTTTCCGGCTGTTCAAAGCTTTACTGCTTCAGGGTGGCATCTGCGGTCGAAGTATTCCTTTTTCGCAGGAGGGCTGGCCGGTCTCTTTGTTCTCATTCTCGGAATTGGGATTCTGTATCTTTTGCTGAAAAAACACAGGGACGCAAAACCTGCAGAAAAAGGGGTGGATAAAGCACGGCTGATTATTGCCGGGATTGCCTGGGTGCTGCTTGTTCTTTCTCTCTCAGCTATGGTATTTCTTGGAAGCTGGGCGGGAACTTCAGATCAGGAGCGCGTACTGGCGGATGCGGTTCCGGATCCGCTTACCGGGATCAAATACGTGTACCTTGCCGAAGAAAAGGATTACGGCGGCATCAGATACTATCGTTCCCCTGATTTTATTTTTATGGAAGAGTGGAGCGAAGCCATGTATTACGATACAGAGGCCGGGAATGATCTGCCGGAAGCAGTCGGAGAGAATCTGAATACGGCGTCTGCTGTGAGCGGAAGTTCCGCAGAGCCCGGGGGACAGGATCAGAAAATAGGAAGCAGCAGCCTGGGTGCGTCAGCGTCGGTCAGCAGCGATTCCGGGTATGACGGCGGGACTGGTTCCGATGACAGCTTTGCCGCACAGAACGCGATGCAGGCGGTTTACGAGTATTTGAAAGGTAATGGAGAATTTCAGAATTTGAGCATTTCGTACAGTGCGAATGCTAAAGGAGACCTCTATGCCCGGATTGGTTCTGGATCCGATGTACAGGGTACGGATAATAGCTATGAGCTTCGCCTGTACGACAACGGGGAAAAAGAGTCTGACAGCGGGTTTTGCCGGGAAATTGTACTGGAGAAGGTCTATACGGCCGAGGATGGAGAGACAGAACTGCTTGATTTTTTCCTTGTTCATCCGGGAACACTGGAGGTAACGGATGAACATAAGACGGATTGGTAATTAATATATTTCATGGCTTGCCGCACTAAGAAAATAGTGCGGCAGCCTTTTTGAGGACTGATTTTCTTCGATAAAAGCGTGGATAGCATTTGTGTCAACCCCAAATACGTTACAAGGCCGGATGAATGATTCCTTCATTTGGATGTTTTCTGATCCAGGAGATTCAGGAGTTCTCTCGGTGTTACCACAAAAGGCTTCCCGGGAAAATGTTTAATGTTTCCGGCAACCAGATCCGTTCCCGAACAACAGCCCTTGCAAAAATGTTAATCGCCGTTGTTGCTGTCATGCCGAAATCCTGGGCAGGATAACAAAAATATAGGGGCAGGGGAGGGTACGCGCAGGGGCATATTGTTGACACCAATACGGCATTGCCACATAATAAAAACAGGGTAGTGGCAAACGAATGATGAAAAAATCGTCTCCCACTACTAAAAACAGAAGGAGGGAAAACAAATAGGTGGGATGACGTTTCGTTGTACAGGAACGAGTTCACCGAAACCATTTCGAGACTGGCTTTTTACGGTCTCGGCACCGCAGACATCGACCTTTCGTCCGCATCCCCGAAACTTGTGATGGGCGGATCCTTCCCCAAATGCGTAAAAAAAGGACTCTTCTTGACGTTAACATTAAGCTTTAGACAATTATTTGAATTTAGAGTGAGATATTGTATGAGCGATGACATACTTGTGGGAACCAGAGCATTGACGGTAGATTTTTCGTGTGGAATGACTTTTTTACGAGCTTTAGATAATGTTGACATAACGATTCAGAGGGGAGAATTTGTGTCTTTAGTTGGAGTTTCCGGGAGCGGCAAAACCACTCTTTTGAACGCAATCGGAGGATTAATTGTCCCGACTTCCGGTTCCATAATCTTTAACAGCATTTGTTTTGACTCCATGAATGAAGAAGAACGAACAATTTTCAGAAGAAACCATATCGGGTTCATTTTTCAAAATTATAATCTCATTCCCTCGCTAAACATATTTCAAAATATATGTTTTTCCGCTCAACTGTCGCAAAAACCCATCACCGCTCAGCAAGTGGAGAAAATTGCGCGGCAACTGGGCATAGAGGATAAATTAACACAGATGCCAGCTGAATTATCCGGAGGGCAGCAGCAGAGGGCTGCGATTGCAAGGGCAATGCTTGCAAGGCCATCCCTGTTACTTGCGGATGAACCTACGGGAAGTCTGGATTCGGTCAATGGCAGATCTATCATGCAATTGCTCCGAACTGCAGTATCTGAAAATAACATGTCCGTTCTTATGGCGACACATAATGAAGAATTTGCTTTACAAACCGATCGGATTATACATATTGAGGATGGCAAAATCATTGCGGAAGAGAGTAAAAAATGACAATTTCATAGATCTTGCCTATAAGAAAAAGAGCGCATTATACCGTCGGTTTCTTAAGGGAACTATCGTAATCGGCGTTTTTTTGCTGACCCTTCTGCTGAAGCTGTCTGCGTCAAAGATCATGAATTCAGCAGCCAGGAGTGTGCAGGAGCACGGAAATACCGCAGAAGCTCAAGTAGAAAACGCAGATGCAGAGGTAGTCTCATCTCTTTCAGGGTCGCTTCACATTAAGAAAATCGGAAGAATCCATGATTTAGGAAAGCTCACCGATAAAGAACAGGTTTATGCGTCATGCGTTTACTGCGACACGGATACGTTTCAGACAATGATCCGTCCTTCTTTTACCTCTTTCAGCGGTACATATCCCGAAAACGTTAATGACATCATGCTTTCCACAGCAGCTTTAAAATATCTGGGGATCTATCATCCGGAAATCGGAATGACGATTTCTGCCGATTTTTATTGGAATGATCTTTTTCATACGCAAAATACAGGAAAACGAACCTTTACATTAACCGGTTATTACGATAGCTTGTCTGATACCTCGACGGCATATATGTCCGGAAATGCAAAAATGCAAAGCGGATTCCATGATTTTCCCTGCACACTGCTGGTTTCATTTACAAATCCTGTGATAACCAAAGCGGAAAGTCAGAACATCCTTTCCAGACTGGTAGCTGATAAACAAGTTCAGATTACATATGAGGATTCTGCACTTTATACATCGCTGGTGCACTTTTCCGGGAATATCGTTCTGGCCGTTTTCTCATTCCTTATTATTTGCTGTGTCATGATATTTTTCATCAGCCGGATTATCCTTACCACTTATAAGGAAAGTGTGCGGTTTTGGGGTCTGATGAAGGTGTTGGGAGTTACCAACAGACAAATTGCCTTTGTATTAAGGAAGGACGAATGCAATACCTGTCTCTGGCCTTATCTTTTCGGTGAAATGTCGGCCTATCTGATTATGTTTTTGAACAACCGGATCGCTCTCTATCATCATCATGACGGCCTTTTTATTTTCAATTTGAAATCTGATGTGCTGATCTGCGGATTTGTTTTTCTGATTGTCCTAGCATCTATTATCATTCCGACTTCAACGGTTCTTAAAAAAGTCAATTCGATTCCACCGCTGGTTACCGCTTCCTATTATGGGAAGTCTCATGAAATGACAGGCAGGAAGGTGCGACCAGCAAAATTGTTAAAGTTTACTGGTAAAAACGTCCCTGTGCAGCTGTCCCTGATGTTTCTATCGAAGCAGAAGAAGGCATTTATGGCAACTGTCATTTTTCTCTTTTTGGGATGTGAAATGGCTCTTGTTTCCTATACCTTAGCCTCCGGTGCTGATTACGAAAAGGCATTTTTAGCAATTCCGGATTTCCAGGTCGGTATCACACAGAATGCATGCGCGAATATGAGAGAAAATCTGTCGGAAAACACCGAAAATCAGATGTTTACGTCGGGTATGGTTCATGATTTGACGGACAACCTGCATGATTCCATCTGTGACATTCGTTGTGTGAAAGGATATTTTCCATCCCTGGACACAGATCAGAAGAGTGTGCTTGGAGTTTTAAATATGAAGGACGATACACAGATCGTTATCCAGCCAATGGATAAAAGCACAGTAGGCAAGTTGTGTTCCTGTGAAGAAAAGGCAGGAAGAAAAATAAATAAAAATGAATGGGAACAGCATCATGGTGCGATTATCATAAGCAAAAACCTGCTTTACAGCAATGCAGATTCAGCTATCCGTTCAAACATGGGAAAATCCTTTACCGTATATGATACCTTGCCAGATGGTTCTGACCTCGATGATTATCCATCCGCACAACTATCAGTTTGTGGGTATGCCGAAGCTGAGGAAAAAGATTTTCCCAATATTCCTCTGGCATGGGATGGGGACAATGTTGTCATTATTGCGGTGACACCTGATACCTATAACTTACTTGGTGCCTCTATGCACGAACAGATCCTGTCTATCAGTTTTAACGCGGTTGGTAACTTGGAAAGCAGCGTGAAACAGCAGCTTAATGTGTGGATCCGAGATGAAAACTATAACTACGATATGGAAAAGGGGCTGACCACTATCAATCTTCTGGAATGTATATCAAGGACTGATCTGATTGCGGAAAATAAAAATTATATTAAGTTCAGCCGGATCACAATGACCGGGGTAAGCATCCTGTTTTTCTTTCTCGGAACCATTGTCTTCCTCAATACTTTATTGACGGAATATGTACGTGACAAACAGGAACACATTCTTTTACGTTATCTTGGAGTAACAAAAAAAGAAATAATAAAAGCCTTCATGATGGAAGGGATATTATATTTTTCAGTGTTAGCTTTATTGTTGGGTACACTAGGAATATACTTGGACTTTATCATTGGTAAACTAGCAAAGAGAGAAATTCCTTATTTTGAATTTGCTTTTCCTTACCATACTTTCATTCTGCTGTTAACTATTTTTTTACAATAGGTGTTTTATTGCCTCCAATAATCAGCCAACTTCAATTGAATAATCAGGCAAAAAAAGTAATCAAATAAATAATTAATCAAGAAAAAAGGATATATTTGCTTATTGCGCTAACCGGCTTTATAATTCTAATCTGTAATACTTCCTTCAAAACTTGAATACTTCTCAAAAGGTGGTCCAAAATGTTACAGATTTCACAGCTGAAGCTTCCTGTCTCTCACACAGAAGTTCAACTTCTCCACAAAATAGAAAAAGTGCTGCATGTCCGTTCCACGGATATCACGGAGTGGAAAATCCTGAAAAAATCCATTGATGCCAGGGACAAGAGCAGGCTTCTCTTTGTATACACCATCGGAGTCCGGCTGTCTTCGGAAAAAACGGAGAGGTCGATCCTGATCCGGGGCGGCAAAAATCATGTCTCCGCGTATTCGGCGCCGGAATATCATTTCCCGGAAACAGGCTCCCGCGAACTTTCTGCTCCTCCTGTCATCGTAGGGAGTGGTCCGGCAGGGCTGTTCTGTGCCTGGGAACTTGCGATGCATGGATACCGTCCCGTCCTGCTGGAACGAGGGGAGAGTGCTTCACAGCGGAGGAATGCGGTGGAGCATTTCTGGAATACGGGAGAACTGGATCCGGACAGCAATGTACAGTTCGGAGAGGGCGGCGCAGGTACTTTTTCCGACGGAAAGCTGAATACCGGGGTCAAGGACAAATTCGGACGAAATCATGAGGTTCTGAGAATTTTCGTGCAGGCCGGTGCGCCGGAAAATATACTCTATGACAGCAAGCCGCACCTTGGCACCGATCTGCTTGTTCGTATTGTCGAAACCCTCCGGAATCAGATCATCGCAGCGGGGGGTGAAGTACATTTTCAGACCAGGGTAACGGATCTTCTGACACGTACCGACCCGCTGACGGGAGAGGAGCATATGACAGGGGTTCGCACAGCATCTGGAAGGGAATTTTTCTCTGACAACGTCGTACTGGCAATCGGCCATTCCGCCCGGGACACCTTCGAGATGCTGTCCGCCCAGAAGCTTCTCATGGAGCCGAAGCCCTTTGCGGTAGGGGTGCGTGTCGAGCATCTGCAGAGCATGATTAACCGGGATCAATACGGACCGGACGCTCCTTCCTTTCTGGGCGCCGCTCCTTACAAGCTGACCGGAACCGCTGAAAACGGCAGAGGAGTGTATTCCTTCTGCATGTGTCCCGGAGGATATGTTGTGAACGCATCCTCGGAACCGGAGAGACTGGCGGTGAATGGAATGAGCTATCACGCCCGGGATTCGCGCAACGCGAACAGTGCCATAGTGGTTTCCGTATCCCCCGGGGATTTCCTGCCGTACCATCAGGAGGGAAGGCCGGACGTCCTCAACGGAATGTATTTTCAGCGCAGGCTTGAATCCCTTGCCTGGCGGGAAGGACAGGGACGGATTCCGGTTCAGCGTTTCGAGGATTTCCGGAAAAACCGACCGGGAGGTATTGGAACCGTGGAGCCCTGTTCAAAGGGAGAATTCCAATGCTCCAATATCCGTAATGTCCTGCCGGAATATATCTCAGAATCTCTGGAACAGGGGATCCTGAGCTTTGACCGCAGAATTCCGGGATTTGGCGGTGACGACACTCTTTTGTCAGGTGTCGAAAGCCGCACCTCTTCACCGATCCGTATCGTCCGCGATGAGTCGCTCCAGAGCACGATACGTGGGCTTTATCCCTGTGGAGAAGGAGCAGGATACGCCGGTGGAATTACCTCTGCGGCTATGGATGGTCTGAAAGTCGCCGAGAGAATTTCTTCTATATATAAAGTGCTCTGAATATAGGGAAAGCACTCTGAATATAGGAAACTCTGACACATGCAATACATCTTGCAACAGAAGAAATTCTGTACGAATGACACTGCGTGCCGGAACTCTTCATTCGTGATTTTGCAGATTCACATGGTTTTCATAATGTGTTAAAATTATATTTCACAGGATTATCTCTTGTCTTTCTTCAGGAAATGGCCATACGATACATCGTGCCACAAACTGTATAAGTCCCCGCGTCACTTCGCTGCTTCGCAGCTTCCGTGCCGCTAACAGGTGACCGACTTCGTCGGTCTGTCGCGGCGTTCGCCCCACCGCTTCACACTTTGTGTGAGCGGATGTGGCTCACTGCCCGCGCATATTCGCATTCCCGCGTTGCTTCGCACCGCTCCATGCTCATACCTGTTGTCGTCGCTAATGTTCTTGCCCACTGGTGAGCAAGCTCCCCATGGGCCAAGAACATTGCGACTGGACGTATACAGTAAATGAGCCCCGCAGGCGGA
>DGTF01000020.1:18333-18577 GCA_002394235.1 Eubacterium sp. UBA4343 | reverse complement strand
TCAAATGGAATTTCACCAAATTTCTGGTGGACCGCGGAGGAAATGTTGTGGCGCGTTTTGAGCCCACGGAAAAAATGAAGGATGTAAGCGCGGAGATCGAAAAACTGGTTTAAAGGGAAAGAAACAATGAAGATCTGGACGGATTACACTGATCTGATTTCTGATCCAGAATGTAATTGCCCGGGGCCGGAGAATTTTCCGGTTCCGGGCAATTTCTGCTTTTTACGCGAACAGTGAGCCACAG
>DGTF01000020.1:16176-18245 GCA_002394235.1 Eubacterium sp. UBA4343 | reverse complement strand
GTCGCGATAGCGAGATAAAACTCGCACAGCGTGTTTTATCTCGTTACGGGTCCTCTGCTTCCCGGGTGTCGAGCCATACATCATACCAGTCCAGACATTTTTCAGTCCAGACATCTCTCGCCTCTTCGCGTTGATGAAAGTTTGTGGAATCGGCATTCATGTACTCTTCCAGCGTTTCCGGAATCTGCCTCTGTTCCTCTTCCATCCTTAGGCAGATCTTCCGGAAGGCTTCCCCGGAGGTCTCCAGCTCCGGTCGGATCAGGCCGAAACGCCAGTCAAGTGTCGCTTCTTCAGTGGAGAATTCCCGAAGGCGGAAGTGTTCTGCCTTCGGAACCGCCTTTAATTCCTCAATTAACCGCTGATCCTCAGCGGTCCGCAGCGCGGCGATGTCTGTTCCGCTTTTCGCGAGCTCCCTCTGTTCCATATAGTGGTCATATCCGAACGGATAGTAGTGGATTCCGGTTTCACAGGAATCAAACAGTAAGAGAGAGTCCGCCACGCGGCTCAGAAAGTACCGGTCATGAGAGACAAAAAGTATGGTTCCTCTGTAGCATCGAAAGAGAGATTCCAGTGTTTCCTTTGCGGGAATGTCCATATTATTTGTCGGTTCATCCAGAATCAGAAAATTCGGGCGGGGATACAGCAGAGCGGCAAGCACCAGGCGCGATTTTTCCCCGCCGGACAGGTTTTCCACCATTTTTCCGAGGTCTCTGGCGCGAAACAGATAACCCGCCAGAAAATCACGGATTTCTTTCTCGTTCATCGAAGGATAACGGTCATGGAACCATTCCAGAACATTTCTTTCTGCCTCTTCTCCGGCGATTTCGGAGGAGAACTGATCAAAATAGGCAGATTCGATGTGTGCGCCACTCTTCCGTTCTCCATCCAGAGGGGACAGAAGACCTGCGACCGTTTTGAGAAAGGTTGATTTTCCGGACCCGTTCGGCCCGATCACACCGATTTTCTGTCCTCTGCGAATCCGGAAAGAGATTTCCTTGAGAGGGCGGTCCTTCTGGTAACCAATCTTCATATGTACGCATTCAAAGACCCATTTGCTGCCCGGGCGCGCGGGAAGCAGGTCTCCGGTGTGTATGAAAGCATCGTCCGTTCGCGGCTTTTCCACAGGATTCATCCTGTCAAGGATTTTTTTTCTGGAGCGGGCAAAGGCAGCCTTCCTGGGTTTGTTCCTGAATTTCAGGATCAGTTCTCTTTCTCTCTGGATCTCCGCCTGCTGCGCTTCATATGCCTTCAGCTGTCTCTGGTATCGCCTTGCCTTTTCTTCCGTATAGGCGGTGTACCCTCCGGAATACCGGGTAACCTGTCCGCCTGCGACCTCCCAGATCACATCAGCGGTCCGGTTGATGAAATAGCGGTCATGTGAGACCAGAATCACCGCCTTCGGGTAGCGGCGGATATAATGTTCAAGCCATTCTACTGATTCCAGATCCAGATGATTGGTGGGCTCGTCGAGGATCAGAACATCGGGTTCGGCCAGGAGGAGCCGGATCAGCATGATCTTGCGCTGTTCGCCTCCGGAAAATTCACAAAGTTTTCTTGTCTTGTCACTCTTGGCGAGCCCGAAGCCCGTGAGCATCCGGTCATAGAGCTGTTCATAGTAATAACGGTCCCTGGAATACCGGTATCCAGCCGGTTTACCGGACATCACCGCTTCCAGAACTGCCTGCTCAAGGGTTTTGTCCGGATCCCCGGCAAACCTCTGATCCATCATCCCCGTCGTAAAAGCCCGTGAGCGGGTGAGCCCCGCGTCCGGATGCTTTTCATCGGTATCCAGGTCCAGCTTTCCGGATATTACGTCGAGTAGTGTCGTCTTTCCCGCGCCGTTCCGGCCGACAACTGCTGCCTTCTCCGTTCCCCGGATCTCAAAGGAAAAACGGCTGAGTACCGGGATGCCGTCACGGCTTACTGTCCCGTCTTTTATTTCAAGAAGCATTTCTTTGTCTCCTTAAGTTTTGACCTGCTGCCAGATAAACGATGATCCGGGCAGTGAACCTCCCGACATTTTCCCCCTGACTGCAGCAGTGATTGCGGCGGTCAGTTTCGGCTTGATT
>DGTF01000020.1:0-16085 GCA_002394235.1 Eubacterium sp. UBA4343 | reverse complement strand
GCTTGATTGCGGCTGTGACTGCGGCAGCCAGTTTCGGCTTGATCCCGGCTGTGATTGCGTCTGTCAGTGGTTTCAACGGAGAAAACACCAGAATCAGATAGACAGAGGTACACATGAAAGCGACAAACATCAGCCAGTTGACGACGCCGTCCGAGCGAAACATTTTTAGAGAAAATCCACGTTTTGACGGCCACAGAAGCAGCTCCCACTGCCGGTTCAGAAGATCCGTGAGCAGGTGGGAGAGGTATCCTGCGGCAAAATAACAGGTGATCTGGGGAAAGATGACGTTGACACAGAGGCAGAAAAGGATCATCGCTGCAAAGGAATGCATAAAGCTCCTGTGATGTGTTCTCCTCCCGATGACGCACAGCAGGAGAAAGGCTGCGATTCCGGCGATAACACGCGATGTGCTGCTCCGGGACATCAGTGACTGATAGATACCGATATGGAAGAAATAATCGGCCAGTATGATCAGGGATACTGCCGCGGTGCATACCCCGATGATTTTCTCAGTCTCTCTTGAGGCCCCGGACGTTCCGGCGTCTATATCCGGCAAAATTCCTCCCATGGCTGCGGCCCCGGTTCCTGCCACAAGAATCGGCAGGGAGGACGGCTCAAAAATCGCCAGTGCTGTCGTGATTCCAATAAAAAAATGCGTCCTTCCAAGCATGTGTGACTGATCTTCTCCCCTGATCTTTTTTCTGCGACTATTATAACGGATCACTGTTTTTTCGCAAGGGGCACCTTGGAGAGCAGAGTTATCCCGCCCGGACACATCGCAGGTGCCTTTTCCGGGGTAACCATCAGGTTACCTCAGAGGCGGGGTTTCCCCGGCCGGAAATATCGCAGGTGTTTTCCCGGGGTGACCATCAGGTTACCTCACAGGCAGGTCTTCCCCGCTGAGGCAGGCGCCG
Source organism: Eubacterium sp. UBA4343 (assembly GCA_002394235.1). Lineage (GTDB taxonomy): Bacteria > Bacillota > Clostridia > Lachnospirales > Lachnospiraceae > Bilifractor. The sequence continues at coordinate 15,171 of DGTF01000020.1, read as the reverse complement.
TAATATGCCTGCCCGAGCGCGATCCCTCCGTCGTTTGGGGGAACCAGGTGATGCGTAAGCACATGGTAACCGTTTTTTTCGAGCAGATTCTGCATCATCTCGAGGAGAAGCGTGTTCTGAAAGCATCCGCCGGATAGGGCAACGGTGTCGGGCAGACGGCAGTCCAGCCTGCGGAGATGAACAAGCAGACGGCAGGTTTCCCTCGCCAGTAAATCATGAAATAACCAGGCAAGCCGGTCCGGATCTTCTCCGGAAAGCTTACCCAGAATGATCCGTCTGATAATCCTTCCGGTGGGAATCCGGAATATCCCGGAACCGGAAATCTCAGTTTCCGGTTTGGCGTTTTTTTTCACCGCGGCTTCTGGCATGTAGTATGGATCTACATTAGAGAATTGCTTGTTCGATAATTCCATATTATAGGAATCTATATTACATGAATCTGTATTACATGAATCTATATTATAAGAATCCCGGTTATTCAGATCCGCGTTGTACGAATTCTCTATGTCACAATGGTTCTTCTGGTACTGCAGGGCGCGGTACATTAAGGTGGCAGAGGCTTCTCCTTCGAAGGTTGATGCTCTGCGGATACCGAGGATTGCGCTGACTGCGTCGAAGATTCTCCCGCAGCTCGTAGATACGACGGCATTCAGCCGCTTTTCGTGCATTTTTCGCATAATTCCGGCCTCTGTCGGAGAACAGAGATCAAGCGCTGTCATGATCTCTTCCGGCGACAGATGATCGATTTCATTCCGGCTCCACGGAGGAATTCGTTCCCCCTGTGATAATGGGCTGCCGCCCTGATCCGGGAGCGTGAAAATTCCGCAATTGTCACGGGATTCATGTCCTCTGTCATTCTTCGGGAACGGGAGAACCGCGCAATTGTCACGGGATCCATTTCCCCGGTCATTCTTTCCGAACAGGCTTATGATCAAGGAGGCAGCGATCCGCCACCCCTCCCGCGAGGCGGTATCTCCTCCGATATGCAGGAAGGGTTCCACACTTCCAAGTCTTCGGAAACTGTGCGTGTCCGCAAGCAATACTTCTCCGCCCCAGATCGTGCCATCGGTTCCGTAGCCGGTGCCGTCGAAGGAGAGGCCAAGCACGGGATCCGTCCGGTCATTTTCCGCCATACAGGAGAGAATATGGGCGTAGTGGTGCTGGACATGCACCAGCGGAACGCCGGCCGCAAGTTCTCCGGCGATTTCCGTGGACCGGTAACCGGGGTGGAGATCACAGACAACCAGATCCGGCTTTGCCTCAAGCAGAGTTTCAAAGCGTCCGACTGTCTCCCGGAGTGCCTGCGCGCTGCGGACATCTGCAAGATCTCCAATATAAGATGATGGATAAAAAAGGTTTCCTTTTCCGATGCAGAACGTGTTTTTCAGTTCGCCGCCGATTGCCAGAACCGTCCGTCCGGGGGCCGGTCCCTCAGTGACCATGTATGGGAGCGGCGCGTAGCCTCTGGATCTTCGGATCATGTACGGGTTGTTCCGGTAGAAATCCATGACGGAGTCGTCACAGCGGATATTGATTGCGCGGTTGTTCGACAGGATAATATCTGCGATGGTGGAAAGCTCTTCAAGTGCCTCCCGGTCGTTGTGACAGATAGGCGCTCCGCTGACATTTCCGCTTGTCATGACCAGCATAGGCGTCATGGAGCGGCCATCATCATATTGGAAGAGAAGAATCTGAACCGGAGCGTAAGGGAGCATAACGCCGACGCTGGGATTATCCGGGGCCACTGCTGGCGACAGTTGGATGTTGTCTTTCTTTTGCAGGAGAAGAATCGGCTTCTGGTGACCTGTCAGGATGGCTTTCTGTTCCTCTGTCAGGAAACACTCAGCCTGCACACAGGCTTCGTCCCGCATCATCACCGCAAAAGGTTTTGACGGCCGGTGCTTCAGCTCCCGGAGACGCCGGACGGCCTCTGTATTGGAGGCGTCGCAGCAGAGATGAAAGCCGCCGATGCCCTTGACTGCCGCGATGCCGCCATCGATCAGGATGCGCCGGGTCTCCAGGATTGCCTCTCTGCCGGTGATCGAGGGCGCACTCCCGTCTTTTGGAAGGATGTAAACATGGGGACCGCAGTCGTTGCAGCAGACAGGCTGGGCGTCATATCTGCGTGTGGACGGGGTGACATATTCGTGACGGCATTCCGGACACATGGGGAATACCTTCATGGATGTCCGCTCCCGATCATAGGGAAGAGATTCAAGGATCGTAAGCCTCGGGCCGCACGAGGTGCAGTTGATAAAAGGATGCAGATATCTCCGGTCAGACGGATTCAGCAGCTCCGCCCGGCATTCGTCACAAATGGCGATGTCAGGGGACACGAAGATCTCTCCTTTTGTCTTCCGGCTTTCAATAATTGAAAAATCCAAAAAATGTAGCGCTGTTTTCAGTGGACGGACATCCATCTTCAGAATCACTGCCCGTCTCGGCGGCTGTTCGCGGACCAGACGGATAAACGCGTTGATTTTTGCGTCGGTTCCCTCAGCAATCACCTCGACGAAGGAGCCCTTGTTGCAGACAGTGCCACGGATGCCGCAGGCAGCCGCATGTCGGGAAACTGTCGGCCGGAAGCCGACCCCCTGTACAATGCCGTATATTTTGATCTGTCTGATGATGTCTGCGGTTTCTGTCATTTTCTACATCCTCCTGGCTGTCAGACTCCTCCGGTTTTTCACAGCCTGTGACCTGTCGTAATACGCGGTTTTCTGCAGCCGATACGTTTTCAGGCTTACCTGTTTCCCGTCTCCCCCGCACCGCCGGAAACAGAAGCGACAGGAAATGATTCATGGTTCACACCTGTCTGTTTCTCCGCTGCACCGCGAAAGTCGGGGTGATCGCCTCTGGATATCACAACGTGGCAGCCGGTTGTTTCGATCCGCCTCGCCATACATGCCCTGCATTCCGCAGCCTCGTCCCCCGTGCAGATCTTTCCGTCATAGAGCATATATTTCGCCCGGACTCCCTTTGGAGACAGGTTTGGCATGACAACATTTGCGCCGGCAAGTATTCCCATCTCTCTACCCCTGGGATGAATCGTTCCGAGTGCCGTGGTCGCCGGGAGAAGCGACGCCGGAAACATTAATCTCAGGATGCTCAGAAGATGAAGTGTATCCTCCAGTGTTCCGTCCGGTTCATAGCGGAACGGAGTATCCTTGTGGTGAATAAACGGGCCGATTCCGATCATCTGCGGCTGCAGATCCCGCATATACATAAGATCGGCAATCACATTGTCCCAGGTCTGATAAGGGCTTCCGACCATGATCCCGCAGCCGACCTGATAGCCGATGGATTTCAGGTCGCTGAGACAGCGCTTGCGGTTCCGGATGGAAAGCTCCGCCGGATGAAGTCTGGCATAATGCGCCGGATCTGAAGTTTCCTGGCGCAGCAGATACCGCTCTGCTCCGGCGTCAAAGTATGCCTGATATTCTTCCCTGGTTTTCTCGCCGATCGAAAGAGTTATCGCGCAGTCCGGATGCTTTCTGCGGATGCTGCTGACAATATCACAGATATCCTCGGTGCTGTAGGACAGGTCTTCACCGCTCTGGAGCACGAAGGTTCGGAAATCCAGCTGATATCCGATGTCAGCGCATTCGAGAATCTGTTCACGGGTCAGATGATAGCGCTGGGCCTTCGTATTGCTTTTCCGTATTCCGCAGTAATAGCAGTCGTTTTTGCAGTAGCTGGAAAATTCAATGATACCCCGCAGGTACACCTCGTTTCCGTAGTATTGTTCCCGGACTTCCCGGGCGTTCCCTGCCAGGAAGTCTTCCTCCGCCGGATTCATCGTTGTAAGCAGAGCCTTGAAATCATCCCGGGGAAGTACCTTCTGTTCCCGGAGCTGCAGGATTCTGTCTTTATTGTTCATAAAATTCTGTCTCCAAGCCTTTCTTAAACAGCCATGCTGTAAACAGCGTCACATACCGCATAAAGCCACATGATCCGCTGCTTTATCACTTCCGGGGAAGCTGGCTTCCGGCTGCCGGAAGCTGTTTTCAGACAGTTGGAAGTTCTGCCGCAAGCTCCGCGAATTCCGGGAGCATGCGAAGGGACTTGCCGAGGATTCCCCGCATATAGGAAACCGCGATGCCATAATTTGTAATCGGTGTGCCCTGACGGATGGCGTGATCGCGCCGTGAAGCCATCTCCCGGTCATTGAGCACACACCCGCCACAGTGGATCACGAGCCGGCAGGAGGACAGGTCTTCTTTCATCGTGCTGCCTGAAGACAGTTCGATGTTCAGTTTTCTGCCGGTGTAATTTTTTAAAAGCGCCGGAATCTTTACGGATCCGATGTCTCCGCAGGTCCGGCGATGTGTGCATCCCTCAGCCACAAGAACCGTGTCTCCGTCCGTCAGTTTTTCTATTTCCTGTACGCCTTCAACAGCCGCTTTAAGATAGCCGCGGTACCGGGCCATCAGAATGGAAAAAGAGGTGAGCGGAATGTTGTCCGGAACGATATCCTTCACCCGATAAAACGCCTGGGAGTCGGTGATAACCAGACGGCAAGCCGGGTTCTGGTTCAGGACATCTGCCAGTTCTTCCGTCTGGCACACACAGGCGGAAGCGTGGTGGAGCAGAATCTCATGGAGAACCATCTGCTGAGGAAGAATAATCCTTCCCTTCGGGGCTTCCGCGTCCATGGGAATAACCAGAATGACAGTATCATTTTTCGCGATAAGATCATCCAGCATCCCCGCTGTCCGGATCTTCTCTTTCGCCCGGACCCGGATGGCATGCGTCAGCTCATCAAAACCGTATCCGGTCTCCGCTGAGACCTGGACCGCATCCTCCGGCAGCGAGACGGGCAGACCGAGATCCTGCTTGTTGAAGCACAAGATGACAGGAATATTCTTTTTTGCGAACCGGGTCTGAAGTTCCTTCTCATCCGGAGATATTTTCCCATCCCCGATTACAATGACGGCAAGATCAATCCGATCCATCATGTCCTTTGTCTTCTGGACCCTCAGCGCTCCGAGCTCTCCCACATCGTCAAGGCCCGCAGTGTCAATGACCACACAGGGTCCGAGCCCGTGGATTTCCATGGCCTTCCGGACCGGATCAGTTGTCGTGCCGGGGACATCCGATACCACGGAAAGGCTCTGTCCCGTCAGACGGTTGATTACACTGGATTTTCCGGCATTCCTGCGCCCGAAGAATCCGATCTGCACTCTTTCTGATGAGGGTGTTTCATTCATGCTCATAACTGTTTCCTCCTGATGCCCTGAATTTATGTGTATCCAACAATTTCATACGCAAATTGCCCTGTCTGAGGATTCTGTGTCAGGATGCATCCTTCCTTGTTCCCGGTATTAATGTTTATAGAGAAAGGAAAAATGCAGAGATGGCCGAAATCACCCTGAGAGCAGAAGGCGAACCAGTCTGTCTGAGATGCCGCGGTCAAAATAGTTGACGAAATGATTCCGGTAGATTCTTCCGGAAAGCGCAAGCGTCGGAAGAAAAATCCGGCGTATACGGTCAGGCTCCGGGAGGATATGGTCATACATGGGATCACAGACGAGATCCGCATCCGGAAAGCTCGTCAAAAATGCCTCGATTTCCTCTTCGCCGAAGTGAGCCGCATCAACGTCCGGGATTCGGACGGACGGATCGGTTTCCAGCGGGTCGACGACGATGGTTTTTCGTCCGGTTCTCCGGCGGACCATCGAAGCAAGCGATGTGCCAAGTACCGGCTCTGTGAGAAAAATTACCGGCGGGCGGGAGTCCGGTGCCTCATTTTCCGGCTCTTTTTCCCGTAAAGCTGCTCCCTTGAATCTTGCGGTCACAAGCTGCTGCAGAGTGGGATCATCCTCGTCATCGAGCGGCACGCCGATGACATAAGGGATGTTATATCTGTCTCTCAGATATTTTGCGGGAGGAAGCCCTGCCTTTGAGAGAACCAGCGAGACGTCCGCCTCCGCCATGTCGGGAAGGCAGCGGAAGCTGCAGGTATTACCGTCCGCCAGAGCGGTCCGGATCCGTAATCCTCGTTTTCGGAGAAGCTTTTCCAGAGAAAGCGCGGATCCCTCTGCCGCAAAGTCCAATGGCATCATACCGAACACATTGACAGAAATGGCCTCTCCCTCTTTTCTTCTGACGCAGGCCTTCGCCGCGGTGTTTTTTCGTTCTCCGAGAAACTTCTGAAGAAGTCTCTGCCAGGCGAGGCCCGCCCCCCGTGCATAGTCATGACATCCGTTTGAAGGAACATAGAACGATGGTATTCCGGTCTTTCGTTCCAGAATGCCTGCAATGGCTTCAAAATCCGTTCCATTCAGCCATGGCACTGGCGAATTACAGAGCGCGATGAATTCCGGACGCGACGGAAGAGCGTTCTGGGCATCCAGGATATCCCGGATAAACCGTTCATCGTTTCCCAGAACGGCGTCCTTCATGTTAAGCCCGGAAATAAAGATATTTGAGGGCTCCCGGTACCAGCGCAGTTCATCATGCGTATTATAGGTGGAATTACATCCGGAGGGGTCATGGATGACCGTCATTCCTCCGAATTCATATAGAGCTCCCGCAATGCCGGATACATCTCCGGCCCAGACCGGAAGCACTCTGTAGGTCTCTTTCATCGTCAGATTCTCTCTCCCTGTCAGCGGCTCGAAAGTGCGAATATGTGCGGGCATTGAGCCACATCCCCCACACAAAGTTTGAAGCGATGGGCTAACGCTGCGGCTGACCGACGAAATCAGTCACCTGTAAAACTGCGAGAGTGCGTAGTACGGAGCAATCCGCAGCTTTTACAGGTTATGGCATATTGTTCAGGTCAGAAAAAACGTGCCCTTCTTCGGGTGCTCTCCGCATTGTGAATCCCAGACACCGGGAAGGCCAAGGCCTTTTCCCGTTACAATCTCGGGATTTTTCGGTTCCCGGAGCGCATCACACATCAGTCGCAGCATATGCCGGATTCCCATGTATCCGGTGGCACCGTCGGCTTCTATCGCGTTGACGAAATACGGGCTTCCTGTGAAAAACGAGGCTTTCGGGCCGACCGCGAGGACTTTTCCAGGTGCGGCAAACCGTTCCCGTTCATACAGTGAATCTGCGGCGCCTGTAGACATCAGCTCAATATCTGGATACATTTCTTTCAGTGCGGCCAGGTCAGCAGCTTCCTCCGGGCTCACCTGATCCGCCAGGATGCGCACGACATTGAGATGATGCTCCAGAAGAATCCTGGCGAATCCCACGGGCCTTGGTTCGCAGATGTAGTCCAGCACAATCGGCGTGTCACCGATGACAGCTCTTGCCTCCCGGAAGGCCGTTTCCGTCAGCGCGCGCTGCTCTCTGATCCGGACCGAGAGCTTCTCTCCGGCTTCCGCCCGTGATCTGCCACTGACTTCACACAACAGATTCATAAGAGAGCCGAGCTGATCGTCGATTTCGTCATAATTCACAGCAGCGGGGAGATAGAGGCTCTTTCTCCCGCCAAGAGACGACGCCTTTTCCAGACCATATCTGGACAGCGGTGACTTCGTGATCCACAGAAAGGAGCGACCCATCGCAAGATATTCATCATACGTCCGGCAGTCCTGCACCTGCAGGATTCGGAACCCCTCCTGCTGTAGGATTTCCAGGAAGTCACTGTCCCTCGTCCGAAGATTCTCTCCGAGTATGCTCACGCTTGAAAAATCTGCCGGTACGTTCTCTTTTGCGAGCACCTTCATCATCTGAAAACGCTGCCGCTGTTCCGGTGTGGTCGTCAGCTTCTGCCGGATCGGGTCCATGAAACACTCCATGAAGTCAATCTCCGGGAATGCCTTCTCCACCTGATCGAAGATGTATCGCATATCGCATCCGATGAAATGATGCATGCAGACCGGAAAAAGCTGGACCGCCCGCGGCCGCTCCGGCAGCTTTCGGATCACATCCTTGATCCCGCGTATGGTGATCTCCTCCAGTCTTCCGTCGAAGATTTCCGTTTCGTCCGGCATGACGGATGAAATGCGGCCGGCGGCATCCATCTCATCTGCCGTCATAATGACGCCGCGCAGACAATTATCTGTGCAGACATAGATCTGATGACATTCCGGAATCAGCATGCCGGTGTGGACGATATTCCAGTGTTCATGCACGGGACAGTTATATTCCAGCCCCCAGGGAAAGGTACGTCCCGTGGCAGCGTCCCGGATTTTTATGATATTGTTTCGGCCGTTATCCGGCGTATTCAGCGAATGAAGCATAGTTACCTCGAATAGGACCGTTAAATGTTGGAGTAAGCGGTTTTCACGCTGACGCCGTCAATGGTTCCGAGCTTTCCGGAAATTCCGCTGATAACCGGCTGCGGCGCATCCAGAACAATGCTGATGATATTAATTTTTCTCGCACGGTAGGGAATTCCCATTCTCCCGATGATGAAACCGCTTCCCTCGTGAAGAATCCGGTTGACTTCGGGTACCGCGTCCGGATTCTCAACAATAATTGATATGACTGCTACCCGTGTTTCGCGATCCATTTTTGTTCCATCCTCCGATTTATATAAAAGTGCCTCTCCGTCACAGCCGACCCTGGGATGCCGGCAGGCGGGACGCCACAAGCTGCATAAGTTGCGGATTGCCCCGTACTTTGCACCGCTCCATGTTCTGTCAGCAGATTCTTGGCAGGAGCTCGTTTCCGGGTTCCGGGAGATAGGTCTTTGCTCCGATTTCAGTCTCCATAATAACTCTTCCGCTGTTCTCGGCGGTTACTGTACCGATGACAGCCGCTCCGGAAGTATATTTCTGCCCGCGCAGGATGTTCAGAGCCTTACCGGTCAGATTTTCCGGCACAAAAAGTACCATGGTTCCCTCACAGGCAAGGTAAAGAGGTTCAAGGCCCAGCATTCCTGTGACGCCTTTTACTTCTTCTGCGACGGGAATTTTGTTCCTTTCGAGGGAGATACCGACACCTGCCTCCCTTGCAATCTCGTAGAGAACTGTGCCGACACCTCCTCTCGTAGCGTCACGGATCACGTGAACACCGGGAACCTCCTGAAGAAGCGCGTGAATCGGATTCCACAGCGGCGCACAGTCAGTCGTCACATCCGCATCAATTCCATAGTCGTCCCTGGCAAGGAGAATTGCCGTGCCGTGACGTCCGATATCTCCGGTTACGATCACAGAATCTCCGGGAGCCGCAAATTTTCCCGATGTCGATACACCGTCAATAATTTCACCGACTCCGGTCGTCGTGATAAAACATCCGTCTGCCTGCCCCTTTCCCGCGACCTTGGTATCTCCCGCGACCAGATTAACTCCCACCTCAGCCGCTGTCTTTTCCATCGAGGATACGATCTTCTCCAGATCGTTCATGGAAAATCCCTCTTCTATGACAAAGGCACAGGTCATGTAAAGAGGTCTGGCGCCCATGCACGTCAGATCATTGACCGTTCCGCAGATTGACAGCTTGCCGATATTTCCGCCAGGGAAAAACGCCGGGGACACAATAAATCCGTCCGTCGTCATTGCCATCTTCCCGGAGGGCGCCGGGAGTACGGAGGCATCATCGGATGTGAAATACCGGTTTTGAAAATGTTTTCTGAAAACGCGGTCGATCAGCTCGGCCGTCTGTTTACCGCCTGCGCCGTGCGCAAGTGTGACTGTATCGTTCATAATTGTCAGCTTATCCTTCCTTCTGGGTAAATGTCTCCAACATATGTCACGAACAGGGCTGCTGCTGTTTCATGCTCTGATCGGAGCGGTGATTTCATGTCCCCCTGCCGCCCGCGGAACGGCTGCGGCAAAAGTGCAGATACTTCTCGCGATCAGAGAAGCGTCTGATGGGATCCGTAAAGATAGTATGCGCTGCACGCTCCCTCGGAGGATACCATACATGCCCCGGCCGGATGCTCCGGCGTGCAGACTTTTCCGAACAGTGGACACTGCCCGGGCTCGATTCTGCCCTGGAGCACGGATCCGCATCTGCATCCGTTATTTGTTCTGCCCTGCATGGTAGGAATCTGGTATCGGCTTCTGGCGTCATATTCCGCGTATTCCGGCCGCAGCCTCATTCCGGAGCCTTCAATCCGGCCAATTCCCCGCCACAGATCATCACAGGGCTCCATCATGGAATCGACGAGCCGGATCGCCTCCGGCTGTCCCTCTTCCCGGACGACTCTGGGATAACAGTTCACGAAAAAATATCCTCCCTTTTCAAAGTTCGTCACGGCAACTGCAAGAGCGGTCACCAGCTCCCTTGCCGTGAAGCCGGCGCAAACGCCGGATACCTGATGAGTATCCGCGAGCATACGCGGTATGGAGAGCCCGGTTATCGCATGTACATGGCCGGGATAGAGGAACAGATCGGTAGAATCCTTCATCGCCTCATACGCCATGGGCATCGTTTTATTGGCGGTGAGGAGGCTGAAATTCCGGATTCCATCGCGAATCGCGTTTTTTACCGCGATACAGGAACTGGGCGTGGTCGTCTCGAATCCGACCGAGAGAAAAACGCATTCCTCCTCCGGGTGTGCGGCCGCGTATGCTTCACCGTCCTGTGGAGAATACACTGTGCGGATCTTTGCGCCCTTTGCGCGCGCCTTCTGCAGAGATTCCCTGGAGCCTGGGACACGGACCAGATCCCCGAAGGTGAGAATGGTGCATTCCTTTTCTTCCGCCAGCCACAGCGCCTCATCGATATAGCCCGTCCCGGTCACGCAGACCGGACATCCGGGTCCGGAGATCATGTGAATCGCCGGAGAAAGAATGCCCCGTATGCCCTGACGGAAAATCTCGTGGGTATGTGTGCCGCACACTTCCATAATCCGCACCTCCGGTCCGTCATATCCACGGAGGATGCTTATTGCTCTGTCCATCTGGTTCATCTGAGGTCCTCCAGCAGAGAATCCGTCTCCTCCTCATCGTCATCGGTGATCTTCGCGATCGCCGATCCCGCGTGCACCATCACATAATCTCCAGGATTCAGGTCTGTAAGAAGCTCGGAGGAAACGGTCTTCTTTGCGCCGCCGGCATCTACAATCGCGACGCCGCCCTTGATACTGACCACTTTAGCGGATATTCCAACACACATGTCTGTTTACTTCCTTTCTGATGCGTTTGCTGCAAATTTCTTCAAGGCTCTCCTAAAAAGCCTTCTAAAAAATCATGATCAAAAAATTTTTCAAAGCTCTGCACAAATATGATAAAACACGGTTTCTGTTCTTGTGGCTGATGCCCTCTCAGGTAAGAATTCTTTTCCCCGATATGGCAAAGCTCGGGAATGAAATCAGGGATGCGCCTCCCGCCGGAATTTTCGCAATGGCGGGATCGGCAAAGATATAATCGTAGGTCTTCTCGCGCAGCAGCGACAGAAGGTCATTTTCCTCCCGAAGGGACACATCCGGCCGCACCGGCACACCGCTGACGGTATATGAATCCTGTTCACAGGCTTTTCCCGCAAAAAAGGATGCGCAGTCTATTCTGATCTTCTCTCCGGGAAATTTCTCCAGAAGAGCAGCCTTCAGCGAAGCCGCTGCCACAGGGTCGTGCAGGATCAGGATTTTTGAGGTACCTGCGCGGCAGGTGTCTTCAAAACCGGACGGCAGGTTCCTGAGATACCAGGCGATGCCCGGATATCCGACTTCAAAAGGAGTGCCGAAGGTTTCCCGCAGATATTCGGCGGATCGGATTCCTGCTCCCGACAGGACAAAATTCCTGACGTTCTCCCCGGCGTTTTCATAATCCTGCCGGTCTGCGTCAGAACCGTAGAAAACAACTCTTCCGTATCCTCTGCTCTTCAAAAGATCCCGGATTCTTTTCTGGTCCGCGATGTCCACGAATTCCAGCGGAGTGCACCCGATCACGCCGGCAGTTCCAGACGCCTTTGCCGGGTGACCGGACAAAGCCGTTCCGCTCTGCGAATGGCCAGGCAGATTGCCATCTGAAGAGGAAGCTTTTCCTTTCCCGGAAAAAGAGCGGAATAAGGTCAGATATGTCTGCTCCAATCCGGATTCGCAGGTTTTCATTCCGCAGGTCGGTATGCTGATGACCGGGCATCCGCATTTTTTCTCCAGCATCCGCTCAAGCGCCCGATAATCCGTTCCGATAATGGAAGGCACCGGGGTTCCGACCAGGGCGATGAACGAGCATTCCGTTCCGGAAAATGCAGAGACAGCCTTCTGAACAAGCTCCCGGTCTCTTCCCATGATGGCATCCATGTCGCGGAGTCCCGCGGAGAAGACAGCTGCCTTGTGGTGCTGCCATCTGGGCTCATCGAATCCGAGAATGTTGCCGGTGCATCCTCCCGCGTCCAGAATGACGATCATTCCATCGAGTGAATAGAGCGCAGAGACAGCGCCGGACTGATCCGGGGCAAAGGGAGTCAGGTACATATCGAGTCCCTTTACCGGTCCGGCAAGTGCCCTCTCAGGTGCCATCGGGACTGACGCCTCCTCTTGCGCGGATAATTTTTGCGGCAGAGTTGAGCCCTCCCGTGCAGGTGATACCTTCTCCCGGACGAGTTCTCCAAGCCTCTCCCAGAGATACCAGGCAGCTTCATAGCCGAAAGGCTGGGAGTCCTCATTGAAATTCAGATGGAGGGCGTCCGGATGATAGTATGCGGCATCCTTTCCGATGGTGATATGCGTGCCGCTGGTTCCTTCCGCACTGCGGATTTCATAGCTGAGCATCGACGGATCTGTGTTGGAATACACCCGGATGTCGGGACACAGGGCGGCGATGCGGTCGATGTAGGGATAGCAGTCAGCAGCAGGGTTTGCAAAAATTTCGGTTACCCTCCAGCCCATCCGCAGAAGAGCAAGCGCCAGCTCAAAAGGATTGGCGTTTACAACCTCTCCTATGCTGAATGAGAGATCCGGGTATTCTGCCCGGAGCGCCTCCCCCGCACTGTCCGCCCTCTCCTTTGTCATCGCATTCACGTTCTCCGGAACAGTCATGCCCAGTGCCGCAAAGAATGCCTGATACTGATGCCCGGTCAGATCCGTCTCGTAGAAACGGGTGAGCTCGATGCTGGGAATGCCCAGCCGGTTTGTGAGCGCTTCAGCTGCTCCCCTTGCTTCGGGATTCAGCACGAGATTGAAGTTTGCCTCTCCCATTCTGTAAAAATCATTCACATCCTTACAGGATGAAATCTGACGGATTTTCCGGATCCCCGCAGATTTTAAGAGAGAGAAGAGCTCGCTCTCGGGATGAAGCGGCGCAAAATATCCAAGAAGATTCACACTGGTGCTTCTCTTCTTCTGACGGGGAAGCATGGAGTACAGCGATTCCCGCACATATACCATCGGAGGCTTTCTGCCCTCTCTCGTCAGCGCATACATGTAGCACGGGCGGACGGGAAGGTTCACTTCCTTTTCTGCTCTGCGGCATACCCGTTCCAGATCCGTGCCGAGGAGAGCATCCGCACAGGTGATGCAGATCATGATCACGGACGGCTTCACCGGTAGAGATCCGGCGATCCGGCGGACCGCAGCCGGTATCTTCTTCAGATGCCGCCCTGTAACCAGATCCGTCTCATCCATCTGAAGATAGAAAAAACGATCTTCATAGCCGCGGATTCTCGTGATTTCAGCGGTGTTTCTGCCGCAGCACCCCGGCGATACGATCAGCATGACCGATCCGGGAACGGACAGCCCGGCCCGCTTAACGCCGAAGCCCTCGGCCCCCGGTGAATTGTAAGCCAGTGTGGCCGGAGAAGAATAGATCAGGTGACGTCCCGTCTGATAAAGATCGGGAATATGATCTTTTCCCGCCCGGGAAAGCTCGGCGGCAGTGTAGTAATTCGGTTCGATTTTAAAGTTCTTCTCAGATTTATTCTTCAAAGCAATCCTCTGTCAGCTTATTCTTCCGGAAGAGTCTCTGACGGCCAGGCTTCCAGACAATGCTGTGTCAGCTTGTTTTTCCGGGCAATCCTCTGCCGGCAGGCAGAATCCCATGACTGTATACCGTTTGCAGCCGCTCCGTTTGCGGGGCAAGGGATGATCAGGTTCCCCGGTCAGGATCTTCTGACTTCCCGGGAATCGGTCAGCAGTTACAGTCATATAGTCTGGAAAAATGAAAACGTTCAGCCTGCTCGGCTTCTTGCGAATTCACATCCGGAGCTGCCCCGGAGAGAAGGTTTCTGGCGAGATCCATGAATTTTCCGGCGATTTCCGAATCCGGAAACTTCTCAATCACGGTCTTGCCGAGATCCTCCGCCTGATTGATCAGGTCGGACCTGGGGATATCCGCGATGACATCGATGCCCCTCTTTGCGGCAAAGGAACGTACCCGCTCCTCCTCCTCCGGAACATTCCGCCGGTTCAGGATGATTCCCCCGACCGAAGCATATCCCCTGTCCTCAAAATTTTTCACGGCAGTGGAAATGTTGTCAGCTGCATAGAGAGCCATCTTCTCTCCGGATGTCACAATAAGAACCGTATCCGCATATCCCTCCCGAATAGGAGCCGCAAAACCCCCGCACACGACGTCACCGAGGACATCAAAGAGAACCACATCCGGCTTCTCCGTTTCCAGGAGCTCCAGCTCATCCAGAAGGTTGAAGGTCGCAATGATTCCTCTTCCGGCACAGCCGAGTCCGGGAGTCGGGCCACCTGTCTCGATACAAAGAACATTGCCGAATCCCCTTCGGGAAATCTCCGAAAGACTTGAGGGATCCTCCTCATGCTCCCGCAGATAATTCATAACGGGAATCAGCGGCTCTCCCGACAGGAGATTCGAGGTGGAATCCGCCTTCGGGTCACATCCGATCTGGATCACCTTCCTGCCAAGAACAGCAAACGCTGCTGCCAGATTGGAGGTCATCGTGGATTTCCCGATGCCTCCCTTGCCGTAAACTGCGATTTTTAACATATAAAACCTCCGGAAACTTTATCACCGATTCCCCGGATACCGGCCGGTGGTGTAACGGCATGTGCGGGATGTGAAATCCCTGCTTTTTCCGCCGGGCATAAGTGACAACGAGATAAAACACGCTGCGCGAGTTTTATCTCGCTATCGCGACGCTCGCCGCACTCGAATACTTCGCATTCGGCTGCGGCTCACTGTTCGCGTAAATAAAAAACACAGATGTTCCTGGTGCCAATGTTGACAGCTGCAGCAGCGATATTCACCTCTTCTGATTCGTATAAGCGAGAATACCCGCAACTGTTTTGGAATCCTGTATTCTTCCGCTGTAAATATCCTGAAGCAGTACCTCAGGCTCAACGGCACGCAGACGGAT
>DGTF01000014.1 GCA_002394235.1 Eubacterium sp. UBA4343 | reverse complement strand
TTCTTCCAGTGTCAGATGAGAAAAAGCGTTTGATACACTCATGAGGACACCTGCCTTTCCGGCGGCTGTCGAACTCATCAAGTGTAAGACTAATTGCCACAGTTATGTAAGTGGAATTAAGTGAAAGACTAAAATCCACTTCGTCCCCTTCAGAGTGGAAATAAACTTTTCACTTCAGGAAATAATTTTTCCTCGGCGGAGACAACTAATTTTCCTTGACAAACCCAAACCTCCTGTGTATAATTCTTAAAGTGCGATTGAGAAAATCAGCGGTTTATTTTGAATTCAGGAAGTATGAGGAGGTGTTATAATGTCCATCTGTCCAAAAAATAAATCATCCAAGTCACATAGAGACAAGAGAAGAGCAAACTGGAAAATGTCCGCTCCGAACCTTGTTAAGTGCAGCAAATGCGGAGCACTTATGATGCCTCACAGAGTATGCAAGAACTGCGGAACCTATAACAAGAAACAGGTTATCAACGTAGAAGAGGCATAAACTTCTGCATCAAATATGTGAACGATCCGGACTGTCACGAAAGTGGCAGTCCTTTTTTTACGCGAACAGTGAGCCGCAGCCGAATGCGAAGTATTCGTGTGCGGCGAGCGTCGCGATAGCGAGATAAAACTCGCGCAGCGTGTTTTATCTCGTTTCTCCCTTCAAACGCCCATGCAGGCGTTGTGCTTGCCTTTTACAAGACCGGGTCTGCTTCCCCATAAATCACCTGTGCACGCATTATGCCTGACATCGGCAGTGAACGCCTCATGCCCTCCTGCGGCACATCGTGTCATACACGGCATGAATAAAAGTCCCGCAACGGTCTGGCGCCCGCAGGCGCATTTTGCGTGACATTGACAGTCACCTGAATCGCGTGATATAATTTCGAATAACTATGAGATTGTAACAAACTTGTAACTTTTTATCGGATACAGGCACCACTGCAGCCGGCGAGCCGGCTCACGAATTTCTTCCGGTAAGAGTTGCGCAATCAAAAGGGGAATACAGTATGAAGGCTCTTAAAATTTCAGGAATACTTGCTGCCGGAATAAGCACGGCGATGCTTCTTGCAGGATGCTCGTTCTCAGGCGGCATGAATCGTCTGGTCGGCACCGTCACAGACACCGGGAAAGAGACGGTTGTCTCGGCTTCCAGTGAAGAGGGCACGCCGGTTCAGGCGCTTTCCTTCAATACAGATGTAGCGGCACCGGCTTTTAAAAGTGATCTTTCCGGCTCAACCGATGTAGCGGTAAACGGAAAAACAACTCTCTCTGCCACAGCATCCGCTTCTGACGGAGGCAAGATTACCTATCAATGGTACTCTAACAACGTAGATTCAAATGGCGGCGGAACGAAGATCCCCGGAGCGACCTCTGCAGACTATACACCCGATACTTCAGAAGGAGGGACCACCTATTACTATGTGGTCGCGATCAATACTCTGAAGGGACAGGTCAACGAGACCACCAGTTCCACCCACAGCGTCACCGTCTGGGCGAATATGTACTGGCAGCGGAATGCGGACAACGGCGGCTATCAGTATCTGAACCATGACGACGGATCATACCCCAGTAATACCTCGATGGAGATCGATGGCGTCACTTACACCTTCAATGACAGCGGATTCGCGGTGGATCCGGACACCGGCGATTATGTCGATGTGACACAGTTCGGAGAAAATGCTTCTGAAAGCTCATCCTCGAACAGCAGCGCATCCGCAAACGACGCGGTGCAGTCTTCCTCCGCCCAGTAACATTGTACTGTTCCGGCGGGACAGACGGATTGCTGCTCCCCCGCCTCGGGAAGCTGCCGCAGAATAATGAACAGCTGTGAAAACTGCTCAGCTCATATTTTATATAATGGAAGTGAAGAAATCATGAATGAAAAAGTCAGAGTAGTTGTAGATGCCATGGGCGGTGATTATGCTCCGGAGGAGCCCGTGAAGGGGGCTTTGGATGCGCTTCAGGAGGACAGCAGAATCGAGCTCATACTGACCGGTCCGGAGGCCCGCATCCGCTCGGAGCTTTCCAGGTATACCTATGAGGAAAGCCGTGTGAAGGTGGTGGACGCTCCCGAAGTCATTGAAACCGGAGAGCCGCCCGTGAAAGCCATTCAGACCAAAAAGAATTCTTCCCTTGTGGTTGGGCTGAATCTCGTTCACAAGGGCGAAGCAGATGCCTTTGTATCCTCCGGAAGCACCGGAGCCGTCCTTGTCGGCGGCCAGGCAATCGTCAAAAAGATCCGTGGAATTCACCGCGCGCCTCTTGCCCCCCTCCTTCCGACCGCAAATGGCGTATCGCTTCTGATCGACTGCGGTGCCAGCGTAGATGCCAGACCGGCTCACCTGGTACAGTTTGCCGTCATCGGATCCATCTATATGAAGAGTGTTCTGGGTATCCAGAACCCCCGTGTCGGGCTTGTGAACATCGGCGTCGAGGAAGAGAAGGGCAATGCGCTCTGCAAGGAAACCTTCCCTCTTCTCAGAGAATGCAGGGATATAAACTTCATTGGAAACGTTGAGGCTAGAGATATCGCCAAGGGCGTTGCGGATGTCTATGTAACAGAAGCCTTCGTCGGCAATGTCATTCTGAAAATGTACGAGGGCGTCGCGAGCACCCTGCTTCACGAGATTAAGGGCGCGATTTATTCCTCCCCACGAAGCAAGATCGGCGGACTTCTGATCAAACCGGCTCTGAAGGCCACCCTGAAGAAATTCGACGCAACCGCCTACGGCGGCGCACCTCTGCTTGGTTTGAAGGGACTTGTCGTCAAGACACATGGCAGTTCAAAAGCTGTCGAATTCAAAAACACCGTTCTACAGTGCATCCAGTTCAAGGAAGAGGACGTAAACGGGAAGATTCAGGAATTTCTTGCAAAGGAATCCGCCGCGAGAGAGAGCGGGCGTTCAGACGCAGCCGCCTCTGCTGCAGGGGATCCGCAGTGAGGCTGACGAATGGAATTTCAACTGCTTCAACAAATCATCGTGGAGATCCTGCACGTTGATCCGAGAGAGATCACAATGGACACCACCTTCGCAGAGGATCTTGGTGCCGACTCCCTGGATCTGTTTCAGATCGCCGCGCTTACCGATGAAAAATTCGAAATAGAGATCACCGAAGACGAATTTCTAAATATCAAAACAGCTGGAGACCTTGTGAAGCTGATCCGGAATAAAACCAGCAAACCGCCGCGCTCCACAGGCGGGGTATCGCACACTGTATAAGCTGCGGATGGCTCGTGCTTCGCACTCCCGCAATATGTATCAGCAAGCGTATAAGAAGACTGCTCCCGGTTAACTGTATCCTGTAACCGTCAGCAGTCTTTATGTTACCGGCCGTGTAACGCCTGACAGGCAGCGTTTTTACACTCATACCTGTCAGCTGTCCGCAGACGGCAGCATCCTTACCGCTTCGGCCAGACAGTGCAGAAAGGAAGAGAATATGGAAGAAAAGCTGTCGGAACTGCAGCAGAAAATCGGCTATGACTTTACAGACGTCGGCTGGCTCGAACTGGCACTTCGTCACAGCTCTTATGCGAATGAGCATAACCTCGGGCATGAGGGCTGTAACGAGAGGCTGGAATTCCTCGGAGACGCAGTCCTCGAACTGGTATCAAGTGAATACCTTTATGATCATTATCCACAGCTCCCGGAAGGGCAGCTGACAAAACTGCGGGCGAGTCTCGTATGTGAACCGACACTTGCCTATGACGCGCGCCAGTTCGGGTTTGAGCATTATCTTCTGCTCGGAAAAGGAGAGGACGCAACCGGAGGAAGAAAAAGAGACTCCGTGGTCTCCGATGCCCTTGAGTCCGTCATCGGCGCAATTTTCAAGGATGGAGGCTTTGCACAGGCAAAAGCTTTCATTCTCCGCTTCGTGATGGATGACGTGGAGCACAAGCAGTTGTTTCACGACTCGAAGACTCACCTTCAGGAAATGATTCAGGCCGTTTCCGAAGAGCCGATCCGCTATGAAATCACCGGAGAAAGCGGGCCCGATCACAACAAGAAGTTCACGGCACAGGTATGGCTCGGCGCAAAACTCCTTGGTCAGGGAGATGGTCATTCCAAAAAAGCGGCGGAGCAGCAGGCAGCATATCAGGCAATTATGCGTTTTTCACCGGCTGATATTGAGGCAGGCACGCAGAACGGATCACAGAAGGAAAGAACAAATCCATGTATCTAAAATCAATCGAAATGCAGGGCTTCAAATCCTTTGCACTCAGAACACGGCTGGAATTTCATAATGGTGTCACCGGAATTGTCGGACCGAACGGGTCCGGCAAAAGCAATGTCGGCGATGCGGTCCGCTGGGTTCTCGGAGAACAGAGCGCCAAGTCTCTGCGCGGCGGCAATATGCAGGACGTTATTTTCGCCGGAACGGAAAACCGGAAGCCTGTCGGATTCGCCATGGTCGCCATCACGCTGGATAACGCCGACCGGAAGCTCAATTTTGACGCGGACGAAGTGACGGTCATGAGAAAGCTTTATCGCTCCGGCGAAAGCGAGTATCAGCTCAACGGAAGGAGCTGCAGGCTCCGCGACATCAACGAGCTTTTCTATGACACGGGAATCGGAAAAGAAGGCTATTCCATTATCGGGCAGGGACAGGTCGAGAAGATCCTCAGCGGCAAACCGGAGGAACGCCGAGAGCTCTTCGATGAAGCGGCAGGCATCGTGAAATTCAAGCGGAGAAAAGCAACCGCCCTGAAAAAGCTCGAGGATGAGGAGGCGAATCTTGTCCGCGTCAACGACATCCTCAGTGAGGTCACCCGTCAGATCGGACCTCTGGAGAAGCAGTCCGGAAAGGCCGAGGAATATCTCAGAAAACGTGACAGCCTCAGAACCCTTGACATACAACTGTTTCAGATTGACGAGGGGAGAACCGAGGAGCAGCTTCGGGATCTGAATCAGAACAAACAGATCGCGGAAGAGCATCTTCGCGATCTCAATGCCCGGTTTGAAGAAACCATGCTCGAATATCAGCGAGTCGAGAAAGAGCTGGAAGACCTTGAGTCAAACATCAGCAGTTCCAGAGAAAGCCTGCAGGCAGCCGCGCTGGAAAAGCAGCAGCACGAAGGCCAGATCAACGTTCTCCGCGAACAGATCCGCGCGGCAGAGACCAACCGGAAGCTCCTTCGTGACCGGCTTGCTGCCATTGAAGAAGACAAAGCCTCCCGGATACGCAACGCGGACGAACAACGGCAGGAACAGCAGCAGCTGGCAGAAAAGCTCACAGCAGCCGAAGAGGAGAAGAATGCCCGCGAGCACGACGCGGCCGAAATCGAGGCGGAAATTGCCGGAAAAAATTCCGCCGCAGAGCAGAGCAGAAGCGATACCATCGCCCTCCTGAACAACCGGACTACAATCCGTGAACGCCTGCAGCGCTACGACACGATGCTCGAGCAGATCGAGATACGAAAATCCGAGCTTTCCTCCCGCATCCTGCAGATGAAGGAAAACGAATCCAGGGAAAAGGAAAACCTCAGAAAATATGAGGAAGAATTTTCCGCAGTCAGCTCCGAGGTCGAAAAATACCGCAAATCGGAAGCGGAAAAGGAAAAGCAGATCATCGCACTCAAGCATCTGCTCGATGAGGAGAACCATCAGCTGGAAACCGGTCAAACCGCCTATCACAGAGAGGCTTCCCGTCTCGAATCTCTCCGGAACATTGCCGAGCGGTACGAGGGATACGGCAACAGCATCAAGCGCGTGATGGAACAGAAAGACAGCAATCCCGGCATTCACGGCGTCGTAGCGGATCTGATCAAGACCGACAAAAAATACGAGACTGCCATTGAAACCGCACTTGGCGGTGCTCTCCAGAATATTGTGACAGACAACGAGAGCACTGCGAAATACCTGATTGAATACCTGAAACGCGGTCACTTTG
Source organism: Eubacterium sp. UBA4343 (assembly GCA_002394235.1). GTDB lineage: Bacteria > Bacillota > Clostridia > Lachnospirales > Lachnospiraceae > Bilifractor. Next base: position 11,497 of record DGTF01000014.1, on the reverse strand, counting down.
GAAGAGCCACCTTCCTTCCTCTGACTGCCATGAGAGACGACACTCCCCTCTCTCAGAATATCCAGTCGGTTCTTCGGGAGGATGGAGTCCTCGGCGTCGCCGACACGCTAGTCTCCTGCGATAAAATCTATCAGAGCGTAATCCGCCGTCTCCTTGGCAAAACCGTCGTTGTTGATACCATCGACCATGCGATCGCCGTGAGCCGGCGTCACCGTCAGTCCGTCCGGATGGTCACACTCGAAGGTGATCTGCTCAGCCCGGGAGGCTCCATGACCGGAGGTTCTTTTAAGTACAACAGCAATCTCCTCGGCCGAAGAAGACAGATCAAGGAGCTCGAGAGCAGCGTCCAGTCCCTGAAAAAGGAAATGCAGGAGCTTCAGAAAAAAATCGAGGGACAGCGCGCTCAGAGAAATGACCTGCGAAGCCGCCTCGCGGAAGAGCAGGATGCCCTCCAGAAGCTTCTGATCCGTCAGAACACTGCCCGCGTAAACCGCGACGGCGCAAAGGAAAAGAGTGATTCTCTGAGCGCAGATTTTGGCCGCCTGACGGCAGAGCGCGACGAGATCAACGGCCAGATCGCCGAGATCCGAGAAAAGCGCTCCCTGATCGGCGGCGAACTGGAAAGCTCTCAGAAGGAAGAGGAGAATCTGGAGGATAAGCTCCGGCAGATCACAGATGAATCACAGGCGCTGCGTCAGAAGCAGCAGAATGCTATTGCCGAGAGGGATCAGGCGCGGCTCACATGTTCCAACATCCGCCAGCAGGCTGCCTTCCTCGAAGAAAAACTCCGCACTACAGAATCCGAAATCCGCCGTCTCGACGAGGAGCGGGAAACTCTTCTTCACTCCATTGACGACGGTGAGAGCGACACCGACAGCAAAGAATCAATGATCACGGCGATTCAGAACAAAATAGACGAGCTGACCGGGACAATCTCAGACGCCCGCGAATACGGCGAGTCTCTTCAGACCAGAAAAGAGGAGCTTACCAGAAATCACCGTGAATTTTTCGAAAAACGCGACCGCCTCTCCACAGAGAAGACAGAGATGGATCAGGAGATCTTTCGTCTCGATTCCCAGATTGAAAAGCTTCGCGAGCAGAAGGAAAACCAGATCAACTATCTGTACGAGGAATATCAGATCACACCCGATCAGGCCGAGGCTGTCCATTTCGACGAAATGCCCGACCGTACTCCGCTCCGCAGACAGATCACTCAGCTGAAATCCGAGATCAAAGCACTCGGAACCGTAAACGTAAACGCCATAGAGGAATACCGTGAGCTGAAGGAACGCCACGATTTCCTCCAGAGCCAGCACGATGACCTGATTAAGGCCTCCGATGATCTGAAGGGAATCATCCGACAGCTCGATGAAGGCATGCGCAAGCAGTTCAAGGAGCGTTTCGAACAGATCCGGGTGGAATTCAACAAGGTATTCCAGCAGCTCTTCGGCGGCGGCAAGGGAACCCTGGAGCTGACCGATGAGGAGAATATTCTGGAATCCGGCATAACCATCACCTCACAGCCGCCAGGGAAAAAGCTCCAGAACATGATGCAGCTGTCGGGAGGCGAGAAAGCTCTCACCGCAATCGCGCTTCTCTTCGCCATTCAGAACCTGAAGCCGTCGCCCTTCTGTCTGCTGGACGAAATCGAAGCTGCCCTCGACGACAACAACGTAGGCCGCTTCGCCGCGTATCTGCACAAGTTGACAAAAAATACGCAGTTTATTATTATTACTCACAGACGCGGAACCATGGCGGCGGCCGACCGCCTGTATGGAATTACCATGCAGGAAAAGGGCGTATCGGTCCTTGTCTCCGTTGACCTGATCCGCGAGCAGCTCGACAACTGACAGCAGCATTGCGATGAAAAGCAGCTGCTTCCCGGATCTATCGCAGCTGTATTCTGTTTCTACAACAGATGTCTCATGTTTCTACAGCGGCCGCATTACGTTTCTGCAGCAGCTGCTTCATGATTTTAAAGGAGAAAAAATATGGCAGGTTTTTTCAGCCGGCTGTTTAAGGGACTGTCCAAAACCCGTGACAGCATGAACGAAAATCTGGACGAGGCCTTCGGATGCTCAGAGATCGACGACGAGTTCTATGAATGTCTGGAGGAAGCCCTTGTCGCAAGCGACATGGGAATCGAAACCACTGAGACGGTCATCGACAATTTGAAGGAAATTGTGTCAGATCTCGATCTCAAAAAGCCGGCAGACTGCAAGAAATACATGGTTGACTGTTTTCGCCAGCAGATGAAGGTGGAAGAAAACGCCTATGAATTTGAAAACCGAAAGTCCGTCATCCTCGTCGTCGGGGTCAACGGCGTCGGCAAGACAACAACCGTCGGCAAGCTTGCCGCCAAGCTCCATCATCAGGGCAGAAAGGTCATCATCGCAGCGGCGGATACCTTCCGCGCGGCAGCGATTCCGCAGCTGGAGACCTGGGCGGACCGCGCGAAGGTGGATATCATCACCGGACAGGAGGGCGCGGATCCCGCTTCCGTCGTATACGACGCGGTTGCCGCGGCGAAAGCCCGCAAGGCTGATGTTCTGCTGATCGACACGGCGGGACGTCTCCATAATAAGAAGAATCTCATGAACGAGCTTCAGAAGATTTATAAAATTCTCGCCAATTCATACCCGGAGGCATATCTGGAGACCCTGCTGGTTCTTGACGGAACCACCGGCCAGAATGCCATTCTTCAGGCCAAAAGCTTCGCCGAGGTCGCACACATCACAGGTCTTGTAATCACCAAACTCGATGGCACCGCGAAGGGCGGCATCGCTGTCGCCGTGCAGTCCGAGCTTCAGATCCCGGTTAAATATATAGGAGTTGGAGAGCAGCTTGACGACCTGCAGAAGTTCGATCCGGATTCGTATGTAAACGCGCTCTTCGAATCCAATCCTGAAAACGCACAATGACAACAGCAGCAAGGACAGAGGCGCGTATCCTGACGCGGATCCTCCTCCCTGAAAAGCACAATGACAGATTCCGCACTGCAGAAAGGAAAAACCAAGATGAGTGAGAAAGAGATGCTTACACTGAACGCCTTTGAAGAAGCCTCCGAAATTGTAAAGAGGGTTACCTCCGACACCAAGCTGGTATACAGCGAATACTTCACCAATCAGACCGGAAACCGCTGCTATCTGAAGCCGGAGAACATGCAGGTAACCGGCGCCTACAAGATTCGCGGTGCCTATTATAAGATCAGCACGATGAGTGAGGAGGACCGTCAGAAGGGTCTCATCACGGCATCCGCGGGCAACCACGCACAGGGAGTCGCGTACGCCGCAAAAGCCTACGGCTGCAAGGCTGTCATTGTCATGCCGACAACGACACCCCTGATCAAGGTAGAGCGGACAAAGAGCTACGGCGCGGAGGTTGTTCTCTACGGAGATGTCTATGACGATGCCTGCAAGAAGGCTCTTCAGCTCGCTGCGGAAAACGGCTACACCTTCATCCATCCCTTTGATGATCTGACCGTCGCGACCGGCCAGGGCACCATCGCCATGGAAATCATCAAGGAGCTCCCAGTTGTCGATACCATCCTGGTACCCATCGGAGGAGGCGGTCTCGCGACCGGCGTTTCCACCCTCGCCAAGCTTCTGAATCCGAAGATCCACGTCATCGGTGTGGAACCGGCAGGTGCGAACTGCATGCAGGTATCCCTGAAAAACGGCAAGGTCACCGAGCTCCCGAGTGTGAACACAATTGCGGACGGCACTGCCGTAAAACGTCCCGGCGAAAAGATTTTCCCATATATCCAGAAGAACATCGATGAAATCATCACCATTCCGGATGAGGAGCTCGTGGTGGCATTCCTCGACATGGTGGAAAATCACAAGATGATTGTTGAAAACTCCGGTCTTCTCACGGTAGCAGCCCTCAAGCATCTGAAACCGGAAAATAAGCGCGTCGTAGCAGTCATGAGCGGCGGCAACATGGATGTCATCACCATGTCCTCCGTCGTTCAGAACGGTCTGATCGCGCGAGACAGAATCTTCACCGTCTCTGTCCTTCTGCCGGACCGTCCGGGAGAGCTTGTACGGGTGTCCACCGTCATCGCTCAGAATCGGGGCAATGTCATCAAGCTGGAGCACAATCAGTTCTACAGCACTAACCGCAACGCAGCGGTTGAACTCCGGATTACAATGGAGGCCTTCGGAACCAACCACAAGAATCAGATCCTCAAGGCACTTGAAGAGGCGGGATTCAACCCGAAGGAGAAGCACACAAGTCTCTGATTCCTCTGATATTATTAAAGCACTACAGGAATCCTTCCGGCATCCACCCGGATCAGCGGAATCATCGGTCAGAAAACATGAATCAGAAAATCAACTATCAGAAAGAAATGGAAAAGATTCTGGCAGAGCTGGAAGCGGAAGGCCGTACGCCGCGCCTTCTGCTTCACAGCTGCTGCGCACCCTGCAGCAGCTATGTGCTGGAATACCTGTCACCGTATTTTTTTATCACAGACTTCTACTACAATCCGAATATAGCTCCGGCGGATGAGTACCGGAAACGTGTCAGCGAAATGCAGCGCCTGATCCGTGAGATGCCTCTGCCGCATCCCGTGGAATTCGAGGAAGGTGTCTACGACCCTGACCGTTTCTATGAGATGGCCAAGGGAAAAGAAGATATCCCCGAGGGCGGGGAACGCTGCTTTGCATGCTTTGAGATGCGTCTGCGCGAGGCGGCCCAGGAAGCTCTCCGTCTGCATATGGATTACTTCACCACCTCTCTGTCGATCAGTCCGCTGAAGGACGCGCAGAAGCTCAATGAGATCGGCATTCGGCTCGGAGAAGAGTACGGCGTTCCCTACCTGGTTTCCGACTTTAAGAAAAAGAACGGATTCCGCCGCTCCACCGAACTTTCCAGAGAATATCATCTCTACCGCCAGAACTACTGCGGCTGCGTCTATTCAAGAAGGCAGGCGGAAAGGGAAGGCAGAGTATAGCAGAAGATATTGTTTTTATCGTCAGCCGCCGGGTGCCTTGATCTCAGATCTCAGCAATCCGACGATCTCGTTTTTCAGCGTCAGCAACCCGATGGTCTTGTTTTTCAATATCAGATCTTTTCAGTATCAGAAAGGGAAATTCACTATGGCACAGCTCTGGGGCGGGCGGTTCACCAAAGAAACCGACAAACTCGTATACAACTTTAACGCGTCAATCAGCTTTGATCAGAAATTCTACCGGCAGGACATCCGCGGCAGCCTTGCACATGTGCGGATGCTCGCAAAGCAGGGAATCCTCACTGAACATGAGAGGGATCAGATCATCGACGGACTGAACGGCATCCTGAGGGATGTCGAGAACGGCACTCTCAGAATTACCGACGAGTATGAAGATATCCACAGCTTTGTCGAGGCGAATCTCATCGACCGGATCGGCGATGTGGGCAAAAAGCTCCACACCGGAAGAAGCCGGAACGACCAGGTTGCTCTGGATATGAAGCTTTATGTGCGGGACGAAATTGACGAGCTTGATCCGATCCTGAAGAAGCTTCTTCTTGTGATCGAGCGGATCATTGAGGAGAACACGGAAACCTATATGCCCGGCTTCACCCATCTGCAGAAAGCGCAGCCGGTTACTCTCGCACATCACTTCGGCGCATATTTCGAAATGTTCCGCCGCGACAGAAGCCGCCTCGCCGATATCCGCAGAAGAATGAACACATGCCCGCTCGGAGCAGGTGCCCTCGCCGGCACCACCTACCCGCTTGACCGTGCGTACACCGCCCAGCTGCTTGACTTTGACGAGCCCACCGCCAACAGCATGGATTCCGTATCGGACCGCGACTATATCATCGAGCTCCTTTCCGCCCTTTCCACCATTCAGATGCATCTGTCCCGTTTCAGTGAAGAGATTTGCATCTGGAACTCAAACGAATACCGTTTTGTGGAAATTGATGACGCATACAGTACCGGAAGCTCGATCATGCCCCAGAAGAAGAACCCCGACATCGCCGAGCTCGTAAGGGGTAAAACCGGACGTGTCTACGGCGCGCTGATGCAGATGCTGACAAGCATGAAGGGCCTGCCTCTTGCCTACAATAAGGACATGCAGGAGGATAAGGAGCTCACCTTTGATGCCATCGACACCGTAAAGGGCTGCGTGGTCCTCTTCACCGGCATGCTTGACACCATGAAATTCCGAAAAGACCTTATGGAGCAGTCCGCAAAGCACGGCTTCACCAACGCCACCGATGTCGCGGATTATCTGGTCCGCAAGGGAATTCCGTTCCGCGACGCACATGGAATCACCGGCCGTCTTGTCCTCGACTGCCTGGACAGAGGCTGCTCCCTGGATGATCTTCCACTCGAAGAGTTCCGCAGATATTCTCCGGTCATCGATAGCGACATCTACGAAGCCATCAGCATGAAAACCTGCGTGGAGCGCAGAAACACCACCGGTGCCCCCGGACCCGAAGCCATCCGCGCGGAGATCGAACGGAACCGGAAGTACCTCTCCGCCTGATAAAATCAACTTTTTGCGGGATACCGGTTGCATTACCGGAAAAAAAGGAATAGAATACGTGAAAACAATGAAAGATCAAATGTAAGGAGATTGAACAATGGACAGAAAATTAAGAGTCGGCATCCTCGGTGCCACCGGAATGGTAGGTCAGCGTTTTGTCACACTCATGGAAAATCATCCTTGGTTTGAAGTCACAGCTGTGGCAGCCAGCGCCAGAAGCGCCGGACAGACCTATGAGGAGGCTGTCGGAGGCCGCTGGAAGATGGAAACTCCGATGCCAGAATATGTAAAGAACATGACGGTAATGAACATTACGGAGGTTGAAAAGGTCACCGCTCTCGTTGATTTTGTGTTCTGTGCTCTGAATATGCCGAAGGATCAGATCCGCGAAATCGAGGATCTCTACGCAAAGGCAGAGACTCCTGTCGTATCCAATAACAGCGCAAACCGCTGGACACCGGACGTACCGATGGTCGTTCCGGAAATCAATGATTCCCACTTTGATGTAATCCCGTATCAGAGAAAGCGGCTCGGCACCACCCGCGGATTCATCGCCGTAAAGCCCAACTGCTCCATTCAGAGCTATGCTCCGGTGCTTACCGCGTGGATGAAGTTCGAGCCGACCGAGGCCGTTGTCACGACCTACCAGGCAATTTCCGGCGCGGGCAAAACCTTCAAAGACTGGCCGGAGATGGAGGGAAATGTCATCCCCTTCATCAGCGGCGAGGAAGAGAAGAGCGAGCAGGAGCCGCTCCGCATCTGGGGTCATATCGAGAACGGTGAAATCGTAAAAGCGGAAGGCGTGAAGATCACCAGCCAGTGTCTTCGTGTCCCCGTACTGAACGGCCACACCGCTGCCGCTTTTGTGAACTTCCGGAAGAATCCTTCCAAGGAAGAACTCATCGAAGCAATGGAGAGCTTCCGCGGATATCCGCAGGAGCACAATCTTCCGAGCGCTCCGAAACAGTTCATCCGCTACATGACCGAGGATGACCGTCCTCAGGTTCGCCTGGATGTAAACTTCGAAAATGGAATGGGCATCAGTGTAGGACGTCTCCGCGAGGACAGCATCTTTGACTGGAAGTTCGTCGGCCTCTCCCACAATACCCTCCGCGGAGCTGCCGGCGGTGCAGTTCTCTGCGCAGAGACCCTCGTCGACAAGGGATATATCACTGCAAAATAAAATCCGGCCGTCGGAAAGCCGTCGAGCCGACCGACACCCTTTTTCAGAAAACCGGGATCCTGCCGCGGCAATGCCGGGCAGGATCTTTTTCCCTTTCCCCTTTCTATGTTCTTCCCTTATGCCGCCAACCCTCGTCTGTCCCGTCTTCCATATGACAATCAGAGTCCTTGTAGAAGAACCCTTGTTCACGTAAATAAAGAAATCACCATCCACAACAGGCGCAGTATCTCTGTATAAAGGAAAGTGAGGCCCCTCATTGCCGAAATCACTCTATATCGCCGAAAAACCCAGCGTCGCGCAGGAATTTGCCAGAGCGCTCCATGAAAATCCGGTCCGCCATGACGGATATATGGAATCCGACAACAGCGTCGTCACCTGGTGTGTAGGACATCTCGTGACCATGTCCTATCCGGACAAATACGACGAAAAATACAAGAAGTGGTCCTTTGACACGCTTCCTTTTCTTCCTGCACAATTTAAGTATGAGGTCATCAGCTCCGTCCAAAAGCAGTTCCAGATCGTCAACGAACTCCTGAACCGCGAGGATGTGGAAACCATCTACGTCTGCACCGACTCGGGGCGGGAAGGAGAATATATCTACCGCCTTGTCGCCATGATGGCGAAGGTTCCCCCAACCAGGGACCAGCGGAGAGTGTGGATCGACTCGCAGACAGAGGAAGAAATTCTCAGGGGGATCCGCGAGGCGAAAAACATATCAGAATACAACAATCTGTCCGAAGCCGCGTTCCTTAGGGCAAAGGAAGATTATCTGATGGGCATCAATTTCTCCCGGGCACTTTCCCTGCGTTATTCCTATGACCTCTCCTCCTACCTCGGCGGCAAATACCACGCCATCGCCGTTGGAAGAGTCATGACCTGTGTGCTGGGCATGGTTGTTCGCAGAGAGCGTGAGATCCGGGATTTTGTAAAAACCCCGTTTTTCCGTGTTCTTGCCGATCTGTCATGGCAGGGCAGGCCATTCGAGGGCGAATGGAAAGCCGTTGAAGGCAGCCGCAGTTTTCAGTCACCGAAGCTTTACAAAGAGAACGGCTTCCGGAAAAAAGAGGATGCAGAGGAACTGATTCAATACCTCAGCGGAATCCATCCGCAGGAAATGAAGGCGGTCCGCGTGGAGAAGAAGACCGCCCGGAAAAACCCGCCCCTCCTGTACAATCTGGCGGAAATTCAGAACGACTGCTCCCGGTTCTTTAAGATCAGCCCCGACCAGACGCTGAACATCATTCAGGAGCTCTACGAGAAAAAACTCGTAACCTACCCCAGAACGGACGCCCGCGTTCTGTCCACCGCGATCGCAAAGGAAATCAACCGGAATATCGGAGGCCTGCGGAATTACGGTCCGGCTGCGTCCTTTGCCTCTGAGATCCTGGATAAAGGTACCTGGAAGGGCATCGGAAAGTCCCGCTACACCAACGATAAACAGATCACCGACCACTATGCGATCATTCCGACCGGACAGGGCCTCCAGAACCTGAAAAATCTGACCCCGCTCGCCGGTAAAGTCTATGATCTGATTGTCCGGAGATTCCTGAGCATTTTCTATCCGCCCGCAGTTTACCAGAAGGTCAGTCTCGAGACACAGATCGAGACCGAGCATTTCTTTTCCAATTTCAGTGGACTCACAGAAGAGGGATACCTGAAGCTGGCGTACCGGAACCCGGCCAAAAAAACAAACCCGTCTGCAGATGGCTCCGGAGAATCCTCTCCGTCGGACAATGCCGAAGAGCAGGTCGACACGGCCTTCCTCGAAGCATTGAGGCAGCTGCATAAGGGCAGTATCCTTCCGGTCGGCGGCTATAAGATCAAGGAAGGGGAGACCTCCCCGCCAAAGAGATATACCTCCGGATCCATGATACTCGCGATGGAAAACGCCGGACAGCTGATCGAGGACGAAGAGCTGAGGGAACAGATCAAGGGAAGCGGCATCGGCACCTCCGCGACCCGCGCGGAAATCCTGAAAAAGCTGTTCAACAATAAATACCTCGAACTGAACAAAAAAACCCAGGTCATCACACCTACGCAGATCGGAGAAATGATCCATGATGTAGTTTACTGCTCGATCCGCTCTCTTCTGAATCCGGAACTTACCGCATCCTGGGAGAAAGGACTCACCTATGTCGCGGAAGGAACCATAGAGCCCTCTGAATATCTGAACAAGCTTGAGACCTTCGTGGCGAACCGCACAAACCAGATCAAGCAGACAAACAACCGGGCGATTCTTCAGAAACGATACGATTACATCTCCCAGTTCTACAAAAAGAGCCGCCGCAGAAAATCATAAAACACCCGTGTGGGATCGTTCTTTTTTATGGCGAAATCCCCCTTTACGAAAAGACCGATTTATGCGAGAATATAAACGGCTATGTGAAAAACTTTTTTGAAAGGAGTTTTACAATGATTTATTCACAAGAAGTAGAAGATATGTGCGTTGTACATCAGGGCGTACATCATGGCGCTGCTCCTATTCCTGAAGAAGCTAAATGGGTTCAGGCAAAGGAGGTTAAAGATATTTCCGGGTTTACACATGGTGTAGGCTGGTGCGCACCGCAGCAGGGTGCCTGCAAGCTGTCTTTGAACGTCAAGGAAGGAATCATCCAGGAAGCTCTGATCGAGACGATCGGCTGCTCCGGTATGACCCATTCCGCTGCAATGGCAGCAGAGGTTCTTCCGGGACTTACCGTTCTGGAGGCTCTGAACACAGACCTTGTCTGCGACGCTATCAATACTGCTATGCGTGAGCTCTTCCTTCAGATCGCTTACGGCCGTTCCCAGAGTGCGTTCTCCGAGGATGGTCTTCAGATCGGCGCTGGTCTTGAAGATCTTGGAAAGGGTCATCGTTCTCAGGTCGGAACCATGTACAGCACTCTTGCGAAGGGACCGCGTTATCTTGAGATGACAGACGGCTACGTAAAGGAACTTGCTCTTGACGAGAATGATGAGATCATTGGATATAAATTCGTAAACTTCGGAAAGATGATGGACTTCATCAAGGCCGGCGACGATGCGAATACCGCATTTGAGAAGGCTTCCGGTCAGTACGGCCGCGTAGCTGACGCCGTGAAGTTCATTGACCCGAGAAAAGATTGATAGAGGAGGACGACAAAGATGGCTTTATTTGAATCATATGAAAGAAGAGAAAAACAGATTCTCGCAAAGCTTGCTGAGTACGGGATCAACTCTATTGAAGAAGCTGCAGAGGTAACAAAGGCCGCAGGTCTTGATGTATACCATCAGGTCGAGAGCATTCAGCCGATCTGCTTTGAGAACGCAAAATGGGCTTACACCGTAGGCGCAGCAATCGCAATCAAGAAGAACTGCCGCACGGCCGCTGAGGCTGCTGCCGCTATCGGTGAGGGACTTCAGTCCTTCTGTATCCCGGGATCCGTAGCTGACCGCCGCAAGGTTGGTCTCGGACATGGAAACCTGGGCAAGATGCTCCTGGAAGAGGACACCGAGTGCTTCGCATTCCTCGCCGGCCACGAGTCCTTCGCAGCAGCTGAGGGCGCGATCGGTATCGCCGAGAAGGCAAACAAGGTACGTAAAAAACCGCTGCGTGTCATCCTGAACGGTCTCGGAAAGGATGCGGCTCAGATCATCTCCCGTGTAAACGGCTTCACCTTTGTGGAGACCTCCTATGATTACAAGACAGGCGAGCTCAAGGAATTAAGCCGCACCTGCTATTCCAAGGATCCGAACGGCGCGCGCGCAAAAGTTAACTGCTACGGTGCCAACGATGTACAGGAAGGCGTTGCCATCATGTGGCATGAGAACGTTGATGTTTCCATCACCGGAAACTCCACCAACCCGACCCGCTTCC
>DGTF01000009.1:33901-56575 GCA_002394235.1 Eubacterium sp. UBA4343 | reverse complement strand
TCTGCGGCACGGTCAACGACCTGTCCTGCATGGGCGCGAAGCCGCTGTATCTGACCTGTGCATTCGTCATCGAGGAGGGCTTCTCGCTGGATTTCCTTGAGGAGATTGCGGCTGCAATGGAGAAAACGGCGGCTGAAGTCGGCGTGCGCATCGTTGCGGGCGATACCAAGGTCGCGGGCAAGGGGCAGTGCGACGGCGTATTCATCACGACGACCGGCATCGGCGAGATCATGCCGCAGGCACACACCTCCGGCACGCTGGCGAAGCCCGGTGACGCGGTGATCGTGACCGGCGACGTCGGGCGGCACGGCTGCACGATTCTGCTTGCACGCAACGATTTCGGAATCGAATCCGATGTGGACAGCGACTGCGCGCCGCTCTGGGGCACCGTCGAGAGCCTGTATCATGTCACCGATGAGATTCATGTGATCCGCGATGCGACACGCGGCGGTGTCGGCACAGTGCTCTACGAGATCGCCGGACAGAGCAATGTCGGCATCACGCTGGATGCGGCATCGGTGCCGGTCGATCCGCGTGTCAAGGGTGTCTGCGGCATGCTCGGACTGGAGCCGCTGTACCTTGCCTGTGAGGGCAGGCTGGTCATTTTCGCGCCGAAGGAGCATGCAGAAGCGATTGTCGCAGAGCTGAGAAAGGGGAAATATTCGCAGAATGCCGCGATTATCGGCACTGTGACCGCCGAAAATGCCGGCAAGGTCATTATGGAGACTGAGATCGGCACGCAGACGATTCTCCCGCAGCCCAAGGGTGAGCTGCTGCCGCGCATCTGCTGAGCCGGATATGCACAGAAACAGGATCCCCCGCAGGTTTTACAGGTCTGCGGGGGATCTTTGTACCGGCTCTTCCGTATGACCGGAAATTCATCCCGCGGTTATTGAATTTTGCGCGATTATGTGATATACTAAGGTAAATTCACCGAATGCTGAGGTCTCAACATGAACGAACTCTATCAGCCGATCGAAACACTGCCGGGTGTCGGCGAGAAGCGCGCACAGAAATACCGGAAAATGGGCATTGCAACGCCATATGATCTTCTGATGCATTTTCCGCGTACTTATATTGATTTTACAGCCCCCGTCATGATCGCGGATGCGGAGAACGGGGAGCCGGTCGCTGTGCGCGTCACTGTGAAGCAGAAGCTCTCACCGTCCTTTGTGAAGCGCGGTTTTTCACTGTACCGCGTCGTCGTTACGGACGGCGTGACGGAGTTTTTGCTGGTGTTTTACAATACGCCGTATACCTATCAGGCAATGAAAAACGGCGAGGAATACTATGCATACGGCAAGCTTTCAGGCGGATTTCTGCGCCGAGAGATGCAGGCGCCGCAGGTGCAGCGGGTCGATCAGGCGCTGCTGCTCCTGCCGTTCTACCCGCAGACGACCGGTCTGACCAGCGCGATGATGCGCACGAATGTCCTGAAGGCGCTCAGCTATCTCGACAGTCAGCCCTTTGAGACGCTTCCGGCAGAGATGCGGGAGGGCTATCAGCTGGTTGCGCTCGTGCAGGCGCTGCATGATGTTCACCGTCCGGAATCGAAGGAGGCACTGGCGGAAGCCCGTCACCGCCTTGCCTTCGAGGAGCTGCTGCAATTTCAGCTCGGTACGCTGATGATGAAGCACCGTGCGAATGTGCAGACTGCATCTGCCATGCGGCGGGCGGACCTCTCTGATTTTTATGCGGGACTCCCGTTCTCGCTGACCAATGCCCAGCAGCATGCGATTGACATCATCTGCCGCGACCTCTGCGCCGATAAGCCGATGAACCGGCTGCTTCAGGGCGATGTCGGAAGCGGAAAGACGATTCTCGCTTTTCTGGCCATGATCATGGCCTTTGAAAACGGCTGGCAGAGCGCAATCATGGTTCCGACAGAGGTTCTCGCCGAGCAGCATTTCGCATCCCTCACGGCACTTCTTGAAAGCAGCGGCATCGAGGACGCATGCCCCGTTCTTTTGCGCGGCAGCTGTACGGCAAGGGAAAAAAGAGAAATATACGAGAAAATCGCCTCCGGAGAGGCAAAGATGATCGTCGGCACGCACGCGCTCATCCAGGAGGCCGTCACATATCCGAATCTAGGTCTCGTCATTACGGACGAACAGCACCGTTTCGGTGTCCGACAGCGCATGACGCTTGCCGGGAAGGGGTATCCTCCGAATGTGCTTGTCATGAGTGCCACGCCGATTCCCCGCACACTGGCGATGATCCTCTACGGGGATCTGGACATTTCCGTACTTGACGATATGCCCCGGAACCGGCTTCCCATCCGGAACTGTGTCGTCGGGACCTCCTACCGGGAGACCGCCTACCGTTTTATGGAAAAGCAGATTGAGGACGGACATCAGGTCTATATCATATGCCCCATGGTCGAGCCCAATGAGGAAATCCCCTGCGAGAATGTTACGGAATACTGCCAGAAGATACGGAAGCGTTTTGACGCCGCCATCCGGGTCGAAGCCCTCCACGGCCAGATGAAGCCGCAGCAGAAGCAGGAGATCATGAACGCCTTCGCCGCCGGGGAAATCCAGATTCTCGTCTCCACGACGGTCGTAGAGGTCGGCGTCAATGTGCCGAATGCCACCGTGATGATGATCGAGAATGCGGAGCGTTTCGGCCTCGCCCAGCTTCACCAGCTCCGCGGCAGGGTCGGCCGGGGAAGCGCCCAGTCCTACTGTATCTTCATGCAGGGCGATGGGAAAAAAGAGACCTCAAAGAGGCTGGAAATTCTCAACGAATCCAACGACGGGTTCTATATTGCAGAACAGGATCTGAAGCTGCGGGGACCCGGAGATCTCTTCGGCGTGAGGCAGAGCGGCATAGCGGTTTTCCAGATTGCGGACATCTACCGGGATTCCGCTATCCTGAAAGCAGCATCCCGGGCAGTAAACGACCTGCTTTCCATGGACCCGGAACTTGCACTGCCGCAGAACCGTGAGCTGAAAAAGGCCCTGGATCAATATATCAGCCGTTCGGAGATTGCTTCCGAATTTCCCGGGTGAAACATATTCGTATCCGGGTTCTCCCGCGCGTCATTCTACGTTAACGGCCACAACACCTACCCGCGAATGGCCTGGGTTCTCTCGCGCGTCGCGCGCGTCGTTCTGGGATGTTCCTTTTGTGCGAACGATTTCTGCACAAGATTCTCTCACGCGTCGTTACCGGACCCGATTTCGAAGAGCTCTCTTTTTTCATATATAAGCGGCGCATTGCTTCGTCCTTCGCACACCTGAAATCCTTCAGGTGTGCGCAAATACGTTGTACGAAATGCCGACCGAAGCGCTTTATTCTATCATGGTTATATCCGAATCGCTGATTTTTTTCCGGTATTCTTGAAAAAATAAAGAAAAAAGAATAATATAGATAAGAATCATATTTGACCATCAAATTTTTAAACAATTATCAGTTGAGTCATTATGGAGGAGAGAAAATGGCAGAGGCTAAGAAGACAGCTGCTGTAGCTAAGACCGAAATGAAAAAGACACCGGAAGCAGCGAAAACGAACGTAGTTGAAAAAGTAGCGGCAAAGGTTGAGAAGAAAGCCGAGAAGGTGGAACATAAGGTCGAACAGGCGGCAGCAGAGGTCAGAAAGACAGCCGCTGGCATCAAAACTGCAGAGAAGAAGGCAGCCGACGAGATCAAAACCGCTGAGAAGAAGGCGGCAGCTGATATAAAGACTGCAGGCGCGAAGACCGCAGCTGACATTAAGACTGCAGGTGCAAAAACTGCAGCTGATATTAAAGCCGCAGAGAACAAGACTGCCGTTGCGGCAAAAACTGCTGCAAAGAAGCCTTCAAAAGCATCCAGACCGGCAGTTCACAAAGCGGCGAAATCCGCAAAGGCTGCTGTGACAAAGGCCGCAGCCACCGTGAAGAAGGAAGCCGAGAAGGCAGTTGCCGCAAAGGAAGCACGCGCTTCCGAGGCAAAGCAGACCGTTGTTCTCCAGTACCTCGGGAAGGAGATCCCCTACAGCGAGCTTGTTGACCGCGCGGTCGATGCCTGGAAGGCAGCCGGCAAAGACGAAGCCGCTCTGAAGGAAGTCAAGGTATATGTAAAACCGGAAGAGAACAAGGCATACTACGTACTTAATGACGGCGAAGAGATCGGCAGTTTCGACATCTGAGTTTATCACCAATTCAAGTGAGACCTCTAAGGGGCTTCCGCAGCGGACATCTGCTCGGCGGCCTCTTTTTGTAGTAAAAACCCATAATCAAAACGTTTGCAGTTGCGAAATGTTTGTGCATTTGTTATAATGTGTTTAGAATACACGCGTGCTATATCAGCACAACTATTTGTATATGTCCCTGCGGCACTTCACTGCTACGCAGCTTCCGTGCCGCTGACAGAGATTCAGGCAGTGCAGGAAAGGGAGCATCACAACGCATGAACATTGGAATAATCGCACATAACAGCAAAAAGAGTCTGATCGAAGATTTCTGCATCGCATATAAGGGGATTCTTGCAAAGCACGAAATTTATGCAACCGGTACAACCGGACGAAGAATTGAAGAGGTAACAAATCTTCACATTCATAAGTTTTTGGCGGGAAGCCTCGGCGGTGACAAGCAGTTTACAGAAATGATTGAAAGAAATGACATGGATATGGTCATTTTCTTTTATAATCCGGCAATCATTGATCCGAGAGAGCCGGATGTCGTCAAGATCATGAAATGCTGTGATCAGTATACCATCCCGATCGCAACAAATATCGCCACGGCGGAGATGCTGATCCTCGGGCTGGACCGCGGTGATCTTGACTGGAGAATTCAATATAAAGAGGCAAAGGAAGAATGAGAGTAATCGCCGGAAAATGCAGGAGTCTTCCGCTGAAGACACTTCCCGGTAAAGATACCCGCCCGACAACTGACAGGATCAAGGAAACGCTTTTCAACATACTCCAGAATGACATTCCGGGGTGCCGTTTCCTTGATCTTTTTTCAGGAAGCGGAGCAATCGGTATCGAGGCGCTGAGCCGGGGCGCGGAAAGCTGCTGTTTCGTAGACAAAAGCCGCCAGGCTGTAAGTATCATAAACGAGAATCTTCGCTTTACAAAGCTTGAGGATCAGGCAACGGTTCTTCAGATGGATGTCATGTCAGCAGTCCGTTACCTTTCCGGCCACGCGCCCTTTGACGTCGTCTTTCTGGATCCGCCGTATCTTCATGATCTGGAAAAGGAGGCACTCGAGGCGCTCCGCACCGCTTCCTGTGTGACAGGGGATACGCTTTTTGTGGTCGAGGCTTCCATCAAAAACGATTTTTCCTGGCTTGACAATTCAGGCTATACATGTATTAAATGGAAGACATACAAAACTAACGAGCACCTTTTCCTGAGGCTCGATTCAGCAGGAGAATAACAGATGGTTATCGCCGTTTATCCGGGTACCTTTGATCCTGTGACCTATGGTCACCTTGATATCATTACCCGCGCGTCAAAATTATACGACAAGCTCATCATTGGGGTTTTGCACAATTCTGCAAAAACTCCGTTGTTTTCATCAAAGGAACGTGTTAATATACTTAAGAAAGCCACGAGTGGGATTCCGAACGTTGAAGTACAGGCATTTGAGGGTCTTTCCGTCGATTTCGCGAAGGCCTGTCACGCAAGTGTGATTGTGCGAGGGCTGCGTCTCATCACTGATTTTGAATATGAACTTCAGATGGCGCAGACAAACCGCAAGCTTGCTCCCGATGTCGATACCACTTTTCTTTATACGGCACTTCAGTATTCGTATCTGAGCTCTACAACCGTGAAGGAAGTTGCTGCCTTCGGAGGCGATATCAGTGAATTTGTGCCTCCCTTTGTGGCGGGCGAAATTCACCGGAAGCTTGGTGATATCCAACGCATTCACAGTGAGGACTGAGAGATCCGCTGAACATATTTTTCCGGACGCGCTGCGGGCTGATTCGGAGCGGCACAGCTGAGGGGCAGTTGCCGGTCATAATCGGGCAGATTATCCTTCCGGAATTCAGATGATACAGGTAAATTAAGGTAAGGAGTATAAATAATGAGCAGCAGCAGAATTGAACAGATCATTGAGGAGATTGAAGAATATGTGGAGAACTGCCGGTATCAGCCGTTATCCACAACCAAGATCATTGTAAATAAAGAAGAACTGGAAGAGCTTCTCCGCGAACTTCGCCTGAAGACACCGGATGAGATCAAGCGTTATCAGAAGATCATCGGCAACAAGGATGCGATTCTTGCGGACGCGCAGGCAAAGGCAGACAATATCATCGCAGAGGCAGAGAAGAAGGCACAGGAGCTGACTTCGGAGACCGAAGTCATGCAGGCAGCGTATGCGCAGGCTAATGATACCGTAAATCAGGCAAATCAGCAGGCTCAGGATATCCTGGATTCCGCCCAGAATGACGCGAACAACATCCGTTCCAGTGCGATCACCTATACCGATCAGCTTCTCGGAAACATCTCCTCCATCCTCAGCAACGCGATGGCCGAGGTAGGAGAGAAGTACAACGATTTCTCCGGTTCCCTGCAGAGCTACTATGATCTTGTAAACCAGAACAGAAGTCAGCTTGCTCCGATGGAGGACAGCAGTTCCACATCCGGCAATCCGGTGACCACTCCTCAGGAGACCGGCGACCAGACAGCATATGACGATTCTGACGACGTGGATGAGGATGATGACGCCGATTACGAGGATGAAGAGTAAATTTTGAACTTATCGCAGCTCATTCCGGAAAGGGATGGGCTGTTTTTTGTTATGAAGCAAGGTACAGAATATGGATATCATCATGTGGCATAAGGTCCTCAGCCCCTATGTAATGGCTGTGGACGAACTGATTCTGAAATTTGATTCCCTGCGGAGAGAATTTCAGGAGCAGGGGCAGTACTGCCCGATCGAGCATGTGACCGGACGTGTCAAAAGCATTTCCAGCATACTCGACAAGATGGCAAAGAAAAATATCCCGCCGGAAAAAATGGAAGAGCAGATAGAAGACATTGCGGGCATACGCATCATCTGTCAGTTTACCGAGGATATCAGCAGAGTTGCCAGTCTCATCACCAGCCGGACCGATATCGAGCTGGTCGAAATCAAGGACTATATCCGCAACCAGAAGCAGAGCGGTTACCGCAGCTATCACATGGTTGTGCATTATGAGGTGAACACCATCAACGGGCCGAAGAAAATTCTGGTCGAGATTCAGATCCGGACCATGGCGATGGACTTCTGGGCTACGACGGAGCACTCTCTCCAGTACAAGTACAAAGGGCAAATCCCCGAGCGGGTCGGCAGCCGTCTGTCCAATGCCGCGGACGCCATCATTTCTCTGGACAGCGAGATGTCTTCCGTCCGCGATGAGATCATGGACGCCCAGCTTTCCTCCAAGCTCCGCTACAATCTCGTGGAAGATATCGTAAATACCATCGAGAGTCTCTACCGGATGACCTCAAAGCGCGAGGTTGAAAAAATTCAGGAAGAATTCTATCGGATCTATCAGTCCGGTGACGTGGAAGAGCTGGTCCGCTACCATCATCAGCTGGATCTTATCGCTCAGGCTTATCACGCCCAGAAGAACCGCGTCGATGAAGGCATAAAAATCAGTGAAGAATAAAAGGAGACAGAGGTTTGAAAATCGAAAAGGGTCAGTACGGTTACATCCGACACGAAAAGTTCAAGAGAGTTCTGAGAACCGTTATCGCGTTTGCGATTGATTTCGCCATCTTTGCTTTTGGCCTGATCATGAACAACGGCAGCCGCCGCAACATCTATTCGATTATCGCAGCGGTCGGCTGCGTTCCCGCGGCAATGTCAATGGTTGGAATGATCATGATGCTGATGAGAAAGCCGATGGATCAGGAACTCCATACGGATATCGAGACCCACGCCGGCTCTCTCCCCATGCTGTACGAACTGTACCTGACCACCCGCGACCAGAATCTCTTTATTGACGCGGTGGCCGTGTGCGGAGAGTATATCACCGCATATACCCATGAGAATGCTGCGCCCGGTGTTCTTCAGTTTATGGAAGGCCACATCCGGAAATCGGTTCTGCAGAGCGGATATAAGGTCACCGTCAAGATCTTTTCTAATCGAAAGAATTTCCTGGAGCGCATCGACCAGATGCGGGAAAAGCAGGCGGAATACCGCATGGACCGCGATGACGAGGTCGCAGCAATCCTCCGGCAGCTTGCCCTCTAATTGTTTTATTGCACTTAATTGTTTTTATTGTTTTGCATTGCTTTCATTATTTATTCGCTTTTTATGGCTTTCAGCCGCTTTCAATAATATGTAGGAAGAAGAATGATTCAAATCACCATTGACACCGAAACTGCTTCCCAGCGTCTGGATAAATTTCTCAGAAGATATCTTCCGGAAGCGGGAAGCGGTTTTCTGTATAAACAGCTACGCAAAAAGAATATTACGCTTAACGGAACGAAAGCTTCCGGAAAGGAACTTCTGCGGGAAGGAGACGAAATCCGAATCTTCTTTTCCGATGAAACGCTGCGTAAGTTTTCCGCAAAAGAGTCTCTCCCGCAGAAGAACAAATCCGGAAAACCACGGCCTTCCCTTGTCGCATCGGACATCCTCTTTGAGGACTCTCACATGCTGATTCTGAACAAAAAGGCCGGGATTCTCTCGCAGAAGGCAGCCCCGGAGGACATCTCCCTGGTGGAAATGATCCAGTCATACCTGACCGAAAAAGGCGAGCTCACAGAAGAGAGTCTCCGCATCTTCCGTCCCTCTGTGGTCAACCGGATCGACCGCAATACAAGCGGAATTGTGCTTGCCGCAAAGACGCTCGCCGCCGCACGGGAGCTTTCCGAATGCCTCAGAGACCGGACCGTACACAAATACTATTATGCCCTGACAGAGGGCGAAATCCTGGAGCCCGCCCGCATCAGTGCATATCTCACGAAGGATCCCCGGACCAACCGGGTGACCGTTCATGACAGAGCATCCGTCCGAACATCTGCCGCAGACGCAGTACCTTCCCAAACATCTGCAGCATCCATACCGGACAACGTTCAGATCCCTGATGCGAAGCTGGCATTCGCCGCGGAAGGTGTGAAGAATCCCGGCGAATACATCGAAACGGAATACAGCCCGGTGAAGCATTTCCGGATCACAGACCCGCACGGGCAGCCTGCTTCCTTTACCTTACTGAAGGTAAACCTGATCACCGGAAAGACTCACCAGATCCGAAGCCATCTTTCTTTTATTGGACATCCCATCATCGGTGATGTAAAATATGGTCTCAGAAACCGGAACGAGGATTTTCGCAAGAGCTTTGGCCTTCGAAGACAGTTTCTCCACGCGTCGGAGCTTGTTTTTCCCCCGATGAACGGCGTTCTCTCTGATCTGTCGGGAAGAACCTTTCTGGCTCCCCTGCCCGATGACCTCAGAACCACGCTGAAAAAGCTTGAAGCAGCCAATCGGCTGTAACATCCGCCGCATGATCATACTTATCTTTGTGCTGCACTGTTCATCAGACAAATCATGCGAACCGTCATTCAGCCGCACGATCGCACAGGCCTGCGTGCTGCCTGTCCGCATGGTTCCGCATCCCAAGGCTGCGGCACTGGCGGCTGCACAATAACCTCATTTTACCTGACAGGAAAGAAGAACACATGAGTAAAAAACCTGATACCAATTCTACTGATCCCCGGCCGGAAGGGCCGGATGAGAAAACACCGGTAACCACACCGGACGACCGGAAGGAGAGTATCCGTAAGGATGTTTTCGACTACGTGAAAATCATTGCGATCGTTCTGATCGTTATGTTTGTCCTTCAGAAATTCATCATTGTCAATGCACGGATTCCATCCGCATCCATGGAACCGACGATCATGACCAACGACCAGATCTTTGGAAACCGCCTGGCCTACCTGAACAGCGATCCGAAGAGATATGACATCGTCATTTTCCGCTATCCTGATGACGAATCGCGTCTGTTCATCAAACGGGTCATCGGTCTTCCGGGCGAGACCGTCGACATCCGGAACGGTGATGTCTATATCAACGGAAGCAAGACTCCTCTGGATGACAGTTTCTGCGCAGCGCCGGACTCCACCGATACCGGAAATCTGACGTTCCCGCTCACCGTTCCGGCAGACAGTTACTTCATGCTGGGCGACAACCGCGTATATTCCAAGGACTCCCGATATTGGGAAAATCCCTTTGTCAAGAAGGAAAAGATCCTCGGCAAGGCCTTCTTCCGCTACTGGCCGCTGAACAAGATCTCCGTGATCAACAGCAAGGAGGCGGACTATTATGATCCGGCATCAGATACTACAAGTGCTTCCGCAGCCGGATTTGCCGGGGCAGGAACGACATATGTGGGATTCCCGGCGCTGAATCCCGCTTCCGTGTTCGGATTCTGAGGCATCCTCACGATGGCGACCTGGAATTCAAGAGGTCTTCGGGGTTCCACCCTGGAGGACATGATCAACCGGACAAATGACCAGTATCGGGAACAGGGACTTGCGCTGATCCAGAAAATCCCAACCCCGATTACTCCGGTCAGAATGGACAAGGAGACACGACGCATCACTCTGGCATATTTCGATCAGAAAAGCACCATTGATTACATCGGAGCAGTGCAGGGCATTCCCGTCTGCTTCGATGCCAAGGAATGCAAGACCGATACCTTTCCTCTGGCAAATATTCATCCGCATCAGATCCGTTTTATGTCCGATTTCGAGAAGCAGCAGGGGATATCCTTTCTCCTCATTTTCTATTCCTCACGGGATGAATATTATTATCTTCGCTACGAAGAACTGCTCCGGTTCTGGAATCGTATGGAAGCAGGCGGGCTGAAGCGTTTTCATTTTGATGAGCTTACGCCCGCTTTTTTTCTCCGGAAGAGAGCCGGCATTCTGGTGCCTTATCTGGACGGAATCTCGAGAGATCTCGCCCTGCGGGACGCGGATGCAGCCGAGGATGCCGATTTTGACGGTGAATAAGCCCTCTTCCAGTCTTTCTTCGCCGTGCCCAGGAGGCAGGGGCACCTGGAAAAGAAACGAACATGAACTTCCTTTCTGATGTTCTCCGTCGTGTGCACAGGGAAGGGGAAAGAGTATGGGAGTGAAAAGCGGATTGAATCCCATCGCAATTACTCCTTGTATTTAGCGTAGTAGTATGGTAGCATACTAAAGTGACGAATAAAAAACATCTGAAGAACAATCTTAACCGTTCAGACAAACAGGAGAACGCCATGAAAAAATTAATCCACACCCCGGAGGGTGTCCGCGACATATTCGGCCGCGAATGCGACCGGAAGAGATATCTGGAGAGACAGATCGAGAAGCTCTACCGCTCCTTCGGATATCAGTCGATCGAAACCCCGGGCTTCGAATTCTTCGACGTCTTTGCAAAGGAAGTCGGTACGACTCCCTCCCGCGACCTCTATAAATTCTTCGACCG
The DNA here is from genome assembly GCA_002394235.1 of Eubacterium sp. UBA4343. Taxonomy (GTDB): domain Bacteria; phylum Bacillota; class Clostridia; order Lachnospirales; family Lachnospiraceae; genus Bilifractor. Next base: position 45,179 of record DGTF01000009.1, on the reverse strand, counting down.
CGACGGCAACACTCTGGTGCTGCGCTCGGATTTCACGCCTTCCGTTGCCCGCGCCGTTGCCATGTATTTCGGCGAAGAGGAGATGCCGCTCCGCCTCTGCTACCACGGAAGCATCTACCGCAACAACCATTCTTACCACGGAAGCCTGAATGAAAGCACTCAGATGGGTGTAGAATTTATGAACGATGACAGTGCGGAGGCCGATGCGGAGATCATTGCCCTTGTGGTATCCACCATGCGCAGGGCGGGACTGGAGAATTTTCAGGTAAGCATGGGCCACGTGGATTATTTCAATGCCCTGGCGGAAGAAGCCGGCATGAGCGAAGATTCTCTGCAGGAGCTCAGAAACCTTCTTGCCGCACAGAACCGCTTCGGCGCGGAGGAGCTGATCGATCACCTGAATATCCGGCCGGATCTGAAAAAAGCCCTGGTCGAAATGCCCGGTCTCTTCGGCAATGAGGAAGTTCTGGAACAGGCGAGAACACTGACCGGAAACCGAAGCTGCCGTGCCGCGGTCGACCGGCTGGAACGGATCTATCATTTCCTGAAGATGTACGGCTGTGAAAATTACGTTACCTTTGACTTTGGTCTGGTAACCGAATACCGGTATTACACAGGGATCATCTTCCAGGCGTATACATATGGCTCAGGTGACGCGCTGATCAAGGGAGGCCGGTACAATCGGCTTATTGAACACTTCGGAAAGAAATGCGCTGCCGTCGGTTTTGCCACGGAGATTGACTCCCTTCTGAACGCCATAGAGCGGCAGAAGATCTCACTTCCCGTAGAAGATATCAAGACAATGATTCTTTACCCGGCGGAGTTGGAGGAGATGGCCATTCATTATGCAGGTTCCCGGAGAGCAAATGGCCTCGATGTCGCCTGTGTAAGGTTTGAATACGGAAAGGTTCTGGACGATTACCGCAGATACGGGATGCGCAATCAGTTCGGCGGCATCATCTATTTCTGCTCGATGGATGAGGTCTACGCGATCAATCTTTCAAACGGCAGTACCGAAAGAATCTATCCCTTTGGCGGAAACGGAGGACAGGCACAATGAGATATCTTACCTTTGCGCTCACAAAAGGCCGTCTGGCGGATCAGACCATGGCCACGCTTGAAAAGCTCGGCATCAGCTGCGATGAGATGAAGGACAAGAGCACCCGCAAGCTGATCTTCACCAACGAACAGTACGGTCTGCGTTTCTTCCTGGCAAAAGGCCCGGATGTCCCCACCTATGTCGAGTACGGCGCGGCCGATATCGGCATCGTCGGCAAGGACACCATAATGGAAGAGAACCGGAAGATCTATGAAGTTCTCGATCTTGGCTACGGGAAATGCAGGATGTGTGTCTGCGGCCCGGCATCCGCAAGAGAATACCTCGACCACAACCAGCTGATCCGCGTGGCGACAAAGTATCCGAACATCGCCAAGGACTATTTTTACAATAAGAAAAATCAGAACATGGAAATCATCAAGCTGAACGGATCCATTGAACTTGCCCCCATCGTTGGACTGTCCGAGGTGATCGTAGATATCGTTGAGACCGGAACCACCCTGAGAGAAAATGGTCTTCAGGTTCTCGAAGAGGTATGCCCGCTCTCCGCGAGAATGGTCGTGAACCCGGTCAGCATGAAAATGGACAACATGCGAATCACGGACCTGATCCGCCGGATCAAGGCGGTTCGCGCGCAGGAACAGGCATGAAGAACAGGTCTGAACCGGGCATCTGAAATCATCTTTTCATTTATTTCATATGAAACACAAGGCTGTGACAGGCAGCATGAACACTGCAGGAGATAAGAAAATGAAAATCGTTGAACTCAGTGAAGAAAACAAAAAGGAAGTACAGAAAAATATCCTCCAGAGAAGTCCTTCCACCTTTGGAACACAGGAGGCCACCGTCCGCTCCATCATCGAGGACATCAAGGCGCGCGGCGACGAGGCGGTTTTTGAATACACAAAAAAATTTGACCGCGCAGAGATCACCGGAAGCAATTTCCAGGTAACAGAGGAAGAAATCCGGGCCGCATACAAGGAGGTGCCCTCGGAACTCCTCGATGTTGTCCGCAAGGCACTCGTAAATATCCGCTCCTTCCATGAGAAGCAGAAGCAGAACAGCTGGATCACGACCACGGAAAAAGGGACCATTCTCGGGCAGAAAATCACGCCCATGCAGAGAGTCGGAGTCTATGTACCCGGCGGAAAAGCAGCATATCCTTCATCCGTACTGATGAACATTGTCCCCGCCAAGGTTGCGGGTGTCGAAGAGGTCATCATGACAACCCCCTGCAATGCCGAGGGAAAGGTGAATCCTGTCGTCCTTGTTGCCGCCAATGAGGCTGGAGCTGACAGGATCTTCAAGGTGGGCGGAGCACAGGCGATTGCCGCGCTTGCCTTCGGCACAGAGAGCATTCCGAAGGTAGATAAAATCGTCGGTCCAGGCAATATTTTTGTCGCACTTGCAAAGAAAGCAGTATACGGCAATGTAAGCATCGATTCTGTCGCCGGCCCCTCCGAAATCCTGGTTCTCGCAGATGAGACCGCCAATCCGAGATACGTCGCCGCAGACCTTCTGTCCCAGGCGGAACACGATGAGATGGCCTCCGCCGTTCTCGTCACCACAAGTGAAGATCTCGCCCGGAAGGTCAGCGCTGAAGTTGACGGATTTCTCAAGATCCTGTCCAGACGTGAGATTATTCAGAAATCCTTGGACAATTTCGGACGGATTCTTGTGGCGCGAAGCAGACAGGAGGCAATCGACGCGGCAAATGAATTCGCGCCGGAACATCTGGAAATCGTCATGAGAGACGCCTTCGAGGTTATGACAAAGATCCGCAACGCCGGCGCCATCTTTATTGGTGAATACAGCAGTGAACCGCTCGGCGACTATTTTGCCGGACCGAACCACATTCTTCCGACGAGCGGAACCGCCAGATTTTTCTCGCCTTTGAGTGTAGATGATTTTGTCAAGAAATCCAGCATCATCCATTATTCCAGAGAGGCCCTCAAGGAGATTCACAAGGATATTGAACAGTTTGCAAAATGTGAGCAGCTCACCGCACATGCGAATTCCATTGCGGTCCGCTTTGAAAATGACGAGGACTGAACCATGAGCAGAACAGCTACCGTAAAGCGCAATACAAAGGAAACGCAGATCACCGTCACCATCAACCTGGATGGCACCGGAAAAACAGACCTGGATACCGGCGTAGGTTTTTTCAACCATATGCTAGACGGCTTTGCCCGTCACGGTCTCTTCGATCTGACCATCCACGTAAAGGGCGATCTGAATGTTGACGATCATCATACCATCGAGGATACCGGCATCGTACTCGGCACTGCCATTCGGCAGGCTTGCGGAGACAAGAAGGGCATCCGCCGTTTCGGAAGCTGTATCCTTCCGATGGATGAAACCCTTGTGCTCACTGCCATCGATCTTTCCGGCCGTCCCTATTTCGTATATGACGCAGACTTCACCACGGACAGAATGGGAGACATGAGCACACAGATGGTCCGGGAATTCTTTTACGCGATTTCCTACTCTGCGGAAATGAATCTTCACATGAAGGTCATGTACGGCGAAAACGATCATCACAAGGCAGAGGCACTGTTCAAGTCCTTCGCAAAATCCCTCGATCAGGCCACCTCTCCGGATTCAAGAATCACAGACGTCCTGTCCACGAAGGGAAGCCTCTGATCCACCGTCCGCAAACCGGAAGATCGAATATCCGGCCCGATTTTATAATAAAATATTTCTTTTCATCTGGCAGCTGGAACAGAGCACCCGGCTTTGTCCGATGCTGATCTACGGACGAGAAAGCCGGATCTCAGGGCATGGAAAAACAGGCAGTAACCCTAGAATCATGAATCCGCAAAATTCGGAAAGGACGCAGCTGATGATGCAAAATCAGGAAGAAAAAGCAAAGACCAATACACAGAAGTGCAGCCTTGCCTGGAAGGACTTCAAGCTCAATGAGAGCGGCCTTGTCCCCTGCATCGTGCAGGACTGCCGCACCGGAGAAGTTCTCATGCTCGCCTATATGAACGAGGAGTCCTTCCAGAAGACGCTGGAGAGCGGACGCATGACATACTGGAGCCGGAGCAGGCAGGAGCTGTGGATCAAAGGAATGACATCCGGACATTTCCAGTATGTTCAGTCCCTGACCCTCGACTGTGACAACGACACCCTTCTGGCAAAGGTAGAGCAGATAGGAGCTGCCTGCCACACCGGAAGCTATTCCTGCTTCTTCAAGGAGCTTTACCGCCGCAGGGAATCGTAGATCTTATTATCCATACTGTTTCCACCGCAGCGTAAAGACATGGAATGTGAACAGCTCTCATTCATCATATTTATCATTGTCTCGAATAGCAGGGATTATACAGCTATGCCCGGTTAACGGCACTGTGTAATCCCTCTCTTCTCGTGAATCAATACAACGCGCACAAGCTCATTGAAATTCATCATGGACTATTGTATACGTGATGATATTCTCTTAGAAATCAGATCATTAACTGTAGATTTTGTATGCGGGCATCATTTTCTGCGAGCCCTGGCTGATGTAGATCTGACAATTCCAAAATCTTTACCTTGCATATACCACATCGTTAAACTATAATAGTGGATACACACGGAAGATTTTGAAACACAAATTCTGACTGTATGTGAAGGGGGAAGCAGGTGCGAATCCTGCGCTGTCCCGCAACTGTGAGTATCATTCTGATACAAGCCAGAGCACCCGCATACGGCACTGCAAATGACACGACGGATGGATGATTGCAGAACATAGCGATTGACTGTGCTTGTGTCCCACGCAGGTCGTTTCCCCTACCGGAAACGGCTTTTATTTTTGTCTAAGGAGAACCAGAAAATGTCAGGAATTTTATATGGAATTGGAGTCGGACCTGGAGATCCGGAATTAATGACGCTGAAGGCATGCCGCATCCTCCGCGAAAACGAGGTCATCGCCGCCCCCGGCGAATCTGTGAAGGATACCGTCGCGTACAAGATCGCTGTTCAGGCAGTCCCGGAAATCGCGGACAAAACGCTGATGCCGATCTTCATGCCGATGGTCATGAACAAGGCCGAACAAATAGAGAATCACAAAAAGGGTGCCCGTCAGATCGAGAAGGTTCTCGACGAGGGGAAAAATGTGGTCTTTATCACTCTCGGGGATCCTACGATCTATTCTACCTTCTCCTATGTGCAGGAAATCGTAGAAGCGGACGGATATGAGACCGCCCTCGTCAGCGGGATCACCTCGTTCTGCGCCGCTGCCGCCACCCTGAACATACCGCTCACGGAGTGGACGGAGCAGCTTCATATCATTCCCGCGGTACATAAGCTGGATGTTTCCCTCGACCAGCCCGGCACCTACGTACTGATGAAATCTGGCAGCCATATGGACGCTGTCAAGGAAAATCTCCGTGCCTCGGGCAAAAAGGTTGAGATGGTCGAGAACTGCGGCATGCCGGGACAGAACATCTACCGTTCTCTGGATGAGATTCCCGATGACGCGGGATATTTTTCACTGATCGTCGCAAAGGAAAAATGAAGAAGCTTCCATTAAAAAACAACCTGCGAAGGGTACTTGCCGTCCTCTTTCTGACTCTGATGACCGCAGCAGCAGCTTTCGGTCCCGTATCCGTATACGCTGATCAGGAACACAGTGACGTGGCGGGAAGCGGAGAAACCGTTTCCTCCAGGCCTGTCGGCCGATACGGAATGACACCGATCAGAGGAAGCGATGTCAATGATGGCACCTACGATATCGACGTCGATGTCAGCTCACAGTTTTTCCGGATTGACTCCTGCAAACTGACGGTCAAAGACGGCAAAATGACCGCAGCCATCCAGCTTGATACCTTTTCCTACTCGCTGATCTATAACGGAACCGGGAAAGAAGCCGCCAAGGCCGACGCCTCTGATTATATTGAGATCACTGAGGATAAAGAGGGCTATGCTTCCTTTACGATACCGGTGGACGCACTGGACAAGCAGATTTCCATTGCGTCCTTCAGCACACGGAAGAACAAATGGTACGACCGGACAATCCTGTTTGACGCGACCTCTTTGCCAGCATCAAGCCTTCGCGTGACTTTGCCGGACTTCGATGCCATCAAGGACGGGCTGAAGGCAATCGGCTACGACACGGATAAGCTTGACGCGGCCAGCGATCTCGCTAAAGCCAAACGAGACACTTCTGAGACCGCCGGCTCCTCTTCAGGAGCTGCCGTTTCCTCTTCAGAAGGTGTTTCCGGCTCTTCTTCAGAGAGTACTGCCACAGACAAAGAGCTCTCCTCAGATGTTCCCGCAGACACAGGCGAAAGCCTGTCCTCAGTCTCGGCTTCCTCTGCCGGATCCCCGTCGGGCGCTCCGGCCGAAAGCGGGAATGCCGTATCGGTTGACCGGAAAGACGGCGAGTATTCCATCGAGGTCAATATGACCGGCGGAAGCGGAAGAGCAAGTGTCACCTCGCCCACCCTTCTGATCGTACGGAACGGAAAGGCATACGCTAAGCTTTACTGGAGCAGCACCTACTACGACTACATGATTGTTGACGGTGTCAAATACCAAAACAACACCAGAGACGGCGGAACCTCCACCTTTATCATTCCGATCACTTCCATGGACGCGCCCGTGCCGGTGATTGCCGACACAACCGCCATGGGGGATCCTGTGGAAATCAGCTATCAGCTCACCTTCTATGCGGACACGATCGGAAGCAGGAATCTTGTTCCACAGATTGCAACGAGGCGGGTGCTCATTGTCGCCCTGTTTATCATCCTGGCCGGCGCTGTCCTCAGCTTTCTCACCCGCAAGACCCGGTATCGCTGAGCCGCGCGCACAGGACTGATCCGATGCTCTCCGGACTATTTTACTGCAGACGGATAAACGGATAACCAAAAACACCGGATATATAAAATGATCGAATTACAAAATCTCACAAAAAAATTTGATGACTTCACTGCCGTGGACCATCTCAATCTGACGATCAATACCGGAGAATTTTTCGGACTTCTCGGCTCAAACGGTGCCGGAAAGACAACGACCATCAGCATGATCTCGACGGTCCTTCTTCCTACGGAGGGAGCGGTCCTGATTGACGGCGAAAAAGTCACCCGCAAATCCTCGGCGCAGAAACGAAAGCTTTCCATCGTCACCCAGGAATACTCCATGCGTCAGGACATGACCATGGATGAGGTAATGGAATATCAGGGCAGACTCTACTATATGCCCCGCAAGGTCATTCGCCGGAAAACCGATGAGCTGCTCGAATTCGCCGGTCTCATCGACTACCGCAGGCGCATTGTCCGGCATCTGTCCGGCGGCATGAAACGCAAGCTGATGATCTGCCGGGCGCTGATGACAGATCCCGGGATCATCCTTCTAGATGAGCCCACTGCAGGCATGGACGCCTTTGCGAGGCGGCAGATGTGGGAACTTCTGAGGAAGCTGCAGCGCCAGAACATCACAATCATCCTGACCACGCATTATATCGAGGAAGCAGAGGCGCTCTGCGACCGGGTTGCCTTTCTTCACAAAGGCAAACTGGACGTTGTTGACACTCCCTCAAATCTCATCCTTTCCCTTGGAAAATACGCTGTCGATGAAGCCACCGATGAGGGACAGAAGAGCCATTTCTTCTCTGACCGAAGGTCAGCAATTGATTATCTGGATGGACTCGACCCTGACGCTACGGCGTCTCTTCGCAGGACCACCCTTGAGGATGCGTTTGTGGAACGCATCGGGAACCGCATTCGCAGATGATGGCAGCAGTGAACCAATGGATTTCCTTACAGCACCGACAACGATAGCAAAGCGGGCATACGAACAGACAGGAAAGAACGAATGGGAATAATTACCGTATTATGGGAAAAATGGGCGGAGTTCAAGCGGGATTTTTTCAAGATCACGCTGGCATCCATGATCTCGCCCCTGATGTATCTGATTATTTTCGGCCTCGGCATACAGGCAACCTCGCACGGAGAGCCGTACCTCAACTACCTGATTCCCGGCATCGTAGCCATGTCCACCATGACCGGAAGCTTCAGCGCGGTGGCTCAGAACATGAGCGTTCAGCGGCTGTATGAGAAAGCACTCGATCAGGTGATGATTTCGCCGACGCCCCTGTGGCAGTTCATCGCGGGACAGATTATCGGCGGCGCGCTCCGCGGGATGTACGCATCCTGCATCATCCTGCTTCTCACAATGTCGATCCGGACGGGACTCATCTTCAACTGGAAATCCTTCCTGATCATGTTCCTGAACGGCATGGTATTTTCCACGATGGCACTGGTTCTGTCCTTTCTGGCCAAAAGCTACTCGGACGCGCCGAGATACAACGCCTACATCATCGTTCCCATGTCGTTTCTGTGCAATACCTTCTTCTCGACGGATCAGATGCCTGCCGCTTTCCGGTATTTTGTGGGATTTCTCCCGCTGTCCCAGGCGAGCAACATGATCCGGAGTATTTCAGCCGGAATCGATCCGGGCTGGGGCGGGGTTGTCATTCTGCTGGTCTATCAGGCAGCCTTCACCCTGCTCTCCGTCCTGTTTATTTACAAAAAGAAAAACCTGTAAGGCGCCTTCGCCGGAAAGGAAATACAATGTCTGATAAAGCGATCCTTGTTGCAAGCTTCGGCACTCTCCAGGAAGACAGTCAGAGAAGATCGATCGGCGCTCTCGAGACAGAGGCCGCAGCTTTTTTCTCTGACAGAACTCTTTACCGCGCCTGGACAAGTGCCTTTATCCGGAAACGTCTGTTATCCTCCGGCCGCACGCCGGCAGCCAGCACAGAAGAGGCCATTGCACGGATGCTTCGCGATGGAATCCGGGATGTGCTCGTACTCCCCGCATTCGTATTCGAGGGAAAGGAGTATAGAGATCTCTGCACACGGTTCGCAGATATTCAGAAAGGGGAAAAAACGAAAGCCGGGAATTCCTCTGCGTCCGCTAAGTTTGAAAAAGTCCGCATTGCCAGGCCGCTTCTCAGCTCCGGTGCGGATCTGGACGACATCATCCGCTTTCTGACGGACAGCTTTCCCGGCCGCGAAGACGACGAAGCCGTCATCCTCATGGGGCACGGAACCACCTACGGACTCGGCGGAATCTATTCCACGCTTGATCGGGAACTTGAGAAGCGGGGGCTTCAAAACATCATGCTTGGCACCATCGATTCCCCGGAAATCGGATTTGATCATGTGCTCTCTGAACTGCAGACAGCTGCCAAAAACGGACGCCACATCCATCATCTCATCCTGATGCCATTTCTGATGACTGCGGGAAATCATGTGATCGTCGACATGGCCGGAAACCAGCCGGATTCCTGGAAGTCCCGGCTTGAAAGCGCCGGGTATGAGGTCACCTGCGTCCTGCAGGGTCTCGGCGAATCAGAGGCGATTCGCCGCCTGCTGATCCGGCATGCCCTTGGTAAGTAAGTGAGGTAAGTTATGATTCAGATGGTCGGAACGGACCATACACTGGCACCCGTCAATGTCAGGTCCTTTTTCTCCTTTACAAAAGAGGAGAGTATACAATTCATGACACAGATCCAGATAGATCTGAAAGCAAACGGCGTACTGCTTTTGTCCACATGCAACCGGATGGAACTGTGGGTCAGCACGGACCGCGAAGAGCCGGACAACCTTCTCCATGAGATCTGCCTGTTCAAGGATGTGAACGAGGAGAGATACCGCGGCTATTTTCAGGGACGCACCGATGAGGAAGCTGTGGAGCATCTCTTTGCTCTCACCTGCGGACTAAAATCCGCTATCCTCGCGGAGGACCAGATTCTCACTCAGGTCAAATCCTCCCTCGCCTTTGCCCGGGAGAACTATTTTACCGACAGCGTCATCGAAGTTCTGTTCCGGATGGCCGTCACTGCCGCGAAGAAAGTCAAGACTAGCGTGACCTTCACCCATGCCGATTCCACTGCCATTGAGCAGGCCGTATCCATGCTGAAGGAACAGCGATTCAACTTCAAAGGCGCGAACTGCATGGTCATCGGAAATGGCGAATACGGAAAAATCGCCGCCAATACTCTTGTCAAAAACGGAGCCAATGTCACGGTAACGGTCCGCCAGTATCACCGCGGCCATGTGGAAATCCCTGCAGGATGCAGCCGCATCAATTACGGCGACCGCATGCAGTATCTTCCGGAGTGCGACCTCGTAGTCAGCGCCACAACCAGTCCCCACCTCACCATTGAATATGATGATCTTCTGGGCATGCACCCGGACCACCCGATCATTCTGATCGATTTCGCGATCCCTCAGGACATCGATCCCCGCATTTCTCATCTGAAGAGCTTCACGCTCTACAATATTGATGACTTTCATTCGGATGCGGACCCGGAAAATGAAGCCAACCGGGCTGCGTATCGGCAGGCGCGGGAAATCCTTGCCGAAGAAGAAAACGAGTTCTGGTTCTGGATGAATGACCGCGATCTTGTACCGAGGATTCACCGGATCAAGGATCAGGCGGTGGAGGACTACAACCTCCGGATGCGAAAGATCATCCGAAAGCTCCCCCTCACCGGAGAAGAGCAGATGGTGCTTAGCGGAGACATGGATCGTGCCGTCGGAAAAGTAATTGCCAAGCTGATCTTTGACCTTCAGGACCATCTGCCCGACCATGAATTCCGGGAATGTGTCGCAGGGATGGAGAAGGTTTTTGAAAAGGAGGATGAGAACTCATGAGCACCTCTCAGGGAAAACCATTTTTTCCGGTATTTCTTGATTTATCCGAAAAAAAAGTTGTCGTCGTCGGCGGCGGATCCATTGCGGAGCGCCGGATTCTTACCCTGTCCCGCTTTGTCGGCAGCATCACCGTGATAGCGCCGGAAGTCACCGATGCCATCAGCCGGATCACTTCCGATACGCAGCAGGCACCGGTCACCTGGATTGCGAAATCCTATGAACGCACCGATATTATGGATGCGGACCTTGTACTTGCCTGCACCGATGACCCTGATCTGAACAACGACATCTATGTCGCCTGCAAGTGTCTCGGAATCATGGTCAATGACTGCAGCGATAAGAACAAATGCGATTTTTACTTTCCAAGCGTTGTACAGAAGGACGGCATCGTCGTCGGCATCAACGCAGGAGGCACGGATCATCACCGTGTCAAGGCTGTCCGTCAGCGGGTAGAAGAGGTTCTGGAATGTAAGACCTCCCTCTATTCCGATGACCCCACGGACCGCTAAGTCCGTTCTTCCGTTCTTCCGCCACCGGGACGAGAACCGGTAAGTCCGTTCTTCCACCACCGGCATGA
>DGTF01000009.1:0-33810 GCA_002394235.1 Eubacterium sp. UBA4343 | reverse complement strand
CACCGGCATGAGAACCGCCATGTCCATTCTTCCGCCACCGGCATGAGAACCGCCATATCCGTTCTTCCGCCACCGGGACGAGAACCGGTAAGTTCGTTATTTGCCAGCGGTACGAGGGCGGCGAGCAGGCGCATACTGCGCCGGCCATGTATATCCATCATATTCAAACATCTGATATATGTCATGAAAGAGCATCCAATTATGAAGAAACGAAAATTAATAATAGGAAGCCGTGAGAGTACTCTCGCGGTGGTACAGAGCAATCTCGTTATTCAATATCTGAACAAGGCTCATCCGGAGCTGGATACCGAACTTCTGACCATGAAGACGACCGGAGATAAAATCCTCGACCGCCGGCTCGACCAGATCGGCGGAAAAGGGCTCTTCGTCAAGGAGCTCGACAGGGCTCTCCTGGAACACCGGAGCGACTACTCGGTTCACAGCCTCAAGGATCTTCCCATGGAAGTACCGGATGAGCTTCCGGTCGTCGCTTATTCAAGGCGGGAAGACCCCAGGGATGTGCTCGTCCTTCCGAAAGGTCAGACAGAGCCGGATCTCACAAAACCGATCGGAACCTCCTCGCTCCGAAGAATCCTGCAGCTGAAAAAGCTGTTCCCGGGTGCCGTCTTCCAGAGCGTACGCGGTAATCTTCAGACCCGCCTCCGAAAGCTCGACGAGGGACAGTACGGCGCCATCGTACTCGCCGCCGCAGGCATGAAACGTCTCGGTATGCAGGACCGGATCAGCCGTTATTTTTCCGTCGATGAGGTGATCCCCTCTGCCGGCCAGGCCATACTGGCTGTACAGGGCAGAAGAGGGGAGGATTCCTCTGTATTTGACGATTTTGCGGACGAGGATTCCTTCTATGCCGCAACCTGCGAGCGGGCGTTCGTCCGTTATCTGAACGGAGGCTGTTCCTCGCCCATCGCTGCTCACGCCACTGTCTACGCGAACGAAGACGCTTTTCGGAAAGCCCTCGGGGACAAGGCGCCGGAGCTTTTTCACGCCCCTGAAGCAGGCATGGATCCCGAAAAAGCCGCAAGCGGAAGTCAGAAACTGATCTACCTCCGCGGATTGTACTACAGCGAAGAAACCGGCAGGTATTCCACCGGCGTTGCGGCTGCCCGCGCCGGCGATTCGGCCGCTCTTGGCATCGCTCTCGCTCGGAAACTTCAGGCAGAGATCTGAAAACATAACACCACTGACTTCAGGCGCAGATCCGCGAACAACGAAGCTCCGGAAAAACTACCAGAGCGTTCTTTATTTGTCCAGACCAATAGATATACCGGATACGGCTTCGCGGAGCGTCATCCTGTATAATAATTGGTTTGTTTATTTTCTGAACGTTCTGCTACAGATCCACCAAAAACACAGATCCAGGAAAATCGCAAATATGAAAAGACACAATCGCAAGAAAGGTACGGAATCAAGAAATGAAGAAAGGTAAAGTATGGCTCGTAGGAGCCGGCCCCGGAGACCAGGGCCTGTTCACAATCAAGGGAAAAGAAGTCCTTCAGAATGCAGATGTGGTGCTGTACGACAGCCTCGTGGGTCCCGGTGTGCTTGCCATGATTCCCGACACCGCGCGCACCATCAATGTCGGAAAAAGGTCCAGCCACCACACCATGCCTCAGTGGAAGATGAATGAGCTGATTCTGGAAGAAGCGCAGAAGGGAAACCGGGTGGTCCGCCTGAAGGGGGGAGATCCCTTCCTTTTCGGACGAGGCGGAGAGGAACTGGAGCTCCTGGCCGAGAACGGCATCCCCTTTGAGGTCGTTCCCGGCATCACCTCGCCGATCGCGGTTCCCTCGTACAATGGTATTCCGGTCACGCACAGAGATTTCACCTCGTCCCTTCATATCATCACCGGACACAAAAAAGCCGGTGATGTCTATGACATCGATTTCCACGCCCTCGTACAGACAAAGGGAACCCTCGTTTTTCTCATGGGAATCGCCTCCCTCAACGATATCTGCAAGGGACTTCTGGATGCCGGAATGGAACCGGACATGCCGGCAGCGGTGCTCCAGAAAGGTACCACAGCACGCCAGAAGAGAATCATCGCCACCGTCTCCACACTCCCGGATGAAGTAAAAAAGCAGGGTGTGGAGACACCGGCTATCATTGTGGTCGGCAAGGTCTGCACGCTGGCGGATACCTTCGAATGGTACGAGAAGCTTCCGCTGTCCGGCTTCCGGGTTCTTGTGACGCGTCCAAGAGGTCTCTCCTCCGAGATGGCCGCAAAGCTCAGAGCGCAGGGCGCTGACGTCCTTGAGGTTCCGTCCATCGCGACCGTTCCGATTGAAAACAATCTGAAGCTGATCCACGCCATCCAGAACCTTCGGGACTATCAATGGATCGCCTTTACCAGTCCTAGCGGCGTTAAAATCTTCTTCGATCAGATGCGCACCTCAGAAGTAGATATCCGGAATCTCGCCGGTCTAAAAATCGCCTCCATCGGAAAGGGCACGGCTAATGAGCTCGGAAAATACGGACTGATCCCCGACCTGATTCCTCCGCGCTATGACGGAGAAGCTCTCGGAGAATGGATCGCCCGCAAGGCAGATCCGGACGACCGGATTCTGCTGCCGAGGGCGGAAATCGGCAGCAAGGCAATCCTTGAAAAACTAAAGGACTTTGCTGTCGACGACATTCCCACCTATCACACCGTACCCCTTAAGTCCGAAGCCGTGAACGAAACAGAGCTCTTCGAACATGGTGAGATCGACTGTGCCGCCTTCACCAGCTCCTCCGGCGTCAAGGCGTTCCTGGCCGCGAATCCCGACCTCGACATGAGCCTTGTAAAAGCCGCCTGCATCGGAAGGCAGACACAGGCTGCCGCTGATGCCGCCGGGATGGAGACCTTTTGCGCGGATAAGGCGACCATTGACAGCCTTCTGGAACTGATCATCCGGGTACACGATCACTACAGACAGAACGGCTGACGCTCCGGCTGCCGGACAACCTCTGGATATCCATAGTGAAAGCCACACTCACCTGCAGGCACAACAACTAACAAACAAATTCGGCTATCCGTAGTGAAAGCTGTTCGCACCTGCAGGCACAACGGCTGACGCTCCGGCATAAGGGCCCATGTCCACAGAATTCTCCGACACACTGGCAAGCGCTTCAGAAGCGTGCTATGATACGATTAATAAACAAGAAAAGAGGCAATTGCAATGGAAATGATAAAGAGACCGCGCCGTCTGCGCGAAAATTCAGTCATCCGCAAAATGGTGCGTGAAACCAGACTTGACAAGTCCTCTCTGGTATATCCGATTTTTGTCATGGAAGGAGAGGGTATCACAGAAGAAATTCCTTCCATGCCCGGCCAGTACCGCTACAGCATCGACACCTTTATTGTGAAGCTGAAAGAGCTCCTCGCTCATGGTGTCTCCTCCGTCATGATCTTCGGCATTCCCGATCAGAAGGACGAAATTGGCTCCGGAGCCTATGACAGCAACGGAATTGTCCAGAGAGCCCTCCGGGCAGCAAAGAAGGCTGTACCGGATATGTATTATATCACGGACGTCTGCATGTGTGAGTACACCTCGCACGGCCACTGCGGCGTCCTGAACGGAAACGACGTGGACAATGATCCGACGCTTGAACTTCTCGCAAAAACCGCTCTTTCTCACGCGGAAGCAGGTGCGGACATGGTTGCACCATCTGACATGATGGATGGCCGGGTACTGGCTATCCGCAGAAAGCTGGATGAAAACGGCTATTCCAGAGTACCGATCATGTCCTATGCGGTAAAATACGCTTCCGCCTTCTACGGTCCCTTCCGTGACGCCGCGGATTCCGCGCCGAAATTCGGAGACCGCAAGACCTATCAGATGGACTTCCACAACGTACGCGAGGGCATCAAGGAGGCTCTCACCGATGTGGAAGAGGGTGCGGACATCGTCATGGTGAAACCGGCTATGTCGTTCCTCGATGTCCTGACGAAAGTACACGACGTCGTGAATGTTCCGGTTGCCTGTTACAGTGTCAGCGGCGAGTATGCCATGGTCAAGGCAGCCGCACAGAACGGATGGATCGACGAAGACCGCATCGTCGGCGAAATGGCCGTATCCGCCTTCCGCGCCGGCGCACAGATCTACATCACCTATTATGCGGAACGGATCGCCCGTCTCATCGACGAAGGCGTCATCGGCTGATCCGCTTAAACATTGTCTGAATCGCAGCAAAACCACTTCACCTCGAAGCACACTGCAGACCGCTGCATGATCGTCTCCGGCGTCGCCGTAACGGACATGCAGCGATATCTGGCTGCAGTTTCATCTGAACAGCCTCATATTAATTATCGATAATCTTCTGCATGGCACCGAAAGAAGGCGCCCGCAGATTTATCAACAAGAAAGGATGAATCATCATGGCAGAACAAAAGAAGAACCGCTCCGAAGTTCTGATGGAACGGGCACAGAAAGTGATTCCCGGAGGCGTAAACTCTCCGGTACGCTCCTGGCAGAATGTCGGGATGACCCCCAGATTTATCCAGGGTTCCACCGGCCCGTATATTTTTGATGTGGATGGCAGCAAATATATCGACTACATCTGCTCCTGGGGTCCGATGATCCTCGGACACAACAACAGCGAAGTCCTTGACGCGGTCGTCCGCACCGCGGAGAACGGCCTCAGTTTTGGCACCCCGACGGAGCTTGAGGTGGAAATCGCGGAATATATCTGTGAGCGGATTCCTCACGTTGACATGATCCGCATGGTGAACTCCGGCACAGAGGCTGTCATGAGCGCCATCCGCCTTGCCAGAGGGTACACCGGCAAAAACAAGGTCATCAAATTCGCCGGCAACTACCATGGTCACAGTGACTGCCTTCTCGTGGACGCCGGTTCCGGACTGATGACACAGGGTATCCCCGGCAGCGCCGGTGTTCCGGAAGGCTGCACGCAGGACACCCTTAGTGCGGTCTACAATGATATTGCGAGTGTTGAAGAGCTTTTCAAGGCAAACAAAGATGAGATCGCCTGTGTCATCGTCGAGCCTGTCGCCGCAAATATGGGCGTGGTTCCGCCGCAGCAGGGCTTTCTGCAGGGACTCCGCGAGCTCTGCACCAAATACCATGCACTCCTGATCTTCGATGAGGTAATCACCGGATTCCGACTCGCGTTCGGCGGAGCAGCAGAAGTGTTTGGAATCACCCCCGACCTCGTGACCTACGGCAAAATCATCGGAGGCGGTATGCCGGTAGGTGCATACGGCGGCAGAAGAGACATCATGGAAATGGTTGCCCCGCTCGGTCCGGTATACCAGGCAGGCACTCTTTCAGGCAACCCGGTAGCAATGGCGGCGGGACTTGCCCAGCTGAAGATTCTCTACGAAAACCGCGGGGATTATGCCGTTCTCTCCGCCAATGCAGACAAACTGTATGAAGGAATGAAGGAAATCATCCGCCGATATGAGCTTCCGGCGACCGTAAACCATATCGGCTCACTAGGTTCTGTCTTCTTCACCGATGCGGAGGTTACCAATTATTCCATCGCCAAAACAGCAGATACCGGGGAATTTGCCCGTTACTTCCGCTTCATGCTGGAGCATGACATCAACGTGGCTCCATCTCAGTTCGAAGCTATGTTCCTCTCCCTGGCTCATACCGATGATATCATCCAGTATACACTGGACACCTTCGAAGCTTACGCGAAAACACGCCGGGACGAGATCGAAAGCGATCTGTAAAATCCGGCAGCTTCATCAAAAAGAAATGCTCGCGCATCCGGCTGCGCCGATCATGTATGATCTGCGGTTTTTTTCGCATACCGCATACGCGCAGCCGCTGCCCCGCCGCAATGCGGATTCACTACTACAACGATCAGAAAATAAACAATCCAATTATATTACAAGATGGTGCCCCGTAAATTCCAACTTGAAACATCAATTGGTCCTGGCTGACAAAAAGCCCTCCGCCACAATACTGGAGGAAGATATATGCACGTAGAAATATACACTGACGGTGCCGCTCGCGGAAATCCTGATGGTCCTGGCGGATACGGATGCGTTCTGCAGTACGTCGACAGTCAGGGACAGCTTCACGAGAGGGAGTTCTCCCGCGGCTACAGAAAAACAACCAACAACCGGATGGAGCTGATGGCAGCAATCGCAGGACTTGAGGCCCTCACGCGGCCCTGCGACGTAACCCTTCATTCCGATTCCCAGTATCTTGTCAATGCCTTCAATCAGCACTGGATCGACTCCTGGATCCGGAAGGGATGGAAGAGAGGGAAGAACGAACCGGTCAAGAACATCGATCTCTGGAAGCGGCTGCTCGAAGCCAAAAAGCCGCACAATGTAACCTTCGTCTGGGTCAGAGGCCATGACGGCAACGAACTAAACGAGCGCTGTGACAGACTGGCAACAGGAGCGGCAGACGGCGATGATCTCTCCGTCGATCCCGGAACGAGATAAAACACGCTGCGCGAGTTTTATCTCGCTATCGCGACGCTCGCCGCACACGAATACTTCGCATTCGGCTGCGGCTCACTGTTCGCGTAAATCAGTTAACCCGGTCCGACCGTCCCGCGGATCGGTTAACCTCTCCTCTCGAAAAACCCCATTGCACGTCTTCCAATCTTATTTTTTCCCTTTCTGCATAATCCCCTCGAAAATCCTGACGAAAAATGCCAGTCAACGGCCTCATTGGTGGAAAATGCCAATCAGCCGTTGACATTATGCCTGAACAAGTGTAGAATTTACTCAACATATTTCATACTATGCAAATAGGAATTGTAGTATAATAATAAGGCGAGGATCACTAATGGAATTTAACACCAGGCTTCTTCATGGAAAAGCTGTCCGCAAGTATCCTGACAGCGCAATCCTTCCTCCGATCTCTCAGGTAACCGCTTTCCGATTCGACACAGCAGAAGAGCAGGCAAAGGTATTTCAGCACAAAGCCGCCGGTTTTGCATACAGCAGAGTAGGCAATCCGACAGTTGCTGCCTTTGAGCAGAGAATTAATGAGCTCGAGGGTGGCAATGCATGCATTGCCTGCTCATCCGGCATGTCCGCGATTACCCTTGCTCTGCTGAATATGCTCTGCGCGGGAGATGAGATTATCGCGGGAAGCGGCCTTTACGGAGGCTCCATCGATCTCTTTGAAGACCTTACAAAGTTCGGAATCACCACACATTTTGTCAATCACGTCACCCCGGAAGAAATCGAACCGCTGATCAACAATCACACAAAGCTGATCTACAGTGAGGTGATCGGGAACCCGGGACTTCGGGTGCTTGATATCCGGAAGGTTGCTGATTTTGCGCATGCACACGGAATCCCCCTGATGACGGATTCGACGACTGCGACCCCCTACCTGGTGAATCCGATCTCTCTTGGAGCAGACATCGTGGTTCACTCATCCTCCAAATACATCAACGGATACGGGAATGCCATCAGCGGTGTCATCATAGATTCCGCAAAATTCAAATGGGATTTCGACCGTTTCCGGGCACTTGACGGCTACCGGAAATTTGGAAATCTGGCTTATACCATCCGCCTGCGCACAGATATCTGGGAGAATATGGGAAGCTGCCTGTCTCCGGCGAATGCCTTTTTGAACATCGCCGGACTCGAGACTCTGGGGCTGCGTATGGAGAGAATCTGCAGCAACGCCAGCAGGCTGGCAGAAGCCCTGAACGGCATCGATGGAATCAAGGTCAACTATCCTCTGCTTGAGAGCAGCCCTGACAGAGACCTTTGCCGCACACAGCTCAAGGGCTTCGGCGGCGGCATTCTCACCTTCCGGACAGGAAGTAGAGAACGGGCTTTCCGGATTCTCAACAGCCTGAAATACGCGGTGATTGCCAGTAATATCGGAGATATCCGCACGCTGGCCATCCATCCCGATTCCACGCTCTACATCAGAAGTACAAAAGAGCAGAAGGAATCCGCCGGAGTCTTCGATGACACCATTCGCGTCAGCGTAGGAATCGAGAACATTGACGACCTGATCGACGATTTCACCGAAGCGATCCGCAATTCCTGATGTCCGACACATCCTGAAGCACACGAGGGAGTCAAAGTTTGTACAAGGTATTTACAATATCAAATGGCTTACCGTTTACTCAGGACTTTTAAACTAAGCTCAACAGGGAAAACGTTTACTCAAGACATTTACACCATCAAAAGAGATTACCGTTTACTCTAAGTATTTACACCATCAAAAGCGATTACCATTTACTCAAGGTATCTACACGATCAAAAAGGATAAAAAATAAAGAGGATAAGGAGTACAGAAAAATGAAAATCACAGTATCCGGAGAAACCAAGGAAGTAAAGGACGGCATTACCATCTCAGAACTGATCAGCCAGGAGAACGTGGAGACGCCGGAATACGTAAGTGTCTCCGTAAACGAAGAGTTTGCCCAGAAATCAGACTTCGACACCACACACCTGAAGGAGGGCGATGTCGTTGAATTCCTCTATTTCATGGGCGGCGGATGCATGTAAGACAGGAGGATAAGGAAAATGCCATTCACAAATGAGCAGCTGGAGCGTTATTCCAGACATATTATCTTAAAAGAAATCGGTGTAAAGGGCCAGAAAAAGCTTCTGAACGGAAGCGTTCTGATCATCGGTGCAGGCGGACTCGGAGCACCGGCAGCCATGTATCTCGCTGCTGCCGGTGTCGGAAAAATCGGCATCGCCGACGCCGATAATGTTGATCTCTCCAACCTTCAGAGACAGGTCATTCATACCACAAATGACATCGGAAAGCCGAAGGTGGAATCCGCAAAGGAAACCATGAATGCGATCAACCCGGACGTCGAGGTTCAAACCTACCATGACTTCATCACCAGCAAAAACATCATGGACATCATCCGCGACTACGATTTTGTCATCGATGGAACCGACAATTTTCCCGCAAAATTCCTGATCAACGATGCCTGCGTCATGGCGGATAAGCCCTTTTCTCACGCAGGAATCATCCGCTTCAAGGGGCAACTCATGACAGTCGTTCCTCACCAGGGCCCCTGCTACCGCTGTGTATTTAAGGAGATTCCTCCGAAGGACGCCGTTCCGACCTGCAAACAGGCCGGAGTCATCGGTGCCATGGGTGGAATCATAGGTTCCCTGCAGGCACTCGAAGCAGTAAAATATATCACAGGTGTCGGAGACCTGCTGGTCGGCAGACTTCTGACCTTTGACGGTCTGAAAGGCGAATTCCACACAATCAAGCTCCCGCCCCGCGGAGATGGATGCGCGGTATGCTCCGACCACCCGACCATCACAAAGCTCATCGATTACGAGCAGGCACAGTGCGAGTGGAAACCGGGACAGAACTGACCGCCGCGCGGAATGTCTGAGTTTTCTGGTAAATATCCGGCACGGATAATCCTATCCCGGGAAATACCCTGACACAAAAGATCAGATCACAAGATATTAACTCAGACACAGATTCCCGGTTCATCAGAGATTTGCCCAGACACAGATTTCCGATTCATCAGAGATTTGCCCAGACACAGATTTCCGGTTCATCAGGTATTTACTCTGACAGAGCTTGTCGATAGGGCTTGACATGCAGGAGGTTTGCAGTTTGAAGGTTACAATCAAAAAAAGCGATTACGAGAAGATACTTTCCCACGCGCGCTCCGTATGGCCTGAAGAGGCCTGCGGACTCATTGCCGGGATTGATCATATCGATGACACCGACCCCGACACAAAGGTTGAGATTCGCGAGATCCGCAAGGTATACCTTCTGGAAAACCAGGATCACACAAATGTTCATTTTTCTCTGGACCCGGGAGAACATCTGAAGGCAGTCGTCGATATGCGGAAGCATCATCTGAAGCCCCTCGGCAACTGGCACTCCCACCCGGAAACGCCGTCCCGCTCATCGGCAGAGGATATCCGTCTGGCATCCTTCGACCATACAGCAAGCTACCTGATCCTGTCACTAATGGATAATGAACATCCGGTGCTGCACAGCTTTCACGTGGAAAACGGCGTATCCACACCAGAGGCTCTTGAAATCATTTCCGGCTAATTGCCGGGTCTCACCCGGTGGGCGGAAAACGGACATTTCCCGCCCACCGGCCGGATAACTCTCGCCGGACCATTGCAGGTTCTCACCCAGGGTCCGGAAAACGGGCATTTACTGTCTGCGCACAAGATAACGATTTCCGGATGATTAACGGAAGGACAGGAAACCCGCGGCCGCATATTTTATCTCACATGCGTCAGGCGGTCACAGTTCGTGTAAATAACAGCTTCCGGCACTTCGGAAGATACGAGGAGGTACAAGTCAAATATGGCTACAGATTACGCAACATTAAAAAAAGGCGGTTGGATGAGGCAGAAACAGAAAAACTATTTTGCCCTCCGTATTCACGTGACCGGCGGACATCTGACAGATGAACAGATGGCAGGCGTTTCACTCGTCGCAAAAAAATACGGCCACGGATACGTCCATCTCACAGCCCGTCAGTCACTGGAAATCCCGTGGATGAAGCTCGAGGATATTGAGGCGATCAAGGCGGAGCTCGCAAAATACGGCGTACAGCCGTCTGTCTGCGGTCCGCGTGTACGTACCACCACTGCATGCCAGGGCAGCGCAACCTGTCCCTCTGCCTGCATAGATACCTACGCCCTGGCCCAGGAAATCGACGAGAGATATTTTGCGAAGGAACTTCCGGGAAAATTCAAGTTCGGTGTGACCGGATGTCAGAATAACTGCCTGAAAACAGAAGAAAATGATATCGGCATCAAGGGAGCCGAGCGCGTCGAGTGGATCGAGGACAACTGCATCGCCTGCGGCGTATGCGTCAAGGCCTGCCGCGAAAACGCGATTACACTTGCCGACGGTAAAATCACCATCGACCGTGACAAATGCACAAACTGTGGAAGATGCGCGAAGGCATGCCCTGCAGATGCCTATGAAGAGCATCCCGGATATATCATGTCCTTCGGCGGTATGTTCGGCAACCATTTTCACAAGGGAAGACAGCTTGTACCCTTCTTTGAGAGCCATGACAAGCTGATCCAGATCTGCGACACCGTCATCCGCTTCTTCCACGATAACGCGCAGCCGGGAGACCGACTTCAGTTTGCTGTCGACAGATACGGTCAGGACAAATTCGACGAGTTGATCCGGGAGACCTTCGCCAAGAGCGAAGAATCCGCCAAAAAAGAACCATCCGAGCCTCTTGAGCTCTCCGACTGGAAGCTCAGAACCGATCTTCAGAAATAATTCCGGACAATCCGAAACAGATGCACAGGATCCATATTTTACCCGCAGGAGGAAAGACAAATGGAAAAGGAAATCGACGGAATTCAGGTTGACGAAACGGTAGACATCACAGATGTAGTCTGTCCGGTTACTTTTGTAAAAGCAAAGGTTGCCCTCGAGGAGCTGGACGACGGTCAGGTTCTCTCTGTTCATATGAATGACGGAGAGCCGGTGCAGAACGTGCCGAGAAGCATTAAAGAGGAAGGCCACAAGATTCTGAAGCTCATCGATAACGAAGACGGGACCTACGATCTCCTCGTCCGCAAGGTTGAAGACTGATACCTCAGATCGCAGAGCCAGAATAATGTCCCTGCCCTAAAGCCTTATTTTATACTGGCAGCAGGCAAAATATGCTTGCTGCAGGCGAAAATATGCTTGCTACAGGCAAAAATATACTGGCCGCAGACGAAAATATGCTTGCTGCAGGCGAATGCTAATAACTGGCAGCAGTTTCCAACAAAATCTCTTATCTGAATTACTCTATGAAAAAAGCGCTATCTGATTTTAGCAATTGAAATTGAATCAGACAGTGCTTTTTTGTACTCTTTTTCCCGTTAAATAACGGCCAAAATCTCTGACATTGCCGCCGGCTTTCGAGATGGTATCACAAAAGATACCATGTTAGAAAAATCTGCTTACTTGATATTAAATTGAAATACAGTATGATAATGGATACAAAGAGCAACACAACTATCAGGAACGAGATAAAACACGCTGCGCGAGTTTTATCTCGCTATCGCGACGCTCGCCGCACACGAATACTTCGCATTCGGCTGCGGCTCACTGTTCGCGTAAATAAAAATAGGGGACCAGAAAGGCAAAGGGGTCATTGTTATGTCCAGTGAAATCAAACAGAGGAAGACGCTGCCAAAGTACATCGAAATACGCGGCGCGAAGGTTCATAATCTCAAGAATATCAATGTAGATGTCCCGCTTAATGAGATCGTGGCGATCGCCGGGGTCTCCGAATCGGGAAAATCCTCGCTTGCACTTGGCGCGCTATATGCCGAGGGATCCCGCAGGTATTTGGAATCTCTCTCTACCTATACGCGCCGGAGGATGACACAGGCGGAAAGGGCGGATGTGGATGATATCCGCTACGTGCCGGCGGCGCTTGCTCTGCGCCAGCGGCCCGGAGTTCCCGGTATCCGCAGTACATTCGGAACACTTTCGGAGCTGCTCAATAGTCTGCGGCTGATGTTTTCGCGGCTTGCGAGCCACCGCTGTCCAAACGGACATTACTGTCCGCCATCTCTTTCCGTTGCGGCCATGCAGGAAATGACCTGCCCGGTCTGCGGCGCGAAATTCTACGGTCCCGGAGCAGAAGAGCTTGCCTTCAACAGCACCGGCGCCTGCAAGACCTGCGGCGGAACAGGAGTTGTCCAGACGGTGAATGAGGCAGCCCTGGTGCCGGATGATTCCAAGACCATTGACGAAGGTGCGGTCGTTGTCTGGGGGACGCTCATGTGGTCGCTGATGAAGGATATCGTGCGCACGATGGGCGTCCGGACAGATGTTCCGTTCCGTGATCTGACACCGGAGGAGAAGGAGATTGTCTATCACGGCGAGCTGAAAAAGCACCACATCCACTACATCAATCCGAACACGCTTGAACCGGCGGATATGGATTTTAATTATTACAGTGCGGTTAATTCCGTGAAGAATTCCCTTGCCAAGGTCAAGGACGAGAAGGGAATGAAGCGGCTCGAAAAATATCTGGAAGAGGATGTCTGCCCGGATTGCCGCGGAACCAGACTTTCAGAAGCCGCCCGCGCGCCCAGGCTTCGGGGGATAGGGCTGGATGAAGCCACAGCCATGACGCTCTCGGAACTAATTCCCTGGGTGAAGGGCGTTCCGGCTTCTTTGCCGGAAGAGATGCGTCCCATGGCAGAAAATATCTGTGAATCCTTCCTGGACGTCTCAAAGCGGCTGATGGATCTGGGGCTTGGCTATCTTTCTCTTGACAGAGCGGCATCGACGCTTTCCACCGGTGAAAGACAGCGCGTGCAGCTCGCGAGGGCAGTCCGCAACCGTACAACAGGGGTGCTCTATGTTCTCGATGAGCCGTCAATCGGATTGCATCCATATAATCTCAAGGGTCTTACCGGCGTAATGGACGATTTGCGCTCGGACGGGAATTCGGTTGTCCTTGTCGATCATGACACACAGGTTCTAAAACACGCTGACTGGATGATTGAGATGGGCAGAGGAGCCGGCGCGGACGGAGGAACGGTTATTGCAGAGGGGAGCATCGAGGATGTCTCGAAAAATCCGGAATCCGTTATCGGGCCGTACCTCTCCGATCAATATGAAGCAAGAATCCGCCCGGTTACACAGCCGGCCGCCATGTTTGAGAAAGGCATCATTCATCTGGAAACAGGGATGATTCACACCGTACATCCACTGGATGTGCGGATCCCGATGGGACGGCTCACCGTGGTGACGGGCGTCTCCGGGTCCGGAAAGACGACCATGGTGCTTGAAAGCCTGATTCCGGCACTCAGGGCAAAAATCAGCGGGCAGAAGCTGCCGGCACATGTGAAAAACATCGAAGCGGAAGGCATCACACAGGTCAAGCTAATCGACGCGACACCGATCGGCATTAATGTGCGCTCAACCGTGGCAACGTACGCGAATGTCCATGATGGGCTCCGAAAAGTTTACGCGAAGACAAAGGACGCAAAAGAACGCTCCTTTAAGGCGGGAGACTTTTCTTATAATACGGGGAAGCTCCGCTGTCCGACCTGTGACGGAACGGGGGAAATTTCCCTGGACGTCCAGTTTCTGCCTGACGTGAAGATTCCCTGCCCGGACTGCCGCGGCTCCCGGTACAGCAGAGAGGCTTTTGATATTCGCAGGAAGGCAAAGGACGGAAACGAATACAGTCTGCCCGAACTCATGAATATGAGCGTGGACCAGGTGCTGCATGCGCTTGGCGGGCTTAAACTCCTGCAGCAGCGCCTGCAGGTACTGCACGACTTAGGGCTCGGCTATCTGACCCTCGGAGAGGAAACACCGGGACTTTCCGGCGGCGAAGCGCAGCGTTTAAAGCTGGCCAGCGAGATGGGAAAGGGCCAGAGCGACTCTGTGTTTGTTTTTGATGAACCGACAATCGGCCTGCATCCACAGGATGTGAGGACACTGCTGCATGTTTTTCAGACTTTGATCGACCATGGAGCAACGGTCATTGTCATAGAGCATGACCTTGATGTCATTAAGAATGCCGATTACATCATCGACATGGGGCCCGGCGGCGGAAAGGAAGGCGGCAGGATCGTTGCCTTCGGGACACCGGATGAAATCAAACAGACAGGTGAAAGCATTACCGGGCAATATATATAAAGCAGATGTAGAAAATGAGATGAAGAAACTCACATAGCCATATCAAGACAAGTTGAGTTGTGAGAGGAAATTGAAGCGCAGTAAAAATTCTTTTATTTACAGAAAACTTCGGATTTATAGGTGGTGAGTTCTATGCCAGAAGGTTCGGATAAAACAACTGATCAACGCATGAAGGCTCTGCTGGAAGAAATAACAGATCTAAAAAAAGAAAATCTGAGACTTCGTCGGTTATTGCAGGATCATGGCATACATGATGACGTATCAGAAAGCAGGGAAGCCTATGATCCGGAACAGGGAAAACGTATTCTTCCATATTCTGTAGACAAAAAGACTGCCAACCAGTTTTTCTCCAAGTTCTGGGGCAGAATGGATGTCTACAGTCAGCGTATTGTTAGCAAAACCGGAAAAGTAGGATATTATCCTCAATGTTGGAATTTCTGGAGGCAAGGATGCTTGCGAAATCCACAATACAAAACCAATCAGAAGAGTGGACCGGTCTGCCTGGATTGTCCAAAGCAGGCATGGAAAAAAGTCGATCTTAACATCCTTGAACAGCATTTGACCGGAAAGATTGTGGTTGGAATTTATCCAATTCTTGAAAATGATACCTGCCGCCTGCTTGTTTTCGATTTTGATAATCATTCTTCGGAGGCAATACAGCAGGATTTTGCAAATCAGGATGATGCCTGGAAACAGGAGGTGGATGCAGTACGTGATATCTGTGAGGCCAATCAGATAGATCCTTTGGTAGAGCGTTCAAGATCGGGCAGAGGTGCACATATCTGGATTTTTTTTGATAAGCCGATCCCTGCGGGATTAGCCCACGATTTTGGGGAAGCACTGCTTCAGAAGGGTGCAGAGTCAGTTAACCTGAAATCCTTTCAATACTATGATCGAATGGTACCAGGACAGAATCACCTGAAAGAAGGCGGTCTGGGAAATCTGATTGCGCTTCCGTTGCAGCCGGAAGCACTTAAGAATGGTAACAGTGCATTTATTGATGAAAGTTGGAATGCATATCCGGATCAATGGGCTGTTCTTCGATCAAAACCAAAGTTAAAAGAAGAAGAGGTAAAAGAATATATACGAAAGTGGCGCGCAGAAGATCCCTTCGCAGATGCAGCAAACACAGATGGCAACAGTGCACAGCAATCAAGAGAAAAGCCGTGGAATCGCACTATGACTTTTCACATTTCTGATGTTCATGGAGCGGTTCATCTTGTCGAAAGCAACCTGATCTATATTGACACGCTGAATCTACACCCAAGAATTCAAAATCAGATCCGCCGACTTGCAGCTTTTAGTAATCCGGTATTTTATAAAAATCAGGCAATGAATCTGTCAAATTTTTTCATTCCAGATATGTTTATCTGGGAGAAGATATTGATGGATATATTGCAATCCCCAGAGGATTATTGGAGACACTCACAGAACATCTCCATGCGGCTGAAATTTCATACAGCTTGGAGGATAGGCGTCAACAGGGAAGACCAATTCGTGCATCGTTCATCGGAAATTTGCGTCCGAACCAACAGGATGCTGTCAATAAGATGCTTGCCTTTGATCAGGGCATTCTGAGTGCAGCAACAGCATTTGGAAAAACGGTTGTATGTTGTGATTTGATTGCCTCCCGAAAGAGGAATACTCTGATCTTACTAGAATCTTCTGCACTGATTGATCAGTGGGTAACAGCAGTAAATCAATTTTTAACTATTGAAGAAGAACTTCCTGAGTATCGGACAAAAACCGGAAGAATCCGGAAAAGGAAATCTTTGATCGGTGTGCTTCAAGGCTCGAGGGACACGACGACAGGCATTATTGATATTGCTATGGTTGGCTCTGTCTTTGGAAAAAATGATTTTTATTCCAGAATGCAGGATTATGGTATGGTAATTCTGGATGAGTGTCATCATGCGGCGTCTGAAACCATACAGAAAATCCTGCGGGAAATAAAGGCAAAATATGTTTATGGCGTTACGGCGACACCCATTCGTGAAGATGGGCTTGAGAAAATCAATTATATGCTGATTGGCCCAATAAGGTTCCGGTTTTCGTCCAAAGAACGAGCAAAACAACAGGGAATAGCACACCTTGTGTACCCAAGATTCACCAGATGTATCTGTCCGCGTGATAAAAAAATTGAGATCAACGAAGCATACGAACTGATTCGCGAGGATAAATCAAGAAATGAACAAATAATAGAAGATACCAGGCGATGTCTAGATGAGGGACGATGTCCAGTCATTCTTACCAGGTACAAAGAACATGCAAAAAAATTATATGAACGATTGAATGGCTATGCGGCTCATACTTTCCTTCTATTAGGAGAGCAGTCAGTCAGAGTGAAAAGAGAAGTGTTTTCAGAAATGAAAGCAATTCCGAAGACAGAATCAATTCTTCTGGTTGCAACCGGGAAATTGATTGGCGAAGGATTTGATTACCCGAGACTGGATACATTGATCATGGCAACACCGATTGCGGGAAAGTCGGTAGTGGAACAATATGCCGGAAGACTAAATCGGGATTATGAGGGAAAGAGGAATGTTATCGTTTATGACTATATCGATGTACATATTCCGGTTTTCGACAGAATGTACGGTAAAAGACTGAAGGCATACAAACAGATCGGCTATCAGATTTATCAGTCCGAGCATCCCGAACAGATAAATGAACCTGGTTTTATATTTGATATTGACAATTATCTGGAACCGTATCGTCAGGATCTCCTGGGGGCAAGAAAAGAGATTGTAATCTGCAGCCCAGGACTGCGTGCCAGAAAGATTGACTCTGCGATCAAACTGCTCAAAGAGAAGCAACAAAACGGTGTGCGTATAACGGTTTTGACATGGAAAATGGATTTTGACAAGTTTGAAAACAGCGATGCGCGAGCTGCACTTACCGATGAGCTTAGGAGGTCTGGCTTTGATCTTCGGCTCATGGAGAATATCAATGAACATTTTACGATCATTGATAAGGAGATTGTCTGGTATGGCAGCGTGAATTTTTTGGGGAAAGAGGACGTAGATGACAATCTTATGAGAATTGTTAACGCAGAAGCGGCAGAAGAATTGTTGGAGATTGCCTGCACCAAGGAATAATTAGTGAATTTTGTGGTAATTTCAGTTTGTTTATTTTGATGCAGGCTAAAAATACTTAGTAAACCGGCATCGATTTGGCAATAAAATTAGGCAGAGGTTTCCTGGGCTGACCTGAATAACCAAATGTCTTGACTTTGTCCCGCGAACTCTATATACTCCAAAGCATAGTCAACTTCATAACAACAGGCAATGACGGGAACAAGTAGGAAAGAACAGAAGCCTTCAGAGAGCTGCCGGCAGGTGAGAGGCGCAGGAAGAGTTTTTTCACGAATACATCCCCGAGCTCTGCACCGAAACATTTACAGTAGGCTGCAGCGTAGTGGCGCACGTTATAAACGCCGGAGTATTTGCTTTTCATGTCCATGCATTCCATGTCCAGCTGTTTCATCTCATGATTACGGCTGATAATGGCGCACAGATACTCCAGGAGGCGGATATCGTGAGATACCCGTGAAATTAGGTGGTACCACGGAAGAATTTTAAGCTTTCGTCCTGAATGAATTACGGTTCGGGACGGGAGTTTTTTTTTATGCATTGTATAGACCCGAAAGCCACACCAAAGTGAAAAGCTTTGTCCATACCGGAGAACCGGACACATCGCGCACATTCGCTGTCCACTTCATTTCCCAACGGAAGGACCAGCCAGCGGAATCAAACAGAAAAGGAGAATAGCAGAACAATGACACTTTACGAAGAACTTCAGGCGCGCGGACTGCTCGCGCAGCTCACAGACGAAAAGGAAATCGCCGATCTCATCAATCAGGGAAAAGCCACCTTTTATATCGGCTTTGATCCGACCGCTGGTTCCCTGCATGTCGGCCATTTCATGGCCCTGCTGCTGATGAAGAGACTTCAGGCGGCGGGCAACAAGCCGATCGCCCTTGTCGGCGGAGGCACTGCGATGATCGGCGACCCCTCCGGCCGCACCGACATGCGGAAGATGATGACCGTTGATATGATTGATCACAACGTAGAATGCTTCAAGAAGCAGATGTCCCGCTTCATCGAATTTGGCGAAGGAAAGGCACAGATCGTCAACAATGCGGACTGGCTCCGTGATCTGAACTTCCTGGATTTCATGCGTGACATCGGATCTCAGTTCAATGTAAACGAAATGCTCCGCGCGCGCTGCTATGTCAACCGCATGCAGACCGGACTTTCCTTCCTTGAATTTTCTTACATGCTGATGCAGAGCTACGACTTCTACAGACTGTACCAGGATTACGGCTGCCAGATGCAGTTCGGCGGCGATGATCAGTGGTCCAACATGCTCGGCGGCATCAACCTCATCCGCAAGAAACTGAACAAGGACGCCTATGCCATGACCATCTCTCTGCTTCTGAAGCATGACGGAACAAAGATGGGCAAGACCGCGGGCGGCGCTGTATGGCTCGATCCAGACAAATACAAGCCTTATGATTTCTACCAGTACTGGAGAAATGTTGACGACTCTGACGTACTGAAATTTCTCCGCATGATGACCTTCCTTCCGCTGGAACAGATCGATGAGATGGATAAATGGGAGGGCAGCAAGCTGAACGAGGCAAAATCAATCCTGGCATATGAGCTCACCTCTCTGGTACACGGAGAGGACGAGGCGAAAAAAGCACAGGCAGGAGCCGAGGCAGTCTTCAAGGGTGCCGGAAGTCTCGACACCGTTCCCTCCGTTGTCCTCACTCAGGATGACTTTAACGAAAACGATGCCATTGATATCATCAGTCTCCTCGTGAAAACCGAACAGTGCGGTTCCCGCTCCGACGCGCGCCGCGCCATCACCAAGGATCACAGCATTACCGTCGGCGAGAGCAAGATCGATGACTTCAAATACGAAGTGAAGAAGACGGATATCCCCGCAGAAGGTCTCCTGATCAAGAAGGGAAAGAAGAATATCAAGAAAGTCGTTGTCGAATAAACGACAATGCGGGAATCACTTCCAGGCTCTTTCGCGTGCGGCGTGACATGCCTGTCTGCGTTTTCGAAGAGTCCGCACTTTCCCATTTGGCCCCTGCACTTCTTGTGCAGAAGCTTGGGATTGCGATGAAGTTCATATAGTGGTAAGATTAATTCCGTACGTGCTGCCGACGGGCAGTTTCGTACGGATTTTTCACAATAAACAGTTCGTGGACAACTGCAGAGTTCACGAAAGCAGGAGGAAGCAGTTATGGCACCAAAGAAAAAATACGGAGTCAACGAACTCCGTGAGATGTTCCTTTCATTTTTTGAATCAAAGGGCTGTTTGAGGCTGAACAGTTTTTCACTCGTTCCGCACAATGACAATTCCCTTCTGATCATCAACTCCGGCATGGCTCCGATGAAGCCCTGGTTCACCGGGCAGGAAATTCCGCCGAGAAGAAGAGTTACCACCTGTCAGAAATGCATCCGTACCGGTGATCTGGAAAACGTCGGGAAAACCGCCCGTCACGGCACGTACTTCGAGATGCTTGGAAACTTTTCCTTCGGAGACTACTTCAAGAAAGAGGCGATTCCGTGGGCGTGGGAATTCCTGACCGAGGTTGTCGGTCTCGACGCGGACAGACTGTATCCCTCCGTATATGAAAAAGACGATGAGTCCTACAATATCTGGCTCAATGACATGCACATCCCTGCAGAGCGCATCTACAAATTCGGCAAGGAGGATAACTTCTGGGAGCACGGCTCCGGCCCCTGCGGTCCCTGTACAGAGATTTACTATGACAGAGGTCCCGAATTCGGAAACGGACCGGAGGATGTCATGGGCGGAGAGGGCGACCGCTTCATGGAAGTATGGAACGTCGTTTTCTCTCAGTTCAACAACGACGGACACGGCAATTACACCGACCTCGTACAGAAGAACATCGATACCGGAATGGGACTTGAGCGTCTCGCGGTTGCTGTTCAGGGCGTCGGCTCCCTGTTCGATGTCGATACTGTAAAATCACTTCGTGACCTTGTATGCACCCTTGCGGGAGGCATCGCCTACGAGCAGCCCGACACCCATGATACCGACGTATCCGTCCGCATCTGCACCGACCACGCAAGAGCCATGACCTTCATGATCTCCGATGGCATCATGCCGTCCAACAACGGCCGCGGATATGTTCTGCGCCGCATCATCCGCCGCGCGGTCCGTCACGGAAGAAAGCTCGGCATCAAGGGTTCCTTCCTGACAAAGCTCGCAGAGAATGTAATCGAGGGCTCGAAGGACGGCTATCCGGAGCTGGAGGAAAAGAGAGATTTCATTCTGAACGTCATCCAGGCAGAAGAGGATAAATTCGAGAAAACCTATGAGCAGGGCATGGACATCCTTCAGAGCATGGAGGATGAACTGGAGGCAGCCGGCAGAAAAGAACTCTCCGGTGAGAATGCCTTCAAGCTTTACGATACCTACGGATTCCCCATTGATAATACAAAGGAAATTCTGGAAGAAAAGGGCTATACCGTCGATGAAGCGGGCTTCAATGCCGCAATGAAAAAACAGAAAGAAACCGCGCGCGAGGACCGCAAAAAATCCGGAAAATCCTCGACCTACATGGGCGCAGCGGCGACCATCTATGAGGAAATGGATCCAGCCATCAACTCCGAGTTTATCGGCTATGACAAAACACAGGCAGACAGCCGGATCGTAGCAATGGCAGCCTTCGCAGGCGAGGAAGAGGACAGTGACTCCGTCGTGGAAGCCCTCGCGGACGGACAGTCCGGCGCGATTATCACCGCTGAAACACCGTTCTACGGAACGATGGGCGGACAGGTCGGCGACATCGGAACCATCGTTCTCGGCAGCGACGACAATGAGGCTGCCGCGCTCGGAAAGGGAGCTGCCGTATTCCAGGTAACCGCGACCGAACACGTAGCCGGCAATAAGATTGCCCACATCGGCAAGGTAGTAAAAGGCATGTTCAAGCTGGGCGACACAGTCACACTGAAGGTCGATGAGAAAGAACGCATGGCGACCTGCCGCAACCACAGCGCGACACACCTTCTCCAGAAGGCGCTCCGTGAAGTGCTCGGCACCCATGTGGAGCAGGCCGGTTCCTACCAGGACGCAGACCGCACCAGATTCGATTTCAGCCATTTCCAGGCAATGACCCCGGAAGAGCTGAAGAAGGTAGAAGACCTTGTCAATGAGAAGATCCAGGCAGGACTTCCGGTTAAGACAGAAATCATGAGTCTTGACGACGCGAAGAAGAGTGGTGCTATGGCGCTCTTCGGTGAGAAATATGGCGATAAGGTACGTGTCGTTCGCATGGGCGACTTTTCAACGGAGCTCTGCGGAGGTACCCACGTATCCAATACCCTGCAGATCGGACAGTTCAAGATTCTGTCCGAGAGCGGCGTAGCTGCCGGCGTCCGCAGGATCGAGGCACTGACCGGCGACAACGTAAGGAAATATTACGAGAAGCTGGAAGCACAGTTAAAGGATGCCGCTTCCCTCCTCAAGGCAACCCCTGACACTCTCGCGGATCATATCCGAAAACTTCAGGATGAACTCAAGGCATCCCGCAGTGAAAACGAGTCGCTGAAGGCAAAGGAAGCACAGAATGCCCTGGGTGATGTCACCGGAAACGCAAAAGACATCAACGGCGTAAAATTTGTCGCCTCCGCTCTTAAGGATGTAGATCCTGACGAGCTGAGAAATCTTGGCGACAGCCTGAAGACAAAGCTGGGAGACGGCAGCGTCATCCTTCTTCTGGCAGACAACGGCGGAAAGGTCAACCTGATGTGCATGGCAGACGACACTGCCGTTGGAAAAGGCGCACATGCAGGCAACATCATCCGTTCTGCCGCAAAGCTCCTCGGTGGAGGCGGCGGCGGCCGTCCGAATATGGCACAGGCCGGCGGTAAGGATGCCACCAGAATCAACGACGCCATTGCAGATGCCGAGAATGTACTGAAAGCACAGATCCGGTAATTCTGAACCGCTTAAGAGCGCAGAACCGGATATATGCCTGTCATCTGTATGATGCTGAACGATTTGGATTCTGACTGGGATCAAACGCAATGCAGTGCTGATTCATTTATCAAAGCTGGATTGTCGAGTTTTAAAGCCAGCGCACTGTTCCCCAACGGGACTGGTGCGCTGGCTTTTTTGATTTACGCGAACAGTGAGCCGCAGCCGAATGCGAAGTATTCGTGTGCGGCGAGCGTCGCGATAGCGAGATAAAACTCGCGCAGCGTGTTTTATCTCGTTCCATGATGGCCTGCTCAAAGTTCATTCTGTTAACCGGGATTCTGCTTCTGTCCGTTGGTATTCTGCTCCCGTCAAAACAATGCTCTTGACTTTTGAACCAGGATAGGGCTAACGGGTCGGAAAAAATGTGCTCATTGTGCGCGTATCAGGTTTTTGTAAAAATCAACACATCCGGGCAGACAGTTGTACGCAATATTTTCGTTAATTCCGTGCATGCCCTTCATCTGTTCCGGTCCGTAGATGACCGGTGCAAACCGTACTACATTGTCGCAAATTTCCTGATAACAGCGGGCATCAGTAGCACCTGTCATCACATAGGGAATTCCGGTCATGCCATCAAAGGTCTCCGAAATCACACCCTGAAACATCCGGAATGCTTCTCCGTGAATGTCGATGGGGCGGGTGTAGTCGTTCTTGTGCATGACTGACATGGTCAGACCGTATTTTTCTGCCCGTTTCTGAATAAGAGCGAGGCTTTCCTCCATTCCCTGGTGAGGAATAAACCGAAGGTTCGCGGACACAGAAGCCTCCTGAGGGATGACATTTACCGCATCCGATCCAGACTGCAAGGTAAAGGCAATCGTTGTTCGAAGCATGGCTGCTCCCTGAGCAGAAATGGACGGCATGACATGTGTCAGCAGTCCCTCAAAGAGCCAGAGATTCTCGAAGAGATACCGGAGGCCAAATCCAGCGTAGGGTCCCAGTGTCCGGAACATCGCGGCGACTTCCGGAAGCATCTTCACCCGGAAGGGATTGTGTGTTTCTACATCATTCTCAAAAGCTGCAAGCCTCGCAATGGGAGAACCTTTTGACGGGGCACTTGCGTGTCCGCCTCTGCCCGTTGCTGTGAATTTTACATCCGCCTTTCCCTTTTCAAAAACGCCGAC
Organism: Eubacterium sp. UBA4343; assembly: GCA_002394235.1. Classification (GTDB taxonomy): domain Bacteria; phylum Bacillota; class Clostridia; order Lachnospirales; family Lachnospiraceae; genus Bilifractor. The sequence continues at coordinate 10,073 of DGTF01000009.1, read as the reverse complement.
CATAGCAAAATTTCCCTTAATGCCCCCGATCGGGTCTGTGATGATTCCACCGCCCTCATCACAGACCAGATAAGGATGAACACCTCTTCGTTTTAGTTCATCCACCAGCTTCGGGCAGCCGTCACCAGCCCATTCCTCCGTGCAGGAGGAAGAGAGCCAGACATCCTGTTCCGGGCTAAATCCCTCGGAAAGCAGTTCCTCCACAGCCTGAAAGAAGCCCATCACAGAGCATTTCGTATCGGATGCGCCGCGTCCCCACACCTTCCCGTCCGCGATGTCGCCCGAGAACGGAGGATGAATCCAGTCTCCCTCTGCGGGCACAACATCCTGATGACTCATCAGGACAATCGGACGATTATGTTTTTTCCCTTCCCAATAAAAAAGGAGATTCCCGTCAATTTCTGTTTTTTCCAGCTTCTCGTGCACAAGTGGGAACATCTCCGCCAACAGTTTCTGGAAGCCGAGAAATTTTTCCCTGTCGTACATACCCTGATGCGAGGTGGTGTCACAGGCCACCATGCGGGAAAGCTTCTGCGCATATTCCAGCGCACGTTTTTCGTCCGGATGCGGCACATAATCCGCTGTTTTCCGTGGCACAAGCAGAGTATGAATCCAGGCTGCACACAAAAGAACTGCCAGCAGGAGAAGAATGGCAGCAATTACGAGAAGAACCAGTTTCATGAGGACGTACTCCTTTCATTTTTTCTTTCCTTTTTCGTTTTTCTTTCAGGCTTCAACATTTTACTTACCGCCTTCGCCGTTTTATTTTCATTCCTCAGTATATTACTTACCGCTTTCGCCGTTTTCCTTTCAATCCTCAGTATTTTACTTACCGTTTCCGCTATTTTTCCTGCGGCAATTTATGGTTCCCTTACGGTATTCCATCCACGCCAGCAAAATAGAGAGCGCACCGGACGGAAGGACCATCATGCTCGTCTGTGCGGTCAGGGATGGAACAAAAACAAAGAGAACTGTCATGCCAGCCAACGGGATTATGGCAAGCCGAAGATTTTTGCGGTAATACTGCCATGCCATCGCGCCGAACAGTGCGGGAACGACGTTCTCAAATGCAGGGGCGAGAGTCTGACTCTGCAAAACCGGCTGCAGAGGCTGCAGCAGCAGAACTCCGAGTGCGAGAACCGCGATTGTCACAAGTGAGGAAGTGGCAATTGAGAGCGTGGAAATAATTTCATTCTCCACTGTACCCGCCTTCGTTCCTGCAATGTCACGCGCATTCATCGCGCATGGAATTTTCATGTTGATCAGATTTCCGGTCATAAACGCCAGATACCCGCCGCCGGCTCCAAGCATAGGCGTATATACCAGAAACTCTACGACGCTTGAGACGGTCCAGATCAGTCCCACTGAGAGAAACCCCTTGGCGGCAGCGGAAAGATCCGGCATGGCATGCAGATAGATTCCGATCAGAAACGGAGCGCCGACAAGCAGAACCAGTGTGACTGCGCTTGAAATTCTACCAATCCGGTGCGTTCCCCTGTGATACTGCTCAACAGAAAAAGAACCATCCTTCACAGCATATACTCTCTCTGTTTTTGCGGCAGAGCTGTCCTTTCCGGAAGAAGTGCCTTTCTGAATAGAACCATTCTCCTGTGTGGATATATTTTCCTGTGTGGAAGCCTTTTGTTGTGCGGAAGCATTTTCCTGTATCAAAGTATTTTCAAAAATATTATTTTCTTTTTTCTGTGTTCGCATATGCTCTCCCTTCAACCTAAAGTCTGTATCTCACTTCCCGCATTCCTGCGATTTTCCGGTTATCCGAGAAAAACGGCGGCAGCCATCCCGATCAGCATGCTGCCCGCTACGGAGAAATTCTCAAGCCACCGCAGACCCTTTTTCTCAGAGAAGAACGTAAAAAATCCCATCGCGGCAGCGGATACAGCGGCAACAACCAATGGAACTGCATTTCCCTGAAAGGTGAAGTTTCCACTTCCGGATACAAAATTTCCGATATAGCTCCCGATATAGGTGCTAACCAGTCCCACAAACATGGCAGTCATCGCAGAATCGCCAAAACCCGCTTCATTCTTCTGAGCTCCTCTGTTACTCAGACGGCTGGTATAGCGCTTATTGAACAGAATCGAAAGAATCATTCCCCACATGATGCATACACTCATCAGAAACGCAATCGTAGTAAAAGCCTGCGGGTTCATATGCGCAATAGAAAGGCTTCCGATTCCCACCGCCTCTGACGCAGCTTCTGCCACCTGCGTCTCATAGTGAAGCGCCCCTATGACAGACAGCCGCAGCCAAGGCCAGGGAGTTCCCAGACTTCCTGAGAGGGCAATGACACCGAGCAGGATGCCGACAGCAGGAAGAATCGTGAAGGTGGCGCTGGACGCAATCGCATGTTTCAGAGCCTTCGGGTCCATTCCCATAGCCTTTCCCGCACGGTATGATCGCACGAGAAAGACAACACAAACGATCGCGACAAACAAAATGACCGTACCACAAACCATGTACATAAAAGGACTATTCAACTTCTGAAGCATTCACAGCACCACCTTTCGCGAGAATCCTCTTTGCTTTTCATATTCTCATAAAGCCATTATGCTTCAATACCATCGAAATAGCAATTAATGTCTGCAAATTTCCCGGCAAATCCCATTCGTTCTGCCTCCATTACAAATGCCGCTTTCCTGTCACTCATCCGTTTTCTTCATTACATCTTCTGAAATTTGTGTTATTTTATTTATATCTGATAAGACGAGAGAAAGACTGATCGGTGAAAGAGGAGAAAAACATGGCTGAATTTAAAAAGATGCGGCGTTTTAAACAGGAAATTACAAAAGAAGAGTGTATCGAAGTCTTAAAGAAGGCTCCACGCGGTATTATGGCCTTCCACGGAGAGAATGGCTATCCATACGCAATTCCACTGAATCAGTATTACGATGAAGCGGATGGCAGGCTGTACTTCCACGGCGCAAAGGATGGTCTGAAAATCGATCTCCTGGCAAAGGATAATAAGGTCTGTTTCACCGTAATGGATGAAGGCTTTGTGAAGGAAGGCGAGTGGGCTCTGAATATCAAGAGTGTGGTCTGCCTGGGAAGACTTGAGACAGTTACCGATCATGACAAGGCAATCGAACATTGCCGTATGCTCGGCAGAAAATTCTATCCATCTCATGAAGCGGTAGAGGAAGAGATTGCGAAAGCGGGTGACAGAGTGAATGTGCTGGCTATGACGATCGATCGTATGACCGGGAAACTCGTCAATGAATCATAACCCAGTCGGTAGATGATTTCGATATCAGCGCATGTGAAAACAGCTGATCGTTTACACCCGCGGGATCAAACCTGTAAGAATGGAGACACATCATGAAAGCGAACCATCGGCGAATTCTCACAGAATACGTTAAACAGCTTGAGAAGGGAATGTATTCTGCGTTTATTGACAGTTCTGTCAATACAAATCTCGCCTATAAGCCGGAATTCGTATCCAATAATTACCACGAAGGCAGGAAGGTCCTGTCGGCACTGGAGAATGAACTGCTTCAATGTGAAGAATTTTACATCAGTGTTGCTTTCATCACACTCGGCGGGATAACTCCTCTTCTTCAGACATTTAAGGAGTTAGAGGAGCGGGGGATTCCGGGCAAAATTCTCACCACCAATTACCTGAATTTCAGCGAACCTCGTGCCATCCAGAAGCTTCACGAGCTGTCAAATCTGGAAATACGAATGTACATGTCGGATGATGACGAGGGCTTCCATACGAAGGGATATATTTTCAAGAATAAAGATGTATATCGGATCATCGTCGGAAGCTCCAATATGACACTGACAGCTCTCACAAAAAATAAAGAATGGAATACGAAAATCATATCTACGGAATTCGGGGAATATTCCGAGCATATTCTCACAGAATTCCGAGATCTTTGGGATTCGGACAAAACCAGAGAATACCATTCGTTTATCGATGAATACCGAACAGCGTTTGAGATTTCAAGAAAACAGCGTCAGATCGCCCGGGACGCAATTCGGGAGAGCGGCGCGCTGGATTTTGAGTTATACCGACTGAAACCGAATGCGATGCAGACCACCTTTATCACCAGCCTTAGGAATTTGATGAAAAGAGGCGAAAAGAAAGCACTTCTGATTTCCGCAACAGGCACAGGAAAGACCTATGCAGCCGCCTTCGCGATGAGAGAACTCAACCAGAAAAAGGTCCTGTTTCTGGTTCATCGAGAGCAAATTGCAAAACAGGCACAAAAAAGCTTCCAAAAGATTCTGGGAAGCAAGGTGTCTTATGGGATTATATCCGGAAACCAGAAGCAACCGGACGCAGATTATCTTTTTGCTACCGTTCAGACCATGTCAAGAGAGGAAACACTGACCGGCTTTTCAAGGGATCAGTTTCAGACCATCATTATTGATGAGGTTCACCGGGCAGGCGCTACTTCCTATCAGAAAATTGTGGAATATTTTAAGCCTCAACTTCTTCTGGGAATGACAGCTACGCCGGAGAGAACCGATGGCTTTGATATTTACAGCCTGTTTAACCACAACATTGCAACGGAAATCCGCCTTCAGGATGCGATGGAAGAGAATCTGCTCTGTCCATTTCATTATTTTGGCATCACGGAACTGGAAGTTAACGGGCAGGTCGCGGGTGATCTCCAGAGCAATGGAACGCTCTCCCTCAGGGATTTCCAATATTTGACAGGCGAAGCCCGGGTAAAATATATTCTGCAAGAAGCAGATTATTATGGCTATAGTGGTAATCGTGTCAAAGGTATAATTTTTTGCAGTCGTAAGGATCTTGGACGAGAATTGTCCTGCAAAATGAATCAGATGGGAAAACAGACAGTTTTTCTGTGCGGCGAAGATTCTCAGTTCGAAAGAGAGCAGGCAATCCGGCGCCTGACCAGCGATGACATGCCCAGGGACAAACAGCTCGACTATATCCTGACTGTTGATATATTTAATGAAGGCGTCGATATTCCTGAAATTAATCAGGTCATTCTGCTCCGGCCAACGGAAAGCCCGATCATCTTTGTGCAGCAGCTTGGAAGAGGCCTTCGAAAAGCGGTCGGAAAAGAATTTGTCGTGATTCTGGACTTTATCGGTGCCTATACCAATAATTACATGATTCCGATCGCACTATCCGGAGATCGTTCTTACAACAAGGATAACATCCGCCGCTATGTGCAGGAGGGATCCCGCATGATCCCGGGTTGCTCGACCATTCATTTTGATGAAATTTCCCGTAAGAGAATCTTCAGTGCAATTGACAGCGTCAGACTGAACGACACAAAACTTCTTTGCGATGCCTATCGGAAGTTAAAATACCAGCTCGGCAGAATCCCTTCAATGACGGATTTCTCTGCCTACGGTTCCATTAACATAACAAAGTATTTTATGAAATTCAATTCCTATTACGGCTTTCTCAAAAAGTATGAACAGGAATATACTGTAAGACTGGACGCCACAGAAGAGCAGATCCTCGGATTTATCTCAAAAAAGCTTGCCTTTGGAAAACGTCCCGAAGAATTACTCATCCTTCGTGATATTCTTCATGACCATGCCTTCCATTTTCGCATAAAGGCTTACGCAGATGCCCTGTCACGGAGAGGGATCCGGGAAAAGGATGCAACCATTGCCTCTGCTGTTCGCAACCTGACAAATCATTTTGCAAAAGACTCTGATCAGAAGAAGTTGTCTGCCTGTGTCTTTCTGGAAAAAACAAAAGAGGAAACCTACCAGGCTTCCACCGGATTTCTCCGGGTACTGAAAAATGACACGTTCCGAAAGATGATAGAAGAAACCGTGGAATTTGGTTTGGAGGAATATCAGAAGAACTACAGCAATCGGTATAAGGATACGAATTTTCAACTGTATCGAAAGTATACATATGAAGAGGTCTGCCTTCTGCTGAACTGGGACAAAAACATGAACGCACAGAACCTGGGCGGATATTTTTATGACGCACGAACGAAAACTCTTCCGGTATTCATCAACTATGACAAAACCGATGATGCCATCGCATATGAAGACCGTTTCCTTGCAGCGGACAGACTCATAGCACTATCCAAACACCCAAGAAAGATCACATCAAGCGATGCGGATCATTTTTACAAACGCACCGAAGCCGACCGCGAAAACCGGATTTTTCTTTTCCTTCGGAAAAATAAGGACGACCGGGAGGCAAAGGAGTTTTATTTCCTCGGTGAAATGCAGGCACAGGGAGATCCGAAACCTATCCGAATGAAATTTGATAAAGTCGATGAAACCGGAGCAGTCATCGGGACACGGATAGATGATGCTTTTGAGGTTGACTATCAGCTTGAGGTTCCGGTCCGTCAGGATCTTTACAATTATATTGTGAAAGAATGATACTATTCGTCAAAGGCCGGAAGGATACCCATCTGCTGAGATAAACAATACAGAAAGTGAGAATAAAAAATGGATACAAAACATGTGGTTGCCGCCGTGATCATTCATCATGGGAAAGTATACGCTACCCAGAGAGGCTACGGAGAATTTAAGGACAAATGGGAGTTCCCCGGAGGGAAGATAGAGCCCGGAGAGACTCCGCAGGAGGCACTCCGCCGGGAAATTCGCGAGGAACTTGATACCGAAATTTCGCCAGGCTCTCTTATCGATACCATCGAGACCGATTATCCTGGATTTCATCTGGTCATGGAATGCTATTATTGTACTGTTCGCAGTGGCAGCCTTACGCTTTTAGAACACGAGGCAGCCAGATGGCTGGATTCAGCTCATCTGGAAGATGTTGACTGGCTCCCGGCAGACCGTTCGCTTCTTCCGGAGATCCGGCAGCATCTGGATCGCCACCTCTGAGTCCGGGGTATCCTGCCTGCGGAGCAACAGGCAAGGGTAAGATGGTTTCACCGCAAAAGCTTTACGAAGTCCTTGATCATGTGATAGGATTTGAAAAGGATCTGGTTGGCAAGCGGATCCTGGTCTCAGCCGGTCCAACCCGAGAGGCTTTGGATCCCGTTCGTTTTCTCACCAATCATCCACAAGAGTTTCACGACGACAGACAAACCACCTGACACGACGGGAAAACAGAATGAAACTATACTTCGCACCGATGGAAGGAATTACCGGAAGGGTTTACCGGCAGGTACATCACCGGTTTTTCCCTGGGATAGATAAATATTATACGCCCTTTCTTTCCGTGACCAGAGATCTGAAGCTGAAGGGTAGGGACAAAAAGGAACTGGATCCGGCAGAAAATCCGGACATTTTTCTGGTCCCCCAGTTTCTCGGGAACAATCCGGAGGCTTTCCGCAAAGGAATTCAATACGCGGGAAAACTCGGGTATTCCGAGATTAATATCAACCTGGGATGTCCTTCAAAGACTGTGACCGCCAAGAAGAAGGGATCCGGCCTCCTCGACGAACCGGAACTTCTGACAAGACTTCTCGACGGTGTATTCGAAGAGACCGAACTGAATTCTTCCGGCAGATCCTCGAACCCGGACAGGAAAATGCAGATTTCAATCAAAACCAGACTAGGAGTCAGCGATCCGGAAGAGGTATTTTCTCTTCTGGAGATATACAATCGTTACCCCATTTCAGAGCTGACCATTCACCCGCGAGTGAGAGACGAAGGCTACCAGGGACGGGTACATCTGGATTACTTCGAAGAATGCCTTCGCAGATCAGAAAATCCGGTCTGTTACAACGGAGATATCCGGACCGTGCGCGACTATGAGCAGATTGCAGAGAAATATCCAGAAGTACATGCTGTAATGATCGGTCGCGGACTCGTCGGAAATCCGGCGCTGGTGCGGGAAATCCGCGGAGGAGATTCTCTGACTGCCGAGGAGCTGAAGCTTTTCCACGATTCCATCCTGAAATCCTTCATGGAGGCGTTTCAGGGTGATGAATACGTGTCCATTCGTCATATGCTGGAGCTGTGGTCATTCATGAAAGAGAATTTTCCGGATTCTGACCGTCTGATTCATAAGCTTTATAAGACAAAGAGACTTTCAGAGTATCGGGCGGCTGCTGACAGAGTCTTCTGTGGATGACTCTGCTTGACAGACCTCATTTCCGATAAAAGCAGCTTAATTTGTCAGCTTAAGTCAGAAGTACAAATGCAGATCGATGCACGCAGCATGAAAAATTGTAGAAAGGACTCAAAATTATGCAGGGAATTATGGAGCTGTTTTCCAATGCAGGCAACATCACATGGCAGATGGCTGTCATGTGGATCATTGGAGGTATACTGATCTATCTGGGCATCGTAAAAAAAATGGAGCCTTCTTTACTGGTACCAATGGGATTCGGCGCAGTTCTGGTGAATCTTCCGATGTCGGGAGCAGTCACGCAGACAATCAATGGTGTACTGACACAGGGGCCTCTCGATACCCTCTTCAATGCAGGAATTTCCAATGAGATCTTTCTGCTCCTGCTCTTTATCGGCATTGGAGCCATGATCGACTTTACGCCGCTTCTGTCCAATCCGCTGATGATGCTGTTCGGTGCAGCAGCCCAGTTCGGCATTTTTTTCACGCTGAGTCTGGCGGCCCTCTTTGGCTTCAGCCTGCAGGATGCCGCTTCCGTCGGCATCATCGGTGCGGCAGACGGACCGACCTCCATCTTTGTCGCCAACTATTTTCACTCCAGATACCTCGGAGCGATTATCGTTGCGGCCTACTCCTATATGGCGCTTGTGCCGATCATTCAGCCGCCGGTCATCCGGGCGGTGACGACAAAAAAGGAACGCGCCATGCACATGTCCTACAATCCGCAGAGTGTGTCAAAACCGGTGAAAATCCTGTTCCCGGTCTGCATCACCATCATCGCGGGAATTGTAGCGCCGCGATCTGTCTCCCTGGTGGGCTTTCTCATGTTCGGAAATCTCGTCCGTGAGTGCGGTGTTCTGGATTCGCTTTCCGATACAGCCCAGCACTCCCTCGCCAACATCATCACTCTGATGCTTGGAATCACAGTGGCATCACAGATGCGTTCCGAAGACTTCCTCAATATCAGGACTCTGCTGATCCTCCTTCTCGGACTCATCGCGTTTATTTTTGACACCGTCGGAGGCGTACTTTTCGCAAAACTCCTGAACCTGTTTCTGCCAAAGAACAAAAAAGTCAACCCGATGATCGGAGCCTGCGGCATATCCGCCTTTCCGATGTCTGCCAGAGTCATCACACAAATGGGCATCAAAGAGGATCCTTCCAATGTTCTGATCATGCAGGCCACAGGCGTCAACGTCTCCGGCCAGATCGCATCCGTTATCGCAGGCGGTCTGATCCTGAACCTTGTACCGCTGGCATGACCGCGCGAACGTTTTTCTTAACGTTTTTCTTATAGAGGACATTTCTTATAATAGAGTTTCACTTATAAAGGCCCTCTCTTTGAACAGGCTGATGAAATTCCTGAAGAATTCAGCGGAAACATTGAAAAAAAAGATACCTCTCTGAAGGGAACTCTGAAAGGAGATCGAAAATGAATACATTTCTTGGATCACTGAAGGTTATGGGACTCGGGATGCTCGGAATCTTTATCGTCACCATTGTGCTGATTGTCATCATGATGCTTCTCACAAAGATCTTTCCCGCCAGGAAAAACGGCGCTGACAGCACAGAGACTCCCACCGCGGAACAGAAAGCTGCCTGCAGTCAGACGAATGACACAGACCAGTGAATCACAGTCACACAAACAGCACAGACCGGTGAAACGCAGTCAAACAAACAGCGCACATCGTTGGAACGCAGACAAACAAACGGCGCATACCGTTGGAACGCAGACAAACAAACGGCGCACACCGTTGGAACGCAGACAGAACCGCTTCGCGCGTAATACGCGCGGCGGTACTGTCTGCGTTTTTTTCTTATTCCTTTGAACAACTTCCTGCAAACAACGGAATCTCTCACCTGTGCTTTCGGTACACATCCATTGATCTGGCAGGAATAACACGCCTCACGGGAAGCCCGTAAATCCGTAAATAATCGTGAATTGAAAAAGCAAATTCCAGTGTAGAAGTAAATTCTACTGCAACTTAAAAAGCTTTCTTTTTTTAATATTTCAGATGCAATTCTGTTCTGAGTGAATTGTACCCCTTGTCAAGGA
>DGTF01000035.1 GCA_002394235.1 Eubacterium sp. UBA4343 | reverse complement strand
GATTAATTGATTTTTTTTATAATTTTATATGCAAATACAGCACTATTGCATCTCTAAATATTGTTTTCTCTGACCGCTTTCGTTAGAATAAAACTGCACCCGTAAAACCATACTCATGATCACGGGTAGAAGGTGAACGAGAAATACCTGCTTCTCAATGAACATGCGCAAGGGATGATGGAACTCCGGGATGGCGACAGCCGCCGATCCGGCATCCCGGATCACTGCGCGACAACCAGAGGTTTGAGCATGACAGGACTATCTGAAAAAATCAGAGAAACAACAGGAAAAACCGACGAGGATAAGAAATGAAACTTAGTATGTGGATGATTGCCAATCGTCTGATGCCGTTGATGGCAGATGACCTGACGCTTCAGATCCGTGATACCGCGAAAGCTGTTCTGAACAGTGCCCGGCTCGCCTACGCGACCAACTGTGTATGTGTGTACGAAGAAGACAACTCCGTCATCTTTAACGGGGAGGGAGACATCATCCGGGTGAAAGGCCTCAGAGCCATAGAAGCCTTTGAGCTTCTCCAGGGTGTATTTGACTATTATCAGGACTGGGAATCTCAGGTGGAAGACGATGCAGAGCATGGAAGGTTCCAGAATATCGTTGATCGCTCGGAACGGATTTTCCAAAACCCGCTGCTGATCCAGAATGCAAACAGCCGTGCTCTCGCCATGTCACATGTGGACGACCTGTCCCAGATGGACGCGGAATGGCAGTACATTGCCCGCACCGGCTACTCTTCTCTCCAAAGCATTCATCTGATACGCTATGATAATGCCGCTATGGAATCGAGACTTCAGAACGGGAGTCATACCTTCCAGTGGCGAAAAAATGAGCAGATGACACTCAACGGTCTGACGGAGGGACTTGCCTTTGACTCTGCCGCCTGCGGCAGAATCACGCTTCTGGAGAAGAACAGACCTGTAAACCCTGGAGACGCACAGCTTCTCCACCGTCTGGGGCAGATTCTTCAGGCATATATGGGAAAAACAATAAAGAACGAGAATGATTCCGCCAATGTATTTTTTCGCCTGATCCAGAAAAAAGCAGTCAACCCCAACGATCTGAAAACCCAACTTCATTTTTATAACTGGAAGGACGATGATGTCTTTCAGGTCGTCCTTCTGAAACCCCAACAATTCGGTGACAGCTACACGGACCAAAAAGCTCTCAGCATCATACAGCACTCGATTCAACAGACCTTCCCGGAATGCGTCTGCCTCAGAATCTCCGAATACGTGGCGCTGGTTGCTGTGGAAAGCACGTTCATGCGAACAGAGTTTATGTCCTTTCTGAAAAGTTTTTCCGCGCGTAATCTTGTGGCCATCGGCTTCAGTCTCCCGGAACCGGGCCTTCAAGAACTATCCTATATGTTCCGACAGGCAGAATTCGCTCTAAATCAACGCAGAATGCCTCGGAACAATATCCCGCAGGTGACCGGAGCCGAATGCTGTTCATCTTCAGACCGTCCTGTTTCCAAGAATACAATTTCTGTTCCAACCGATGACTTTCCAGTTTCGGGAAACTTTTTTCCCCTTTCTGGCGACAATCTGATCCGCAATTTCCGCTCCTACGGGAACCGCTTTCTACTCGGAAGTGATCCGGCAGACGAAAAGCTGCATTTCTGCGATCCTGTCATCCGCTATCTCTGGAAACAGAAAAGTAATGGAAAGCCAGAGCTTTTCGACACACTGAAATCCTTTCTGGACCATAACCAGTCCACACAGAAAACTGCCGATGCCATGTTTCTGCATCGAAATACTGTGAACAAAAGAATCCGGACCATAAGAAACCTTATGCACTGCGATTCCTTTGGCCCGGATCTGTCCCTCTACCTGCAGCAGTCCATTCTTCTGCTGGAAATGAGCGGACAAACAGCAATTAGCACGGATATAAACACAGATATAAAATATAAAAGCGATGAATAATAATGAATACAACAGAACGCACAATGAAGTGATTTCCGGAGCGTCTTATACCAGGAGATGAACAGGAGAGGGGAATCAGAAGTTCCAGTACACGGCCACTTTCACGATAAGGAACACTCAGAAGTTCCCCCACATGACTTCTTTCACGATACCGAGACACTCTCTGAGGATGTTATTTGGAAGATACAGCGGCGTGGATCCTGCCGCAATCCCCCGGCAGTTCCGGTATCCGTATTTCTTCGCGAGCTTCAGGCTGCGGAACATATGAAAATTGTTCGTCACAATTCCCACGGAATCCTCCTTCCGGTTCAGAAACCGGCTGCTGAATTCCAGATTCTCCACAGTTGTCGTGGATTTGTCCTCCTCCAGGATCTGGTTCTCCGGGATGCCTTTCTGGACAAGATATTTCTTCATAGCCTCCGCTTCCGTGCAGGGCTCATTCGACCCCTGCCCTCCGCTGACGATGCATACCGTATCCGGGTTCTCCGCCAGATACGCCGCCGCTGCATTCAGCCTGCTTCTCAGCACCCGGCTCGGTCCTGACTCTCTGACCTGCGCGCCGAGAACGATAATCTCGTCAAGTCCGTCCGGCGCCCTGTCGTGGAAATGAGTCATGATGCATGCCGTTCCTGCTGCCACGATAACCACAGCGGCAGTGACCAGAACCGCCAGAGCGATCCGGACGACAGGCGGAACGGCGCGCCAGTGATTCCCATTCGTCATATATCCCGCCCAGATAATAAATGCCCCGATCAGAAACCATATTGCAAAAAATTTCGTACCCGACGCCGCGGCAAGGATCAGAAAGCCGTAACCTATGGCAGCCGCTCCGAGTACAAATAACAAAATGCCCACTTTCCTCACCTCATGCTCACCTCGATATCAGACTTCCGGTTTGTTTTAAATTGTACCACATTCTGTGTAAGCTACACAGCATTTTATACGGAGTGCTATCAAGTCGGAAGCATGACGCCACATATTGTATGCGCTACGGATTGTTTTGTGCTCCGCGCTCCCGCAATCCTTCAGGCATTCGCATTCATTTCCTTACGTGTGCCCCGCGGCAAGCCGCTAGTCTGCGTTTTCGACGGGTTAACGCAACGAGATAAAACACGCTGCGTGAGTTTTATCTCGCTATCGCGACGC
>DGTF01000057.1 GCA_002394235.1 Eubacterium sp. UBA4343 | reverse complement strand
TTAGTCACCGCCTCCTACTCGATTGGAAAAGAACCCGGATTCCGGGATCTTTTTAAAGATTTTGATCAGAAAGAATAGAAAATTAGCACTCAACACTTGACATGGCTAACAAATGGTGCTATTACATAATCGTAACAAGAAAGGGTTACATAAGATGAGCTGAAGGGCCGCGGATACAGAGACCCGGAGCGAATCGAAGAACGTAAAGAGCATTACAGAAAGGCTCAGAAGTTACATGCAGGGTGCTTGAGACGACATCCGGACATGCTTTTATGGTAAAAGGAGGTATGACTTATGATGTATTTACCAAGTTTGTTCGGAGAGGATATGGAAGATATGATGGATGATTTTGATGATGAATTCTTCGGAAAAAGAAATCCGGTGTTCGGGCGTCATGCAAAAAATCTCATGAAGACAGATATTAAGGATCAGAAGGATCATTATGAACTGGACGTAGATCTTCCGGGATGTAAGAAAGAAGATATTGCGCTGACACTCAATGATGGCTATCTGAACATTGCCGCTCAGAAGGGTCTCGGCAAGGAAGAGAAAGATAAAGAAGGCAAGCTGATCAGACAGGAGCGTTACGCAGGCAGTATGGCGAGGAGCTTCTATGTAGGTGAAGGCGTCAAGGAAGAGGACATCGGAGCAAAATTCGAGAACGGTGTTCTGAAAATTACAGTTCCGAAGAAGGAAGATAAGAAGGCGGTTCCGGAGAAGAAGACCATTGCAATTGAATAACGGCCGATGGAATTCTGGCTGTGTATTCTGTCATTACACCGGATGATCAGCCGGGAGGCTGATCGTTCGCGGGTATCAGAATCACAGCGTATACAAGTTTCGGTGGATAATAAACAGATGCAGCAGAGGAAAATTTCTCTGCTGCATTTTTACGTCTCCCGTTCACGGGGTATCTGGGGTTATAATAAAAATACAGAGACATAATATAACGCAGGGCTATAAAAGCACCGGGCAATGATAAACCAGCGGGTTATAATAAAAACGCAGGGTTATAAAAGCACGGGGTAACGATAAAACAGCGGGTTATTATAAAAACTCAGGGTAATGATAAGGTATGTTTTTTAAGCGTGGGTTTCGGGATAAAATCAGGGAGTAAAGGATATGGGAGAGGACAGGGATTTCACGGATAATCGACAGGAAGAGAAGCAGCTGACGGAGAGCCTGGAGAAGATGAACCGGGAGAACACGGAGCTGTGCCGCAGAATTCAGAAGGGTGATGTGTCTGCCCAGGAGGAGCTCTGTGAGAAGAACAGAAAACTGGTAGATAAATATGCCTGGTCGTATCACAAGTATTATGGCAACGACCTGGATTTTGAGGACATTGAGAACATGGGGCTTACAGGCCTTCTGCATGCGGCGGAGAAGTACGATCCGGAGAAGGGCGCGTCCTTCAGCACATACGCGACCTTCTGGATACGCCAGTCGATCGTCCGGGGAATCATGGAATCGGGATTTTCGGTCCGGATTCCGGTGCATGTGTTCTCGGCAGTGTCGAAGGCATCCGCGATCGACAGCAGGCTCTCTCAGGAAGGCGTGGATGATCCGGACAAGCGCAGGGCAATGGTTGCAAAGGAAATGAAAATTCCGGAGGAAAAAGCGGCGTACTATCTGTCTCTGAAGCAGGATTTTTTCACAATGCCTTCTCTGAACAATCCGGTCGGCGACGATGGCGAGACGGAACTGGGGGATATGGTGACCGGTGATGATCATCTTTCGGTGGAGGATGCCGTCGTGCAGTCGGACATCTACAATCGTCTGGATGAAATCGTAGGTACTTTGTCCGATCGGGAACAATATGTCCTTAAGCGCAGGTTCGGACTGGATGGAAATGAGGTGCAGACGCTGGATGAAATCGGAAAGCAGCTGGGAGTCACAAGAGAACGGGTGCGTCAGATCGAGGCAAAAGCGATCCGGAAGCTCCGCGCGCCAAAGACCATGCTGAAGCTGAAGGATGCGGAGTCGTAAGAAGAATTTCTGAAGCAGAAGTAAGGCGGAGAATTGCGTCACGAGACAGAGCTAAATGTGAGAAAATAAAACCAGAACATAGCACTGAAGAACCAGAGCATCACACAGAAAAACCAGAAGATAACACAGGAAAAACAGAAGATAGCACAGGAAAAGCAGAATAAACACAGAATAAAAAAGAAAAGGAGAATGCCGCGTGGGACATTCTCCTTTTCTTTTTTTAATGAGGGGGAGATAGTGAGTGGTTAATCAACTATCTGAGTAAAAATATACGTGGAAGTTGTGATTAAAATGTGGTGGTTGTCTAAAGAAAATATAAACTTCATCAATTTCGATTTGAGAGACCCGCAAAGCGGAGCCTTCCAGTATTCGGGGCAATCTAGCTTTTGGCTGCTTGATTTTCCTTCCGCATTCATACACTGCGGTTGGAGGGCCTGGTGTTGAGAAATCGACAGAAAAAATGTATAGTAAGATCAGATCCGATATCAGAGACAGCAGGTATTTTCCTGAAGTGACGCGCGAATATACAGCCTGCTGAGCGGATCTTCCGGGCTACACGCGCGGCTTGCAGAGTCTGCTGAGTGGATCTTCCGGGTGACAGGCGTAACTAACTGTTGAGTTTACGGGGCTTCCACTCCGGGGAATGATGAAGAAGAAGCTGAGAGGAACGGGCGATGGATGATTTTTGGGGATGCAGGCATGCACTGTGTCAATACGGGAAGAGACATGGAAGCTACGATGGTCTGAAAGAGATCTCGTTGGACAAGGTCGGAGTAAGGGTAGAAAATCACTATTTTATGTATGGAGATTATGTTATCATCGTTGAGGAAAGCATTCGGGAAGCGGATTTGGCGCGGTCTTACAGTGCCTGGATCTCGGAGGATTCCTATTCGGAGGTGCGGCAGTATGTGATCGGTTATCGTCCGCTTTCGGGATTTGAAAGAACAGGGCATGATTACCGGGAATTCATTCGGGAGTCTGTTCTTCAGGACAACAATATTCCCCGTGCGATCCGGAAGCTGAACGCAAAGCTTAGGCGTTTGAATGAGGAAACCTGGGAGAATGACGAGCGGGAGAATGAAGTATATCGTCTCTACGCTGCGCTCCATGACACCAACGGGGATATTCTCGGATGCTGCCCGGTAGCTTTGATGGATTCCGAGGAGAAAGCAGGTGCGATTGGTGAGTTTCTGCGGTCTCATCAACTGCTTCCGGCAAAAGCATGGGATTTATATCGGGCGTCGCGGGACGCATCGGTTGAATATCGAGCGGTGAGGCTGACCGAGGAGGATATTCCAGAGTACTGGTGCGGGACCGACGAGAAGGTCGTCTTCAGTGCCTGTCTGTTTCGGGACTGTAACGGGAGCCCGGAGGATCAGGAATTATACGGCATCAAGCCGGAGTGCAGGATCGACACTGCCTCCTCCCGTGGAACGGTCGCTTATGTCCGTGGAAGAGAACTGGCGGGTGAGATCTGCAGCCTGATGAATGTGATGTCGCTGTATCCCATTGAGATGTATACGGAATTTGATTCGCCGGAACATACGATGACTGCGGGCATCCGGCGGATTGAACCCGGAGAGGCGCCGGATGCGGAGGAAAAACTTCAGAACGGGATTGTGCTTGAGATCATATCGAGCTGGAGAATGTGAGAAATCCACAGATGTTTTTCTCGTTTGGGAAAACATCTGTGGATTTTTGCGTGGAAAGCGGAGCTGTAGAATTGCTTGTGTTCGAGGAAAGCAGGCATATCCGGCCACAGCTTCATGCGAGGATCAGAAGTAGATTGGATGCCACAAGTCCGATGAGGGATGAGGCGGCAATCATGAAAGGGTTGCTTTTTTTCTTCATGAGAGAGAGATTCAGAACAATGATGCCGCAGGTTACGAGAAATACCGGTAGAACGGCGATGCCGATGGAGGCGGCGATGCTGAGGCTGGTCTGAATCATTGAGCACATGACGCTGAGCAGAAGACCGGCGATGATGGGACGGATCCAGTGGCCGATTTTCTGAAACACGGTGATGTGCTCCACCGAGTTATAGGCATGATAGACAAGGCAGAATACAAGCCCGGAAGCAACGACGCTGCAGATGAACCCGGCGAATGCTACAGCGATGCCCTGGACGGGTGAGCCGTTCAGATTGTAGCCGATATAATATCCCACGCCGGTGAGAATTTTGCTGAGAATCGATCCGGGCAGTACATTTGCTACAGGCACGAGGAGGGAATAGAATTCCCGGTAGGTGACCATCCCGGAGTTGACAAACAGGCCGTCGGCGACCGAGAGATACGCGTCTCCTCCTCCGAAGGAGATGATGGAAGAAAAAAATCCGCGGATCAGATAGAGAGGCGCTTTTTCAGTCAGAAGGAGAGCGGGCAGCGCGCAGACAGCCAGAAGCAGGAGCCAGGCGAGGATCTCCTTCAGGAAATGCAGAAGATTTTTTCTTCCGGAAAGCAAAGCCCTGTGCGCGCGCAGATCATCCCGGATGCTGAGAATCATTCCTGCGGCTGCGCAGAAATACATAGCAGCAACCAGGATTCTGCGGGGGCCAGCTCCCGGAATGAGGTGGGCATGGCCGGCACTGAGTGCGTACAGAGCGACAAGAATAGCAGAAACTGCTGTTTTCCACGGCGTGTTTTTCCCTCCGGTGAAGAGGATCACGAAAAAAGCGAGCCCCAGGATCTGAATGGTAGAGAGTCCGAAGAGATATCTGCCGTTCATAAAGGGAAGATTGCTGAAGGTTTTTCCGCATCCCAGAAAAAACACGGCAAGCATTACAAAGAAGGTTTTCCTGGTGTTGCCGGAGGCTGCATTCCGGGATTCCCGAAGGGTGTTGATGGCGTACAAAAGCAGCAGATAGCTGATAAAAGCACCGACGCCGATCGAAAAGCACTGGATCTCTGTCAGGACCAGGCCATCGGCTCCGGAAAGGAGCGCCAGAATCAGCACCGTCAGAAGTGAGCCGGGAAGGGCGAGCGCCAGGGCGGCAGAGAGCATCCCGGTGATTCCATAGGCGGAAAGCCCGAGACCTGTGGCGATTTCGATCGGAAGGGCTCCTGGGGTGATGCACGCCACGAGAGTATCCTTGTCGTATTCCTTCTGAGTTACCAGCTTTGCGTCCTCGACAATTTCCTTCTCCATGACAGGAATCAGGGCGCATCCGCCGCCGAAGCCGAGAAAACCGATCTTGAAGAGCGAGGAAATCAGGGCCGGAAAATGCTTCCGGTTTCTTTTCGCCGCGGTCTTTCCGGTTTTTGCTTTCGTTTGTATCGCTGCCATCGATAATCCTCACTAATTTTTACATGATTTCACATAATTCCTATAGACATGATAGGAAATCTATGCTATGATTCTACGATGAAAAAGCAAAAAAATCAATAGAAGAAAGACGAAACAGGTAAAAAAGTCGAAATCAGCAGCCGGAAGACAAAACAGGTAAAAAAGTCGAAATCAGCAGCCGGAAGACGAAACAGGTAAAAAAGTCGAAATCAGCAGCCGGAAGACAATACAGAGAAAAGGCAAGATCATCGAATCATTGAAAATATGAACAGGAGAATCGCAGACAATGGAATCGCGCACACGCACAGGAGTATCAAATGAAGATTGAAAGAATCAATGCAGATGTACTGATTATCGGAGGCGGTACCGCGGGCTGTTATGCCGCGCTTACTCTGGCGGATCGGAATCCGGAGCTCCGGGTTGTGATTGCGGAGAAGGCAAATATCAGGAGAAGCGGATGTCTCGCTGCGGGTGTCAACGCCTTGAATGCATATATCACGAAAGGGCACACGCCACAGTTTTATGTGGATTACGCGCTGAAGGATGCGCACGGCATTGCGCGGGAGGATCTGCTTCTGACCATGAGCGAGAATCTCAATGAGGTGACCGCGAAGATGGAGCAGCTCGGGCTGGTGATTCTGAAGGATGAGAACGGCGAGTACGTGAGCCGCGGCAACCGGAACATCAAGATCAACGGGGAAAACTTCAAGCCGCTTCTGGCAGACGCGGTCAGAAAGCTGCCGAATGTTTCCGTGTACAACAATATTAATATCGTAGATCTTCTCCGGGATGAGAAAAGCGGCAGAGTTACCGGGGCCTTCGGACACGGTGTCAAGGAGGAAGTGATCTGTTTCTTCTCCGCGGATGCTACGTTGATTGCAACGGGAGGAGCGTCCGGCATCTACCGGTCGAACAATCCGGGATTTTCCAGACATAAGATGTGGTACAGTCCTTTCAATACCGGTGCCGGATATGCGATGGGAATTCGGGCGGGTGCGGAAATGACGACCTTCGAGATGCGATTTATCGCTCTTCGCTGCAAGGATACCATCGCGCCAACCGGAACGCTGGCGCAGGGAGTCGGCGCCAAGCAGATCAATGCCCTGGGTGAGGTGTATGAGAACAAATATGGACTGACCACCTCTCAGAGGGTATGGGGCACGGTAGAGGAGAATAAGGAGGGCCGCGGACCCTGTTATCTCCGGACTAAGGGAATCAGCAGATCACAGACGGAGGATCTGGAGAAGGCGTATCTGAATATGGCTCCTTCACAGACACTGAAGTGGGTGGCGAGAGGTAAGGGACCGGATGAAGAGAACGTGGAGATCGAGGGGACAGAACCCTATGTTGTCGGAGGGCATACCGCGAGTGGCTTTTGGATCGACGACGGAAGACGGACAACGATTCCGGGACTCTACGCTGCCGGAGATGTGGCGGGCGGCTGTCCGCAGAAATATGTGACCGGTGCTCTCGCGGAAGGAAAACTGGCAGCGCTGTCCATACTCAGGGATCTGAAGTCTCTGCGGGCGAAGATGAAGCCCTGTGAAGAAATGAGGGTGACCGTAGGAAAGGATTCTCACCGTACCAATGAAAGTATAACAGAGGGCGGAATAACAGAAGGCCGGGACAGCATCAACACGGTGATACATCCGGCGTGGGATACGCTCACAGATGCCCGGATCCGCAGCGCCGTGGAGGAGATTGAGTCGCACTACACCGGCGGACAGACGGCATTCGGATATACTCCGGAGCAGCTTGAGGCAGATATGCAGGAGGTTATGGACCGCTATGCCGGAGGAATCAGCGAAAGCTACGCGTTTACAGAGAAATCTCTTGCGGAGGCAGACCGGAGGATCGACGGATTGATGCGGAGAGCCGGGGAGATACGGGTGAACCGTCCCATGGATCTCGCTCATTATTTCGAGACGCGGGAGAGACTTCTCGTGGCGAAGGTTCTGATTGCGCATCTGGGTGCCAGAAAGGAGACCCGCTGGCATTGTTTTGCCGAGAATGAGAGCCATCCCAACAGAGACGATGAGAACTGGATGAAATTTGTGAATTCCGTCTACGAGGATGGAAGGGTTCGGATGATTTTTCACCCGATCCGGACCGGAATCCGTGATTTCACCGTGGGAACCGGATGGAGACAGCTGTTCGGAGAGGAGGCGGCAAGATGAGTATTCGAATCAATGACAGGTGCATCGGATGCGGCCGCTGTGCCGATGTCTGTCCCGGAAGCCTGATTGATGTCATCGGTAAAAAGGCAGTGATGCAGTATCCGGAGGACTGCTGGGGCTGCGTGTCCTGCGTAAAGGAATGTCCGGTCCGGGCAATTGAATTTTTCCTCGGAGAAGACATCGGCGGAGGTTCAGCCTATATGCAGGTGGAGCGGGAAGGAAAGCTTCTGAACTGGAAGTTTTATGATTCGGATCACCGGGAAAAGCCCATCCGCACCATCACCGTGGACAGTACAGATTCCAACAAATACTGAGCAATACAGATCAGGTCACAACGCGACCCGGTTATAAAGGATCAGGCTGCAGCACGACCTGTTTATAAACAATCAGGTTGTAACCCGACTAAGTCATACATCGACCAAGTCATAATAGGAAAGGATGAAATATCATGAGTAATCTTTCGCATCTGGACGCCCTGGAGGCAGAGTCCATCTACATTATCCGCGAGGTCGCGGCAGAGTGTGAGAAACCGGTCATGCTTTATTCCATCGGCAAGGACTCCTCTGTCATGCTTCACCTGGCAATGAAGGCCTTTTATCCGGCAAAGCCGCCGTTCCCGTTTCTCCATGTCAACACGACCTGGAAGTTCAAGGAAATGATCAAGTTCCGTGATGAGACGGCGAAAAGACTGGGCATCGACATGATTGAGTACATCAATCAGGACGGTGTGAAGCGGGGAGTCAACCCCTTCGATTACGGATCATCCTACACGGACATCATGAAGACACAGGCACTGAAGCAGGCGTTGAAGAAATACGGATTCACCGCAGCCTTCGGCGGCGGACGCCGTGACGAGGAGAAGAGCCGCGCGAAGGAGAGAATTTTTTCCTTCCGGAACGAGGCACAGGCATGGGATCCGAAGAACCAGCGTCCGGAGATGTGGAAGCTGTACAACACAGAGATCCGGAAGGGAGAATCCATCCGTGTATTCCCGATCTCAAACTGGACGGAGGCAGATATCTGGGAGTATATCAAGCGGGAAAATATTCCGATTGTGCCGCTGTATTATGCTGCCGTGCGGCCATGCGTCGAGCGCGACGGACAGCTGATCATGGTGGACGATGACCGCATGCGTCTGAAACCGGGCGAAAAGCCGATGATGAAGAAAATCCGTTTCCGCACGCTCGGATGCTATCCTCTGACCGGAGGATTCGAGTCCGATGCCGACACGCTCGACAAAATCATTGCGGAAACACTGTCTTCGGTAGAATCCGAGAGAACCACCCGTGTCATCGATAAGGACGGCGGAGAAGCCAGTATGGAAAAACGTAAGAGAGAGGGGTACTTCTGATGAGCGATCTTTTGAAATTTATCACATGCGGCAGCGTTGATGACGGAAAATCCACACTGATCGGACATATTCTCTATGACTCCAAGCTTCTGTACGCGGATCAGGAGAAGGCCCTTCTTCTGGATTCCAAGGTCGGATCCACAGGAGGAGACATTGACTACTCCCTTCTTCTGGACGGCCTGATGGCTGAGCGGGAGCAGGGAATTACCATCGACGTGGCATACCGCTATTTCACCACAGATAAACGTTCCTTTATCGTTGCGGACACGCCGGGACATGAGGAGTATACAAGGAACATGGCTGTCGGCGCTTCCTTTGCGGATCTCGCCGTCATCCTGATTGACGCCACACAGGGAGTTCTGGTGCAGACGCGCCGTCACGCGAGAATCTGCGCGCTGATGGGAATTCACTATTTTGTGTTCGCAGTCAACAAAATGGACCTCGCCAATTACAGCAGGGAGCGCTTCGACGAGATCACCGAACAGATCCACGTGCTGGCAAATGAGCTTCACCTCCGCAATGTGCAGATCATTCCGGTGTCCGCCACGAAGGGCGACAACATCACGAAGAAGTCCGCAAACATGCCCTGGTATGAAGGTCCGGCGATTCTCGAATATCTGGAGAATGTCGATGTGACAGAGAAGGGACACGAAGAGGGATTCTACATGCCGGTGCAGCGTGTCAACCGTCCGGATCATACCTTCCGGGGATTTCAGGGACAGATTGAGGCGGGAACCGTCCGGATCGGAGATGAGCTCACGGTTCTTCCGTCCGGTGAGAAGGCAGAGGTGGAGCGCATTCTGATCGGAGACAAGGACGCAGAATCCGCAGACGAAGGCCGTCCGGTGACCATCTGCCTGAACCGGGAAATCGATATTTCCAGAGGCTGTGTGCTGGAGAAGGACAGCAAGATTGCCGTATCCAGAGTCTTTGACGCGACCCTTCTGTGGATGGATGACGCAAGGCTGGCGGACGGAGAGGATTTCTTCGTCAAACTCGGAACCAAGAAAATCGGCGGTTTTATCCGCAGGATTCTGTACAAGACGGATATCAACAGCGGCGAGCAGGTGAAGGCGGGCACGCTGGAGAAAAATGAGATCGCGCTCTGCGAGATCGTCCTGGATGAGGCGATCCCGATGGATTTGTTCCGCAACCACAAGACCATGGGCGAGCTGATCCTCATTGACCGGATCAGCAATATGACGGCAGCCTGCGGCGTTGTGGAAAAACTTGTGAATGAGGAAGATACCGGCGTCAGAATCTCCGGCGGAGATATCACCGCAAGAGTGAACGTATTCGACGAATTTTTCTTCAACGAGAAGCATGACGCAATCGAGAATATGGGTGTCGAGGAGAAGGAATACGAGGTTGGAGATTCCTTCCCGGTGAAGGGCGAAAGCTACGAGTACCCGAACTATTTCGACATTCTGGCTGTGGATTCCGGCGCGTACGTGCAGATCCGCGATGACAGAGTGGCTGAGGTCGGCGCCATCGAGAATTACAGATACACTGGACTTCCGGTTGTTAATGCGAACGGATTTGCGGTAGGAATCTCAAGTCAGAAGGATTTCGAAAACTTCCTGAAAGACCGGAAGAGCATGGACCGTCAGGAGTTCAACGCGAAATGGCTTACCTTTGAGACATACCGCCGCATTATCTTTACCGGAAATTCGTGGAGCATCTGAAACAATTGTTCAAATGAATCATAGCTTTTATGATCCCGCCAGGCGCTTACAGGGCCGGGCGGGATTTGTCTGTCTCTGAGCCTGACAATTGCGGCCTTTGATTGTCTGCGATTTTGCGAGAAACGATTGTGATTGCGTTGAAACAATTGCGGCAGAACGCTGGATTGATTTTTGGCACAATAATCAGATTATGGTTGACAGGAATACAGACAATATTTTATGCTATATATAGCATAAAGGAGGGGGAGGTTTGTTTAGCGTTAATTTCTATCGTGAAGAAGATGGAAGTAAGCCCGTAGGTGAGTTCATTCGTTCATTAGACACAAAAATGAAAGCAAAAGTAGTGTCGGATTTGCACCGGTTGGAAATGCTTGGCAATGAAGCCAGAGCTCCGCTGAGCAAATTCCTGGAAGACGATATTTTTGAACTGCGTTCTGTGTCGGGAAGCAACATTGTGAGGATTCTTTATTTTTTCGACGAAGATGAGATAATTATTGCCACAAATGGATTTGTGAAAAAACAGCAGAAGACGCCGCGCAGCGAAATTTTGCTGGCAAAGCAAAGAAGAGCAATTTATATGGCCGGGAAGGAGGACATACGATGAGTGATTTACAGGAATTGACCAATGAATTAATGCAGGATGCTGAGTTTAAGAAAGAATATGAAGCACTTCAGCCGGAAAGAGATATTACTATGTCCCTGATCCAGGCGAGAAAAGAAGCGGGACTGACCCAGGAAGAGCTGTCTAAGAAAACCGGAATCAGTCAGGCGGATATCAGTCGTCTGGAAAATGGCACCCGTAATCCCAGTCTGGCATTGTTGAATCGTATTGCAGAGGCGGTAAATGCGACTCTTCGAATCGAATTTGTCCCAAACAAGAGAGTCGCTAAGTAATACGCTGAGCTGCCTGATAACATCAGTTCGTATACCTTGTAGAGGCAGGATAACTGAAGTCAATAAGAACCAAATCATATCAAAAACATAACCTAAATGGGATAGAATCTAAATTCCATTTTCGAGCCGGAACGGCTGCAATTGTGTCAGAACGGACTTTACAAACAAAATGGCAGGTGTTACAGTTAATGCGATTGATAAATTTTTTATAAAATCTATCCGATGGATGGTTTGGCTTTTCTAATAAAAGGGAAAAGCTGTGGGTCTGGCGGGTTAACAAAGAAAAGAGGTGGAGCAGATGGAAGGCTGTGATGGTGAAGGCCGAAGTCCTTATCACATACCGAAGGAATTGCAGATCTTGAGGAATGCAAGTCACAACGGGCAGCCGGAAGCTGTTCTTTCTTTTTTGTGCTTTTCATATCCTCTGTTTTTTTGAGTCTTCATTTCTGATCTGCAATTCATTTTCGTATACATCCAAAAAGACATTTAATTTCATACAAAACCGCAGCGCAGAGAAAATGTATCAGTGGAATTGTCTGAATGACGGCTGAATCGGAGCCTAGACCTGATTGGAGTGTCGGCTGAGTCAGAGCACGGATTTCAATTCCAATTTCTTTCAGGGCCCCTGTTGCAGGAACATTGCTGTCGAACGGAAGGTCTCCGGGGATTGCGTTAGGAACATCGGGTGAAACGCTTCGCCGGTACGAGCGTGCGCGAGAGCAACGGTGCGTGAGATCGCGCATGACAGGCGGCGCGTGAGGACGATGCGCGTGAGAGCAACTGCGCATGAGAAGGATCGCGCATGACAGGTGACGCGTGAGGACGATGTGCGTGAGAGTAACTGTGCATGAGATCGCGTGTGAGAGGGGCTGCGGGTAAGGAAAGGAGAGGAAATGAGCAGAGAGGAAAAGAAGACAGAGATGACTGCCATCGGATACGAGAAGGAAATTCTGGATGTCATCCGCAGCAAGAATTCTCCGAGAGTGATCCGGGACAGGCTGCAGGATTATCACGCGAACGATATCGCGACGGTTCTTCCGGAGCTGGATAAAAGAGAGCGGCTGTCGCTGTACCGCATCATGCGTACAGAGGATCTGGCGGAGATGCTGGAATATACCGACGAGGATGCGGAGGAATATCTGAATGAGATGGATCCGAAGAGAGCGGCTACGGTTCTGGAGGAGATGGAGCCGGCGACGGCAGCGGATATTCTGAAGAACAGCGATTCACAGCAGAAAAGAGCCTGGCTGGAGCTGATGGATCCGGAGTCGAGAGAGTCGATTCAGGTGCTGGCTTCGTACGATGAAGACACGATTGCGAGCCGTATGACCACCAATTTTGTCACACTGAACTGCAGTCTTTCCATCAAGGAGGCGATGAGCTCGCTGATCGAGCAGGCGGCGGAAAACGACAACATCTCCGTGATCTATGTGCTGGATGACGACGGTGTGTACTACGGAGCCGTTGATCTGAAGGATCTGATCATCGCGAGGAACGGAACGAGTCTGGAGGATATCACTGCTACGGCATATCCGTATGTGTATGCCGACGAAAAAATAGAAGACTGTCTGGAAAAGATCAAGGACTATTCCGAGGAGTCCATACCGGTTCTGTCGGACGACAACCGCATCCTGGGTGTCATCACCTCGCAGGATGTAGTAGAGGTTGTCGATGACGAGATGGGTGAGGATTACGCAAAGCTCGGTGGTTTGTCCGCGGAGGAGGATCTGGAGGAGCCGGTGAAGCTCAGCGTCAGAAAACGTCTTCCCTGGCTGGTGCTTCTCATGTTTATGGGGATCGGCGTATCTACGGTCGTCGGTCTTTTCGAGACAGTCGTCCAGAAGCTCACCCTGATCATGGCTTTCCAGTCTATGATTCTGGATATGTCCGGTAATGTGGGCACACAGTCGCTTGCCGTTACCATTCGTGTCCTCATGGACGAGCATCTGACCGGAAAGGAGAAGCTTCATCTGGTCGGAAAGGAAATGACCGTGGGATTTTCCAACGGCTTTATACTGTGTCTGGTTTCGTTCGCTGCGATTGGATTGTATATCATGGCGGCGCGGCGCATGCCGCCGACTACGGCATTTGCAATCTCGGCCTGCATCGGTCTGTCTCTGCTTCTGGCAATGCTGATTTCAAGCTTTGTAGGAACAGCGGTTCCGATCTTTTTCAATCAGGTCGGGGTGGATCCGGCGGTTGCTTCCGGTCCGCTGATCACAACGCTCACGGACCTTGTCGGAGTAGTAACGTACTATGGACTTTCCTGGATCATGCTGGTCAATGTGCTGCATATGTGAGAGAGGGATAAACAATGGATTTACAGGATTTCTACAACGGAGAGGAATTTAAGGCCTTTGAGTACCTGGGTGCCCAGTGCGGGAAGAAGAACGTGGTATTCCGCACCTATGCGCCGAATGCGGAGGCGGTTTCCGTGATCGGCGAGTTCAACGGCTGGACGGATACGCCGATGCAGAAGGTGGAAAACGGGCAGTTCTGGGAGGCTGAGGTGGATAACGCCAAGCCGGGACAGATGTATAAGTTCCGGATCTATGGCCCGGACGGGAACTTCATGGACCATGCCGATCCGTATGCTTTTTTTTCGGAGAAGAGACCGGGAACGGCGTCTGTAATCTATGACCGGAAGGGCTATGAATTCCATGACGCGGACTGGATGTGGACCAGAAGAGACCGCACAAAGGAACCGCTGAATATCTATGAGATGCATATGGGTTCCTGGAGGAGGAAGGACGACCCGGAGATCCACGCGAGGGAGCTGGATGAGGCGAAAGCGCAGGGGATTGGCATCGATGTCTCCGACGGGTGGTACACATACGATGAGATTGTGGGCCAGATCATCCCCTATCTGCTGGAAAACCATTACAACTATCTGGAGATCATGCCGCTGAACGAGTATCCCGCCGACGAATCCTGGGGCTACCAGTCGCTGGGATTTTTCAGCGCGACATCAAGGTATGGCAATCCGGATGGACTGAAGCGGCTGATCGACACCTGCCATCAGCACGGGATCGGTGTGATTCTGGATGTCATCACCGTGCATTTCGCGGTGAATGATTATGGTCTGTGGAAGTATGACGGAACACCGCTGTATGAGCATGCGTTTGCCGATAAAAGCACCAGCGAATGGGGCAGCTGCAACTTCAACCATTCCAGAGGTGATGTCCGGAGCTTTCTGAATTCCGCAAGTGAATACTGGCTCGCGGATTTCCATTTTGACGGACTTCGCTTCGACGCAGTGGGAAATCTGATCTACTGGAAGGGGGACGAAAATCTCGGCAGAGACGAGAATGCGATCACTTTCCTGCAGAATATGAACCGCGGATTAAAGAAGCTTGACGGGAATGTTCTCCTGATCGCGGAGGATTCTTCGGCGTACCCGGGCGTTACAAAGCCCGTGTCGGAGGGAGGACTCGGATTTGACTACAAGTGGGACATGGGGTGGATGAACGACACTCTGAATTATTTCCGCACCCCGCCGCAGAACCGTCCCGATGAGTACCATAAACTGACCTTTTCCATGCAGTATTTTTATAATGAAAAATACCTGCTTCCGCTGTCGCATGACGAAGTGGTTCACGGAAAGGCAACCATCATGCAGAAGATGGCAGGCGATTACGCGGACAAGTTCCCTCAGGGAAGGGCGCTGTATCTGTATATGATGACCCATCCGGGCAAAAAGCTCAACTTCATGGGCAATGAGATTGCCCAGTTCATCGAGTGGC
>DGTF01000038.1:21394-22740 GCA_002394235.1 Eubacterium sp. UBA4343 | reverse complement strand
GCTACACACCCTTGGCTGGGCGCACCACTGGAATTTGCTTTTTCAATTCACGAATTTTTTTTACCTTGCAGCGGGAAATGCTGAGGATGTTGCTTTTCTTCTTATTATTTCGTATACTGTCTGTATTGCGCAGATGTCGTGACAGTGAGATCACCCGTAAAACACGGTTGAATCGGTCGGAAAAGCCAAAGATTTCAGAGCCAGCAGCTGATGAAAATGTTTTGTCAGCTGCTCACAACCTGAAGCGGGTGGGCTTCCGCCTGCAACAAACGAAAGGATTTTATTTATGAAAATTGCAGTTACTTATGATAACGGAAATATCTTCCAGCATTTTGGAAGAACAGAGAATTTCAAGATTTATACCGTTGAGGACGGACGGATCGTGTCGAGCGAGGTGATTGGAGCCGGCGGAATCGGACATGAGGCGCTCGCAGGACTGCTTGCAGACCTTGGCGCTGATACGGTTATCTGCGGCGGAATCGGCGGCGGCGCCCAGTCGGCTCTTCAGTCCGCGGGGCTGCAGATTGTCTCCGGCGCACAGGGTGATACGGATGAGGCAGTTCAGGCATTTCTCGCCGGAAAGCTTTCTTCAGCGGGAGTGAACTGTGAGCATCACCATGGATCCGAAAGTCACGGCGGATGCTGCGGAGACAGCGAAGACGGGTGCTGTGGTGACAATGAAGACGGATGCGCCGGCGGCTGCTGCGGCGGCGATGAGGAAGAAGGCTGCGGAGGATGCTGTGGAGGCGGCTGTCATGAAATGAAGGTGATCCTGGAGGGTAAAAATGCCGGAAAGACGGTGAAGACGCATTACGAAGGCACCTTCAACAACGGGACGGTCTTTGACTCATCGTACGACCGGGGAGAACCGCTGGAGTTTGTCTGTGGAACGGGCATGATGATCCCGGGCTTTGACAAGGCGGTCGTAGATATGAATGTCGGAGATATTGTAAATATTCATCTCACTCCGGACGAGGCTTACGGCGAACGCGATCCAAGAGCGATTTTCACGGTAGAGATCAGCCAGATGGAGGGTGCCGCCGGTCTGAAGACAGGCGACCATGTATACCTCTCAAACGCTATGGGACAGCCGTTTCCGGTTGTCGTTACTGCAAAGGATGACAGGACAATTACTTTCGATGCCAACCATGAGATGGCTGGAAAGGAGCTCAATTTCAAGATCGAGCTTGTCTCCGTGGAAGCATGATCGGGATATAAAAGGCGACAAAAATTCCTCCCACCAGAGCCTGATTTCCATATCAGGATCTGTGAGGGAGGATTTTTTTACGCGAACAGTGAGCCGCAGCCGAATGCGAAGTATTCGTGTGCGGCGAGCGTCGCGATAG
>DGTF01000038.1:1913-21361 GCA_002394235.1 Eubacterium sp. UBA4343 | reverse complement strand
AGCGAGATAAAACTCGCGCAGCGTGTTTTATCTCGTTTTGCTGCGGGGCTCAGGGGTCATCTCTACCGGCGTTCTTCTGTGCTCTCGCGTTTGTATCGATGGACTTACCGAATACAATAAATCTGTCGTACAGGAATTCAAGCACAAAGTTGCTCAGCATCACGAGGACCTGAACGAGAAGATGCGGCCAACGGGCACGATCTGTCAGCATGCCCGTCACCCAGGTGGAAGCCGGAGTAAACACGGCATAAAAGGCTGCAACCTTGAGCATGGCAATCGGAATGTTGTTTGCCGCCTGAAAGGTATACTGACGGTTTAATGTGAAGTTCCAGATCACCGATGCGGCCAGTCCGATCAGATAGCACAGCCAGTAGGGTTTCAGCCGGACGATCTGATCCAGAATAATTGTGGTGAGAAGCACCTGGATAATTCCGGCTGAAATGGAAAACAGAGTGAATTTCACCGCACGCAGCACTTCTTTACCGGCTTTTTTTTCAGTCATCGCGCTCCTCCTCCCTTCATTTCGAAGCGGCAGCATTCAGTTCCCGGAAGAACTTCTGGTTAGCCTGATGCAGACGGGTAAACACCTGATAAGAACGATTGTAAACTTCATGTCTGGACGGATCCGGGCGGAATGACCGAACCGCCGGAATCAGCCGGTCCAGATCCTCGATATCATGCAGAATGCCGAGGCCGACCGAGGCGGTAGCGGCTGCCCCTACCGCTCCGACATTCTGCGGGTGAGCAACAACCTCAATCGTCCTGCCTGTGATGTCCGCCAGCATCTGACTTGTGACATCCGAAAGGGCGCCTCCGCCCGAGAACCGGATCACTTCTGAGGTATGAATCTTTCTGTCCTGGCATTCGAGCATCCATCGCAGATGATAGCAGATACCCTCAAGTACCGCACGGATCATCTCCGTTTTTCCGGTTTCGAGCCGGATGTTGAAAAACATTCCGGCGGAATACGGATCCTCAAAGGGGCAGCGGTTTCCGTGGAGCCACGGGGTAAAGATCACTCCGCCCGCGCCGGGTTCTGCCCGTTGCACAACCTCAGAAAGATAGTCATACAGAGAGCGGCAGGTGGATTCAGGGCTGCTGCACACATCGTGCTTATCCAGATAGATATTGATTTCATCCAGAGCAAGGTGATGCATGACCCAGTCAAAGCATTTCCCCGCAGTCTCCATTTCCGCGAAATAGTTGAACCGGCCATCCTGTGCTCCGACAATCGCCGCGATCATACTTGAGGCATCCACAAGCTGTCTGTCTACAATCGTAGAGACCCATCCGGAAGTTCCCGAATAGATGTGCGTCTGACCGGTGTGAACGCACCCGCTGCCGATTCCGATCAGCGTCGCGTCGCCGCCGCCGCCAAATACCGGAATTCCCTCGGCAAGGCCGAGCTCCTCTGCTGCCTTCCGGGTCAGCGGGCCGACCGGATCTGTTGTGCGGATGATCTCCGGAAGCAGATCCATTCGAATGTGAAACATTCTGCAGAGTTCTCTGCTCCATCCTTCATGTCCCTTCCTTGTATCATAAAGGAGTGTTCCATAAGCAGAGTCCTTTGTCATGACAAATCTTCCGGTACATCGGCAGATAATGTATTCCTTCACATCGAGCCACTTGTATGCTCTCGCGAAATTTTCCGGTTCATGCGTCTCAATCCATTTATATTTCCAGATCGGATCCTTCACCGAGCTTGACACGGCCCCGGTGATCAGCAGGGAGGGAATCAGCTTCGCGATATTCGCACCCGCAATACGGACCCCGTTTGCGATGCCTTTGCGTATTTCTTCCGTAGCGCGCTGGTCCATGTAACTCATGGGTCTGTGTACCGGCACCCCGTGTTCATCGACAAGAACCAGCCCCTGCATCTGGGAGCAGAAAGAAATACCTGCGATATCCTCCGGCCGGATCTCCGGAACTGCTTCGAGAACCTGCCTTGTTGTACTGCACATGGCGTTCCACCACTCATCGGCGTCCTGTTCTGCGCCCCCGTTTTCCAGAATATACAGATGGTAACCGCAAGTTGCGCCGGCCATCAGCCGCACTCTGGAACCTACGGCAAATAGCCCGGTCTTCAGACCGGTTGTACCGATATCATAGGTCAGAATATAGGTTTCCTCCATCTTCTCTCCATTCTGCGCGCTCTGTGCCGCAGCCTCTGAAACCCGCTGTACGCTCAGCTCCGGATTCCTGCAGCCGCGCATAGAAATGTGACCAGCGCATGTTCCAGCCCGTCGCCATCCGGCGGTGCCCCGTCACCGCAATTCAGAAAGATCCTGAGGCGCTCCTCGTAGTAATCACACCCAAATGAAAAATGAAACATCATCAGAAGGTTGTCAAAGAAAAAAGCAAATGCATGAGAATCGATCTCCGCGGAGAGCTCTCCTGCGGCTTTCGCCTTTGAAAACATGGTTTCATATGTCCGGGCTGATATTGTCTCGATTTTCTTTGCGAAATCCACAGCATGATCGGCTGCGGACTTCATCGTGATCGCGTGATACATCCGGATATATCCTTTATGGCTTTCAGGAAAAATCCTGCATACATGTACAAGTCTTTCCACTGCCTCACGGAAAGACGCCGAATCACGTATTGCCTCTTCGAGAACTCTTCCCAGCATCTCCATTGAATAGTTCAGGCATGCCTGAAACAGATCTTCCTTGTTTTTGTAATATTTATAGATTACTCCGACGCTTACGCCGGATGCTGCGGCAATGGAGCTGACGGTTGTTTTTGCCAGACCCTTATCCCCGAATTCCTCGATCGCATGTTCGAGAATGGAGTCCTGCTGCGCTTTTGTCAGCTTCTTCAGCATATATATTTCTCCATGATTATTTCTTCAGTTATCCCTTCAGTTTTGAATATTTTAATGTGTAGACCAGATTTTCAAGAATCCCTCCAAGCGGGTTCACGGCCTTCGGATGGCATCCGGATTTCTCGAGCAATGCTGCCTGACAGCTCTTGTCAAGAACCATCAGAACCGCCTCTGCATCCTCCTCGCTGCCTCCCGTACACACGGCGCCCTTTCCTTTTATCAGCACTGCGCTGCAGGTGCCTCCGAGTGCCCGTGCGATCGTTTCTTTTCCGGCTTCTTCCGGAACGCACCGGATGTATATTCCGGTCATCTGAGCCAGATCGTCAACATACGGCACAATTCCCTTCCCGAATGCGCTGATCTGTCGGATATAAGGAGCCCCGGTTTCTATGACACAGTTTATGGATTGTCTGCGGAAGATTTCATAATATTCATCAAATTCTTCCTGAATTTCGCGATGATAGATCCTGCTGTATTTTCCGAGACGGTAATCCGGATCATCCACCGGAGGAAGATCACCTCCGACCAGATTGTGAAAACGGTTCATACAGACCTTCTCCAGGGAATGTGCGATCCGGAAGGCGTCCTCGTAATCGACTCCCATGCACACCGGGCCGTGATTGCGCATCAGAACCGCCCGGCTGTCCGGGTATTGCGCGATGCATTTCTCAACATTTCGCGTAAGGGTCCTTGTAGAGGACAGGCCATATGCGGCGACCGGAATGATCGGGCCGAGTGCCTTTGCGTCGTCCGCTTCAACCTCGGGCACCACAATTGTTTTTCCAAGTACCGACAGGTCGGTCGCATAATCCTGGTGTGTATGTATGACAAAATTCACGTCTGGCCTGAGCCGGTAGGCTGCCGCATGTACTCCCTTTTCACTGGAAGGCTTTACATTTCCGACATAAGAGCCATCCTCTATATTTACCGTTACAATGTCATCCGGAGTAAGACTGTCGTAAGCGAGTCCGCTCGGCGAGATGACAAACTGATGATCCGATATCCTGGCGCTGATATTGCCCCAGGTGCGGGCGATCAGCCCGCTTTCCAGAAGCTCCTTTCCCGCACGGATTACCAGATCTTTTGCTTCACTGATATCATATGCCATCACTGCCTCCTTCTCTGTTTCCCCATTTCGATCATTTCTTACTTCCATAATTTCTTATCGATCTCGGTATCTATCTTTCCGCACCTGGAGAATACTCTGTCAAACCTGCGAATCAGTTCATCAATATCCTCTTCCGTATACGCCGCACTCGTGTACAGACGTGAACCGGCGAGAGTAATGATGCCCTCTGCCATATAGGCAGCCCCCATGTGCTCCATCTCGGTCTGACGTATGCCTGTCTGTTTCAGAACCTCCGGAACTTTCCAGAGTTTGCCCCAGTCGATGCAGAAATGCATGGTGCCGACCGTGTCCAGGTGGCAGATGGATCCCTGGTTGAACGCCACAAATGGAAGATTGTGTCTGCGGATGGACTCCTGAAGTCCCTTCGTCAGGCGATCACCCATTCTTCCGGCCTTCTCACAGGCATTTTCTCTCTCGATTGCGCAAATCATATGATAGCCTGCACAGGTTGACAAAGGTGTGGCCGAAAGAGTTCCTCCGCACATTGCCTTATGGAGCTTCTTGCCCTGGTTGTCCAGGCCGGCTCCGAGATATGCCATGCAGTCTTTATGCCCGCCAACCGCGCCGGCTCCCGGATATCCTCCCGCGATGACCTTTCCGAAAACGGTGAGGTCAGGATTAACATTGAAAAATCCCTGTGCGCCATGAACTCCGATACGAAATCCGGTCACCACCTCGTCAAAGACCAGCAGTGCTCCGTACTTGTGCGCCAGTCGTTCCGTTCCCTGGATGAACTCACGGGAGACCGGTCTGGTGCCGGATTCCGGCCCTACCGGCTCCACAAAAATTGCTGCGGTTCCGCCATCCAGCTGATGCAGCTTCAGCTTCCGTTCCAGATCTTCCAGATCATTCGGAAAATACTCGTCAGTGTGTGCAAAGCAATAGGATGGAACACCGTGAGACAGAATACCCTTTGTACCGGGGATTCTTATGCCGTATGCCAGCATGTCGGACCATCCGTGATAACCGCCTCCCATCTTCAGGATATTTTTCTTTCCGGTTTTCAGCCGGGCGATCCGTTCCGCACACATACACGCTTCTGTACCGGATCCGAGAAAACGGATCATCTCCACTGAAGGGATCAGTTCCGTAATCTTTTTTGCAAGTTTGTACTCATATTCATGAAAAAGTCCGGTCGAAGGCCCGCAGGTTTTCAGCAGGTCAATGACGGCATCACGCACCTCAGGAGGATTGCTTCCGAGAACGGTCGGGCCTCCTGCCTGAAGCAGGTCAAAATATTCATTTCCGTCTACATCAACCATACGGTTTCCTTCTGCCTTTGCAATCGCAATCGGAAACGGATAATTGAAAGCAAGATTATGTTCCACACCCCCGGGAATAACATTCTTCGCCTCATCTGTCATTTCCTTTGATTTCTGACATTTCTTGTCAAAATATTCCTGCTCATACTCCCGCAGGTATTCCGGTTTGATTGAATAAACCGGTTTCCGGATCAATGCATCCAGTTTCCGCGTCACCGCACTCGCGTCAAGATAATGATCTGCGTCAATTGCATACCCGTTATAAGCCATACTTTCCCTCCTGTCGAAAATGAAATTTCTCTCTGCAATGTCGTGAATAATCATTCACGAGTTTAAGACTATTGTAGTTCTATTTTTCGATTTCGTCAATAAATAATCTGAATATAGTGCCATGTTCATCGAAAACGCAGACAGACTGCCTGCCACAATGCGTGCGTAAGAAAACCCATTGAATCTGAATACTGATGGAAATATTTAATGGCTGCCTGCCGCGAAGTATGCGTAAGAAAACCGGATGCGATTTTGAAGCACGGAGCAATCCGCACCTTATCCAGCTTGTGGCGGTGTATTCTGCATTGTTTTATACATATGCAATGCCCCGCTCGGGGGATAACAGAGGTATAATGAGAAAGTAACCCTGAATCATTCCGGGCAGGATCTGTCCGTCAGGGAAATCCGCACCATCTGCAGGCTGCCGGATTTCGGAAAGGATATCTATTATGGATTTGAAATTGGATCAGATATACGACAGGCTCTATCAGAGTGCATTCGGACTTGGAATCCGGATTTTACCGGGAAAGGGCCCTCAGGTGGTCTCGGGAGCCCATGCCCTGAATCGTATCAATGAAATACTGGAAAAAGAAGGGAAATTACATCCGATGATTGTCACGGGACCGAGAATTGTAAAAAGCGAATTTTTCGTGAATGCGTGCGGAACACTGAAGGAATATTCGCTCTTTTCCGATGTCCGTCCTGATCCGGATACGAAAACAGTTGAAAAGATCGCTGCCATGTATACACAGGAGCGGTGTGACTGCTTTGTGGCAATTGGCGGCGGATCAAATATGGACGCGGCAAAGGCGGCTTCGGCACGGATCGCCAGACGCGACAGAACGCTGCAGGAGATGGGTGGAACTCTGAAGGTTCGCAGGAAGACGCCTCTCTTCCTTGCGGTACCGACGACTGCAGGCACCGGTTCCGAATGCACAGTCGCTGCCGTTGTCACCGACCCGGAGACGCATCATAAATATTCGATCAACGATTTTGTCCTCTGTCCGGACTATGCAATTCTCGATCCGGTTCTGACTGTTTCTCTTCCGCCGTTTCTGACCGCCACAACGGGAATGGACGCTCTGACGCATGCGGTTGAGGCATACCTTAACCGGCCTTATCACCGCCGGGAGACACCCGGACAATGTCGGGAAGCTGTCAGAGCGATTTTTCGTTATCTTCCTGAAGCGTTTAAAAAACCGGACAATCTGAAGGCACGTCAGGAAATGCTTTTTGCCTCTTTCAAGGCCGGACTGGCTTTCACCACCGCCTGTGTGGGGAACGTACACGCGGCGGCTCACACCATCGGCGGCCTGTATCATGTTCCGCACGGGCTCGCCAACGCGGTCCTTCTGCCCATCGTTCTCGAGGATTACGGAAAAAAAGTGGAACGGCCGCTCGCAGATCTCGCCAGATTTGCTCATATTGCGGCAGGCACGGACAGTGAATGCGCTGCTGCCTTTATTCAGAAAATCCGCGACATGAACCGGACGTTTGGCATTCCGGATCACATTGAGAAAATCTCCGAAGATGACCTGGATCAGATGGCCTCGTGGGCAGTTCAGGAAGCCAATCCTCTGTATCCGGTTCCGGTTATTTATGACCGGGAGCATTTCAAGAGGATTCTCCGCAGAGCCGGCCGGCTTTCCTGAACATTATGGCTGTTTTCTGGTCTCACAGTCTTCCAGATGATCGTTTACGATTCCGACAGCCTGAAGAAAAGAATATGTGATGACAGGCCCTACATACGAAAGTCCCCGCTTCTTCATGTCGCGGCTCATCTGCCGGGAAAGTCCGGAGACCGCGGGGATCTCCTCCGGAGTCTTCCAGTGCCCGTCCCGTGATCTGCCATCTGTAAAGCTCCACAGATACGCGTCAAAGGAGCCGAATTCCTCACGGATCTTCTGAACCGCTGCAGCATTCCGGCGCACACTGAAGATCTTGCTTCTGTTCCGAATCAGTCCCTCATCAGCCATAAGGCCTTCCAGTTCAGCATCGGACATTGCTGCGCAGGCGTCTATCTCAAAATTGTGGAAGGCCCTCTGATAGAAGGCCCTTCTGTGAATGATTGTCTTCCAAGATAATCCGACGCTGGCGCCTTCCAGGCAGAGCATTTCGAATTCAAACCGGTCATCATGTCTGATTCTGCACCATTCTCTGTCATGGTATTCCATCAGAATCGGATCATCTCTGAAATATTCGGTACATCTGCTGCTCACTGTGATTCCTCACTTTCTTCGGATGATCCGGACAATCTGAATGATTGCCGTCGGTATCAATGCCAGAACGCCGATGGTCACAATATATTTGCTGTTCAGGGCTGATACCGAAAACAGGCTCCTGCCCACAGGGGTGACAGAAACAAGAATCACCAGAAGCAGTCCGAGCAGGAACGCGCCGAGACTGTATGGATTCTTCCGGAATCCGAGGCGGACCAGGCTTTTTTCTCCGCGGCAATTAAAGCCGTGAAGCAGCCGTGAGCAGGTCAGTGTCAGAAACGCAAGCGAGCATGCCATGGCAGGGGATTGTCCAAGGCCGATATGATAGGCGATGATAACAGCCACGGAAATCAATCCTCCCTGAAAAATCATCCGCAGCGCAAAGTTGCGGTCCATGATTCCAGCCTTCGGGTTTCTGGGCTTTTTCTTCAAAACATCGTCTGAGCCGGGCTCCATTCCGATCGCCAGCGCCGGAAGTGAATCTGTCACCAGATTAATGAACAGAAGCTGTACCGGCTGGAACGGAATCGGAAGCGCCAGAAGCGAGGTAACCAGAACGGTGATAATTGCCGAAAGATTGCCGGACAGCAGATAGAGAACGGCGTTACGGATATTTGTGTAGATGGTCCGCCCGTTCGCCACTGCCTTGATTATCGTCGCAAAATTGTCATCTTCCAGAATCATGGACGCCGCATCCTTGGACACTTCCGTTCCCGTGATGCCCATAGCGACGCCGATATCTGCCTTCTTCAGAGCCGGTGCGTCGTTTACACCGTCTCCGGTCATGGAAACGATTTTTCCCTTTTTCTGCCATGCATCGACAATCCGGATTTTATTCTCCGGAGATACTCTGGCATAGACGGATATTTTTTCGATTTTTCCGCTGAGCTCTTCATCCGACATTTCATCCAGCTCCATGCCGGTTACCGCGAGATCCCCCTCCTGGAAGATGCCGATCTGCTTCGCAATCGCGGTCGCTGTGATCTTATGATCTCCGGTGATCATCACGGTTCGGATTCCCGCTTCTTTTGCATGCTGTACGGCCTGAATGGACTCCTCTCGCGGCGGGTCCATCTCGGAAATCAGTCCGAGGAAGGTGAAGTGATACTCTGTCTCCGGTGTAAGCTCCTCTTCGGACTCCCTGTACGCAAATGCCAGAACACGCAGACCGTTTTCCGAGAACTTCCGATTCTGCTCTGTGATATTCTTCCGGTCTTCCGCGGTAATCGGCCGGATCTCTTCATCGCTGACCCGGATGCTGTCACAGCGGTCAAGCAGCACATCTACGGCGCCCTTGGTGAAGATGGTAGACACACCGTGAATCCGGTGTTTTGTACTCATCAGCTTACGGTCGGAATCAAAGGGCACCTCCTCAATCCTCCTAAGCATCATGCGAAGGTCCTCGTAAGAAAGCGTCAGGTCCTCTTCCTTCTGCATCAGGCCCTTGACCTTGCCATACATCTCCAGGAGCGCGTACTCCGTCGGATCTCCGACACCCTTTCCGTTTGATAGTGTCGCGTCATTGGTGAGAACAGAGTCGTAGAGAAGATAGCGGTGTGTCTGCTGATGCATGTCAAATTCTTCCGGCCCGAATACTCTTCCGCCGGCATAAATCTGCTGCACCGTCATCTTGTTCTGTGTCAGAGTGCCGGTTTTGTCCGAGCAGATAACCGATACGCAGCCCAGAGACTCCACCGCGGAAAGTTTCTTGATGACCGCATGTTCCCGCGCCATTTTTTGTGTTCCCATAGCCTGCACGATTGTGACGATGGAGCTGAGCGCCTCCGGAATAGCCGCAACCGCCAGCGCAACCGCAAACAGAAGAGAATTCAGAAGCTCCATTCCACGCACGATTCCCAGTACAAAAATTACCGCCGAAATAATCAGGATCCCTGTCGCAAGCTTCTTTGAAAAATCATCCAGATTTTTCTGAAGCGGCGTCTTCTTCTCACCCGTCTGGTTCATCAATGTGGCAATCCTGCCGATTTCCGTCTGCATTCCCGTTTCCGTCACCAGAACCACGGCGCGCCCATAGGTGACAAGGGAGCCGGAATAGACCATGTTCTTCCGGTCCGCAAGCGGCATATCACCAACGAGCGTATCGTCACACTTGTCCACGTTAAGGGATTCTCCGGTCAGAGAACTCTCGTTGACCTGAAGAGAATAATTCTCCAGGATCCTGCCGTCCGCGACGATCAGATCACCTGCCTCAGCCACAAGGATATCTCCCGGAACAACCTGTCTGGACTCGACCTCAATGCGTTTTCCATTCCGGATTACCTTTGCGGTCGGCGAAGACAGTGCCTTCAGTGCCTCGAGAGATTTTTCCGCCTTTACATGCTGAACAGTCCCCAGAACAGCATTCAGCACAAGTACGGCAAATATAACAAGTGTGCTTTCAACATCGCCGGTCAGCATGGAAATTGTCGCGGCAATAATCAGGATGATTACCATCAGGTCCTTGAACTGTCCCAGGAAAATCTGAAATACTGATTCCCTCTTTTTTTCCTTCAGCTCATTGAACCCGTACTGTTCCTGACGTCTGCTGACCTCAGCATCTGTGAGACCTTCCTTTGTGGAATGAAGCTCCTGAAGGGCTTCTTCCGAATTCTTCTGATACCAGTCCGACATAGCTGCACCTTCCTTTCTTCTTTGCCGTCAACCGCTGCGTCGTTCATACGCATACCTGTTGTTTTCAAAATCGCATACAGTCTCTTACACACGCTTCGCGCGTGACGATCCTGTCTGCGTTTTCGATACATTGTGCCACACACTGTATAAGATACAGATTGCTCCGTGCTTCGCACTCTCGCAATCCTACAGGTATTCGCGTTTTCGCCGTGTTTCACACGGCTTCACGCTCATACCTGTTGCCTTCGAAATCGCATACAGTCTCTTACACACGCTTCGCGCGTGACGATCCTGTCTGCGTTTTCGATACATTGTGCCACACACTGTATAAGCTACGGATTGCTCCGTGCTTCGCACTCTCGCAATCCTACAGGTATTCGCGTTTTCGCCGTGTTTCACACGGCTTCACGCTCATACCTGTTGCCTTCGAAATCGCATACAGTCTCTTACACACGCTTCGCGCGTGACGATCCTGTCTGCGTTTTCGAAGAGCTTATACAGTAAAAGAGACTTTACGCAGACGGAAAAGCAGAACAAACCGTTCTGTCCTTCCGTCTGCATAAAGTCTCATCACCTGAACGAATCCCGAGGTATAGCCAACCATTCTGCCGCATGGACAGACGCGCTTGTTGACGGGCTATTTTGATTACTCCCTCTATGCTTCTGTAAAACAGAATGCTATCATCCGCAGGTCTTCCCGTCAAGTGTTTTTGAAAAATTTAGAAACTTTAGTAACAACGGAATTTTTTCATGCCCTGCGGAGAAATTCACCGCCCGTGACGCTGTAGATGCCTCTCGGCGTACAGCGGATCTCCGGAATAACCGGGAGCGCCATGAAAGAGAGTGTAATGAAGGGATCCATATCCTCGGGAACACCCATCCGGTGTGCCTGACGGATCATCTTTCGAAGCTTTTGATTGACATAGCTGTAGCTCCTGTCGGAAATCAGTCCCATGATCGGAAGCTCAAGGGTGTCACAGACCTCACCGTTCCGGATGATCGTATAGCCGCCGTGCGTTCGTTCCAGTTCCTTTACCGCTAGAAGAATGTCCCGGTCGTTGTCTCCGATGACGATGATGTTGTGGCTGTCGTGAGACACCGAGGACGCGATCGCGCCTTCCCGCAGTCCAAAATTCTGTACCACACCGACGCCGGTTTTTCCGGTCGCCTTGTGCCGCTCAAAAACCGCGATCTTGTCCAGATTGCCATCCGCCTCAAAATACTCCTTCCCGGGAAGGAGCAGGTCTCTCCGCTCAGTGAGAATCTGTCCCGGGATCATGCGGATCACCGGGAAGGGATGCCCGTCCAGGCGTATTTTCAGCTTTTCCGGATCGATCTTCCCGAGGTGGATGGTATCCGTCAGCTCTGGCGGACACGGTGCAGGTTTCACCCGCTGCTCCCCTCTGATCAGCTTTCCCTTGTAGAAGACCATCCGGGCATTGAAGTCCTTGATGGAATCCCATACCACAAGGTCTGCGTCATATCCGGGCGCGACTGCTCCTGTTCTTCTCAGGCCATAGCATCGCGCAGGCTGAATTGTC
This sequence comes from Eubacterium sp. UBA4343, assembly GCA_002394235.1. Lineage (GTDB taxonomy): Bacteria > Bacillota > Clostridia > Lachnospirales > Lachnospiraceae > Bilifractor. The sequence goes on along the minus strand of DGTF01000038.1, from coordinate 9,485 downwards.
GCCATCTTGACAGCGGCGATCGGACTGATGCCCATACTGACCGCCTTACGGACGTTGTGATCGATGTCGCCTTCCCGGGCGATATCTTCGATGTGCTTGTCGTCCGTGCAGAAACAAAAGCCCTCGGTATTTGTATTGTTCTCGACAATGCCCTTTACTATCATTTCCAGATTTCTTGCGGCGCTCCCCTCCCGGATATGACAGGTCATGCCCATGGAGCGTTCCTTCATGACGTATTCATAGGTGGTGCCCTCGTGATCAGTGGTCACACCGGCCATGACATAGGCAGCAAGCTCCTCGTCAGAAAGATTCGGAGCGTGGCCATCCTTCACTTTGCCGTCGAACAGCTCAAGCTTTCGGTTCATCTCCGGATCCCCATTGATGACAGACATGCAGTCCATCACCTCACCAAGACCAAGAACACGGCGGTTTTTCAGATAGGGAGCCATCTGATCCGCAGTCAGGGTACACCCGTTGTCATCAATCGGTGTGGATGGGACGCAGGAGGCGATCATCACATAGACGTGTGCGGGACAGTTCTCCGTCTGGGACAGGAGATAATCGATTCCGGCTGTTCCTGCCACGTTAGCCACCTCGTGAGGATCAACGATAAAGGTCGTGGTTCCGTGTGCCGTTGCCTTGGCAATCAGCACCTGCGGATTTACGAGTGTCGACTCCAGATGAAGATGTGCGTCAATAAATCCAGAGGTGAGATACTGCCCCTCCAGATCAATTTCGCGTGCGCCGTGGTAGTCTCCAATTCCGACAATCATGCCGTTTGTAATTGCGACGTTTCCCTCCTCTACGCGATCGGTAAATACATTGACTATTTTCGCGTTTTTCAGAACAAGATCTGCCTTATCTAGCTTCCTTGCCGCTCTGGAGCAGCCGATATACTTCGTAAGTTCCATACTGTATCACCTCCGTATCGGAACAACACACTGTCTCTCGGATTACACACTGCATTTCCTAAGCCGCTTACCTCTTTGCATCGTTCAGGCGGACCGCCGCAATGGATAAGTTTCCGCGATGCGGAAGCTGCAGGCAGCTTCCGTACCGCTAATGAACTTGCCGACTGGTGAGCAGGCTCCCCTGTGGGCCGGGAACATTGCGGCTGGACTTATATGGTAAAGATCACCGGCTCACCGCTGACCGATATCCGTCCCATGCTCACTTCTACTTTCGTGTCGTCAATCAGATTTGTATAGACTCCGTCCGGTATCTCATAGGGCTTTACGAAAAGAAGTCCTGTCTCTCCTCGGAGAGAAAAAATTCCGATTGCTCTCTTTCCGGTTTCCCCGGCTGGCCGGTCCGCGTTTTCTGTGCGGATTCCAACCAGAATCTCCCTGTCCTCCGCATGCAGACAGATACTGCAGTCTGCAGAAAGATCCTCTTTCCGGATCCGGTAGAGTCTCTGAAGCAGGGGCGTGATATCTTCTCCTTTCCAAGAAATAGTATCTCTGTCAAACAGTCCCGGTGTGTGATCCGCGCATCTTTCCTGTCCATTATAAATCAGAACAGTTCCCTTCTGGAAATACTGGAACGCCGTCCAGCTGCGGAGTGCCTTCGTGTCACGAATCATGTATGCAGCCCGAAGCTGGTCATGATTTTCCAGGAATCTCAGCTTGTCGTAATTGTCGGGATAGATACATTCCTGAAGGTTGACTGCATCCGCGTACTCTTTCAGCCTTTTTGACCCGGTCAGATAATCGTAGAAGATTCCGTGAATATCATACGCATAGCTGATATCGAATGCCTGGAAAATTTCTGAATCCGATGCGCAGGGAATGCCGTGCGAGCGGTTAAAGGAGATAAATTCAGGTTCCACAGTTTCTGCCAGCCAGATGCATCCCGGATGTACCTCCTCCACGGCTTCTCTGGCTGCCTTCCAGAATGCAACCGGAACAAGCGGAGCGACGTCACACCGGAATCCATCGACCTGATATTCCCCGGCCCACATTTTCAGGGTGTCAATCTGGTACTTCCAGAGGTCATGACAGCTGTAATCCAGGTCAATGACATCCCACCAGTCTCCGATCCGGTTGCCAAAGCTTCCATCCGGTTTATGATAGAAATATTCCGGGTGTTCCTTCGCGAGAACACTGTCGGGTGAAGTATGATTGTATACAACGTCAATGATACATTTCATACCATTGTCGTGGATTGCGTCCACAAGATGTCGAAAATCCTCTGCTGTTCCAAACTCCGGATTTACCGCACGGTAATCCCGGATCGCGTACGGAGACCCAAGGCTGCCCTTACGATTTTTCACACCACAGGGATGAATCGGCATCAGCCAGATGATATCGGTCCCCAGTGCCCTGATCCTGGGAAGGTCCCGACGGACCGCGTCAAAGGTGCCTTCTTCACTGTAGTTTCTTACAAAAACGGAATAAATCACATCGTTTCGGAGTTCTTTTGAAGTATTGTATGCCATCGTCTTATACCTTTCCGTTCCCGGCGCTGTCTGACGCGGGTTTATTATATGCTTTTCATGCCCTCATTCTGAGGGGGCACTCATTAGCTGTCTATAACAGTATATCGCCGGAGGGCAATTCCTTCAAACAGAAAATAACAAAGCAATATCCGGAACATCTGCAACAGTTCCGAGCGGAGGACAGTTCCTTCAAACAGAAAACAGCAAATCTCTTAAAGCTGAAAATAGAAAAGCTCCGGAAGTACAGTCACGTATATTCTTCGTGTGACAGTGCTTCCGAAGCTTTTCTGTTTTGTAATGCTTTTAATTATTCACGGTTTCTCAGAGATCAGGAACAGGTGCGCGGATTATCTCCGGTACAATTCAGATCCACCGAAATTACTTTCCTGCAACCTGAGCAGCTACCTCAGCGGCAAAATCCTCGTTTTTCTTCTCAAGTCCTTCTCCGGTCTCGAAACGAGTGAAGCCCTTGATGGTAACTTTGGCATTGTTCTCTTTTGCTACCTGCTGAACATATTTCTCAACAGACTGCTTGCCGTCCTCAGCCTTTACGTAAACCTGATCAAGAAGAACAATCTCTTTCAGTTCCTTGTTGACACGGCCCTTTACGATTCCCTCGATGACCTTCTCCGGCTTCTGGGATTCCTTCGGATCGTTCATGATTGCCGCGCGAAGAATCTCTGTCTCATGCGCGATGTAGTCTGCCGGAACCTCAGCGTTGCTTGTGTACTGCGGTCTCATGGCAGCGATCTGCATGGCAACGTTCTTTGCCATCTCTTTGATTGCGTCATTTACGACATCTGTCTCAACATCAACCAGAACGCCGATCTTTCCATCCGCATGATTGTAAGTCGCTACAAATCCGTTCGGCTCCTCAACCTGTGCGAAACGGCGGATATGCATATTCTCGGAGATAACCGCGATCTCTGCGTCAAGCTCTTCCTTAACCGTCTTGCTTGTGTCGAACTTCCAGGGCTCTGCCAGAAATGCGTCGATATCTGCAGCGGTTGTCGTCAGTGCCTGATCTGCAACCTGTGCCACATAGGAACGGAACTTCTCGTTCTTGGCAGCAAAGTCTGTCTCGGAGTTTACCTCAACGATTGCCGCCTTTTTGCCATCATCAGCAGCCTTGAACATAACAATGCCTTCTGCGGCGATACGACCGGACTTCTTCTGTGCCTTTGCCATACCGTTCTCACGAAGCCATTCAACTGCCTTATCCATATCTCCATCGGTGTTCGTCAGGGCCTTCTTGCAGTCCATCATTCCGGCACCGGTCATTTCTCTTAACTCTTTAACCTGAGAAGCTTTAATAGCCATTTCGAATTCCTCCTGTAGGTTGTATGATTATTATTCTGCCTCTGCAGCTTCCGCAGCAGCTTCTTCTGCAGCCTCATCACCGGACTCCTGTGCCATTCCCTGCTTTGCTTCGATGACAGCATCTGCCATCTTGGAAACCAGAAGCTTAACGGCACGAATCGCATCATCATTTCCCGGAATTACATAGTCGAGGTCTTCCGGATCACAGTTGGTATCGCAGATACCGATCAGAGTGATTCCCAGTGCGTGAGCCTCTTCAACACAGATGTGCTCCTTCTTCGGATCTACAACAAAGATAGCATCCGGGATCTTCTTCATCTCTCTGATGCCGCCGATGTTCTTAACGAGCTTCTCCTGCTCTTTCTTCAGGCCCATGACTTCCTTCTTTGGAAGAACATCAAAGGTTCCGTCCTCTTCCATCTTGTCAATCTCATTCAGGCGGGCAATACGTGTCTGGATTGTCTTGAAGTTCGTCAGCATTCCGCCGAGCCATCTCTCATTGACATAGAATTCACCGCAGCGCTCAGCCTCAGTCTTGATGGTGTCCTGTGCCTGCTTCTTTGTTCCTACAAAAAGAATTCTGCCGCCGTCAGCGATGATGTCCGCGACAGCCTTGTAAGCCTCATCTACCATTCCTACAGACTTCTGCAGGTCAATGATATAGATGCCATTGCGCTCTGTGTAGATGTAGGGAGCCATCTTGGGGTTCCATCTTCTTGTAAGATGTCCAAAATGTACACCGGCTTCGAGTAACTGCTTCATTGAAATTACGCTCATAGTATTTCTCTCCTTTTGGTTTTAAACTTCTGCACGGTTCAACTTGCCGGGGAACCTCGTAAAAGGCACCACCCCAGAAATTTCCGCGCATGCTTTCTAAACAGCTTTCCAATTGTAGCACAGTTTTTCTTCTTCCGCAAGGATATAATTGCACGTGTTTATGTGTTATACTTTTGAAGTTTTCTGCGCAGTATTTAAGGCAGCGCAAATGTACAATCTTTAATCTTTCTGCGCAGTTTTAAGGCAACGCAAATGTACAATCATACAGGAGTATACAATGAACACAAAAAATTCAGATCTGATTTTCACCCAGTACAGACTTTGCTTTGACAGTGCAGCAGCAGGCGAAATTTCTGGCACTGATTCTCTGCGGAAAGGCCTTTCCGATTTCAAAAAAAAATGGAATCCGGATGATGCAGATTTTCCGGCAATGCTCCGGGCGTCAACATCAGGAATCAGGGTCTTTCTTGATACTCCGATGCACCGCTCTCTCGAGGGCATCACCGCTCTTGCCGACATCCCGGAGGAAACAGCATTCGTCAGAGAACAACTGATCCGGCTCTTTCATACGGAGGATCACGGTGATCTGGATCAGCGTGCTTCCCGCATTCTTGATTTTCGAAACGACATCAACGTCCGGATCGGACGGAGATTTGAGGGGAAAACTGAATTTGAGCAGACCGCGGTCTCTGTTTTGAATCTTCTCTCAACATTTTCTCCTTCCGATAATTATTTCTATAAAAAAGAAGCTGCTGATCTTTTCGCTCAGGCGACGGAATTCGGGGATTATTTCATGTATGGCAATCATTTTTCCCTTAAGGGTTACTACAAAATGTGCGATAACCTCCTGGAGGAAGTATGGAATTATCCTGAAATTCTGAAGCTCCATCAGAACCGTATGGTGGATTTTCCCGCAGAATTCAGCAATAACCTTCATTTTCTGGCTTATGATATTCTTGACTGTGCGTACCGGAACGACTTCTATTCGCATCTGCGCATCCGGTCATCCTTTACAGATGAATGGATGGAAAGAGCAAAACGTGCAAGGGAGCTTGCCGGGCGTATCGATGAGATCCGTCGGGAACTCTCTGTGAAGAAAGCGCATCTGAAAGACCTGCTCTCCCTTCAGCTTCCGGCAGTTGACGGAATTTCTGTTGCGCACCGTGTCTTCGGCTCCGGCACTGTTTCTTCGTGTGTTAACGGACGTATGACGATTCGTTTTTCGGATACAGAAAAAGCCTTCCTGTATCCGAAGGCTTTTCTGTCAGGCTTTCTGAAGCCGGATGACAGTTCTATACTGGAGCAGCTTCGAAGGATTACACAGGCTGAGGAAGCGCGTCCGATGCTGGAGCTGGAAATCAGTGATCTTGAAGAACAGCTGACGGATGCGCAAAAAGCTCTGGAAGAATGATTCTCTGCACATCTCTATGAATTTTTATATTCAAGGATCCTGAGGATATAATCATACATTCTCCTGGCAGAGGAGATGGACAGCCGTTCCTGCGGGGTGTGAATATTGAAGATATCCGGCCCCATGGAAACCGCATCCAGGCCCTGAATCTTCCCGGCAAGCAGACCACACTCCACACCGGCATGTATTGCCTCTATGACGAGTTCCTTCCCGAACATCTCACGATATATCTTCGACATCCGCGTGCGCAGCTTGGAGTGCTCGACCCATTCCCACGGTGGATATGCACCACTTTCAACCACCTTTGCCCCGTAAGCTGACGCGATCCAGCCGATTTTCTGAATCAGTGCAGCAAGTGCCGATGCTACAGAGCTGCGTACCGAAGCACACATTGAAAATTCACCGTCAGATAGAATGGTAATTCCCCAGTTCAGGGAAGTTTCCGTAAGCCCCTCTACTTCATCGCTCATACGCTGGACTCCGGAAGGAAGCGAGTTTGCCAGAGCAATAACTCTGCGTGTATCTTCCACGGTCAGTGGATCTTCATCCGCTCCGGATTCCGGGATGCCGGATGCCTCTTCTGCCGTAATCTGAAGACCAGGGTCAACCGCCCGGTATTCCCTCTGAATATTTTTTTCGTTAATCTGAACGGAAGATACGAATTTTGAAAAATCCTCAACCACAACTGTTGCCGCCGCTTCTCTCGGAATCGCGTTGTCCTTTGTGCCTGCGCGCATCGAGATCAACCGCACACCTGTCTCACGAGACGCTTCCATGATTGTCCGGAATAAGAGAAGCATTGCATTTGCCCGTCCCTTGTTTATTTCCGTACCGGAATGGCCGCCTGTAAGACCTGTTACGCGAAGCTCCACTCTCTGTCCTTCAGCTGGTTTCCGGGTGATTGGAAGAATAACCTTTTCAGACGCACCGCCGGCACATCCGGCCAGAACAACGCCTTCTTTCTCGGAATCAAGATTTAAAAGGAGATGACCCTTTAAAGGCGAGCAGTCGATGAACTTCGCGCCATCCATTCCTACCTCCTCGCCAACTGTAATCACACACTCCAGTCTCGGATGCTTCAGTTTGGCCGAGTCCAGAATTGCCAGAATATAAGCAACTGCAATTCCGTCATCACCGCCGAGAGTCGTCCCTTTTGCGGAGATAAAATCACCATTGACCTCCAGATCAAGGCCATCGTTTTCCATATTCTTCGTCACACCCGGATTTTTTTCACAAACCATATCCATGTGTCCCTGAAGAATGATCGGTTCCTGATTCTCATATCCCTCAGATGCCTCTTTTATGATGATCACATTGTTCAAGGCATCCTGGTAATGCTCAAATCCGTGTGACTGGGCAAACTGAATCAGATAATCACTGATTTTCTTTTCCTTACCGGAAGGTCTCGGTATCGCCGAAATCTCCTCAAAATAGCGAAAAACTTCCGCAGGCTCAATTCCCTCCAGAATTTTTCTGTCTGACATTCTTTTTCCTCCTGACCCTTATTTATTGATAATAAGAAAGCAGCTCAAATCCATGATATGTGAGCAACTTCATTATTATGTCCCCGGTACATCAAACGAGATAAAACATGCTGTGCGAGTTTTATCTCGCTATCGCGACGCTC
>DGTF01000038.1:0-1870 GCA_002394235.1 Eubacterium sp. UBA4343 | reverse complement strand
GCTATCGCGACGCTCGCGTAAATAAAATGTATTTTTACGAAATAACAGTGTGATTCAGCCACTTACCGGAACGATAACGCAGAGAATATACAATCCCACGCACCAGCCAGTCAAGTGACATACCGATCCATACAGCAATCGGTCCGAAACCGAACACACGAATCAACAGTGTGGTCACAAGAACCCTGCAGCACCACATGGTTATGCTGGACGCGATCATGGAAAATTTCACGTCTCCGGCTGATCGCATACCGTAAGCAGGAATAAACGCCGGAATCCAGACAATTGGCTTTACAATAGACACATAGATCAGCATGTTAAAGCAGATATCAGCAGCTTCCGGATCCATGCCAGCTATCCACATCACGGGTTTTGCAATCACAAAAACAATAGCGCAGGAGACGAACACGACACCTTCAGCGATCATGCTTATCTTTACAATGTAATACTTTGCCTCTTCTACACGCCCTGCACCAATACACTGACCAACAACGGTCATAAGACCGATTCCGATTCCTATGCCACCGATGCCGTTCAGGTTTTCAAGGATAATCATCATTGCATTCGCTGCAATATTAATTGTCCCAAGGGTCGATACGCTGGACTGGATTGCCAGTTTGCCAAACTGAAACATCCCGTTTTCAATTCCGGAAGGAACACCGATTGACAGAACTTTTTGGATCATCCGAAAATCAGGACGTATACGCAGATAATGATCGATGACAATCGGCTGTCTGGGTATTCTGAGGAAATAGAAAATCACAATGGCGCTGAAAATACGGGACAACAGGGTAGAGATAGCCGCTCCTGCAACCCCCATATCAAAGCCGAAGATCAGAACCGCATTTCCGAATATATTCAGGCAGTTGGAAATTACGGATAGTGTCATTGGAAAACGGCTGTTTCCACCCGCACGGTAAAATGCCGCTCCAGACTCAAAGAGTGCAAGGAAGGGGAAGGAAATCGATGTGTAGAAGAAATACGTCACACCGTTTTTCATGACTGCCGGATCAACCGAACCGAATACAAGACGGAGGAGTGGTCTTCGGAGAATCAGGCAGAGGAGTGCCAAAGGGATGGATATCATCAATACCGTGAGTACCACTTGTCTTGCTGCGGCATTACACTTCTTGAAATCCTTATGTCCGATATACTGTGAACAGATGATCGTTCCTCCGGCAGCCATCGCAGAAAGAATCTGGATAACCAGGATGTTGATGGAATCGACCAGAGAGACTGCAGAAATTGCTTCACTTCCGGCTCTTGTAACCATCATGGTATCTGCCATACCCATGAAGGAGGTCAGAAGCTGCTCCAGCATCAATGGATACAGCAGCTTCCAGAGTTCAGCTCTGGTGAAGGTCAGATTATTCCAGTCGATACGATCGGACTGGTAGAAATGGTCTTTGAATTTGGAAAACATGTAAATAAACCCCGATAAAAATAGATGTTTTCAATTATATAGTTTACACCTGTTGCATGCGACATCGCATACAGTCTCTTACACACGCTTCGCGCGTGACGACGGCTTTATACAGTAAAAAAGGAACCCAGTTATACTGGATTCCTGAAGAGGCGTGGGCCGGATTTGAACCGGCGCATACTGGTGTTGCAGACCATTGCCTTACCACTTGGCTACCACGCCATATAATATTGGGATGACCCGGACGAGAATTGAACTCGTGTTACCGCCGTGAAAGGGCGATGTCTTGACCACTTGACCACGGAGCCTTATGAAAAAACTCCCCGAGTAGGGCTCGAACCTACAACCCTTCGGTTAACAGCCGAATGCTCTACCATTGAGCTATCGAGGAATAAGGTACAGAATAAAAAAATTTTTGCACCCTCAAAACCGCATATACGATGCACA
>DGTF01000031.1:51106-51589 GCA_002394235.1 Eubacterium sp. UBA4343 | reverse complement strand
ATGAGATGAAATGCAGCAATTTCGTCGGCGAGACGCTGGACATGGCGGTTGATCTGGGGGTAAAGGGCATCCTTTTTATCTCCCATATCGGAAAATTTATCAAAGTTTCCGGGGGAATCATGAACACGCATTCTCATGAGGCAGACTGCAGGGCAGAGCTGATGGCAGCGGCGGTGCTGCGTGCCGGAGGCGGTGCGGATCTGGCGCGGAAGATTCTGTCCACCAATACCACGGAGGACGCGCTGAAGATCCTGAAACAGGAAGGCGGCGACGGACTCTTTGACGCATCGATGAAGCGTATCACCGAACGGATCGGTTTTTATCTGAATGCCAGAGTGCAGGGAAGAATCGAGACCGGCGCCGTGATCTTCTCAAATGACTTCGGAATGCTCGGAAGGACGGAGAACGTGCCGGATCTGGTGGAAAAGCTGAGAAGACAGGGCTGAAGAATTTTGTGCTTTGAACGAGATAAAACACGCTGCG
>DGTF01000031.1:42859-50992 GCA_002394235.1 Eubacterium sp. UBA4343 | reverse complement strand
GCGGCTCACTGTTCGCGTAAATAACCGGCTGTCGCTGCCTCCGGATGATCCGGAGAAGCGGCAGGCATTGTATACAAGAAGTGAAGACAGCGTTCCGCATCGGGGACGCAACGGAGAGAATTGAAGACAGCGTTCCGCACAGGGGACGCGACAGGAGGAAAAAAGAATGGTACATTTTGTGGGCGCCGGTTCCGGTGCCGCGGATCTGATTACCGTCCGCGGAAAAGAGTATCTGGAGAAGGCGGATGTGATCATCTACGCGGGTTCACTGGTGAACCCGGAGCTTCTGCAGTACGCGAAGAAAAACTGTAAAATCTGGAATTCCGCGAAGATGACGCTGGAAGAGGTGCTGGATGTCATCTTTGAGGCGGAGAAAAAGGGCCTTATGACGGTCCGTCTCCATACCGGAGATCCGTGTCTGTACGGGGCGATCCGGGAGCAGATGGACGTACTCGACGAGAAGGGCATTGCGTATGATTATACACCGGGCGTCAGCTCCTTCTGCGGTGCAGCCTCGGCATTGAATCTGGAGTACACTCTTCCTGACGTCTCTCAGAGTGTGATCATTACGAGAATGGAAGGACGGACGCCGGTACCGGAGAAGGAAAGCATTCAGTCCTTCGCTGCGCATCACGCGACGATGGTTGTTTTTCTGAGCACGGGCATGCTGGAGGAGCTTTCGAAGCGGCTGATCGAGGGCGGATATACCGCAGACACACCTGCGGCAATCGTGTACCGCGCAACCTGGCCGGATGAACGTGCGTATATCTGTACTGTCGGAACTCTGGCCGAGACGGCGCGAGAAAATCATGTGACGAAGACAGCGCTGATGATTATTGGAGATGTGGTTACACATTCCCACTACGACCGGTCAAAGCTCTATGACCCGGAATTTACGACGGAATTCAGAGAGGCTTCCTCCGGGAAAAAATCCTGAGAGGAAGGCGCGGACGCCAAGAGCGGCTTAGATTAGAAACATACGGAATGCGGGGGCACAACAGAGAGCAGGGGCTTTTATATGAAGATTGCAGGAATATGTTTTACAAAATCGGGAAGTGAAGTATCGAAACGAATCATCCGGGTTCTGCGTGGATCATTCGCGTCCGGGGATGCAGACGATGTGGAGATCGAGTGGTATGGGAAGGGCAAGTATCTGGCCGGCACAGGCTTCCGGGAACTGAGTGTCCCGGTTCAGGAGTGGGCCGGTAAGTGCTTTCACACCTGCGACACCCTCATTTTTGTAGGAGCAGCGGGCATCGCGGTTCGCGCGATCGCGCCGTACGTTCGGGATAAGCGCACGGATCCGGCGGTCATTGTGGTAGACGAGAGAGGAAAGTTCTGCATCTCTTTGCTGTCCGGGCACATCGGCGGGGCCAATGAAATGGTAGAGAACCTTTCGTCGGGACTCGGAAGTGTTCCGGTCATCACGACGGCGACCGATGTGAGTCACAAGTTCGCGGTTGATGTCTATGCGGACCGGAACGATATGGTGATCTCAAACATGACCTATGCCAAGGAGGTTTCGGCTGCCCTTCTCGCCGGCGAACCGGTAGGATTTTACACACATTTCCCGGTGGAGGGAGAACTGCCCGAGGGCATTTACTGGTCCGACAAGCTGGATACAGCGAGAGCGCTGAGCGCGGAGAATGAGGAGGAGGGAACTTCTCTGGGAATCTACATCAGTCCCTCCTACAACCGGCAGTATTTTGATCACACGCTCTGGCTGATTCCGAAGTGCCTTGTCCTCGGAATCGGATGCAAGAGGGGAACGCCGGCTTCGGTGATCCGGAAGCTGGTGGATGATACCCTGCGGCAGTACAGCCTCTACCCGGAAGCCATCGCCTCGGTGGCGAGCATCGATCTGAAGAGGGACGAGCCGGGGCTGGTCGAGTACTGCAGATCCCTGGGAGTGCCGCTGCATACCTTCTCCGCGGATGAGCTGAACATGGCAGAGGGCAGCTTCACAAAATCAGACTTTGTGAGAAAAACAACGGGCACCGATAATGTGTGCGAGCGAAGCGCGGTCTGTGACGGCGGCGGGGATCTGATCATCCGTAAGGTCGCTGAGGACGGGGTGACTGTGGCTGTCGCGCTGCTGAACCGGAAGATCAAGGTCGGATAGCAGAGTAGTATTGAACCGGAAGCTCAATGGCGGACAGCATTGAACAGGAAGCTCAATGCCGGACAGCAGCATATGCACATAAACGATGAAAGCGGAGAGGGCGGTTTGACCCGCCCGGAGGGAATCTGTCAGCTGCCCGCAATCGAAAGGCAGTGAGTTTCCGCCTCCAGCAAACGAAAGGATTCTATTTATGAAACAGATAAATGTAGTGGGTATCGGACCGGGTGCCTGGGAAAAAATGACAGTGGAAGCCGCAGAGGCTTTGCAGAACAGCGACACGATCATCGGCTATACCGTGTATATCGATCTGGTTAGAGATCATCTTCCGGGAAAGGAATTTCTGTCGACCCCGATGCGCAAGGAAGTGGACCGCTGTGTCCTGGCCTTTGAGGAGGCGGAAAAGGACAAGAAGGTGTCCATGATCTGCAGCGGAGACGCAGGAGTTTACGGAATGGCAGGGCTGATGTATGAGGTCGGGGAGCGTTACCCGGAGGTATCTCTCCGAATTATTCCGGGCGTTACGGCTGCTCTCGGAGGAGCCGCGGTGCTTGGAGCTCCTCTGATTCATGATTTCTGTCTGATCAGTCTGTCCGATCTTCTGACTCCGATCGAAAAGATCGAGAAGCGTCTGGCAGCGGCCGGTGAGGCGGATTTTGCGATCGTGATTTACAACCCGCAGAGCCGGAAGAGATCCGACTATCTCCAGAAGGCCTGTGACATACTGCTGCAGTACCGGAAGGATGACAATGTGTGCGGGATTGTGGAAAATATCGGCAGGGAGGGAGAGTCGATGAAGATTCTGACGCTCCGTGAGCTTCGGGATACGCCGGTCAACATGTTTACGACGGTTTTCATCGGAAACTCCCAGACAAAAATCGTCAACGGACATATGGTGACGCCGAGAGGATATCGGAATGTATGATGTATTCTTGTTTGCCGGAACGACAGAGGGCCGCGTCCTGGCGGATTGTCTGAAGGAGATTGGGGAACGGAACGGCCGGAGAAAAATACAGATCTGCTGCTTTACCGCGACGGAGTACGGGAAAAGTCTGATCTCTCCGGGGGAAAATCTGGATGTCCACAGCGGAAGGCTGACGGAAGTGGATATGGTCCGTGAGATCCGCGAGAACACGACAGAGGATGCCGTCATCATAGATGCCACCCATCCGTATGCAGCGGCTGTGACGGAGAATATACGGAAGGCCTGCGCGGAAGCGGGAAGGGAATATATCCGGGTGCTTCGCGGGACGACAATAAAGGAGGAGACGCCGGACGGCCATGCTCCGGCGGACCATGCGGATGACAGCACGGGAGAGACGGTCGGAGAGCAGATGGTACAGGCAGGTTTTGCTCCGGCGGCTCGTGCGGCTGAGGGCGCAGGAAGGACGGTCGGGAAGCAGATGGCGCCGGATTCTTTCTATGAGCTTCCTGACGGAAACATTGTGGTCGGCAGCACAGAGGAGGCTGCCGCATGGCTCGCGGGGACAGAAGGAAACGTGCTCCTCACGACCGGAAGCAAGGAGCTTCGGATCTTCACCTCAGTTCCGGGCTATCGGGAGCGCCTCTTTGCCAGAGTGCTTTCTCTTCCATCTGTTGTGGCTTCATGCGCGGATCTCGGCTTTCAGGGAAGAAACCTGATCTGCATGCAGGGGCCATTCTCTGAGGAGATGAATATCGCACTGATCCATCAGATGAAGGCGAAATACCTGGTTACAAAGGATACCGGAAGAGAGGGCGGCTTCCCAGAGAAGGAAAGCGCGGCAAAGGCTTGCGGCTGCCGGATGATTATCATACGCAGACCCCTTGAGGAGAAGGGCATATCTGTGGAGGAGTGTGTAAAACGGATCCGGGAAAAGTTCGGGCAGGAAATCATCTGATTTGAGATGAGAAGATGGTTTCGATACAGAATGCGTTCCGTGAAAAGCCCGGGTTCGAGATTGTCGGATTAATAACTTGCGTCTATGCAGTATGCGTTCCGTGAAAAGCTCGGCCGGAGATTGTCGGATTTGATACGCCTCGGGGATAGGATTTTTTGACAGGAGAATGATTTATGAGTGAAATTGCCGTGATTGGCATTGGTATGGGAACAGAAAATGGCCTGACCGTAGAGGCGGCGGATTTTATCCGTTCTTCAGATCTGTTGATCGGGGCGGAGCGGATGCTGCGGGATGTCGCGGGAAAAGGGCAGGAGACCTGCGCGGAATATCTGCCCGCGAGGGTCGCCGCGGCGATTGAAGCGCATCCAAATGCTTCGAGGATCTCCGTTCTGATGTCCGGCGATGTCGGATTTTTCAGCGGAGCAAAAAAATTGTACGCGGCGCTCGGCACACGGAACAATCCGGAGGATTCGATCCGCGTTATGCCGGGCATCTCATCGGTCGTCTATTTCTGCAGTCAGCTCCGAATCGCCTGGGAGGACGTGAAGCTGACAAGCATGCACGGGATGAACTGCAACCTCATCGGCGAAATCTGCCGGAACGGAAAGGTTTTTTCCATCCTTGGCACGAAGGATCAGGCGGCGGAGATCTGCCGGAAGCTGATCACTTATGACATGAATGAGGTGATGGTACATATCGGTGAGAATCTCGGATACCCGGAGGAAAAAATTCTTTCGGGGCGTCCGGTTGATTTTGCGGATTATGAGTCATCCGCCCTCAGTGTGATTCTGGTGGAAAATCCGAACGTGAATCCTGTCGTAACGAGCGGGGTTCCGGACGAGGATTTCCTGCGGGACAAGGTTCCCATGACAAAGGAAGAGGTCCGCATCGTTTCAATCGGAAAGCTCCGGCTGACGGACCGGTCGGTTGTATACGATATTGGTGCCGGAAGCGGTTCGTGTTCTGTTGAAGCGGCACTGCGGGCGGTGAACGGAAAGGTTTATGCAATCGAGAAAAATCCCGCGGCGGTCCGGCTTCTCTATTCGAACAAGCTGAAGTTCCGCGTGGACAATATGGAGATCGTGGAGGGGCTAGCGCCGGAGGCACTGAAGGACCTTCCGGTACCGACGCATGCGTTTCTCGGCGGCACCGGAGGAAATATGGAGGAAATTCTCCGTACCCTTCTGGACAAGAATCCGCGGATCCGCATCGTACTCAATGCCATCACGCTTGAGACAGTCTCGCAGGCACTGGGAATTCTGAAAAAGCTTCCGTTTGGTGAGCCGGACATCGCCTGCATCACGGTTGCGAAGTCGAAGAAGGCGGGGCCTTATCACATGATGATGGGGCAGAATCCGGTGTACGTGATCACAGCGGAAGGCGCTGAGGCGGAAGAATCGGAGAATGAACTGGAGAGGGCTCTCGTCCACACCGGAGTTGATGGCGAGAAATTCGACGAGGAAAACTGAAAAGTCATTGCTGATGTGAAAAATAAGACAGTTCACTTGAAAAGAATACGGTTCACTTGAAAAAACACGGTTCACTTGAAAAAATACGGTTCATGTGGAAAAGAATACGGTACATATGGGAAACAATACGGCACATATAAAAAATGATACAGTACATATGGATGATAATCAGGTACGTACGGAAATTGCAAAAGCAGATCTGGATAATTATGAGAAGATCAGAATCAGCCGGATCATGATCGCGGCGCCTTCCAGCGGCAGCGGCAAGACGCTGATCACCTGCGGATTGCTGAATCTTCTGAAGAAAAAGGGATTGAAGCCGGCTTCTTTTAAATGCGGACCGGATTTCATCGACCCGATGTTCCATACGAAGGTTCTCGGTACGAGAAGCCGGAATCTGGACACCTTTTTCACGGACCCGGATACAACCAGGGGCCTTCTGGCGCGGAACGCAAAGGACGCGGATCTGGCGGTTCTGGAAGGCGTAATGGGATATTTTGACGGGATGGGAATTGACAGCTCGAGAGCAGGGGCAAGTGATCTGGCCTCTGTCACGGACACGCCGGTTCTTCTGATTGTTCCCGCAAAGGGAGTCAGCCGTTCTGTGCTTCCTCTGATCCGGGGCTTTCTGGATTTTCAGGAAAAGCGCTGTATCCGGGGGTTGATATTAAACCGTGTTTCCGCGGGACTCTATCCCAGAATGAAAGAAATGATCGAGAGGGAGGTCGGAATACCCGTTGTCGGCTATGTGCCGGTCGTAAAGGACTGCGCGCTGGAGAGCCGGCATCTGGGACTTCTGATGCCGGATGAGATTGCCTCTTTTCAGGACAGGCTGGACAGGCTGGCAGATGTTCTGGACGGGACGCTGGATCTGGGACAGATCCTTGAAATCGCCGGGAGTGCCCCGGCGCTGACCGTGCAGAAAAGCGATCCTGAAAAATACAGTACCCTGGAAAGCGGCGCGGCAGAGTCTAGTGGGAAAGAATGCAGAAGTGGAAAGGTCAGGATCGGGCTTGCAAGGGATGAAGCCTTCTGTTTTTTCTATGCGGACAATCTGGATCTTCTGAGGGAGATGGGCGCTGAGCTGGTTCCTTTTTCTCCGATTCACGATGCCTGCCTTCCCGATAATCTGGATGGTCTGATGCTCCATGGCGGATACCCGGAGCTTTACGGAAAAGAGCTGGGAGAGAATGCTTCGATGCGGGAGTCTGTCCGCAGAGCTGTGACAGGGGGACTCCCCACACTGGCGGAATGCGGGGGATTTCTCTACCTGCACAGGCAGCTGACCGACCTGGAGGGTAATGCATGGCCAATGGCGGGTGTTTTTCCGGAGAGTGCGTACTATACCGGACGTCTGACGCGGTTCGGCTATGTGACGCTCACAGGAGGAACCATGTTCGGAAGGGATGTCGGAGAGATCCGGTCTCACGAATTCCATTACTACGAATCGGAGGACCCCGGCAGCACTTTCCTCGCGCGGAAACCGGTCGGAAACCGCTCCTGGCGCTGCGTCAGAAGCACGGATACCCTTTATGCCGGGTTCCCGCATCTGTATTTCTACGCGAACCCGGGGACAGCTGAGGCATTTATCGAGAGGTGTGCAGAGTATCATGCTAATAGAAACCTTTGACCATATCGTTCCAGCGGTACTGCTCGGTGGAATTCTGGACCTTGTGTTCGGGGATCCGCACGGTCTGTACCACCCGGTTCAGCTTATCGGAAAGTTTATTACCTTTTTTGAAAAGCTCTTCCGGAAGATTTTCCCTTCCGGAAAAACAGGAGAGCGGACAGCAGGCGTTCTGACCGCGCTCTGTGTCATGGCGGTGAGCACTCTGATTCCCGTGGTTCTTCTGAAACTTTTCTATCACGTCAATTTCTGGCTTGGCTTTGCTGTCGAGACGTTCTGGTGTTATCAGATTCTGGCGGCGAGATCGCTCCGGGATGAGAGCATGAAGGTTTACCGGGAGGTGAAGACCGGAGATCTTGGAAGAGCCAGAAAGGCAGTCTCCATGATTGTGGGGAGGGATACAGAAAAACTGGATATGACAGGAGTCACAAAGGCGGCGGTCGAGACCGTCGCGGAAAACGCCTCTGACGGCGTTGTGGCGCCTCTGATTTTTCTGATGATCGGCGGAGCTGCGGGGGGATTTTTCTACAAGTCCGTCAATACGATGGATTCCATGATCGGGTACGTCAATGACCGGTATCGATGGTTCGGGACCTTCGCGGCCAGGCTGGATGATGTTCTGAACTTCATTCCGGCGAGAATTTCCGGCTTGCTTATGGTGCTTGTCGCGCAGATCTGCGGAAATGACGGAAAAAATGCCATGAAGATTTTTAAGCGCGACCGGCGGAAGCATGCCAGTCCGAATTCGGCGCACACCGAGGCCGCGATGGCCGGCGCGCTGGATATCCGGCTTGCGGGAGATGCCTGGTACTTCGGAGAGCTGCACAGGAAACCGTATATCGGTGACCCGATCCGCGAGATTGTGCCGGAGGATATTCCCCGCGCCAACCGGATCATGTACGGAACTGCCGTGCTGGCGTTCTTTCTGTCGGCGGCGGTGCGGGTGCTGATTCTTGTGCTGGTGTGAGGCGGCGCGGAAGGAAAGACCCAGACAGTCGGGACCCGGCACAGGTGGTGATTTCAGCACAGCTGTGATTT
>DGTF01000031.1:0-42754 GCA_002394235.1 Eubacterium sp. UBA4343 | reverse complement strand
CGGAAAGGAATGGCCGGACAGTCGGAGCTTGGTGCAGGTGATGATTTCGGGCTGGCGGGAGAGGTGAAGGAATGATTAAGACAGTACATGGCGGGGATGTCTACCGGCATCCCGGCGTCATTGATTTTTCATCAAATATGAATCCGCTCGGGACACCGGAGCGCGTGATCCGCGCGGCACAGGAGAGCATGACGGAGATCTGCCATTACCCCGATGTGCGGCAGGAGGAGCTGATCCGTGCCTTGTCTGCATACGAGAAGGTGCCGGAGGAGTATCTGTTCTGCGGAAACGGCGCGGCGGAGGTGATTTTTGCGTATGCCTGGGCGCAGCGGCCGAAACAGGCACTCATCCTTGCCCCGACCTTTGCGGAATATGAGCAGGCACTGAAAAGCACCGGATGCGCGGTGCGGCTCTATTCTCTGCGGGAGTCCGATGGTTACCGTCTGACGCGGGATTTCACGGAAGCGATTACCGAGGATCTGGACGTTGCCGTTCTCTGTAATCCGAACAATCCGACCGGCATTCCTGTTGATCCGGCGCTGATGCGGGAGATTATCCGAACCTGCCGGGCAAGGGGCGTGAGGCTTTTTGTGGATGAATGCTTCCAGGATTTTTGTGATAATCCGGAGCGTCTGACAGTCAGGGGGTATCTGGAGGAGGAGCCGGAAATCTTTATTCTGAAGGCGTTTACCAAGCGGTACGCGATGGCCGGTCTTCGGCTCGGGTATGGGATGACGTCGGATGAGGATCTTCTGTCCCGGATGCGTTCGGCGGTGCAGCCATGGAATGTCTCGATTCCGGCACAGAAGGCGGGAACGGCAGCGCTTCACGAGGAGGAATACGTGGAGAAGGCAAGAGCCGTTGTGCGTAAGGAGCGGACCTATCTGAAAAGGTCGTTGAAAGAGCTCGGATTTCAGGTATTTGATTCCTGCGCGAATTACATCTTCTTCAAGGGAGAGGAAGGGCTTTCCGAAAAGCTTCTGCCGTACGGGATTATGATCCGGGACTGCTCCAACTATCACAATCTTGGAAACGGGTATTACCGCATCGCGGTGCGGCTGCATCCGGACAACGAAAGGCTGATTGAAGCACTTGGAATGACCCGGCGGATGATTGAACGCAGGGATACAGAGACATCAGAAGACATCAGATAAGAGGATTTGATTATGGCAAAAGCAATTATGATTCAGGGCACAATGTCCAACGCCGGGAAGAGCCTGATCGCCGCGGGACTGTGCCGCATTTTCAGGCAGGACGGATACAGGGTGGCGCCGTTCAAGGCGCAGAATATGGCGCTGAATTCCTTTATCACGCGCCAGGGCCTGGAGATGGGACGGGCGCAGGTGATGCAGGCGGAGTGCGCCGGCGTGGAGCCGGATGTGCGGATGAACCCGATTCTCCTAAAGCCCACGAATGACACCGGATCTCAGGTCATCGTAAACGGGGAGGTCCTGGGGAACATGGATGCCAGGGAATATTTCC
This sequence comes from Eubacterium sp. UBA4343, assembly GCA_002394235.1. Lineage (GTDB taxonomy): Bacteria > Bacillota > Clostridia > Lachnospirales > Lachnospiraceae > Bilifractor. Next base: position 41,272 of record DGTF01000031.1, on the reverse strand, counting down.
GCTATAAGCCGAACCTGATCCCGGAGGTCAGAAAGGCTTACGAATCCCTCGCCGCGGAGAACGATATCATCGTGATTGAGGGCGCCGGAAGCCCTGCGGAAATCAATCTGAAGGATGCCGACTGTTTCGTTAATATGGGAATGGCGAAAATCGCCGGTGCGCCGGTTCTTCTGGTCGGTGACATTGACCGTGGCGGCGTTTTTGCGCAGCTGATCGGAACGGTTGAGCTCCTGGAAGAAGACGAGAGGAAGATGGTAAAGGGACTTGTAATCAACAAGTTCCGGGGAGACCGGACCATTCTGGATCCGGGGATCCGGATGCTGGAAGAAAGATCCGGGATTCCGGTTGTCGGTGTCGCTCCCTACCTTCACATCGAGGTGGAGGATGAGGACAGCCTCACTGAGCGGTTCTCGGGCAGTCAGACCGTCGCCGCGATTGATATTGCGGTCATCCGCACACCCCGGATTTCAAATTTCACAGACTTCAATCCATTTGAAAAGATGAAGGGTGTCTCTCTTCGGTATGTGGATCGGGTGTCGGAGCTGAAAAATCCCGATATGATCATTCTTCCCGGCACCAAAAATACCATGGAAGACCTTCTCTGGATGAGACAGAACGGTCTGGAGGCGGCTGTCCTGAAGGCGGCTTCGGAGGGCACCGTGATTTTCGGCGTCTGCGGCGGATATCAGATGCTCGGGGAGACGCTTTCCGATCCTCTTGGCGTTGAAAACGGCGGTTCCATCAAGGGAATGGGCCTTCTTCCGATGCACACTGTTTTTGCGGGAGAAAAAACCCGCACCCGTGTGGAAGGAAACTTCGGACAGCTGCAGGGTGCTCTGAAAAACCTGTCCGGGACGGCAATCGAGGGATATGAGATCCATATGGGTGTCAGCACTCTGAACGAGAATGCAGTGCCGACGGTGCATATCCGGGATACGAATGTGGAGGGCGCGGCCGAAAAACAGGACGGCGCTCAGCAGGGAAACGTATATGGAACCTATGTCCACAGCGTCTTCGACCGGGAAATGGTAGCCGACAGAATTGTGGAGGCTCTGGGACAAAGGAAAGGAATGGACACCTCGGATATGACGGGCGTGGATTATCAGACCTTTAAGGAAAGTCAGTATGACATTCTGGCGGAGGAGCTTCGCAGGAACATGGATCTGAAAAAAATCTACAGGATTCTGGATGCCGGCGTGTGATTATATAATGGTGCAGGTTTTATCGAAAAGGATGGGAATTACCGATATGTCAGAAGTAAAGATCGAACTGGAAAATGTGAAGCCGATGGATATTGAGAAGCGAAGCTTCGAAATCATCACGGAGGAACTTGGAGAGAAGAATCGTCTGCTGATACCCGGAACGGAGCTGATTGTGAAGCGGTGTATCCATACCAGCGCGGATTTTGATTACGCTGAGAATCTCTGCTTCTCAGAGAACGTCGTGGAAAAAGCGCTGGATGCGATCCGCGGCGGCGCGAGCATTGTTACGGACACGCATATGGCGCACTCGGGAATCAACAAGCACGCGCTTGCCCGGTACGGAGGAGAGGCACTGTGCTTTATGTCCGATCCGGATGTAGCGGAAGAGGCGAAAAAACGGGGCGTCACCCGCGCCGCGGTATGTATGGAAAAAGCTGCCAGGTTGGACCGGAAGCTTATTTTCGCGGTGGGAAACGCGCCGACGGCGCTGGTGCGCCTGTATGAGATGATCGAGAATGGGACGGTGAAGCCGGAGCTCATCATCGGCGTTCCGGTCGGCTTTGTGAATGTTGTGCAGTCGAAGGAGCTGATCATGCAGACCGATGTGCCATACATCGTAGCAAGAGGGCGCAAAGGCGGGAGCAATATCGCCGCCTGCATCTGCAACGCCCTCCTGTATATGCTGAGCAGCGACAGGGGATATTGACAGCAGGAGTGCGAAACAAGGAACAATCCGTAGCGTAGCTTATACAGTTTGTGGAACGATATATCGTATCGGGTTTACTCCTCCCATCCCTCCATCATCCGGTAGGTGATGAGAATCTCCCGGACAATCTCGCCTTCCGCGGCTTCCGCCTCGAGATCCGCTTTATCGGAAGAGGGAGGAAGCTGCGGATCCGGCTCCTGAAACTCCGCCTCAATCCAGTTGTAGGCGGCATCCTTCGCGTTGTCGAGCACCTCGTCAAGGGTATCGCCGTCTGCCTCACACATCTCAAGATCAGCAAACTTCGCGTGATAGCCGTTTTCGGTTTTCTTTACAATAACGGGATAATAAAACTTCATCTTTACCTCCAAATCATACGTGAATCAAACATTCCTAAAATAGCGGCACGAATTACACGGGCCGCTATTTCACGGGTCACTATTATACGGGCTGCAATTATTCTGGCCGCTATTATACGGGCCGCTATATTATAGCAAATCCGCTGAAAAAAGAAAACATGGACGAACCGGAAAAAGAAAACAAAAGAAAACACAAAGAAAAACAATGAGGTGTATTTTTCAAAGAACATTTGTCCGCACAGAAGGGTACCGGTTGAATCAGCCTTCCAAAAATAGTAAGATTAGTGTATAAGCTCTTCGAAAACGCAGACAGGATCGTCACGCGCGAAGCGTGTGTAAGAGACTGTATACAATCCGCAGCTTATACAGTATGTAGCGCTGCACAGAGCATTGGGGCTTACATAATATGTATATCTTCCGAATGCAGGGGCCCGTGCGTGCGTATAAAAAGAGTACAATTCTCCCGGTGCGGAGACTATTTTCGGAGAATTGGCGGGGCGGATCATGCGGTTGAATCCGTTCCTCTGTTAGTGTTCTTTGTGAGTTTGAACTTGACCTAAAATTGGAAAGGATGTATGTGGTATGGTTACAAATGATGAAAATCTGATTCAGCTGAAGCATAAGATTCTTGAGGAAACGGCGAGGCTCGCCTGGAACGACGAGCTGGATGAGGACGGCAAGGAAAAGCTGATCCTGAAGCTGAGTCCGGGACCTCTTGCAAAATACAGATGCTGCGTCTACAAAGACCGCGAGCTGATCAAGCGCCGGATTCGTATGGCGGAGGGCAAGAACCCGGATCCGAACGATACCTCGAAGAATATTGTGCGCGTTCTCGGACCGGCATGTGAGGAGTGTCCGATTTCCGCCTATACCGTAACCGACAACTGCCGCAAATGTATGGGACAGCCCTGCCAGAGCTCGTGCAAATTCGGGGCGATCGATATGGGCGCGCATCGTTCTCATATCGACGCGACAAAGTGCAAGGAGTGCGGAAAATGTGCGGAGGCGTGTCCCTACAATGCGATCGTTCATCTGGTCCGGCCCTGCAAAAAGGCCTGCCCGGTAGGTGCCATTACCTATGATGAGTACGGGATCTGCGTCATTGATGATTCGAAATGTATTCAGTGCGGGCTCTGCATTCATTCCTGCCCGTTCGGCGCACCCGCGTCAAAATCCTATCTCGTAGACATCATCCGTGACATCAAGGCCGGAAAGGAAGTCTATGCGATGGTTGCGCCCGCGACCGAGGGTCAGTACGGACCGGATATCACAATGGGGTCCGTCCGTCAGGCGGTGAAGGAGCTCGGGTTCAAGGATCTGGTCGAGGTCGGCCTGGGAGCAGATATGACGGCAGCCTTTGAGTCTGAAGAGTGGAGTGAAGCTCTGAAGGAAGGACGGAAGATGACGACTTCCTGCTGCTCCGCCTTTATCAATATGCTGAAGGTACATTTTCCGGAGCAGTACAAGAACAATATGTCCACAGTTGTGTCTCCGATGTGCGCCGTGTCCCGATATCTCAAGGCCATGCATCCGGGATGCGTGACGGTTTTCCTCGGACCCTGTGTAGCGAAGAAATCCGAGGCAGCGGATGTAGAGGGTGTGCCGGAAAACGCAGATTATGTCATGACCTATGGTGAGTTCTCGGCGCTCTTACGCTCCAAAGATGTGGAGCTGAAGCCCTGTACCGATCCGTATCAGGAGGCTTCCATCTTCGGTAAGAGATTCGCCACCTCCGGCGGAGTTGCGAATGCCGTGATTGAGTGCATGAAGGAGCGCGGTGAGGATACCTCAGGTATCCGGCTTCTGAAAGCCGCGGGCGGTCCGGAGTGCAAGAAGGCACTCACGATGCTGAAGTTCGGAAGACTTCAGGAAGATTTCATCGAGGGCATGATCTGTCCGGGCGGCTGCGTGGGCGGTCCGTCCCGCAAGGTAACCGCCGCCGAGATAATGAAGGACCGTGAGAAGCTGCTGAAGAAGGCGGACGGCAGAAAGGTGCTGAAGAACCTTGAGAATTATCCGATGGACAAATTCTCCATGTTCCGGGACGATATCATTCGTGACACCCGGAAACAGCCGGTTGACGGGACGCAGAAGCCGGCCGGTCAGGGAAGCGCCGAATAAACTACATGCCTGCCCGCGGCTGTCAGAGATTCTGTTCTGACCCGCGGACAGGTGGATTTACGCGAACAGTGAGCCGCAGCCGAATGCGAAGTATTCGTGTGCGGCGAGCGTCGCGATAGCGAGATAAAACTCGCACAGCGTGTTTTATCTCGTTTTTTCCTGAACGAAATATAACGATTTAAAGGGTGAATGTATGAGAAGATTGGCTTTGAGTGATGAAATTCTGCTGTCAATTGACAAGCCTGCCAGGTATATCGGCAATGAGGTGAATGCGGTTGACAAATCGGAATCTTTCGATCCGGAGAAGATGATTCGCTTCTGTATGTGTTTCCCGGATGTCTACGAGATCGGTATGTCTCATCTGGGGATTCAAATCCTGTATGATATGTTTAATAAACGAGAGGATGTCTGGTGCGAGAGAGTCTATTCTCCATGGCCGGATCTGGACAAGATCATGCGGGAGAAGAAGATCCCTCTTTTTGCCCTTGAGTCTCAGGAACCGGTTCGCTCGTTTGATTTTCTCGGAATCACGATTCAATACGAGATGTGTTATACAAACATTCTCCAGATCCTCGATCTGTCCGGGATTGCTCTTCACGCCGCGGACAGGGGAGAGGATGAGCCCATCGTCATCGGCGGCGGCCCCTGTACCTACAATCCGGAGCCGATCGCGGAATTCTTCGATCTGTTTTATATCGGTGAGGGCGAGGTCGCGTACGACGAGCTTTTTGATCTGTATCAGGAGAAAAAAAGAACCGGTATGAGCCGCCGGGATTTTCTTTTGCGAGCCTCCCGTATCGAGGGAATTTATGTGCCGCAGTTTTACCGTGCGTCCTATCACGAGGACGGGACGCTTGCGTCCTTCGCCCCGACGGAGGATGGCGTGCCGGAAAAGGTGCGTAAACGGATCGTCATGGATTTCAGTGAAGTGACCTATCCGGACGCGCCGATCGTTCCGTATCTTCAGGCCACACAGGACCGGGTCGTTCTGGAGATTCAGAGAGGCTGCATCCGTGGCTGTCGATTCTGCCAGGCGGGAATGATCTACCGTCCGCTTCGGGAGAAGAATGTGGAGCGTCTGAAACGGCAGGCGGAGGTGATGCTGAAAAATACCGGCTATGATGAGATTTCCCTGAGCTCGCTTTCCAGCAGCGATTACTCACAGCTGAATGAGCTTCTGAGCTTCCTGATTCAGATCTGCAACGAGAAGGGCATCAACATATCGCTTCCGTCTCTCAGAATCGATGCCTTCTCGCTCGATGTGATGTCAAAGGTGCAGGATGTAAAGAAGAGCAGCCTGACCTTCGCTGCGGAGGCGGGGTCACAGCGTATGCGTGATGTCATCAACAAGGGCATCACCGAGGAGGATATCCTTGGCGGCGCTCTCGAGGCGTTCCGCGGCGGGTGGAACAAGGTAAAGCTCTATTTCATGCTTGGACTTCCGGGAGAGAATGAAGAGGATGTCAAGGATATTGCGCACCTCTGTCAGAAGGTGGCCGAGTGCTACTATGACAATATTCCAAAGGAGGAGAGAACGGGAAAAATCAGCATAACCGCGAGCAGCTCGTTCTTCGTTCCAAAGCCCTTCACGCCTTTTCAGTGGGCACGGATGGACCGCGAGCAGGAATTCCTTGATAAGGCGCATATGGTCAAGGACGAGGTTCGCGCGATGACGAACCAGAAGAGCATCCGGTACACCTATCACGATGCGTATATTTCGGTCCTGGAGGGTGTCCTCGCAAGAGGAGACCGGCGCGTCGCTCAGGCAATCGAGACAGCTTACCGCAAAGGCGCGATCTTCGATGCCTGGACAGAGTATTTTGATGAGGACAGATGGCAGGAAAGCTTCCGGGAGTGCGGAATTGATCCGTATTTCTATACCGCGCGGGAGAGAGACACCTCCGAGCTGCTTCCGTGGGATTTCCTGGACTGTCAGGTCAGCCGGGACTTTCTGATCCGGGAGTGGAAGCGGGCCAAGGAGGGAATCATCACACCGAACTGCCGGCAGAGATGCAGCGGATGCGGATGCCGCGTCTACAGGGGAGGAGTGTGCTATGAGAGTCAGGATTAAATTTACAAAAACCGGATGTCTGAAATTCATAGGTCATCTGGATGTCATGCGTTTCTTTCAGAAGGCAATCCGCAGAGCCGGGCTGCCGGTTTCCCTGTCCGAAGGATTCAGCCCTCATATGCTGATGTCTTTCGCGGCTCCGCTCGGCGTGGGAAAGACAAGCAGCGGCGAATATTTTGATCTTGATCTGAAGGAAGAAATCCCCGAGAAAGAGATCCTTGAGAGGCTGAACCGGCAGATGGTACCGGGAATGCATGCGGAAAGCTGTATCCGAATAGGGATCACAAAGGCGGAGAAGTGTATGACGCTGGTAAACGCGGCTGACTATACGGTAAGTTTTCGGAAGGGAAGCGTGAAGCTTCCGGAGCGTGACGTACTCCAGGATAATCTGAACGCTTTTCTGTCGTCGCCTTCCGTCATTGTACTTCGAAAGACAAAACGAAGTGAGGCAGAGACAGATATCTTGCCGTGGATCTACGAGATGAACCTGACAGAGCTGGATGATCTGGCACTGGCGGAGCATCCCCAGGGCACGGACGCGGAGCGCGTCGCCTTCCATATGCTGCTTTCCGCCGGAAGCGTCAGCAATCTGAAGCCGGAGCTGGTCATGAGCGCATTCGCGGAATCCGCGGGCTTTGAGATTCCGGCTTTCAGTCTTCTGATTCACCGCAACGACATCTACACGAATATCGGGACGGCTGAGAACAGAAAGCTTGTGCCGCTGGATCATGTTCCCCATGCGGCAGGCGCGCAGTAACCGCTGCTGTTCGGCTGAACTGCGGGCTGTGCGAAGAAACTGATGTGGCTGGCGCAAGTCTGTACATAATCATAATTCGTCACAGGCGTGCGGGCTTTGTGAAGAAACCGATAAAGTGGGAGCGGCTGTCTGTATAAACAGATCAGGCCTGAAGGTGATTGAGAAGCAGGACATGAGTATACCCGCGGGGGAAGCAGAGAACATGGGAGAGAAGAAGATTGTAATCGCAAAATATCCGGCGGGAGAAGTTCCGTGTCTTGCATCGGTGCTTTATGAGGATGACAAACCGGTGGAGTTCTATATTCGGAGAAAAGACAGCCCGTCAATACTCGGCAATATTTATGTGGGAAAGATCGAGAGCATCCAGAACAATCTGAATGCTGCCTTTGTCCGGATCGGCCCCGACCGGAACGGATATCTTCCGCTGCCTCCGAAGCATGCAAGGCAGGACAGGACACTGAAGGCGGGAGACGAGATTCTGGTACAGGTCGAGAAAGAGGCGATGAAGCAGAAGCTTCCGAGGCTGACGCAGAACCTGACGGTTCCGGGCAGATTTCTGGTTCTGACCTCGGAGCGGAAGACCCTGAACTTTTCCAGAAAGCTTGCGGAAGACGACCGTAAGCGCCTGGAAGATTTTTTCCGTCCGCTCTGTGACGGCCGCTTCGGCCTCATTGTCAGAACGAACGCCGCCGAGGCGGATGAGGAGGAGCTCCGGGTGGAATGGGACGCACTATCGGGTCAGATGAACCGGATTCTGGATCACGGACTGGAGAGAACCTGTTATTCATGTCTGTATCAGTCGGAAAGCGATGCGATCTATCTTCTGAAGCAATGTCCGGTCAGGGAACTGAAGCGCCTCGTCACTGACGATCCGGAGACGAAACGGGAGCTGGACGATTATATCCTGCGGACATTTTCGGAGGATGACCGGCCGGAGGCGGTTCTCTATGAGGACCGGATGGTGGATCTCTACAAGCTCTATAATCTGACGACGCTTTTCGAAGCCCTTCAGAGCCGCAATGTTTGGCTGAAGTCCGGAGGTTTCCTTGTGATCGAACAGACGGAGGCTTTTGTATCCGTCGATGTGAACACTGGACGTTACTCCGGGAATAAAAGCTTCTCAAAAACGGTTCAGATGACAAATGATGAAGCGGCTCCCGAGATCGCGAGACAGATTCGTCTGCGGCAGCTGTCCGGAACGATTCTCGTGGATTTCATCAATATGAGAGAACCGGGTGATCAGAGAAGACTGAGAGAGAGGATGACGGAGGAATTCCGGAAAGACCCCTCACGGCCTCAGGTCATCGATATCACCGCGCTTGACATCATGGAAATTACGCGGACCAAGAAGAGAAAATCATTCAAGGAGCAGTTAAAGGATATTGAAGCAGATGCAGAATAATTCCTTCAATCTTAATCATTCCGGAGAAGACCAAAGTCGGCAGAATTATCTCTACGGAGACAGGAACCGGCAGGACGATCCTTCAGGAAGCAGATACCAGCAGGAGAATGATCTATCTGGAAGCAGATCCCGGCAGAATGGATCGTCCGGAAGCAGAAACTGGGAGAATGTTCCACGCGGGAATGGAAACAGGTTTAAACACGAGTGGGTGCCATACGAGAGCATATCCGGAACGGCGCCAAGGGGACTGAAGAAACCGCGGGCGAAGCGTGAGCTGAAATTCTGGCAGTGTCTGGTCTTCTTTATCTGCATGATGGCGGTCTGGATTTTTACGAACGGATGGGTTTACCTGCTGACCGGGAACATGGATCTGGATTCCTTTGCGATGGAGCTTGAATTCGTTGTGGTCTCCGTTCTTTTTGTGTTTTTCATGAAGGCAGATCCCAAGGAGGTATTTCCACTGCAAAGGCCCAGGATGTCCGCGGTTTTCGGAGTCCTGATCCTGGTAGTCGCCGGTTATCTGGCTGCAGACGCGGTAACGATTCTGGAGATGTTTTTCGTTCCCCATGCCCTGCAGAGCATCGATGAGGGCCTTGCGGGCACCTATTCCTCGAGTCTGCCCGTTGAGCTTTTTCTCACCGCCTTCATGCCTGCCGTGTGCGAAGAGGCTCTGCATCGAGGAGTCCTGGTATCAGGCCTTCGTACAAGCTTTCGGAAGAGATGGCAGATCATCCTCGTGGGTGGGGTTCTGTTCGGCGTTTTTCATATTTATCCCGTCCGCTGGTGGATACCCGGAATTCTCGGTGCGCTGATGACCTGGGTAATTCTCGAGACGGATAATATCTTCTACACGAGTCTGCTGCATTTCTGCTATAACGGGCTTCTAGTGGTAATCTCTTTTCTGGCATCGGACGCTACTTCCCAGGCGTCCTATACCGCATCCTCGCAGATGGTCGGAGTCTCTCTGCTGTTTTACGGTATTCCGCTTCCAATACTGATCTACACGGGATGCTGGCTGATCCGGAGATCCGTTACGTGGACGAAACCTGCTTTTATCGAACCTGGTCTGGAAGAAAAACGGCTGGCACAGATTCTGGTGCCGACCGGGGTGATCCTTCTGACCGGAATTCTGTTTCTCCTGATCCGCTGATAAGGATAGCCGTTATGGGCATTATTTCATCAGGAGGCGCCGCCTTTCTGCTCCTGTTTCTTTTTGATCTGCAGATTATCAAAGGGGTTTTCTCCTTTTCCTGAACGGTTTTTGGAAAACCTGATGAAGACACAATTTTTTAAAAGTGGGTGTTTGCATTTTTCCGGGGCTATTGTAGAATGAATAAATAATATGTTTACAAGCAGGGTGAGGAGGATATTTCATGTCGAAGGTTGCAATCGTAACCGACAGTAACAGCGGAATCACACAGAAAATGGCGAAGGAGCTCGGGGTATATGTGCTGCCGATGTCATTTCTGATCAACGGAAAGGTGGTTCGTGAAGATATTGATATAACGCAGGCGGAGTTTTTCAAGGAGCTTGAGGACCCGAACGTGAGTGTCTCCACCTCTCAGCCGGCTCCCGCCGAGGTTACGGATCTCTGGGACAGGGTGCTCAGAGAGAATGATGAGATTGTATACATTCCGCTTTCCAGCGGACTTTCCAATTCCTATCAGACAGCCAGGCTGCTGGCGGAGAACTATGACGGCAAGGTTCAGGTGGTGAATAACCAGAGAATTTCCGTTACCATGCGCCAGTCGGTGGAAGACGCACAGACGCTGAGAGATGCCGGGTGGAACGCAGAGCAGATCCGCGAGAAGCTGGAAGAGGACAAGTTCAATTCCAGCATATATATTATGGTAGATACTCTGAAATATCTGAAAAGAGGCGGGCGCATCACAGTTGCTGCCGCATTGATCGGAAGTGTGCTTCACATCAAACCGGTACTGCAGATTCAGGGCGAAAAGCTTGATGCCTACGCAAAAGCCCGGGGCACAAAGCAGGCGAAGAAAATCATGCTGGACGCTGTGCGGAAGGACATGACCGGAAGATTCAAGGAATTTGTGGATAAGGGAGACTATACCATCCGTTATTCCTACTCGGAGGGAGACGATCCCGAAGAAGTGAAAGCGTGGGTGGATGAGATAAAGGCAGCGTTTCCGAATGACAAAATCAAAGGTGATCCGCTTTCTCTTGTCATCGGATGCCATATCGGGCCCGGAAGCCTGGCGATTACCATCAATCATAAAATCACGGTATAACATGAATCACGGTATAACATTAAAGTACAGACAGGAACGCAAAGACGCGGGTACTGTCTGTACTTTTTCCGCTTATTATGCAGACGGCGCAGTTCGATGCACCTGCGGAAGAGTGGTTCTGCCTTAGAGGCAATTGGAAAAGGTAATCGAAATGAGACATAATGCAAAAGAGCTATCCGAACATGATGCACATCGTGAATTTTTTCTGGAGTGTGAGAAGCACTGGGTTTTCTGGTCGCTGATCTTGGTAGGCGGTTATTACGGAGCGTATACCTTCATGGTTCGGGGTGGTGTGTTCTGCAACGCACAGACGGCAAATGTCGTTCTTCTGTCCATGGCAATCGGCGAGAGAGACTGGGATAAGGCATTATACCTGCTGATACCGATTTCTGCCTACTTTGCCGGCGCAATTTTGTCAGAGTTTCTGGCCAAACGAGTGAAGCAGCTGCATATGCTGCGCTGGGACACGATCCTGGTTGGATTTGAGATCCCTGTGGCGATCCTGCTCGGAGCTCTTCCGGAAAATGCTCCTGACCAGATCTGCCAGGTTACGTTGAATTTTATTTGTTCTATGCAGTTCAACACCTTCCGTCAGAATCAGGGAATTCCGATGGCCACTACCTTTGTGACCAATCATATCCGCCAGACGGGCAGCAATCTGGTCAAAGCCGTGCGGGATAAGGATCCGAAGGCTGCTCTCCGCTGGAAAATGCATGGGTCAATGATTCTGTTTTTCCTGGCCGGAGGGATTCTTTCCACGTTGCTGTGCGAGGTTTTTTCGGTCAGAGCGATCTGGGGGAGCGTGCCGATTCTTCTGTATACCTTTATCCGGCTTATGGTGGCCGACCGCACATATGAGAGGGATATGCTCGGAAAGGTTCCGAGAGGTCATTCCTGAGAGAGCATTTCCGGGGAGCCGGATTTTTAGATTATACGGGGGCCAGATTTCTAGATTTTCGGGTTGACAATTATCGAAGCATATGCAATAATATCCAGGTATGCCGCACAGAGAGGTATAAGAGTCTGCCTGAATTCATGCAGGCCACCGGATCTGGCGAGTTTTAGAAAGTAGGAGGTGTCCTATATGTACGCTATTATTGCAACTGGCGGAAAGCAGTACAAGGTTTCCGAAGGCGATGTCATCCGTGTTGAGAAGCTCGGTGCAGAGGCTGGAGAGACAGTAACATTTGATCAGGTACTTGCAGTTCGCGACGATGATACCATCAAGGTCGGCGGCGAGACAGCCGGTGCTTCTGTAGAAGCAAAGGTTCTTGCCAACGCAAAGGCGAAGAAGGTTATCGTTTACAAGTACAAGAGAAAAACCGGCTATCATAAGAAGAACGGTCACAGACAGCAGTACACAAAGGTACAGATCAGCAAGATCAATGCTTAAATGACCAAGGTTACTTTTTATCAGAATCGGAACGGCAGGATTACCGGCTTTGAGGCAAGAGATCATTCCGGATATGCGGAGGCGGGCGAGGATATCGTCTGTGCAGCCGTATCTGCTCTGGTCATTCACACAGTGAATTCACTGGATCGTTTTACCGGAGATCAGATAGAGGAATCCTCGGATCCTGAGAATGCGGTGATTTGTGTCCGTGTAAAGGGTATTCCGTCTGACGGATCGGAGCTGCTGCTTCGGGCATTGGCTTCCACCCTTTCCGATATGCAGGAAGAAGAGTCCTATCAGGATTTCATTGATGTTAATTTCGTGGAGGTGTAAGAAATGATGAATTTAAATCTTCAGTTCTTCGCTCATAAAAAGGGAGTAGGTTCTACAAAGAACGGCCGTGATTCCGAGTCCAAGAGACTGGGTGCCAAGAGAGCAGACGGACAGCTTGTAAAAGCCGGCAACATCCTTTACAGACAGCGTGGAACTCATATTCATCCGGGTCTGAATGTAGGCCTTGGTAAAGATGATACTCTGTTTGCTACAGCAGACGGTATCGTGAGATTTACCCGTAAGGGAAGAGACAGAAAGATCTGTTCTGTTATTCCGCAGGCTGAAACAGCTGAATAATTTTTGAAACGTAAGAGCTGTCACATTCGCTGTGACGGCTCTTTCTGCTATGTGGGCAGAGGGCTGCTGGAGTGAGAAGCGCGAAGATCCCGCTGCCTGTGCAGTATACAGAGAATTGCAGGAGCCAGAAGCGCGGAACAGAGCAAATTGTTGTTGAGAATGCAATTTATATGGCTTACCCATCTGTTTTTGTAGTTGTTGTTTGTTTTTCTGAGTCGGCGATATAAGTTACATTCTTTTTTTATGAACTGAGGTGATCATTATGTTTGCAGATCGTGCGAAAATCGCGGTGAAATCCGGAAAGGGCGGGGATGGCCATGTAAGCTTCCGCCGTGAGAAGTTTGTGGCGGCAGGCGGACCGGACGGTGGTAACGGAGGAAATGGCGGAAGTGTCATTTTCGAGGTGGATCCCGGACTGAATACTCTCGCCAGCTTTCGTCATCATTACAAATTCAAGGCGGAGGACGGACAGGAGGGCGGAAAAAAGCGCTGTACCGGAAAGGACGGAGCGGACGTTGTCCTGAAGGTACCGGACGGAACGGTGATCTATGAGGCACAAAGCGGGAAGGTTATCGCGGATATGTCCGGCAAAAATACACGTGTGGTGCTGCTGAAAGGCGGAAAGGGAGGCAAGGGTAATATGAATTACGCGACGCCTACCATGCAGGTACCGAAGTACGCGCAGCCGGGTCAGCCGTCCAGAGAGCTTGAGCTGAGGCTGGAGCTGAAAATGATTGCCGATGTAGGACTGATTGGTTTTCCGAGTGTCGGCAAATCAACACTGCTGTCGAGAGTCAGCAATGCGCAGCCGAAGATTGCCGAGTATCATTTCACAACTTTGATTCCGAATCTCGGTGTAGTTGACCTGGAAGGCTGCAATGGATTTGTCATGGCAGATATTCCGGGATTGATTGAGGGAGCCTCTGCGGGAGCGGGACTGGGATACGAGTTCCTGCGTCACATTGAGCGCTGCCGGATGCTGATCCATCTCGTGGATGCCGCGGGTACAGAGGGACGGGATCCTGTTGAAGACATCTATACCATAAACGGCGAACTGAAGAAATACAATGCGAACCTTGAGAAGCTGCCGCAGGTGATCGCTGCAAACAAGGTTGATTTGATTTTCCCGGAGGATGGAACAGAGGATCCGGTGGAGAGGCTGAAAAAGGAGTTCGAGCCGAAGGGCATTCGCGTATTCCCGATTTCGGCTGCGACTGGAAAAGGAATTAAAGAACTGCTATACTATGTACAGAACCGTCTGGATGAGATCCCGAAGAATACGGAGCTGTACGCGCAGGAGTTTGATCCGGAAGTCATGATCCCCGAGGACAGCCTTCCTTATACCGTCACTAAGTCAGAGACGGAGGATCACACCTACATCGTTGAGGGACCAAAGATCGAGAAGATGCTCGGATACACGAATCTGGATTCTGAGAAGGGATTCCAGTTCTTCCAGAAGTTCCTGAAGGATTCCGGTATTCTCAGTGATCTCGAGAAGGCAGGTATTCAGGACGGCGATACGGTACGGATGTACGGACTTCATTTTGACTATTATAAATAAGTAAACATCTATGCCCCGCAAGCGGGGTGCCGCAATATGTATAAGGCCTGCTGCGGGAGGTGAATCGCAATTCTTTCAGCGGGCAGATACGGTATAAGCTACGGAGGTGCCTATAAATGGGGCTGATCGAGATCTGGCAGGAGCTGCCGGAAGTCAGAAATCTGGAATTTAATTACCTGGGTCATTCCGATAAGGATGAGACCTACTCGGAGACACGGAAGATCCTGCCTTTTGATATTTTCTGCAGGGATGCGGAATTCACCTGGGAGGGGATCCGGTTCACCTCGAAGAGAGAGTGGTTCGGGGCGCCGCGCAATGAGCATCTTCTGGTCTTTCGCCAGACGATAGAACCTTTCGCAAACTGCAATTTTGAACTCAGGACCTGGATGGACGAGCCGGATGCGGATTCGCCGTGGCAGCTTGATAAGTATCTGGAACAGGAAAATAATTCCTGCGGCTTTTTGTTCCGGAATCTGCAGGGAAGACATCTGATTCTCTGCGAGACTTCCCAGATTACTTCTTTTTCCATAAGGGTGAATGAAACAAGGGAGAAGGTTACGCGTCATTATTCGATCACGGCCTTTGAAGAGAGTCCGATCCGGGTTGAGAAGTATTTTTCTCTTCACACCGATGATGAGGACAATTATCAGGAAATCGCGTTTCGGGAATGCCGGGAGGCGTCAAAGCTTCGCTTTGATGATCTGAAAGGCCGAGGGGCGTGGGTACTGCCGGAGAGAGAATGAACGAAGGGCGGCGGGGCCTGAGCGCTGCCGGAGTGAGAATGAACGAAGGGCGGCGGGGTCTGAGCGCTGCCGGAGAGAATGAACAAAGGACAGCGGCTGTCTGTCAGATGTACATGAGAGCCGTAGACATTTTTCAAAGAATAACGAATAACGGGAGATTCAGATGACAAGTAAACAGAGAGCTTACCTGAAAGGGCTGGCAATGAATGAGGATACTATTCTTCATATTGGCAAGAGCGGAATCACGCCGGAGCTGACGGAAAATGTCCGTCTTGCGCTTGCTGCGCGGGAATTAGTAAAGATCGGCATCCTTCAGAACTGCATGGACGATCCGAAGGAGATGGCACAGATGCTGGCAGAGCGGACCAAATCCCAGATCGTGCAGATCATCGGCAAGAAGATCGTTCTGTATAAAGAGGGACAGGGCGATGACAGGAGGATTGTATTCCCGAAGTAAACCGCCGGTGAGAAGTCCTGCGGGCAGCGTCACAGAACGGGCATTCCGGGGAAGAGACAGCGCTGGGGACATCATTAGATACGGAGCCGTTCATATGGGTATTTTGGACAGGGGATTTCTATGTCAGAAGAGAGAAAACGAAAGATCGGTATCATGGGAGGAACCTTTGATCCGATTCACATCGGGCATCTGATACTGGGGGAAACAGCAAGACAGCAGTTCAGTCTGGATAAGGTTCTCTTCATGCCTGCAGGCAATCCGCCGCATAAAAGGAACCGGGAAGGAAGAGCCGGAGATGAACAGCGGGTGGATATGGTAAGACTTGCCATCGCATCGAATCCGGGCTTTGAACTCTCTCTTTTTGAGATGAATGAGGATGGTTACAGTTACACCTATCGAACACTGGAGATGCTGCGAAAGGAAAATCCGGATACAGAATTTTATTTTATCATGGGCGCGGACTCTCTGTTTGATTTCGACCAGTGGTGTGAACCGCAGAGAATCGTCAATGCGGCGCATATCGTCGTCGCGACAAGAAATCAGACAGATCCGGATGTCTTCAACAGGCTTCTGGATCAGCGCAGAGAAGAGTTTCACGGAGATTTTCTGAAGCTTGACACCCCGAATCTGGATATCTCCTCCAAGCATATCCGCGAGCTGATCCGAAACGGGATATCGGCGAGATATTATCTTCCGGATCCGGTGCGGGATTACATTCGGGAAAACAGGATTTATCTGTCTTCCGCTGACAACGCGGAGAAGGTGGCGTGCTCCGGAAAAGGATAATGCGGTTCTGTTAACCGATGGGCAGATGATCCGCATAGAAAATGTTCAAAGAAGGACAGAAAATGGGCAAAGATAAAACAGAGTGGAATGCAATTGAATCCAAGTTGAAGAAAGAACTGACGGACAGCCGTTACCGCCACACGCTTGGAGTCACTTATACGGCCTGCGCGCTTGCAATGCGCTATGATGTGGATTTGAAGAAGGCGCGGATGGCGGGACTTCTGCACGACTGTGCAAAGTGCATACCGAATGCGCAGAAAATTGAGATTTGCACCAAGAAGAATATTTCGGTGAAAAAGTTTGAAATGGAGCACCCGGTGCTGCTTCACGCAAAGCTCGGCGCGTATATTGCGAGGAAGGACTACGGATGTCAGGATCCGGAAGTTCTGGATGCGATTACCTGGCATACGACGGGAAAGCCGGAGATGACAACGCTTGAGAAAATCACGTTTATTGCGGACTATATTGAACCGAATCGTGATAAGGCGCCTCATCTGACGGAGATCAGAAAAGCCGCATTCTGCGATATTAATGAATGCATGTATATGATTCTGAAGGATACGGTGCAGTATCTCAGTGAAAATCCGAAGTCAATGGACGAGACGACGCTTTCAGCATATGACTATTACCGGACGCTAACGAAACACATCGATTAACGACGAATGATACATCATGCCACAAACTGTATAAGCTACGGATTCATAAGGAGGAAAAAATGAAAGAACCCAGAGAAATGGCAGATATTGCCGTAAAAGCGCTGGAAGAGAAAAAGGCTATTGATATCAAGGTCATCGACATTTCTCATATCTCGACACTGGCGGATTATTTTATTATCGCCAGCGGATCTAACCGCAGCCAGGTTCAGGCGATGGCAGATGCGGTTGATGAGGCGCTTGACAAAACGGGTGTTCACGCGAGGAGCACAGAGGGGTATCAGAACGCGAACTGGATTCTGCTTGACTATGGTGATATCGTTGTTCATCTGTTTGATGAGGAAAATCGTCTGTTCTATGATCTGGAGAGGATCTGGAGAGACGGCAGGGTCATCTCTCCGGAAGCACTTGAGGATGGATCTGGATCAGAGGAGCAATAATCTCCCTTTAACGGGCGGGCATTAAAGGCTGGAAGGGGAGAACAGGATCTGGTGTTGTTCTGGACTCATTGAAAGTCGGTCAGAGAAAATTTCTTCCACTGATATTCTGCCAGATCTACAACCCCATCGGGACAGGGCACTCCGTCTGCCTCAAGAAGCTCGATCTGACGGTTTCTTCCGCCGAACGCGAAGGCGGGAGAAACCTGCCCATTCCGGTTAACGACACGGTAACAGGGAATGTGTTCCGGGTCCGGATTCGCGTGTAGGGCATAACCGACCACGCGGGCCCATCGTTTATTGCCGGCAAGAGACGCGATCTGACCATATGTCGCCACTTTGCCTGCGGGAATCTGCCGCACAACCTCATAGATTCTTTCAAAGGAACTTTTCTCGTTTATCGCTTCTGTTTTCAATTCGTATTTGTATCCCCGATGTATATAGCAATTGTTACACCATCTGTATCATTTCTTTCACCATACCAGAGTTCGTTGCTGTTGTCCATTGATAATATTAGGCGTGGGTACACACGAATTTATTCGTGTGAGGAAACGCCCCATCCTCCCTTCCGGTGTAATGGTGTGACTTTTTCGAGATACGCAGATTTCGGTTTCAGGCCGTCTGGTTTAAACTCGATGTTATATTTCTCACCTTTGCGATGTGAGCCTTTCACAATTCGGATTTTGCCGTTAAACAGCACCTTGTCTCCGGCCTGTATTTCGCATTCTTCTCTTCGGATACGGCTGCTTCTGGCTCGGCATTTTCTACCGCGGTAAATTCTCTCGTTCTTTTCACTCCTCCGGCTTTCTTTCCGTTTTGTACGCCGCAGGATAACTGCGCGCCGTTTTTTTTCTTTCCGTCACGGAGATCGATATACTCCGCGTCATAGAATTTAGTCCGAACACGGTTGTGCCGTCTCAGTTTCTGATACACAGCTTCTCGGCATCGATGTTTCGGATGCATGGTCCCGATGCAATAAGCGTCGTTCGCATGCGATTTCTCGATGTTGCGGTTTTGTCTTGTAATATCCGTCTGGACGCCATACTGGATATGGATTTCAATTTCCGGATGCGCGTCTCTGACAGCACGATACATCGCCCATCGTACGATATTCATGTAAGCGGCGGGTGCAAGATCCGTCCCTTTTGGTTCCAGTCCCCACAGTTTTCCATCCTGCTTATGATTCTTCGCCGTATGACATTTGTCGCAAACCGTTAACAGGTTTCCTACACGATTGGAACGATAGCCCTTCCAGAATCCGATATGATGGGTATGCAGAATCACGTGATCCTTTATCCCGGACTTTCCACAGATCTGACAGGTATAATGATCTCTGGAAAAGACCGCAGCGCGAAGGGTTTTCGTCAGGTATCTGTCGCCCTTCTGGTAGTCTTTGCCTTCTGGTTTTGCTTTCCCCTCAGCAGCCGCCTGCATCAGAAAAGTATCAAATTTTCCCATTTCAAAGGTGGCCGTTGTAATGGGAAGAACCTCGCAGTACTGGTCAAACAGCCGGATCTGGCATTCCATCTTATGACGGATGGAAGGAGCCAGTTCTTTGTTCTTTTTTGAACGGTTGTTGAACCGCGGCTTCCGATACCGTTTGCGGTTTCTTCTTGCCCAGCGGTATTTCCGGCAGTTATTGTGCCGCTCTGTCTCATTTGACAGCATGTTGCGTTCTTCATGGAAGAATTCGTGGCGCTGCGACTTTACCGAAATCCCGACATGGATATATCCGGTATCGGATGTATATTCCATTGGCTGCGTCTCCCCGCTTTCCCGGTCCGTCATGCGTATCGTAAAAACGGGTTTGTATCTCACAATAACCGCGCGGCCCTTTTTCAAGAGCCGGCGGGCGTGATAGTTACTGGTCGGCATCAGCTTTTTGCCGGTGCTGGATAATACGGCTACAGCCATAGGCTGATGCCTCCTTTCTGCCCCGTAAGGAGCAATTTGCTTACGCTTTCCGTACACCGTGTCCCGCCGAAGCGGGCCGTGTATACGGCTTCTCGCACTTACGCATCCAAAGGATGCGCAGTTACGGTGGTCTCCATCGCCAATGTTATCCGCGGGTTGACTGCAGCTGCCGCACGTCGCCTACCCTTCAGCAGAGGTTTAACGGCAGTTCCCAAGAGGTCCGGACTTGGGAAACATCCGGACGTAACTCGCGGTAACGTAGATTCTGCTTTCTCGTCACAGATCTCAGGCTGATCAATCCATTGCGTCTTGTTAGGACGCAACGAAGGCCTCCGTCACGAAGCTTACGGCTTTCACCGCAAGCCCGCGACTTCAGTCACGGGTGATTGACGCTCTTTTAGACGCAGATGATCTCCACGCCTCTGATGATCTCCAGGTTTCTGGTGCTTCCGGTACTCTGATCGATTTCCGGGGCCTGAATGAGCTGTCGCATACCTTTACTTGCATTCTTTCGCAGGATTCCAAAGGTATGGATCATTCCTTGATCTCCGTGGAGTAGTAGGGGATGATAATTCGCTGCCCTCTGTCGAGCTGATCTCCGTGGAGATGGTTGATAGAGGCAATCTCGCTCATGTAGTCGTAGATATCCCTGTATTCGGGCGACATATGATCGGAGGCAATGGACCATAGGCTTTCGCCCTGATCCACCTCGATACTGGTGTAATACTTGTAGGTGGGAACATTCACCTTCTCCGCTTCCGTGCGGTTCGCGGTAAAGTGGAGCAGCAGAAGGACTGCAGCGAGGAAAATCATCATTATGACAATGACTCTCTTCATATGGCGAAGTTTTCTCTGCTGTTCTCTGCGGAGCGATCTTCTTCCACTGGAGCGGCGATATCCTGCGGCGCGATCAGCAGCGTCTCTTCTGGCAAAATTGGCCGATCCTGGTCTGGTCGATCCTGAATATGCTGAATCATAGTAAATACGACTGGAATGTACGGAATAATTATTCGAAATCATAAATCTGCCCCCTCAATTTAAATGCTTAACTGTTAAGCCCGAACGCAAGTTCCGAACACCTGTTCTTATATTGCGATTATATTACACATCTGTGAACGTGTCAATAAAAAACGAATGTTTGTTCGATAAAAACGAATGCATGTTCGAAAAATATGTTTGCTTTTTTAAATTGCGTATGGTATATTTATGTAAAGCTTTTTTTCTGAATATTCATTTGAATTCAGCAAACTTCCGTGTCTGCAGGTGCCATGGGAGATTTTTTCTATAGTCTGGGGGATTGTTTATGAATACATCTTCTAATGCTCATATAGCATCAGGAAGGAAACCAATCAGCAAAAAGCAGCAGGAGATTCTTGATTATCTGAAACAGGAGATCCTCGACCGTGGTTTTCCGCCGTCCGTGCGCGAAATTTGTGAAGCGGTTCATCTTAAATCCACATCCTCCGTTCACGCACATCTGGAGACACTGGAAAAGAACGGTTACATACGCAAGGACGCGACAAAGCCAAGAGCAATTGAGATTCTTGACGATGATTTCCGTGAAGAACGCATGAGACAGCTCGATCCGGCTGCAGAAACGGGGCAAGCCATAGAGTATCAGAATGTTCCGGTGATCGGAAATGTTGCTGCGGGTCAGCCGCTTCTGGCCGTGGAACAGGTGGAATCTTATTTTCCCATCCCGGTGAATAAGCTGCCGAACGGGCAGACCTTTATGCTGCGCGTACACGGGGAAAGCATGATTAACGCCGGAATCCTCGACGGCGACCTTGTGCTGGTACGTCAGACAAATGCCGCCCGAAACGGACAGATGGTGGTGGCTCTGATTGATGATTCTGCCACGGTGAAGACTTTCTACCGGGAGAACGGATACGTTCGTCTCCAGCCGGAGAATGACCATATGGATCCTATCATCGTGACGGGGGATCATTCGTTTTCGATTCTCGGTCAGGTGATCGGTGTCATGCGCTTTTTTCTGTGACTTGTTTAGAGACAATATTTTCCAGGACAATTTTGTGAACCACCACGCACCTGAAGGGTACGTGGTGGTCTACTGAGGACAGCGGATGCTGCTATCCAGGAGAGTTTTTGGAGTATATATTTTATTTTGGCAAATGAAGGCTTTTGTTACTGAAGGCCGGCGGAGGGACCGGCTGAATCCTCCGATCATATTCTCTGTATCTTTTTCTTTTCTTCTCTCTTCGTTTTTCAGAAGACCTTTCCTTTTTTCAGAAGACCTTTTCTTTTTTCAGAAGGCCTTTTTTTTCCAGAAGATCATTCCTTTTTTCAGAAGACTTAAGCCATATCAGAGTAATCATGATTACGCGATGCTGCCCGAGACGATATTTTTCAGGACATTTTTATCCTCATGGATCAGCCGGAATTCTTACACACTTCAGAAGTTTATAACCTTGGATTGACGTGGATTGGTGCAGAAGACTATAATAATAGCAATAAGCCTTTGCGGGAAAGTATGTCCTTCATAGATCCATATCCCGCTGGCGGGGTAGTACAGATCATTATCTGGTGTGGATTGCTCCGGGCTTCGGATTTTTCGCAGAGGAGGAACCATTCATGAAGAAATCTTTTGTAACTATTCTATTGGCAGGTGTCATCGCCGTTTCGGCAGCCGGATGCGGGAACCGTAACGCCGACACTGCGCCGTCTGTTGAGAGCACCGCGGCAGAGGTGACGGAAGCCGCCTCATCATCCGACACCAGCTCCTCAGGTTCTCAGTCAGAATCCGTTGCGTCTTCCTCGTCCGGAGAATCCGTTTCGACGGATTCAGTGTCTTCATCGGTGTCTTCTTCCTCGCAGGATAGCGCCGCGCCGGAGACCGAAGCTCTGACCGCAGTTGCCGTCAGTTCGGATGATTCCGCTGCTTCTCTTGAAAGCTCTTTCGGAGATGTTCTTGATATCTGTACCAGCTGGGGACCCGGAACGGCTGGCTCTTCACTGCAAAGCGTGTTATCAGCGGTTACGCTGATCACCTGGGCAAATACAAATGATGTGAAGGATATGGATCAGGATAAACTTCTCGGTATTGTCATGGATGTAATCGACAAATCGGATGATACAGAAAAGGACGCACTTGCGGCAAACTGGAGAACGATCTACGACACCGGTGACAGTATTCTGAATGATCCGACGAATCTGTACGGAATCATGAGTGATGCCGGATGTTATGATGAAGGAATAGCAATTGTGCAGAATGCGGATTCTGCAAAGAACTGGGAGACACTTAAGCTCCTGATCGAGAGAAATGCTTTTGAGTAAGCAGGACGCTTCTGCGAGAGAAATGCTTCTGAGTAAGCAGGACATATGAAACAAACAGACAGAGAAGACAGAATTTATAGAACATCATTGAAAGGCAGGACCATTGAGACAGAATCAGATAAGAAAAAAGCTCGGTATTATTGTGACTGCACTGGTAATTGCATCGATTACGGCGGCTCCGTCCGCACTCGCTGTGTCAGCGGATGAGATCACGACCGCTTCTTCTTCAGCGGTAACGGGGAGCAGCCAGGTGCCGGACAGCAGTATCGCATCCTCGTCTGCCGGGGCAGGAACTACAGGGACAGCAGTACCGTCTGCTCCTGCGACGACGACTCCGGACGCAGGAAATCAGGGGACGGGAGAAATCGCTTCTCCCGGAGCATCGTCTGAAACAGCGGAATCTGTTCCAGAGAGTTCAGTTTCTTCATCGGAGACAGGTACCGTGTCTTCCAGTTCCTCTGCATCCACACAGAGCGCTTCCGGGTCGACCGGTGCTTCGGAATCATCCGCTGTGAAAGAAAATGGATCGTCTGACGAGAGCTCCGGGAATAAGGCTGCGGATGGGCAGAAGGACACCGATGGACTGACGATTACAGATACAGCCGGAGAGACACCGGCTTCTGATTCTGCCGGGGCGAATGGTGAAGAGGCAGAAGGACCGCAGAGAGCTCCGACCGGGTCCCGTACGATTGTTCCGCCGGAATATCTTAAGATGTCCAATCTTCGATTTGAGACGATCGGTAAGCACCCGGTTTTTGCCGCGGAGGACATGAATATCTATATGTCAACTTCCACATCCTCTCAGGCGGTCGGACATATCATGAAAAACGGCATCATGTACCGGCTGAAGGATGAGGGGAACGGATGGCTGTATATCGAGTCCGGAGAGGTTCGCGGTTTTATTCCGGCTTCCTCAACCCGGTCGGAGGTGGCTGCGAAGCATCTGATGGCGGCACGTTATCGGGTCGGAAACGCTCACACGGATGAAGAAAAGGCTGAATTCGACTGGAGTCCTTATTTTGCCTCGAAGACGGTTGAAATCTGGGACAATGAGGCGTTCACACACACGAATACAACGACGAGAGAAACCATCGCTGAAAAGTATGATCTGCTCACGCTATCCGCAGTGAATATTACAGAACAGCCGGACGCGAACAGCACAGTGGTCGGTACTATTCCGGCAAACGGTCTTCTGTACAAAATTGAAAACGCAGGCAGTGACTGGCTCTATGTGGAATCCGGCGACTGCCGGGGATTTGTTCCGAGGAGCAGTGTCCGGGGCGGCAGAGAAGTCAATGCTGAGGTTGCGGCAGCAGGAGAAGGCAGTTTCGCGGGGGCCACAGAGAAGGTCAGCCCGAAGGATAACCGGGCGTTCTATTACAGCCTTTCTTCGGTAACCCCCTGGTCCGAGAAAAAAGATCTCGGAGCCTCAATTATCAAAAACGCCTCCTATTATATCGGAAACAATTATGTATGGGGAGGAACCAGTCTGACCGATGGCGCGGATTGTTCCGGATTCGTGCAGACGCTTTACGGCGAATTCGGGATATCGCTCCCGAGAGTTGCCCAGGATCAGGCACAGGTAGGCGCCAGGGTGTCACTGGAGGATGCGGTTCCCGGAGATCTCTGTTTCTACCGGAATGCCGCGACCGGCGAAATCTATCATGTGGCAATATATGCCGGGGACGGGAAGACGATTGAAGCCTACAGCTCAAGCCGCGGGATTATCGCGACGACTGTCTACACTCCGGATCTTTGCTGGTGTACCCATGTGCTTCCCGATCAGACGAAAGAGCCGGACGCCCTGACGGCGGGGGATTCTGCGACGATTACTCCGGATACGTCCGCGGGCGGTCAGTATGGTTATGGTACATGGGACAATTTCTGTGCGGCTGGAACTACTGAGAGAGGACTGAAGGAAAAGTACGGAGATTTTGACGCAGAGGGGTTTGGAAGAATCAGCGGAAGATATGTCATTTCCTGCATGCCCTCTTTTGGTAAGGTCGGAGATCTTATTGATTTTACGCTTTCCAATGGAACGGTGCTGAAAACGATTGTCGGCAGCAATATGACTCCTTCTGATAACCAGTGGGGACTGGCGGGCGGAAAGAACGCCATTTCCTTTATGGTTGCCGGAAGAACCTGGAAGGATGGACATCCGGTTCCGGGAACTGCGGGTTTCCATTCGGAATGGACCGCGTCGATTCAATCAGCGCACAACTACGGTTCGGTTCTTGGCTGACCGGATTCTGAAATATTCCGCCTTCGGAAGCGGTAATTCCGATATGCAATCCATGTAAGGAGAAAAGAATAAGATTATGAACGACTCGATTTCAATAAATGAAAAGAACTTTCCGAATGCGGACTGGTTTTATCTGAAAAACGGAAATATCGCGGCGGTCCTTCCTGATCCCGATTCCGAGAAGATCCGCGAGAAGGAGTTCTGCAGACGCTATCACCTTTTTGCAGCGGTATACAGCAGCTCTGAGGAAAGCGAGGAGGACAAGGTTCTCAGATTTGAGAAAGAGTACGACCCGAGGGGCGGAAAAGCAATGTATGCCTATGTCAGTGACGGACCGCGGTTCTGGCTTGCTGCTGTCGGTTCTGAAGTCGTCTCGGAGCTGGGCAAAGACCGTGAGGAGACCGGAAAGTATCTGAAAAAGGTTCTGGCAATCTGGAAATCGGAAAAAATATGGACGATTCAGACGGTTGCCTTGTATGATACGGCATCCGGAAAGGAAGTGGATCATTTCACGGGCATCCGTTCCTGCGGCAAGACGGACGAGGATATTCTCCGTGATTCCGGGATACTGAAGAAATATAAAACAGGGATTGAGACAGATCTCTACAGCGGATTCAAGGACATATCCGGTGTCCTGAATTCGGTGGAGAGCTATCGGATGCAGAAATCGAAAAGTGCGGCGCTTGCGCTGAATAGGGATAGAGAATATTATACGATCTGCAAGGGAAATGAGAAGCGGATGGTCTGCTATCGGGCTTCTGACGGCCGGACGCACTGCATTCCTGTTTACACGGATCGTATGGAAGCAGATCGCGCGGTTTCTTCGCGCGGCAGCGAATACAGCCTCCGGACAATGGATCTGCGGGAGCTTGCCGGAATGCTTGAAAAGCCTTCTTTCAGTGAAGTGAGACTGTATACGGCAGACGGGAGTACTACATTGGATGCACAGACGGTCATCAGCCGTTATCATGAGACATGAATAAGGAATTTCTGGATAAACTCGAGGACAGCCCGATTGTAGCGGCTGTCAGAAATGACGAATGCCTTGAAGCCTGCCTGAAGACAGAGGTTGAAATTGTATTTGTTCTCTATGGTGATGTGTGCAGCGTCTCCGGAATCACGGAGCAAATTGCAGAAGCCGGGAAGACACCGGTTGTCCACCTGGATCTGATTGACGGATTGAGTCAGAGGGAGGCTGCCGTTGATTTTCTGAAGAAGAAAACCATGGCGCAGGGTATCATCACGACAAGGAGCAGCCTGATCTCCTGTATCAAGGAGCGGGGACTTGCCGCGGTTCTTCGTGTCTTTATTCTGGACAGCAGAGCAATGGACACCGTCGGGAAGCTGACCAGACAGAGTTATTCGTCACAGCCGGATGTGATTGAAATTCTTCCTGGCACACTGGCACCGAAGGTGATCAGCAAGATCCGAAAATCGGCGGATCTGCCGCTGATCTGTGGAGGACTCATCAGCGACCGGGAGGATGTGATGAATGCGCTGAATCACGGAGCCATCGCGGTTTCCGCCACCAGTCCGGCTATCTGGGATATGCTGTAGCAGAGGAATCAGGCATCGGGATCGCGGAGAGTTTTTATCTTAATCATTTGGAATCAGTATTTTCAGAAAGACTATCGCAGGTGAGAGAGGCCTCCGGTAATGAGGCGGGTATTTCAAATGCGGTAGTCGTTTTATATGATTGTCGATGAAGGGGAAACCATGAAAAACATTACGGAAATCATCAATCAGTTCGATTCGCTGGTCTGGGGCATTCCTATGCTGGCGTTGTTGCTTGGAACAGGCGTTTTCCTGAGTATTCGTCTTCGCTTCATGCAGTTTCGCAAGTTCGGATATATCATGAAGAAGACTGTCGGACAGCTGTTCGTCCGCAAGGAGAATCAGGATGGAAGTCTGACACCGGTACAGGCGCTGAGTACGGCGCTGGCGGGAACAGTCGGAACCGGAAATATCGCCGGCGTTGCAGGCGCGATCGCAATCGGCGGGCCGGGCGCTATTTTCTGGATGTGGATAGCGGCTCTGTTTGGAATGTGTACGAAATACTCGGAGATCCTGCTTGCCGTTCATTTCCGCAAGAAGAACAGCAACGGAGATTTTGTGGGCGGTCCGATGTATTATATACAGAACGGGCTCGGTGCCAGATGGCACTGGCTGGCGGTTCTGTTCTGTGTTTTCGGCTCCATAGCCGCGATCGGTACAGGAAATATGACCCAGATCAATACCATCGTTACCTCGATCGGAGCAGTTGTCACATCCTTCCAGCCGAACCTTCCTGCGGGAGATCTTCAGGCGCTTTATATGGTGATCGGTATTATCGGAGCGGTCCTGACCATTCTCGTATTGTTCGGAGGTATGCAGCGAATCGGAAGCGTAACCGAAAAACTGGTTCCGGTGATGGCACTTGTATACATTGTGGCGGCACTGGTCGTGGTTCTGGGAAATGCAGGCATGATCGGATCTGTATTTTCCGATATTTTCAGGGGCGCTTTTGATCCGAAATCCATCAGCGGCGGACTGGCAGGTGTAGCGGTTCAGCAGGCAGTGAAGGCCGGATTCGGAAGAGGAATCTTTTCAAATGAGGCTGGACTTGGAACAGCACCGATTGCGCATGCGGCTGCGGATGTCGAGCATCCGGTTCAGCAGGGAATGTATGGTGTATTTGAGGTTTTCGCGGATACCATCGTTATCTGTACGCTGACAGCGCTTGCAATTCTGATATCCGGCAAGGCCGAAGCCTTTTATGGAAAGACTGCGGGAACAGATCTGACAATCATGGCGTTTGGAACAGTGCTTGGAACGAAGCTGGCAGCCATTGTAATCGCCGTGTGTATTGCCATGTTTGCTTATTCGACATTGCTTTCCTGGAGCCTTTACGGCAGCAGATGTTTTGAATTTATCTTCGGAACGACCGGTTCAAAGGTATATCAGGCGATCTACGTGATCTTCGTCGTGGTCGGAGCAAATGTAAAGCTGGGACTTGCCTGGACGATTGCGGACGCCTCGAACGCACTCATGGCGTTTCCAAACCTGATTGCCGTGCTTCTGCTTTCTCCGGTAGTAGTGCGGCTCACGCGGGAATATAAGGGGATGAATTAACGAGCGTGCGTTTCTGATTTCGTGACAGATTTTCGATATTCCCTGGGCGTGCAGCCGTATTTTTTGCGAAAGACATTCTGAAAATAGGACTGTGAGGAGAAGCACAGATATTCGCTTATCTCACTGATCGTTTTATCGGTGTAGTGCAGAAGGCTTCTGGCCTCCTCCAGTTTCCGCCGCATGATATAGGAACTGATATGGAATCCAAGCTCTTTTTTGAATTTTCTGGAAAGAGTACTTCGGTCCATTTTCAGTTCCTTCGCTATATCACTGACAGATATGTTTCGATTGATATGATTCGAGATAAACTGAATGGCGCGAAAGACATCCGTTGACATACCGCTGGGAATTTTCGCGTCAGACACTCTTCTGGTGAAATCCATTGTCGCTGTTGCGGTTAACAGCGTGATAGCTGTGGCATCTGTCATACGCTCCGCTTCCTGAATGTAGGAATCGGAGAGCTGATAGGCAGTTTCAATATCGAGACCTCCGGAGATTGCGTGACGAGTTGTAAGCGCAATAGTGATGATAAAGATATTCTTCGATTGCCGCAGGGAATCCTGAGCGACAGAACCGACGCCAAGCGGCGGAACCGTTTTCATGAAATCCTTCAGGCCATTCAAATCTCCCCGTTCGACAAATCCATAGTAGGCCTGCTCAAAAAAGTAGGTATCATGATAATGCTGTTCCTCCTTGCGCTCATAGAGCAACCTGGAGTGTACATTTCCTATTTCTTCTTCCCTTTCATGATTTACCATTCCAAACCGTGCAAAGATGTCAATGTCGTTTCCGGTCATTTCTGTATAGATTAATGCAAGGATATTCAGAAACTGATCCAGAGAGAAAAGAGGCGTCTGATGAAAAAAATCTATGATCTGAAGCCGCATCTGCACCGGGAGGCTGTAGGCGGAAATGAGATGATCAATTGCCTCGTCACCTAAGGGTATTGAGCAGACCGGACCTAAAACGACAGACTCACCGGTCTCCGGGTTTCTGCAGAAGCCAAGATAGGCAAATTCTTTTGTCGTCAGATAAAGAAGATTATCTTGTGCAGAGAGCAATTGGTCCTTATAATGCTCCAGATAATCATCCGGAAGGCTGAGAGAAGGATAAACAGCCTTCAGATTACTCTTTACGTAATAGTGGGTCGGCACATAGGTGGCATGATAAATCATGTTTAGCTTTTGTTCAAAATCTATGTTCATTAATGAAGCCTTTCTTTTATCTTCTGTAGATTTTCTTGTTTAAAGATATTTAGACTGCTATATTTTGATTCTTCGATATTTCAATTATTTGCTTCTTATCCGTAATCGATTTCTTCCGATAATGCCTTAATATTACAATATATCATCACAATCTTACAATAAAAAGGGCTATTTTCCTGTTAGACTGTTTATAAAAGAACCGTTATGGGGCCCGGCCAGCTCGGATATCGATGTTTTACAGGAGGAGATTATGGGAAAGAAAATGGCACTTGGTAAGGACGCGATGGGAATTCAGAAAACTATGCGCTTTAAGGATTATCTGGGAGATGGAATCGGTCAGCTTCCCTTAAATGCGGTTTCCTGTCTGGTGGGACAACTGACGTATTTCTATACGGATAAAGTGGGACTTGCAGCGGCAGCGGTGGCAACCATGCTTGTTATCGCTAAGATTATAGATGCGTTTACGGATTTGATCATGGGAAAGATTATGGATGATGTTACTTTCAGGGATGGAAAAGCCAGGCCATGGTTTCGGATCATGGCGATTCCGATAGCGGCAATTATTGTCTTGCTCTTCACGGTCCCCACGAAGGCATCCAGGGGTGTTCAGTCAGGTTATGTGCTGATCACAAACATCCTGTGCAGCGCAGTCATCTATACAGCGATTGCCATCCCCTACGGCGCTATGATTGCCATGCGCACGGAGAGCAGCGAGGAGCGTGGAAAGATGGGAATATTCCGTGCAGTCTTCGGATATGTGGTCGGCATGATTATAGCGATCGGTCTGATACCGATCACGAATCTTCTGGGAGGGACCCAGGCGGCATGGATCAAAGTGGCAGCTGTTTTTTCAATCCTTTCCTTCATCAGCATGGTCATTTTATACAGATCATCAAAAGAGACGGTCGCAGAGAGTAGGAAGGAAGAGGATGCGGAGAGCACAGAGGGCCCTGACAAACTAGCTTTTGCACAGTCAATCAAGCTTTTATTCCAGAATAAATATTGGGTGATTATGTTGATTGCCAATCTTTTGATGAATATTTCCTACGGACTCTCTACTTCCGGAGGAACCTTTTACGCAAAGTATATCCTTGGCAACGACAACATTGTCGCGCTTTTGGGCGCTGTCGGTCTGATTCCAACCTTTGCGGGCTTTATACTTGTTGGTCCGATGACGAAGAAATTCGGAATGGCAAAGACCTGCCTGACCGGCTGTATCATTGGTATTGCCGGCTGTATCTATCGTGTATTCACCCCATACAGCCTGATTTCCTGTCTGGTGGGTGGAAGCATGGTTACCTTTGCGAACATTCCAATCATGTGTCTGACCAGTGCACTGGTAAATAACTGTGTTGAGTACAATGACTGGAAGTTCGGACATAAGCTGGTCGGGATGAGCAATTCAGCATCATCCTTCGGGTCCAAAATCGGATCAGGTATCGGAGGATCATTGATAGGGTGGATCCTGGGTGCGTGTGGATTTATTTCAGGCGCGGCAGCGGCAGAACAGCCGTCAGCGGTTACTGCAGGAATCTTTACGTTTTCTATCTATATTCCGCTGGCTCTTTTGATCGGAATGGCAATTCTGTTTAAAATGTATGACCTTGAGAAAATTTATCCGAAGATCGTGACAGAACTTGCTGAGAGAAAGAAAAAAGCTGTGAAATAAGAATTTACGTAAGAATAATTTCGGAACAGAAATTTTCGAACCCGGACAACAAAGCTTAATTAGTCAAAAGAATGCTGCAAGTTTGAGGATAGCGCAGGAAAGGGTGTAATAATTACATGGACAAATACACAGAGGAAATGAGAAGCCTGAAAATAAGACAGATTCTGGATGAGATGTCTCTGGAAGACAAGATTGCCCTCTGTTCCGGCAAGGATTTCTGGCATACAAAGGCATTTGAACAATACGGGATTCCATCTATTATGATGACGGATGGTCCTCACGGTCTTCGAAAACAGAGTGAGAAAGCGGATATGCTCGGCATCAATCAATCGGAACCGGCCACTTGTTTTCCTACAGCTGTGACGCTGGGGGAATCGTGGAACCGGGATCTGATTCGTCAGGTAGCTGAGGCGATCGGAGAAGAAGCACGTGCATATGATGTCTCTGTCGTTCTGGGTCCTGGTATCAATATCAAGAGAAATCCGCTGTGTGGGAGAAACTTTGAGTATTTCTCAGAGGATCCATTTGCAGCCGGGGAAATGGGGGCCGCCTATGTAGAGGGTATGCAGTCGACCGGAACGGGATGCAGCCTGAAGCATTTTGCAGCAAATAATCAGGAATACAAGAGATTTTCTTCGGATTCTCAGATTGATGAGCGTACACTCCGTGAGATCTATCTGGCCGGTTTTGAAAGAGTGGTCCGGAATGCGCAGCCTAAAACTGTCATGTGTTCCTATAACAAAATCAATGGGGTCTATAACTCGGACAATTATCATCTCCTGACAGAAATTTTGCGGGAAGAGTGGAAATTCAAGGGAATGGTTGTCACCGACTGGGGCGCAATGAATGACAGAGCAAACGGTTTTTCTGCCGGATGTGATCTTTCTATGCCCGGAGGTGCGATATCGGTAGATGAAGAAGCCATGCATGCGATTCGTGAAGGGAAGCTTAGTGAGGATAGTGTAGATCGCTGTGCTGCACGGGTGCTAAAACTGGTGTTCGACATGCAGAAAAATCGGGAGCAGCATCAGGAGACAATTACGCAAACAGAAAACTCACGGGGCTTTGATGAGACAAAACACCACGAGCTCGCCAGAAAAGCAGCTGAAGAAGGAATTGTTCTGTTGAAAAACGAAAACCATGTTCTGCCGTTGAATGGCGATGAGAAGATTCTGATTCTTGGACATATGGCGAAGGATGGACGTTACCAGGGAGCCGGAAGCAGTCATATCCATCCGACAATGCAGGATCAGTTTCTGCCCATGATGCCGGAAGCGGATTATCTGGAAGTGGTAGATGAAAAGGGACACCTGTTCGAAGGTGCACTTGACGCGATTGACCAGACAGCCGGAAAGTATGATAAGGTTATCGTCTTTGCCGGTCTGCCTTCTCAATATGAGTCGGAAGGATTTGACCGTGATACACTGGATCTGCCGGTCGGACATAAGCGGATGATAGATGAAGCAACCTTACATCACGCTCACGTGGTTTTTGTTCTGATGGGTGGAAGCGTGATGGAAATTCCGTATCAGGACCGGGCGGAGGGAATTGTATATGCCGGGTTGTCAGGACAGGCTTCAGGATCTGCTATCTATGATGTTCTTACCGGAGCGGTAAATCCAAGCGGAAAACTGACAGAAACCTGGGTCCGTTCCCTGAAGGATGTGCCGTCTTACGGCTACTATGCCGGGGTTCGCAAGAACGCCCAGTATCGGGAGGGAATCTATGTCGGTTACCGGTATTATGACAAAGCGGGGGTGAGTGTGAATTTTCCGTTTGGGTTCGGGCTGAGCTACACAGATTTCGTTTATTCCGATTTGAAGATTTTAGAGACTGATAAAGCAAAATATCAATACGAGGTATCTGTCAGCGTCAAAAATACAGGAAGCAATCCGGGTGCGGAAATTGTACAGCTCTATATCGGAAATCCACAGGATGGAATTTTTCGGGCAATCAAAGAATTAAAGGGATTTGAAAAGATTTATCTGGAGCCGGGTGAGGAAAAAACGGTGACCATGATGCTGGATGCGAGGAGCTTTGCTGTATTTCAGGATAAATTTATTATTCCTTCCGGGAACTATACGGTTATGGTAGGGGCGTCTTCCGCAGACATACGTCTGAAGAAGAGTCTGATAATAGAAGGGGTAACCCTTCGCACCGAGAATAGGTTGAAGGGAAGCTGGTATGAAGCGCCTGCAGGGCATCCTTCTCTGAAGGACTGGAGTCTTTTATTGGGAAGAGAGGTTAAAGAGGACCGGTCCCCTGTGAAGGGAGAGTTCACATCCGGAAATACACTCAGTGAGATGAAGGATTTCAGCTTTATCGCGCGTAAAATGTGTGAAATGATTGAAAAACAGATTGCGAAGAAAATGGGAATGAAGCCGGACTATTCTAATCCCGAATTCCGAATGCTGGTATCATCTTCCGTGGATTGTTCTCTGCATGGCATGATTGTCAATTCCGGTGGAGCCTTTCCGAAGAAGATTGCGGATATGATCCTTGCAGAGGCAAATCATGGAAAAGCAGGAGCATTTATGGCTTTAATCAGAAAAGAACACAGGGTTTAATTTTGGAGGGAAATGGGGATGAAAGCAATCAGACTTAGAACGGAATACTTGACGAATCCGATGGGCATTGATATCCGTCGTCCGCGTTTATCCTGGAATTGTGAGGGCGGACGCAGACAGACAGCATACCGGATTCGGGCAGAAAAAGAAGGGAGACTTATATGGGATTCCGGAAAAGTTTGCTCTGACCGGATGCATTTGATTCCCTGGGAAGGCGACCAACTGCATAGCAGGGATTCCGTCCTGTGGACGGTGCAGCTCTGGGATGAGGAGGATAGAGCCGGAGAGATCAGCGAAGAGGCTTTTTTTGAAATCGGTCTAGGTTCAGCGACCTGTTGGAAGGCGAAATGGATCACCGGAAATTATAAGGTGAATAAGAAGGAACGTTATCCGGTCGATTGCTTCCGAAAGGAATTTACCTGCAGACGGGCGGTGAAGAAGGCAAGACTCTACATCACTGCCTGCGGTCTCTATGAGGCCAGGATTGACGGCGTAAAAGTGGGTGATTTTTATATGGCACCCGGTTATACGGATTACAGGAAGCGTGTGCAGTATCAGACTTATGATGTCACAGATATGCTTTCAGTGGATTCTCATATCCTGGATGTAGATCTGGCTGACGGATGGTATCGCGGAAGTTGCGGTGCTTATGGATTGAAGAATCAGTACGGGAGTGAGACAAAGCTTCTGGCGCAGATGGAGATCTGTTATGAGGACGGCTCATCGGATGTGATCGGAACAGATGCAAGCTGGAAATGGTCCGATCAGGGCCCGGTCCGTTTTGCAGACAATAAGGATGGGGAAATTGTGGATGCTCGTATGGATGCTTTTGCAGATTCTTCCTATGTTGGGTATGCAAAGCTGACAAGCCATGAGGTACTTCCGACCTGCTCCAATAATGTGCCGGTTACGAAACATGAGACCTTTCATCCACTTATCACGACTGCGCCAAACGGAAAGAAGCTCCTGGATTTTGGACAGAATCTTGCCGGAATAATCTCTTTCCGTGTTCACGCAGAGAACGGTCAGAGGATGGTGTGGCGTTTTGGAGAAATGCTGGATGAGGAGGGAAATCTGACGCTCGCCAATATTCAGCTCACGAGAAAAAAACGGACTACCCCCCTGCAGAAGATCGAATTTACTTGTAAAAACGGATGGAATGAATATGAGTCCCGTTTTACAGTTTTCGGATTTCGATACGCGGAGGTGGAAGGCGATGTGGAGCTGGATCCGGAGAACATTGTCTCCATTGCCGTCTATTCCGATATGAAGACGGTCGGAAGCTTTAAATGCTCAGATCTGCTGTTGAACCGGTTTTATCAGGCAACAATGTGGTCTGCCAAGAGCAACCATCTGGATATTCCGACTGATTGTCCGACCAGAGAACGTCACGGTTGGACAGGAGATGCGCAGATTTTTTTTGAAACCGCGGCGTATATGATGGACTTTGCCAGCTTCTCTAAAAAATGGCTGCATGATGTCTTTGACTGGCAGAAGAAAGACGGCTGCCTGCCGCATATCGTGCCCGACGGAGGCGCTGATTTTTATATGCGATCGATGAACGGATCGGTGGGATGGGCCGATGTCGGGATCCTGATGCCCTACCGTTATGCAAAGATGTTCGGCGATAAAAGCATTCTGGAAGAGTTCTATGACGGCATGGCAAGGTATGCCCGTTTCATGGAGAAGCGGATGGGCGTGAATCACTCACCTTTAGCAGAAAAGATCAGACTTTCCCCGGAAAACCGGAAATATCTGGTCAATAAGGGACAGAGCTATGGGGAATGGGCGGAGCCCGAGGATGTATGTGCTTTCCGGTGGCAGGATTTCGCTGTTCCCCACCCGGAGGTATCGACAGCCTATACCGCATATGTACTTCGTCTGATGGCGAACATTGCCAGGATACTCGGACACGATAGAGATGCCGGAGAGTTTATGCGCAGCAGCAATGGATGCCGCAGAGCATATCAGGAGCTGGTCAGCGGAGGAAAATATAGTCTGGATACGGACCGCCAGGCACAACTCGTCAGACCTCTTGCTTTTAATCTTTTGAATGAAGAACAGACAGAATTTGCCAAGAAACGGCTGATCAAAGCGTTGGATCATTATGACTGGAGACTTGGAACCGGATTCCTTTCTACTCCGTTAATTCTGGACGTGCTTACAGAGATTGATGTCAAGTATGCGTACCGTCTTCTGGAGAACGAAGATATTCCCGGATGGCTTTCTATGCCGAAGAATGGGGCCACAACCATCTGGGAGGCGTGGGAAGGACCTGCCTCAAAGCAGGGAGGGATCGGATCCCTGAACCATTATTCAAAGGGAGCAGTTTGTGCGTGGCTGTTCCGCACGATGTGTGGAATTTCCGTGAACGGAAGAAACTCTTTCCGGATTGCTCCCCAGCCGGGCGGGAGATGCAGCTTCGCGGAGAGCAGCTATGACAGCGTGTACGGGCTGGTCACCTGCCGCTGGGAAAAGGATGCAGATGGAAATTATCATTACACAATCCAGGTACCGGCAAATACAACAGCAACCGTGGAACTTCCAGGAAGGGAAGCCTTCATAGCTGAGGCCGGATGCTGGCAGTATTAAGAAGAAGTGAGTATGTATCACTGCACAGTACTATAATCCTTCCGGAGTAGAAGTTTGTCAGAGAGGTTAAGATGCTGCCAATTGAAAAAACAGCTTGAAAAAACAGCTTGCTAATTTGGTAAA
Source organism: Eubacterium sp. UBA4343 (assembly GCA_002394235.1). Taxonomy (GTDB): domain Bacteria; phylum Bacillota; class Clostridia; order Lachnospirales; family Lachnospiraceae; genus Bilifractor. The sequence goes on along the minus strand of DGTF01000031.1, from coordinate 5,028 downwards.
AGTGCAATAAAATATAACTGTTTCCGAAATGAATCTATGAGATTTACCTAAAGAGTTAAAGAGTTAAAGAGTTATAGAGTATACGCACTGGAGTTGGATGGAGTCAGTCGAAAAACGATAGAAAAAGACTATCGTCTATTGACTGACTTTTTCGTTTGCTTCCACAAAGCAGCGGACTAGGGAGGTTTTTACAATTATGGCAAAGTATGTGATGGCACTGGACTCGGGTACCACAAGCAATCGTTGTATTCTGTTCAACAGCAGAGGTGAAATCTGCAGTATGGCGCAGAAGGAATTCATGCAGTACTTCCCTCAGCCTGGCTGGGTGGAGCATGATGCCAATGAGATCTGGCAGAGTCAGCTGCAGGTAGCGCGTGAAGCGATGCGGAAGATTGATGCCGCGCCAGAGGAAATTGCGGCGATTGGCATTACGAATCAGCGTGAAACAACAATTTTGTGGGACCGCAGAACCGGACAGCCGCTCAGCCACGCAATTGTCTGGCAGTGCCGCCGTACCGCTGATTTCACAGAAAATCTGAGAGTAAACCGCCCGGAAATTGTCGATATATTTAAGAAGAAAACGGGGCTCATCATCGATCCGTATTTTTCCGGTACGAAAATCCGCTGGATTCTGGATCATGTCGAGGGTGCCCGGGAGATGGCGGAGAAGGGAGATCTCTGCTTCGGGACCGTGGACAGCTGGCTGATCTACAAGCTGACCAAGGGAAAGGTTCATGTGACAGATTATTCCAACGCATCCCGTACGCTGCTGTTCAATATCAACACGCTGAAGTGGGATGAGGAGCTCTGCGACATTCTGGACATCCCCATGAGTATTCTTCCTGAGGCGAAACCGTCAAGCTGCATATACGGAGAGACGGACAAAGAATTTTTCGGGGCACCGGTTCTGATTGCGGGAGCAGCGGGAGATCAGCAGGCTGCGCTGTTCGGACAGACCTGTTTCCAGCCCGGTGAGGCAAAAAATACCTATGGTACCGGCTGCTTTATGCTGATGAACGTGGGGGATAAGCCGGTATATTCCGAAAATGGGCTTCTGACGACGATCGCTTGGGGGCTGGACGGGAAAGTGGATTATGCCCTTGAAGGATCTGTCTACGTAGCAGGAGCTGCGATTCAATGGCTTCGCGATGAACTGAAGATTGTTGATTCCTCACCGGATTCTGAATATTTTGCGACAAGAGTCCCGGACACGAATGGATGCTATGTGGTTCCTGCTTTTACCGGACTCGGAGCTCCGTACTGGGATCCGTACGCCCGCGGCGCCATAACAGGGCTGACCCGCGGCGTAAACAAATATCATATTATCCGGGCAACGCTGGAATCTCTGGCTTTCCAGACCAGCGATGTGCTTCACGCGATGGAGCTGGATTCGGGAATTCATCTGTCTTCGCTGAAGGTGGACGGCGGCGCAAGCATGAATAATTTCCTGATGCAGTTTCAGTCCGATATCATCAACACGCCTGTGAGGCGCCCGGTATGCGTGGAAACGACGGCCATGGGAGCCGCTTACCTCGCAGGGCTCGCAACAGGCTTCTGGAGCAGCAGAGACGATGTCATGCATAACTGGTCCATAGACCGTGAATTCCGGCCTCAGATGGACGATGAGACCCGTACAAGGGAGCTTAAGGGATGGAAGCAGGCAGTCCGTTCGACGCTCGGATGGGCAAAAGATACAGAATAAGATTGTAAATCAGGTACCGGTTGCTTCTCTGATAAAAGGCTGTATAATGATAACTATATCAGCATCTACAGCGATATCGGATATTTCACATATCATTTGATTTACATATCATTTGACTTGTGCGGCTTTGACATGTGCTGCTTTGTGCCGGTCGGCCGGCATCGATGTGTTTGCTGTAAAGCTGTAAGAAAAAGATATTTTTGCCGGAGGAAATAAGATATGGCAGATCTGAAGGATTGGTCCTTGCATTATAATGGAAAGTTTTTCTGGGTGCGCGGATATGTGTACCGCAAGTATGACGTAAACGACGGAACACCCGTGACAACATCCGCAATTATTCGTGTGGACAAGGATAAGGACGGGCTGGATATTTATACCGGACATTCTTATTACAGATGCGATTATGATCTGCATGCACAGGACCGGAACGACCTTTCTTATGAAAAACTTCTTCCTGGAATTGTAAAATCAAACGCAATACCTGCAGATGTCCGGTCAGCTGCAGCGGAGGAAAGAGATCGCATCGAACGGGAGAAAAGAAACCGCAGATAATCATTGGATAACGCAGATAATTCGATGAGGCAGATCATTGCTCATAAAGACATATAATATAGGAGTATTAATTTCCGGAAAAGGGATATAAAGTGTCGCAAAATTGTTATTTTACGACACTTTATATCCCTGTCTGTCTTCTCTCATTCTCATCTTTATCCAGATTTTTCGCCTTGATTTTATCGGTGCGACCTCCGTCAGGCCGCATCATCGCAAAGCCGAAAGGATTTATATATGAAATACAACGAGGAAGTCGATGTTCTCACCATGGAGAAAATCAATGATCTGCTGACAGAGCTTCCGCAGTACGTGAAAAACTATATCAGCAATCTTGCCGCGGGAAGCAAATCACGGCGGACGATTCTGAATTATCTGTATGATATTCGCGGGTTCCTGACGTTTACAGCGAATGCTCAACGTATGGATGTCATGGATCTTCCGGCGGATACGCTCGGACAGCTGAACAATTTTGATTTCGATGATTATTTCGGCAGCTTCCGCACCGGAAAATCTGAAGGCAAGGCCAGAAAACTTGCGGCACTCCGTTCCTTTTATAAATTTTTGAAATCATATGGCTTTATTGCGCACAATCCGCTCTCTGAGTACAGCATTGAGCTGAAGCAAAAAAAAGATCCCAGGCGGGATCTGCAGTTCATGAATACGGAGGAAGTAAATCAGGTGATGGCCGGGGTGACGACCGGAAGCTCACTGGCCTCCGAGCATCAGAAAAAATGCAACCGGGAAAATCAGTACCGCGACACTGCCCTCTTCACTCTCATGCTGAACACGGGGATCCGGCTTTCAGAGTGTGTGGGGATCGATCTTACGGATGTTCTGTGGGAGGAACATAAGCTTGTGATCCACCGCAAGGGAGGGATCGATGATATCGTCTTCCTGAATGAGAATGCGGAAAGCGCTCTGCGTGATTATATACGCTATGAGCGGGCGGAGGATGCAGACGATCCGGCGCTTTTTCTTTCCAATCAGAAGCGGAGAATCACACCGAGATCGGTGCAGCGCATCGTAAAAAAATACACGGAATCGGTTGTCCCGGACAAGAATATTCATGTCCATTCGCTCCGGAAGACTTTCGGAGACAACCTCTATCAGGCCACCCACGATATCAAGCTGACGCAGCAGGCGCTGAATCACTCGGATATCAGCGTAACGGCCGCCCACTATATCACCGACAACGCAGAGAACAAGAAGACGGCCGTTGAGATTATTCAGAATGTATATAGGGAAGACTCCAAAACCTGAACGATATAAAATCGCAATCGAGAGCATTGCCGGCACATCCCTTTGGGCTGTGCCGGCGGCTTCACCGCGACGGAATATTCATCATGGCTTATTTATTATTCTTGACAGAAAGACAACTGCCTGAGACCTTGTACAGAAATTGTCGGTCCCGAAGGCGCCGGGTGCTGTGCCGTTTGTGATGCCATTCGCCACTGCCCAGTTGACGGCATCGTAACAGTAGCTTCCATTCTTCACGTCACTGAAATTACAGGCCGCATTTTTGCTTCCGCCGCCTGCGGCGCGGTACAGGAAAGTGATGATCTCGCCTCTGGTGCAGCTGCGGTTTGGGCTGAAGGTATTTGCGCCGGTTCCGGCCGCAATGCCATGAGCGGCCGCCCAGTTTACTGCCTTATACCAGTAATCTTCCGGGTTGTTGTCCGCAAATCCTGCGTCCGGAGCATTTTCACCGTTTCCAAGGGCACGATAAAGGAAGGTGATGATCTGCCCTCTTGTGCAGTATTTTCCGGGCCCGAAGGATGTAGGACTGATTCCGGATGTAATGCCCTTATTCACCGCCCAGTACACGGCGTCATAATAGTTTGAGGACGGATCCGTCACATCGTTAAAGAGCACCTGAATGGTCTTTTCGCCGACGGTATTGCTGCCATCGTTTGCGGTTGCCTGGATAACGGCGGTTCCCTGTGATACGCCGGTTATGATTCCATTTTCATCGATAGAGGTGACAGATGGATTTGAGGAGGACCATGTCACGGACTTATCGGTGGTCTCTTCGGGTGCTACAACAGCAGACATTTGTGTGCTGCTTCCGGCTGCTACGGAAGAATTGCCACTTACGGAAATTGCGGATGCCGCGACCTTACAATTGCTGCCGAAATATACATAGCCCAGAAAATCTCCTGCCCTGGAGGATTCTGCTTCGGCCCTCGATACTTCAAAAATGCCACAGTGTCCGGCATTTGCAGGTACGTCGGAACGGCCGCCCTCGCTGATGGTCAGCGTATCTCCATTCACCTTTTCTACAACCGCGATGTGGTTGGTATAACATGCCAGAGAATATGCCTTTGGTTCGGTACCTCTCGTGAATCCGAACTGGGCGTATACCCAGTCGTACCAGCTGTTTCCGTCATAGATCGTGTTCCCGAGTCCGGTCAGCTCCCGTACACGGGCAGAGGCAAACCATGCACAGCCCTCTCCGGTATAAGCATAAGAGCCCCACGTCGGAATCGCCGCAAAGTCTGTATAGGGTGAGCCGCCGATGTCAATCGTCACTCCGTCTAATCCGTTATTTGCAATCGTATAATTCTCTGCAGCTTCTACCGTATTCACAGTTCCGGGAAAAATATACCCCGACATTTTCGGAACAGAGACCGTGATTGTCAGCGCTGTAGTCAGACCGGCAATCAAAAATGTTTTCAGTACTTTATTCTTCATACCAATATCCTGTCATTTTTTGTAATTTTTACATCCTGTCTATCATACACCATATTGATGTTGCTGATCTCATGAGCTGTCAT
>DGTF01000069.1 GCA_002394235.1 Eubacterium sp. UBA4343 | reverse complement strand
TGGAATTTGCTTTTTCAATTCACGCACGGTTTCCGATACCTGTACAGCGGAGATACTTCCGCTTCATCACAGGGATCAGAATGACGCCGGAATTGAAATTCCGACGGCATCACCACCTGTGCCGGACAGCAGGGGCGCTTATGTATCGGGATCTCTGAGACCGCGTGTATTTTTCTCTACCATCTTTCGGGGAACCATAATCTGATGCCCGCAGCCCAGGCATTTCAGCCGGAAATCTGCGCCGACCCTGAGAATCTCCCACTCTTCGGAACCGCAGGGATGTTTTTTTCTGAGTCTGACAATCTGACCGACCTTATATTCCATAACGAAAACCTCCTGTGTCATGGCCTTCTGTGATCTGTTATGATCCGCTGCGATCTGTGTCCGCAATGCGCTGCGCCTGAACAACAAAACGATGTCCACTGTCTGTCGTGCAGGTGGAAAGGGTTAGAATTTTGCTTTCTGTTGTAAAGGAAAACTCACCGGTATCGATATCTGATGATGATTTCATTTTATTACACCAGTCCGTGAAGGTGTCATCCGTTCCCATGAAAAGTGTATATGTTTCATCCGAGATAGCAGCCTTTTTCATACTGAAGATGCGGTAACAGTAATTTCCGTTTGGAGTCAGCATCCAGATATAGGGGTCCTCTGCATATTTTTCCTCCAGATGAGAAAGTGTTCCAAACATGGACCCGTTTTTCATGTTGTGGCCGTAGATGATGGTATTCGGATCGCTGAAATCCGTGCTGTTCTGATACTCTTCAAAGATGGAACCCGCAAAATTGTCATTTTTTTCAAAGGTCCGGTGCAGATAGAAATCGTTATCTGTGTAATGCGTTACCGGATAGCTCAGTTTGAGCGCACCGATGTAGATCCAGCCGACAATGTCCTGGTTAATGGATTTCAGAGAATTCCAGTCGACAGAGATCGGTGCCTTGAGCGTTTCCTCTTCCGGGTCACCGGAGACAGAGACTGCGCTCAAACTTTTCGCAACTGTGGGAGCCGAAGATCCGGAGACGCTTTCCCCGCCGTCTCCGCCGGAATCCTGCTGTGCGGTGGTGTATTGCCGCAGCTGGTTGTATTCTTCCTCTCCCTCACGGTACGCCATGGCTGTTTTTATGATCTGATAAAGGGAAAATGCCATTACTGCAAGACAGAGAACAATGCCGAAAATCAGCACCTTGTCGCTTATTTTTTTCTTTTTCTTATCAGGCTGTATCTGTGCCATTTCTGATTCTCCGTATCCTTATTATTCGAACTGCCGGCTGCATCCGGCAACGCGCGCGTTTGATCCTGTGAGATCACCTGCAAAAAATCTGGACCTTGGCGTCCGGCAATGCGCGCGTATGATCTTGTGATGCCGCTGCCGGCTTTGCCTGCCGCAGATGATCATCGTATGCGAGAATGCTCTCAGCGGCGGTTTTTCAGGTAGATAATGCGAAGACCCTTCAGCAGCAGGTATTTGTCCAGAATGATCTTCTGCCTGCAGTACGGAATGATAGCCTCGGAGAGGCTTCCGGTCGCGATCACAGACGGCCTCTCCCCCAGTTCCGCTGCAATGCGGTCAATGATCCCGTCCAGCATCGCTGCGGTACCGTAAATGATGCCGCTTCTCATGCAGTCAACGGTATTTGTGCCGATCAGATGTTCCGGATGCTCCGTCAGATCAATCTGCGGCAGCTGACTTGTTCTTTCGGTCAGCGCATCCAGACTGATCAGGGTGCCCGGCATGATCATGCCTCCGATGTAATTGCCGTCGCGGCTGATGACAGAGAAAGTGCTCGCCGTTCCCATGTCAAAAATAACAATCGGAGCCGGATACAGATTTATGGCAGCGACGCCCTCTGCGACCCTGTCGCTGCCGAGCTGCGCGGGGTTGTCAATACGGATTTTCAGGCCATTTTTCAGGCCGGGTCCGACAATCCTGCATTTTCTTCCGGTAATTGCGAGAACTGCGTCGTACAGCTTTTTCTTGAGGGACGGGACGACGGTAGAGATGATTCCGCCTTCTACATCGCCGGTAGAAATGCTGTGGATGTGCAGAAGCTCCCGAAAGAAAACCGCGTACTCATCACTTGTCTTGTGGCGGTCGGCTCTGAGCTGGCTGGCGAAGCAGACCGTTTCCTCATCCATTACGCTGAAGACAATATTGGTATTTCCTGCGTCAATTGCAATAAACATCTGTGTCCTCTCTATCTGTTGTTTCAGTATGTCTCTGTCTGATACGGATCCGGGACTCGGACGGAAGAGATCACGGACGAATAGTTTCCCTGTAGTTCCGGGCATTCTGACAGGTCAGGTAGATGATCTGATAATTTTCGGCAATCCTTGCCAGAAAATCCCGGGCGCCGGTCAGTTTCTGGTCGTCCAGGTTGACAAAGGGATCATCGAAGAGCAGGAACGGTTTCTCGTTCCTGTACATGATATCGATCATTGCCATTCTTCGGCAGAGTCCGATCAGGTCCTGATAGCCTTCGCTCAGATAACCGACATCCCTCGAGGCACCTGCCTCCCGTACCCGGATGTTCAGGTCCGCATCGAGGGTGTATTCCTTTCCGTCGCCCGGTGAAAGAAGCTGATAGTATTTCATGTATTCTTTACGGACCGGCTCCATGAATTTCGCGGAGAAACGGGCTCTGGCCTCTTCAAGGTACCGGCGGGTTGCCATGAGAACCTGATAACGGTGCTCAAGCTTTTTCAGCTTTTGTTCGCCGAGGTCATGTGCATTTTCTGCGTCCGCGATTTCCTCGAGCCGGCCGTTGATTCGTTCGGAATCTCTCTGACAGGACTGGATTTTCGATTCCAGGTCTGAGATCCTTTCGTGAATTTCCTCCTGACGGGCAGAAATGGCTTCCAGCGTCTGTCCCTGTCTTCCGGAAGTATAGCTTGCGCCTGTTCCGGAGGCTCCCGCCAGAATCTGTCCCATGTTGTGACGATCCTCGAACTGCTCGCGCGCTGTCTTACGGTTCTGATAGATTTCCTCAAGAGAGGAAAGCCGTCTCAGCTGATCCCGAATGCGACTGAGCTGCTTCGCCATATCGCGTTCCGGCAGATAGCCGATGCTCCGCAGATATTCCCGAAGATCATTTTCCTTCCGGCTTCTGCGGTCGTCCGCGAGCCGCTGTTTTTCCCTGCGGTCGAGGAATTCACGGTATCGCCTGACATCATACTTCAGTTCCTGAAGCGACTGGCTCATGTCGGTGTCCTCATCGAGAGCGGGATAAAAGGCGGTCAGGAACCGGTACAGCTGATCTTCCATCTCTTTGATGTTCCGGTTTTCCTCGCCGGACCGGAACCTCTCGTCCCGGCGCTCAAGTTCCTGATACTCTCTCACCTTTCCGCGAAGGTCATAAAGCGTCTGATAGGTGTCTTCAGGCGGCACATCGATGCCGATTCGGTCGAAAACAGCCCGGGTCGTCTGTTCGATCTCGTCGATTTCTGCTTCATCTGCCCGGATTTCATAGGAAAGCTGTCGAAGCTCTTCCTCCGATGATTCCGTAAGAGAACTGTGCTGCACACCGGAAGATACGGATGGGGAAGCAGAAGAGGCAGTGTCATCGGAATCTGTGGCTGTCTGTCCGGCAGGACGTCTTTTGGATCTCCCGCCTCTGCCGTTTACAAATTCCAGCCCAGAGCCGATGAGCAGACTGAGAATTCCGGCGCCCATCAGCGCGACAACAGGGATTCCGAAGCCTCCGGACGGACTGCGGCTGATGAAAAATCCCGCAGCAATCATCGCGATGCCGCAGAAAATCAGAAAGATACCGGCAAAGGAATGGGCAGGCCGTCGCGGCGATTCTTCTCCGGAGTCACGGTCCAGCATATTTTTCAGAAGACGCGCGTTTGCTTTTTTCTGCGGCAGCGCGCTCACAATGGCATTTCTCCGGTTCCAGCTCCGGATTGCCTCCGAGAGCTCATCACTTTCCGGAAGGTAACTTGAGAAAAAGTCCGCGTCCTCCTGACGCTTTTTCTCCTCTTCCGGGGAGAGACGGCTTCTGGACGCGCGATGAACAGCGATCTGAAGACTGCGGTTCAGCTCCTCCGCACGGGCAATCGCGGATTCCCCGGGAACCTCATTCCGGAAGGTGGAACGCAGATGGATATATTCCTGCTGCTGCTCCGGGGAAAGATCATCGTTTGGATCCGAAGCTGTAACACGGTCCAGCGAACTGGCAGTCTCCAGCCACTCATCAACATCCGCGGGATCCGGAACCTCATCCGGAAACTGATTCCGCATGTCATCGCGATCCTTCAGTGCCGCAGCCTCCTCACGCCTGAAATTTTCATAGATTTCTCTTCTGGCGCCCAGATCCTTATCACGGCTCAGCGCACGCTGATCATTCTGCAGCTGCTCCAGCTGAGAGAGGAGATCCCGCTTCTCTTCCTGAAGAGAAGCGATCCGGAGATTATTCTGGTGATAAGCGGCTTCTTCTCCGGCTTTTCCGGAAATTGTGGCGGAAAGCTCCGCAAGATGAGTCTTCAGCTGATGAATTTCACCCGTTTTTCTGGAGGGAGTCAGCCGGTCGGTCTCTGTCTTAAGGCGTTTCTGCACCTCGTCGTACATGCTCATATCGGCCTGCTCCCCAGTCAGATCTCCGATTTTCGCATGAATGCCGGCGGTGACATCGGTGTGGACAGACTGCTGTCCGATAAAGATCGTTCGTTCAAAGGATGGCCTGTCGAGAGAAAAAATATCCTCGCCGGGAACGGCAGAGAAGTCGCGGCAGACAAGGCCTGTGTCTGCATCGAACTGTGCCAGAGCGTCTTCTTTTCCATCCCTCGGACCGAAGGTCCGCTCCAGACGGTATTTCCGGTCGCGCCAGATGAAGGTGATGCTTCCTCCGTACACACCGTTCTGCCACGGAGCAAACCGCCTTCTTTCGTTCTCCAGGTCATTTTTCTTGCGCTCGTTTGCAAATCCATAGAACATGACCAGCAGAAAATGCGCAAAAGTGCTTTTCCCCCAGCCGTTTTCCCGGAGAATCGGATTGAGCCCGTCGTGAAATTCAAGGTCAAGATTATTGAGGCGGCCGAAGTTTTCAATGTGGCAGCTGATTAATTTCATAGATCTGTATCCTCCCCCGCAAGCGCAAGGATTCCGCAGCGGATGATTTCTGCCTTTCTCTCCTCCGGGAGGTCCGGGTCCTCTTCTACGGTCCGCACGAATTCTCCCTTCAGTGAAGCGTCGAGCGCATAGGCGTTATAGTCCACCGCGGGTCTGGTCTGGTCCTCCAGGCGGAAGACAAAAAATCTGGCGTTAAAATAATTCTGAATCTGTACCAGATTTTTCTCACCGCTCACATCGGGAGTTCCGGTCAATATTGCCTTCACCAGATCCCCTGCCGGAAAATCAAGCTGCCGCTCCATCTTCGAGATGATCACCGGCGTGCTGGTGCAGTCTGTAATGTCTACGGATTCCTCATGAAAATGACGCTGGGGCACCGGCACAAAGCTTCCATTCAGGACAAATCCGCTCCCGGAAGGTTTGCGGCTGTTCGGTTCCGGAACCTCCTGCTGCCGTGAATCGCTCCTGTCCTCAATTTCAAGAAGAACATAGCCGTGTTCCCCGCACTCATCGAAACCTCTTCCCTCAAGGCAGCCGGGGTAGCACCATGCGCCGCCGGGAGGAAGGACATCCTGATGATACCGGTGAACATGCCCAAGAGCCAGATAATCGATATTTCTGTTTGCGTACTGATGCAGGCCAATGATTTCCGGTCTGCCCTTAACGGGATAATCTGCCACCTGACCGTGCAGCATGACAATATTGAAATCTTTCGGAGAAAGACGAAGGCCTGCCGCCGCGACCGGCGCATTTGCCTCATTCAGTTCCAGCCCGCTGATCGTTATTCTTCCCCCGGCAGGATCATCCTCCCCGGCCGGCTCCGCATGGGGCCTTCCGGCGCGATCCACACGGATGGTATAGGTTTTCCATCCCGGTCCGAACGTAAGCAGATTGTCCGGCCGGCGCGAAAGCCTGTTGAGAAAACCGTCGCGCTCATGGTTCCCCGTGAGATAGAAAAAAAGGATTCCCGGGTGCGTGAGGATCGTCTCGAATACCGTGTTTCTCGCGTTCGCGGAAATTCGCTCGGAGTCAAACAGATCTCCACTGATCAGGATGGCCTTCACGGAGCTTTCGCTTGCGCTCCGGACCATGTTCATAAACGTCTTCAACAGATCCGCTCTTCTCTCCCGCGCCTCTGACGCGCTTAAAATAGAGGTCATTCTGGAATCAAGATGCAGATCCGCACAATGTATGATCTTCAATACTTTTCATCTCCTGTGATTATCCATGGACGCAGCCGTCCGGCATAAAGAAATGCCGAATAAGTGAGTGTCTTTTCTGTCAAATGCTGACACCGGAAAAGGGTGCGTCAGGAGCGTCAGCCTGTCCGCTGATGACGGAGGATATCCTTTCATTCATCGGTCTGTCAGGGTGATGAGACGGATGAAGCCGAGTCAGACGCGTCAGAGAGCGGCTCCGGATACCAGCTCATCTGATTGTCGGTATCTGTAAACAGTACGGTGACATCCAGGCTGTTTTTGCGGATCAGCTCTTCTGCGCGATCCCGGCCGAGCAGGATGCAGATGGTGGAAAGAGCGTCCCCGAGTACATCATCGGTTCCGATGATCGTGGCCTGGTTCAGGCCGGTATCTGCCGGATACCCGGTTTTCGGATCCAGAATGTGATGATAGAGCCTGCCGTTCTTCCGGAAATATCTCTCATACACGCCGGAGGATATCACACTGTCATCTGTGGCATCAATGGTGGTCAGAACACTTCCCCGGTCAGCGAACGGCTTCTGGATTCCGACGACGAACGGGCTGCCATCCGGCTTTTCGCCAAGGACGCTCACGTTGCCGCCCAGATTGATCAGAGCAGAGGTACAGCCGTTATTCTTCAGATAGTTCTTTAATTTCAGTGAGATGTATCCTTTGGCGATTCCGCCGAGGTCGATCTTCGTATCCGGAGAATCAAAGGTTACCGTATTGCCATCGATGTGAACCTTTCGATAGTCCACAAACTTAAGAGTCTTCTGGATATCTGCGTCGTCCGGAACCTCCGGATCATCGGTGTCTCCCTCAAAATCCCACAGCTCTTTTACCGGATAGATCGTGATGTCAAACGCGCCGTCGGACATCTCACCGTACTGGAGTCCTCTGCGGATGCATTCCGCAAGGTCGTCCGAGGCCTCAACGGTGGTGGCAGAGCGGTGGTTCAGCTTGTACAGCTCACTGGTCTCCTTCTGTGCGGAAAGGGTATTCTCCATCTCTTCACAGATGGAAAAGCAGCCCTTCAGCAGCTTTTCAGCCTGTTTCCCGTATACCCGGATGTCAATTACCGTGTCAAAGTATGTCCCGGCATCCTCAGCCATCTCCGCATCCGCGGAAGTTCCCTGGGCCGCTGAAGCTCCGAAGGGTATGCCACATCCGGCGGATAAGCTGCCCAGAATGAGCGCAGCGCAGAGGACACAGGGGACGATCCGGGGATATAGCCGCCGATGTTGTTTCGCATGCGCGGTATATGACTGAATGCTCTGAAATTTTCTCATAATCGGTTTCTCCGTTGCTTTCATCTTCTGTCCGAATCGGAAGTCCGCGCGAACAGCGAGTTGCCGGTATCCGTGGAACTGATAAAAATGTTCCATCGAAGGCCCGCGCAAACAGCGGGCTGCTTTTTCATAAGTTCAGGGCTTTATTATACACTCTCTTATAATCAAGCGCAAATCTGCGCATCCGGGAGCCTTTCACACGGCGTCTTTAAACGAGTCCGGAAAATAAAACAGCAGAATCTTAGATTTGCTTTGGAAAAGACGGAATTCTCAGGAGAACCGCCCAGACCGCAATGCCTATCAGGATTCCGGTAATGAGGCCGGCAATCATCAGAATCGGGAGATACCAGAGAAGGGGAAGATCGGGGGTGACAAGATATGCGACCAGAATCTGGCCGATGTTGTGAGCGGCTCCGCCGGCTGCGCTGATGCCGGTTTCGTGAAATTTTCCAGTGCGGATGAGCAGAACCATGACGAGAATGCTGAGCATGGCTCCGCCCATGCTGTACGCGATACTGAACAGATTACCGAAGAGAAAACCGATCACCACGACTCTGGCAGCGGATACGAGCACGGCTTCCCTCCAGCCGAACAGCAAAAGCACGATCAGGATGACCACGTTGCAGAGCCCGAGCTTGATGCCGGGTATTCCGAAGCTGAAGGGAATAAGGCTTTCGATGTATCCGCAGAGAATGGCAAGTGCGGTCATAAGGCCAAGATATGCTGCTCTTTTCGATTTGTTTCTCTGATCCATGATGCGTTCTGCCTTTCTTGTCCCGACGTGGTTATTCTGCCAGTGTATCAATTTCCGGAGAGGACGGCTCAGAATCTGTATCTTCTGTGGAAGAATCGGAGTGATCGGTCTCCTGTCCGGATACAGAGCTGTTTTTATCTGTTCCCTGACCGGATGAGGAATGGATGCCGGCGGTATCCTGCCCGGAGGAGATGTCTTTGCCTTCGGTGCCCGTACTCCGGGAAGCGTGCGAAGAGCCGGAACTATCGGCATTTATAATTTTAAGAACCACCCGGTTCGGGAGGCAGACAATGCTGCCTCCATTCGCGGTGATCGGCACGGAATGGACGCAGATCTGATCCGGACAGTCTGCAGAGATCATTCGCACGGCACCATCTCTGATTTCGCAGACATTTGTGTCATTAATTTTTATAACAGTGTCATGCTTCAGATCGTAAGTGCCGAATACTCTGTTGTCAACGGTGATCTCGAGCATAGGGGTATCGGCATGACTCATATACCGGGAATATGCGGCAAGCATCAGAACCGCGGCGGTGAAAATGCAGAGAATCAGGAGTAAATCATTTCGTCCGAAGTTTTTTCTGTTCATAAACAAACCTCTTGTCTTCACCGGAACAGGGGGGATTGATGTGTCTCACTGTTCGGGTAAAAAGAGGCCGCCGTATGTGCGGCGGCCTCTGGAAGATATCTGAATATCACAAACATTTACAGCTGCAACGGTTCTATGCGAAATTTACGGTACAACTGCAACGATTCTACCCGAAATTTACAGTGCAGCACAATGGTTCTGTTCGAAATTCCGGAGCGGACGTATCAGACAATGCACTTGCGCGGGCAGTTTGCCTTGCATTCTCCGCAGTTTGTGCATTTGTCGTAATCGATGACCGGGAATCCGCCTGCCATCTCGATTGCCTGCTGCGGGCATGTCTTCACACATTTCTGGCAGGAGATACAGCCGATCTTGCAGTTGTTCATGACCGGCTTTCCCTTCTCCGGATTGACGCATCCGATATGCGATACGTAATGATACGGAACCTCTATGATCAGTCCCTTCGGGCAGGCAGCCATACATTTTTTGCAGTCCTTGCAGAGCTCCTCGTCCACATGGGCAACTCCCTTCTGAATAGAAAGCGCGCCAAATTCACACGCCTGGACGCACTCGCCGAATCCGGTGCAGCCGAAGCGGCAGGACTTCGGGCCTCCCGTGGGTGCAAATTTTACGACATTACAGGACTTTGGTCCCGTGTAAACGTAGTTCTCCGTTGTTCTCTCGCAGTCCCCGACACAGCGGACAAAGGCGACCTTCCGCTCATCGCTTCCGGCAGAAGTTCCCATGATCTCCGCGATCTTATCGGCAACGGGTTTCTGTCCCACCACGCAGGAATTGACAGGCGCGTTTCCTGACGCGATTGCAGCCGCCAGAGCGGCGCAACCCGAAAATCCGCAGCCGCCGCAGTTCGCCCCGGGCAGGACCTCTGCGATTGCCTGTTCCTTCTCATCAACAGGAACGGCAAAGACCTTACTGGCAAAGCTGAGGAAGATGCCGACGAATAAACCGACGCCGCCGACCATCAGCGTTGCCGCCAGTATAGTACTTACGCTCATAACCATAACCTCCTTTACGCTTTACTTCAGTGCCGAGAATCCGAAGAATGCGATCGACATCAGAGCGGCAGTAATCATTACGATCGGGAATCCACGGAAGGATTCGGGAACATCGTTGTTTACCATCTTATCACGAATATTTGCGAGAATAATGATTGCAATCGTGTAGCCGATCGCTGTGGCAAAGCCGTAAACGGTACCAGTGAGGATGCTGTAATCCTTCTGCACGTTGATCAGCGCGACTCCCAGTACCGCACAGTTTGTGGTAATCAGCGGAAGATAAATTCCGAGTGCGTCATAGAGTGCCTTTGCGAATTTTTTCAGGAACATCTCCACGAACTGAACCAGGGCCGCAACAATCAGTATAAATACAATGGTCTTCAGATATTCCAGCCCGAAGGGAATCAGAAGAAAATGGTACAGAATTCCGCAGACGAGACTGGAAAGAGTCAGTACGAAGGTCAGCGCCATTCCCATGCCGGCCGCGGTATCGGGCTTCTTGGACACGCCAAGGAACGAACAGATGCCGAGGAACTGGCTGAGGACGACGTTATTGATCAGGCAGGCATTTACAGCCAGCAGAAGTAATGTCATGACTTAGTCGCCTCCTTTTTCTCAGATGAGGGAGCTGCCGTCTGTGCGGCAGACTTTTCGCCGGCAGGTGCCGCAATTGCATCCGCGACGGTTCCCTTGCTGCGTGCAATGGTCTGTGCGGGTGTTTCGGAACAGGACTCGGGCTTTTCGTCACAGATTCCGAGCTTCATGCAGCTCAGACAGTCGCCGCAGATTCTCTCGGTGGGATCCCAGTCCTTTTTGGGGCGGCGGCCTGCGCCGATCTTCAGCTTGTTCATCACGGCAACAAGAAAGGCGTAAACCAGGAATGCGCCGGGAGCAAGGACAAAGATATTTACCGGAACGTATCCGGAAGGCATAACCTGCATGCCGAACCAGGTGCCGGCACCGATGATCTCACGGATCGAGGCAATACAGAAAATTGCCACGGTGAAACCGATTCCCATTCCGAGACCGTCGAAGAAGGACGGGATCATTGGCTCCTTGCCGGCATACGCTTCGGCACGGCCCATGATGATGCAGTTCACGACGATCAGAGGGATATAGATGCCCAGTGATGCGTAAAGCGCAGGTGTGAATCCCTCCATCAGGAAGTCGACCATGGTTACAAAGGAAGCTATTACGACGATATACGCCGGCATCCGCATCCGCTCGGGAATGATCTTGCGCAGCGCAGAAATAATCAGGTTTGACAGCGCCAGAATCACGGTGGTAGAAAGCCCCATGCCGATCGCGTTCATTGCGGAAGTCGTCGTCGCAAGGGTCGGGCAGGTTCCGAGAACCAGAACAAATACCGGATTTTCGACGAACAGTCCGTTCCAGAGCCGTTCTGCCGGAGAGTTTTTCTTCAATTTCATGATGCACTGCCTCCCTCCAGATATTCCACTGCAGCCAGAGCACCGTTGACGGCCTTGGTTACAGCGTTTGTCGTTACTGTGCAGCCGCTGATCGCATCGATCTGATTGTCCGCACTTTTTCCGGTCTTGGTATATTCAATCTCCGTGTTGTCGCCAAGGCTCAGATTGTTGAACTGGTTCTTGAATTCGTCATTTTCCGCTTTCATGCCCATGCCGGCGGTCTCCGAGATGGAAAGGAAGGAGATGCCGTTGATGGTAAGGTTTCCGGATTCATCTGCTGTAACGCCTACCATCAGTTCAATCGCACCGCCGTAGCCCTCGTTATTGGTCGCATCTACAACGTATCCGAGTTTGTTTCCGTTCTGATCATCGGCTTCACTGATATCGCTGACCGAGGTCTTGTCCAGACCGGCCTTGTCGAGATATGCCTGGAAATCGCTCTGGTCAAAATCCGATATGGTCTTGAAGCTGTCCGCGTTTTCAAAAACTTCTTTCTGGGAAGCGGCTTTCTCGGACGCCTCCTGGGCAGCAATCGGTCCCGCAGTAACTCCGTGTACAGCGCCGAGGAGAAGACCTGCTGCCACGGTGATCACAGTAATGATGATTGTGTCATGAACGACAGATGTCTGTTTCTTGCTCATGCCTTTCCCGCCTCCTTCTGTTTCTTGTCTTTCTGGATGCCGAAGGCTCTCGGACGTGTATAACGCTCAATGAGCGGAACAATGCAGTTTGCGAGGATGATTGCGTAGGAGACACCCTCAGAGCTGTTGCCGATCATGCGATAGAGCCAGGTCATGACACCAAGGAACACCGCGTAAATTGCCTGACCCTTCGGCGTGATCGGGGATGTGACATAATCCGTCGCCATAAACCATGCGCCAAGCATAATGCCTCCGGCGCAGAGCTCTTCCGCAGTGAATTCAAGCGGATTGCTGTAGCCTCTGGCTGCCGCTGTAATCAGCACCAGAACTGCAAAGCTGCCCAGATAGATGACCGGAATCTTCCAGTCAATGATCTGCATCACCAGAAGGAAAATTCCTCCGGCGAGAAGGGCAATTGCGGAGGTCTCACCGATGACACCCTGAACATTTCCCAGGAAAAGTGCGCCGAGATCAAAATGAGCGCCGGTCTTGAGGTACGCAAGCGGGGTTGCTCCGGAGAGCGCGTCCGTGGTGGAAACCACCTTTGTCACCAGCGAGGTGATTCCGTGACCGGCTTCATAGTTCGTCATTTCACTGGAGAAGGAAATGAGAAGAAAGCATCTGGCTCCGAGTGCAGGATTCATGAAGTTCTGTCCAAGTCCTCCGAAAACCTGCTTTACAACAATAATCGCGAATACTGATCCGATGACCGGGATCCACCACGGAATCTGCGGCGGCATATTCATACCGATCAGAAGCCCGGTGACGACTGCGGAGAGATCTCCGGTGGTGACAGGTTTCTTCAGGATCCGTTCGTAGCAGTACTCGGCAGCGACCGAGGACGCCACGGAAAGGCACAGAATCAGCAGGGCATACGGCCCGAAATTCAGGACTCCCACGATGCTTGCGGGGAGCAGTGCAATGATCACGAAAAGCATGATCTTCTGTGTAGAAATACTGTCTCTTACATGAGGTGAGACAGAAACCTGATATTTTTCATTCATTCTCCTGAACCTCCCTCATTTTTTCTTCCTTTTATTGGCAAGTACCGTCTGGCGCATCATATTGATCTCCGCGGCAAGCGGGCGCTTTGCCGGGCAGGAATAGCTGCAGGAACCACAGTTCACACATTCCAGTCCGTAGTATTCTTCAAAGGATTTTGCGTCATTATGCTCCGCAAAGTCTGCCAGCCTGCAGGGAAGCAGTCTTGCGGGACAGCCCTTTACACAGCGGCCGCAGTTGATACAGGCGGAAGGCGTCGAACGCGAAACCTCATCCTGCAGGAAAGCGGTAATCGCGCCTGAGGTCTTCGTAACTGGGATGTTCAGGTCGTAGAGAGCGAATCCCATCATGGGACCGCCGGAAATTACCTTTTCGGGCGTGGACTTGAAACCGCCCTCCGCCTCAATGATTTCCGCGTAATTCATGCCGACAGGAACACGGAAATTCCTCGGATTCACAGGTGCATCGCCAGAGACGGTGAAGACGCGGTCGATGACAGGCCTTCCGTATTTTACCGCCTCATACACAGCAATAACGGTATCGATGTTATCGACGACACATCCGGCGTCTGCCGGGAGCATTCTGGAATTGACATAGCGGCCTGTAATCGCGTTGATCAGGCATCGCTCCGCTCCCTCCGGATATTTTGTCTTCATGACGGCAACGCTGATCCGGCTTTTGCCCGCTGCTGCCTTTCGCATGACCTCTATTGCCTTCGGCTTGTTGTCCTCAATGCAGATGACTCCCTTGCATTCCGGCTTGAACAGCTTCAGAATGATCTCCAGTCCGCCGACGATTTTCTCCGGGAACTCGAGCATGCATCTGTAATCCGAGGTCAGGTAAGGCTCACATTCCGAACCGTTCACCAGGATATGATCCACGACAGACGGATCCTTCGGAGAGAGCTTAACGGCTGTCGGGAAGCCTGCGCCGCCCATCCCGACGACTCCTCCCTCCCGGATTCTGTTCAGGATTTCCTCCCTGGACAAAGCTTCCGGGTCAGCCTCCTCAAAGCTGACGCTTTCATACAGATCATCATTTTCGATGACGATAGCATCGACATAACCGCCGGTGGCATTCTTCCTCTTTTCGATTCTGCTTACCGTACCAGATACGGATGCATGAATCGGAGCAGAGACAAAGCCGCCTGCCTCGGCGATTTTCTGCCCGACAAGAACCCGGTCTCCCTTTGCAACGATCGGTTTCGCCGGAGCACCAATGTGCTGTGACAGCAGATAGACTAATTCTTTTCCGGGTTTTATGGCTTCAACCGGTTTCTCCGCTGACAATTCCTTGCCTTCATACGGATGAACGCCACCCTTAAAGGTAAATAATCCCATCTACCCATCCTCCTTCCTTTGCTTACAAATAACATAGATATTATAATACACCGTTTCGAAAAGTGACATTCAATTTCCTGCTAAATCGATATATGTTTCAAAAAAAATGCATAGCGGAAGCCCGTTATATTGAAATTTTCCGGGATCAAACGAGATAAAACACGCTGCGCGAGTTTTATCTCGCTATCGCGACGCTCGCCGCACACGAATACTTCGCATTCGGCTGCGGCTCACTGTTCGCGTAAAAAAGACAGGCTCCCTTGTCGCCGGGCGGCCTGTCTGAAATATCGTCAAAATCTTTTGCTTTCTTATTTTTCGTAATGATGTGCTTCCTCGAGCATCATGTCCTTAACCTTCATCAGGCGGACCTGCGTGCTCCTCTCGTTCTCGTCGAGTTTCATCGTAATGTACCGGATCCCCTCTCTGGTTTCCGGGATAATCACATGCTCCAGAGCGTTCACTCTCCGCCGTGTCTTTTCGATCTCCGATGCCATCAACTGACAGGATTTTTCAACCTCCGCAAGGCGCAGCATGTCCGGCAGTATATCAGAAAGCGACTGCACGGCTCCGTCCAGGTCACTGGAGGTATAAGCAAATCCGTAGGAGAAGATGTCGTTCTGATCGGCGGTGCGTGTACGGGGACGGAAAACCGGAAGGCTTACACTCATGACATTTCTGGTGGTTTCTTCGAGAAAAACCTCCTGACGCGGAACCAGCATGGCTGTACGGAGTGTCTGTTCGGACATACCGGCCTTCGCCAGAACAAATTCGGCATTTGCGTTTCGGATGCCTTTTTCCACCTTTATGCGAAGATCCATGTCCTCGCGGACCAGGTCAAGAAACTGACGCATCAGTTCATCCCGTTTATCCTTCAGGAGACGGTGTCCCTTCGTTGCAGTCACCAGCTTCTTCTTCAGGCGGGTCAGCTCCATTCTTGTTGGATTTACATGTGCTCCGGACAATCCGCATCCTCCTCTCAGATTAATATTCGAACGGCGGCGGGCCAGAAACTGTTCTCCGCCAGCCGCAGGCGCCCGTCAGGTTCCGCGTCGGGGATCCGTTTCGGCCAGGCAGTATCTGTCAGGTATGGCTTTCGGGTTCTGTTTCATCTGTGTAGTACTTGTCAAGCACAGCGTCGGGAATCCGCTTCAGCTCGGATCTCGGGAGCAGGCGAAGCAGCTTCCAGCCAATTTCAAGCGTCTCCTCAATGCTGCGGTTTGTGGTGTATCCCTGGGATACATATTGCTTTTCAAACGCATCCGCAAATTGTGCGTAGAGCAGATCAATATCCGTGAGCGCTGCCGCTCCGAGAATGGTCATCAGCTCTTTGGCGTCCTTACCGCGCGCATAGGCGGCGAACAGCTGGTTCATGACGGCGGCGTGATCCCCTCGGGTCTTTCCCTCTCCGATTCCCTTGTCCTTCAGACGGGACAGGGACGGGAGAACGTCAACGGGAGGTTTGATGCCTTTCCGGTACAGCTCCCTGGACAGGATGATCTGACCCTCCGTGATATATCCCGTGAGGTCAGGAATAGGATGTGTCTTGTCATCCTCCGGCATGGTCAGGATCGGAATCAGAGTGATGGATCCGTTCTTTCCTCTCTGACGTCCGGCGCGCTCGTAAAGCTGGGCGAGATCGGTGTACATATAGCCGGGATACCCGCGGCGTCCCGGAACCTCCTTTCTCGCCGCAGACACCTCACGCAGCGCATCCGCGTAGTTTGTGATATCGGTCATGATCACGAGGACATGCATGTCTTTTTCAAAGGCAAGGTATTCCGCCGCCGTGAGAGCCATCCGCGGTGTGGAAATTCGTTCTACCGCGGGATCGTTCGCGAGATTGATGAACAGGACGGTCCGGTCAATGGCACCTGTTTCCCGAAAGGATTCTTCGAAAAAATGCGCCTCCTCAAAGGTAATTCCCATTGCAGCGAAAACAACAGCAAACGGTTCGTCGGTTCCGCGGACCTTAGCCTGTCTGGCAATCTGGGCGGCAAGCTGCGAATGCGGAAGACCGGAGGCGGAGAAAATAGGAAGCTTCTGGCCTCTTACCAGCGTGTTCAGTCCGTCGATGGCAGACACACCGGTCTGTATGAATTCCGACGGATAGGCGCGCGCTGCCGGGTTCATGGGAAGCCCGTTGATATCCATCCGCCTGTCGGGCAGAATCTCAGGACCGTCATCGATGGTGCGGCCCATCCCGTCAAATACTCTTCCAAGCATATCTTCAGAAACACCGAGTTCCATTGATCTTCCGAGGAATCGCACCTTGCTGTTCGAGAGATTGATTCCGGTTGAATTCTCAAAGAGCTGTACCAGTACGTTCGGGCCGTCCACCTCCAGAACACGGCATCTCCGCGTTTCTCCGTCCGCAAGGATGATTTCGCCCATTTCGTTGTATTTTACGCCTTTGACACCCTTTACCAGCATCAGAGGACCGGCAACTTCCTGAATTGTGCGATATTCTACTGCCATTCCGATCACTCCTCCTTTGCTGCCGCTTCCGCGGTTTCGGAAGCAAGTTCCGCAAGTGTGTCCTCGTACGCGCGGCCGATGGCCTTCTCGTCGATGTATTTGTAACGGCCGATCTGTTCCCGGACAGGCATACGGACAAGGTCATTGATATCCGCGCCCTCCTTCAGGGCTCTGACGCTGTAGGTATAGTAGGCATATACCAGTTTCATCATGTAGTACTGCTTTTTCAGAGAGGTATAAGTATCTGTCTCGTCAAAGGAATTCTGATGCAGGAAGTCCTCACGGATAGACCTGGCCGCCTCCATTTTCAGGCGGTCTTCCGGAGAGAGCGCATCCATGCCCACCATTTTTACAATTTCATTCAGAGATGCCTCATCCTGAAGCAGGCTCATCAGGTTCTGCCGGATATCCATCCAGTCCGGTTCTACCTTCCGGTCGAACCATTTTCCCATGGTTTCGAGGTAGAGACTGTAGCTCGTCAGCCAGTTGATGGCCGGAAAATGGCGCTGGTATGCGAGATCCGCGTCCAGTGCCCAGAACACCTTGACAATCCGCAGCGTGGCCTGTGACACCGGCTCGGAAATATCGCCTCCGGGCGGAGAAACGGCGCCGATTGCGGAAAGCGCGCCCTCTCTTCCATCCTTTCCGAGTGCGATGACATGGCCCGCGCGCTCATAGAACTGTGCCAGACGAGAACCAAGGTAAGCGGGGTAGCCCTCCTCACCGGGCATTTCCTCGAGCCGGCCGGACATTTCACGGAGCGCCTCTGCCCATCTGGATGTGGAATCGGCCATCAGCGCAACGGAATATCCCATGTCCCGGAAGTATTCAGCAATCGTAATTCCGGTATAGATCGACGCTTCACGCGCCGCCACCGGCATATCCGATGTATTTGCAATCAGGATAGTCCGCTGCATCAGGGACTCACCCGTCCGGGGGTCTGTAAGCTCCGGAAATTCATTCAGAACATCGGTCATTTCATTTCCGCGCTCGCCGCAGCCGATATAGACAACGATATCCGCGTCAGCCCATTTGGCCAGCTGATGCTGAATTACTGTTTTGCCGGAGCCGAAAGGGCCCGGAACTGCAGCGACGCCGCCCTTCGCGATTGGAAAGAAAGCATCGATTACGCGCTGGCCCGTGATCAGCGGCATCTCCGGCGGCAGTTTCCTGGCATAGGGGCGTTCTCTTCGCACCGGCCACTTCTGCATCAGTGTGAGGTTTACTTCGCCGGCTCCTGTCTCCACAACAGCGACCGTGTCATCGATGCGGAAGGATCCGGACCGGATCTCGCGTATGCTGCCGCTGATTCCATTGGGAACCATGATCCTGTGCGTGACGACCGTGGTTTCCTGAACGGTACCGATGATGTCGCCTGCGGAAACCTCGTCCCCCGCCCTGACGGATGCGGTAAATTCCCATGTCTTTTCATGATCGAGCGCCGGGACTTCTACTCCTCTGGAAAGCAGATTGCTCCCGGTGATCTCCATGATCTTGTTCAGGGGGCGCTGAATTCCGTCGTAGATGGAACCGATCAGTCCGGGACCCAGTTCCACAGACAGCGGCTCTCCGGTAGATTCCACCGGCTCGCCCGGACCAAGGCCCTGTGTCTCCTCATAAACCTGTATGGAAGCCCTGTCGCCGTGCATCTCGATAATTTCACCGATCAGTCTTTCTCTGCTTACACGCACGACATCATACATATTTGCATCACGCATGCCTTCGGCGATCACGAGAGGGCCGGCAACTTTTCTGATTGTACCTGTGCTCATTCGATATGCTCTCCTTCTGTTTCCTGTTTCATCGGACCTGCGGGACGTACGCGGACCATGGGCATGCGGTCCGCTGAATCATCATACCGGGTAAAGACTTCAGCCGGAAAACAATATGTCGCTTCCGACCGCCTGTTCCACGGATTTCTTCACTGAGGATACGCCTTCGCCGGTATTCCCCCGGATCCCCGGTATCAGGATGATTGCGGGGAACAGTCTGTCCCGGTATCTGCTGATTTCGCCGGCAAGGACGCCGGCCAGCTCCTCTGTGATGTAGATGACGCCGAAACCGTTCTCCGCGAGATTCTTCAGGATTTTTGACCCTTCTGCGGCGTTGTTGTTCCGAATCGGAAATGTGGACAGCCCGATGGCCGCAAAGCCATAGATGCTGTCATAATCGCCCATGACTGCTATTTTAACCATACATCTTCCTTATCCGTTTACGTATATTCTCTACGGAAAAGCCATTGGCCTTCGCCGTCAGAAGAATCCGCACCATTCGTATCTCATTCTCTCTGGCCAGATAATAGGCGATCAGAGGTCCGGCTGACACACTGTTTCTCTTCTGCGGAAGAATAGCTTCAATAATACGGTTGTCGCACCAGCACTCAAAGGCGGAAGGGGAATCCTTCAGCGCCTCACAAGCTTCCGCGAATCCATGACTGTTGAGATAATCATTGAGGGAAGCTTCTCCCGAGACAGCCGCCGCTGCCAGAATATCGATATTCAGAGTGCTGCACGGGGAGAGCGCCTCCTTCAGAAATTCCAGATCCTTACCGGTTCTCTGTGCGCGCACAGCTATTTTGATGTCTGTGACAGCTACTGAAGATTCTTCGTAATCCTTCAGAAGCCGGTTTTTGGACCGGCGTCCGGCTCTCCCGCAGGCATCCAGACATCCCCGATCGATGATCAGATCGCATTTCTGACCATTCTGGGTGCGGATCATCGTCTCCAGCGCCCGCTGTGCCGGCTTTCGCATATGTTCCGGGAGCGCACCGTAATCTTTTTCTCTGAGAATTCTGCGGATTTCCTCTTTTCCAAAACCCTCGATGTCATAATACAGATGATCCGGGTGATCCGTTGTGCAGAGCTCCCGGATTCCGGCCTTCAGATTGTGATACAGCCGTGGGTAGGAAAGCACCCGGAAAATACCGGGATCCGCCTTGAGCTCCTTCATCAGATCCGCAGTTTTCTTCTCTTCTGCTTCCAGTATCTGTACACCGTCATCCGCTGGGGGTGAACCGTCACCCCATCCCCGGTCAGACAGGAACTGCAGGATCTCCCTGCAGTCCTTCATTTCGGACATTCTCCGGATATCCTCGTCCGAGAGCAGAAGCTTCTCTTTCACCCGGATTCTGGCAACCGCGTATATGTAGTCCAGGTCACTCATATCGTTTCTCCTGTCGGAACAGCATCTCATGAACCGCATCCTGCAACAGATCCATCTTCTCCTCAAAGAGCGCTTTCAGAGTACAGTTCTCGTCAATTCCTCCGTATCGAAGCAAAAATCCATTTTCTATATCCGCCGGATTCCTGGAAATCTGAAGCGATCCACCGGCGTCCCCTGCGATCCGGTTGAGCCGGTCTTCAAAGCCGGAGGGAAGTCTGTGCAGATCTCTTTGTCCAAACAGGATCTCTCCGTTTTCCGCCCGGATATATCTGCGTACAAGGTTCTCAATCATCCTGAAATACTGGCTGTCATCTCTGTCTGCCAGTTCATGGCAGGCTTTCTGTATGGTCTCATGGATGATTGCCTGCTTTTCCGAGAGAAGTGCCTCCCGTGTTTTTCGCGCAGCCCGGGAGGCAATCGATGCCGCATAGGTCTCCGCGTCGCGTTCTGCCTTCTGTCTGGTCCGGACAAGCAGGTCTGTGCGTTCGTTCTCTGCCCTCTTCAATATTTCTTCCGCGTCGTCCTGTGCCTTCCGGAGAATGGCGGAAGCCTTCTCCCCGGCCTCCTGAAGGATACTCCCGGTAATCTTTTCTAATCCTTCCATATCTGTCTCCCTGTCATCCTCTTTTCTGCAAATCTGCTGACACTTTCTCCGGCACAACGGATGTTCATCAGATTCCGCTCACTGAAAGGATGGAAATCAGAAGCGCCAGGATAGCATAAGTCTCAACCATCGCGGGGAACAGCATGGCTTTTCCGAACTGATCAGGCTTCTTTGCGATAAGTCCGATGGAGGCCACAGAGGTTCTTCCCTGATGATAGGCGGAGATTAACCCTACGAGAGCAATCGGCAGGCAGGCGAACAGATAAAGCATGCCGGTCGCGGTATCTGTTACAGGGCTGCCGCCGAGAATTCCGATGCTGGAGAGTGTGATAAAGGCTACCAGCAATCCGTAGATACCCTGTGTGCCCGGGAGAAGCTGAAGCAGAAGAACCTTTGCGAACTGCTCCGGATCCTCCGACACAACTCCTGCGGCAGCCTGACCGGCGATTCCGACTCCCCAGGCAGATCCGATGCCCGGCAGTGCTGTCGCCAGTGCAGCGCCCATGAGTGCAAAAACCATTCCCATATTCATAGTTACTTTTCCTCCTTGATCTGGATGTATTTCGTCATTGTCTGGAAAGGAGCGAAGGGTCTGCCCCCTGCCTCATAGAACTTGCCGAAGAATTCTACGTACTGAAGCCGGTTTGTATGAACATATGCCCCAAGTGCGTTGATCGCGATATTCAGGGTATGCCCCAGCAGAAATACCACGATGAAAATGATTATTTTCGCGGGCCCTGAACCGAACATGGAGCCCATCATATTGATAACATTCGCGATGACGCCTGTCGCCAGCCCGAGAGCAAGCAGCCTGGAATAAGACAGAACATCGGACAGCCAGCCGGTTACTCCGTAGAGATCATAGGCGCCGAGCGCGATACGGATCGCCCAGTTCTTTCTGGAACGTCCCGACATCAGAAGGATCATCAGAGCACCCGCTGCCGCACAAACCCTTGCCGAAACGGACACTCCGTCAGAAAACACAAAGGTCATTCCCGAGATGGAATGGAACAGATCTGTCGGCAGGAGCATCAGGATCAATCCCGTCAGAAACAGGTACCAGGACACCACATCAGAGAAAAAACCAGTGATGTCGCGATCCCTCAGCATCTCAAAACCCTTGATGCCGAGACCGGTGTACAGGTGTATGATACCGAAGAAAAGGCACCAGATCAGAAGCCGCATCGGATTGTTGAGCGGGGCAAACCACAGAGGCTTAAGAACAACGGTATCCGCCGGAACTCCCATCCATGTATGAGCAACGACATCAATCACGTCCCCAAAGAATCCGCCGTACATGAACCCCCAGAAGGCTGTGGATATTCCGCAGAAGAAAAAAAGCTTCAGAAAGCGCTTCAGCCCGCGGTCCAGATTTCTGTGTTTCAAAAGAAGGATGCTGCAGATGAGTGCCATGACGATCCCGTACCCGGCGTCTGAGAGCATCATCCCGAAGAAAAACACATAAAACACGGACATGACTGCCGTCGGATCCACCTTGCCATGCTGCGGCAGGCCGTAAGATTCCAGAACTCCCTCTGCCGATTCGGCAAAACGGTTATTTTTCAGAAGTGTCGGCTCGATTTCGTCCTCCCGCTTCTCTTCGGTCTCCACAAAGGCGCCATACTTCTCGGACAGAAACTGCCCGATACGTTCAGCCTGGGCAGCAGGAACCCATCCTTCCAGAAAGAACACGTTTCTGCTCATGGGAATCTGACCGAGAAGCCGGTACTTCTCCGCGCGGGTGCGGTAATAATCCGCCATGATCCGGAAGTTTTCCCTCTCACCCGCATAGGAAGCGATCCGATCCTTCAGATTCTCAATCTGCTGCTTCTGCTCACGAATTTCGTTCTCGCATCCGGCAATCACCTCTGCCGGGATTCCGGTCACCGGAAGCGACGGACGGACAAAACCTGCTGACCGGAGGCTTTCTTCCACAGAGCGCTCCTCATCGGCCAGACAAAGCACCCAGATGCAGGTCATTTCATTTTCGGAGGACAAAATCTCACAGATGACCGCGGCAGGTTCCGAAAGGCTGCCGGAAGCGGTCACGAGAACCTTTTCCGTGCTCCAGATTCCCGGAAGCGTCCCGATCAGAACAGATGTTTTCCTGGTTCCGGTCATGCTCATCGGTATGTCGAGATTCCTCCACGGGGTAAGGCTTTCTTTTAGATTTTCGTCCTTCTGTATGATAACGCCGCATTCCTGGATTTTTCTCTCCGCTGACAGAAGGTCTGCGACCTCGACATTGAATTGATGACGGTTCCGGATGGCTTCCTGGTAGACGGAGCGTTCCAAAGCCTCCTTTCCTGAAAAAAGTCCGCCGGTCTTTCCTCCGGGGTACTGTTTCAGGAGGGTGAGTGCATCCTCAAAGCAGGCAGCGCGCTTCTCATATTTGGATCTGGCTGCCTGTGTGTCTTTCTCCGACAAATCGGAGGTTTCGCCCAGATCCTCAAGACGCATCTCCATGATCCCCATCGACTGCAATGTCTCAAGAATGGCCTTTCTGTTGCGGTTCAATGCGCAGATGCCAAGCTTCTGCATTTTTACAATTGCCATTCAGATTCCACCTTTATTTATCCGCCAAGTACAAGGCGTATCACGTTCTCTATTGCCGCCGGTTCCTGTTCCGCTGCCTTCTGCCTGAACCTTGCGCATTCCTGCCCGGCAGCTGCAGAGGCTTCCCTCAGCAGCTGCTCTCCGGCTTCCTTCGCAGCTTCCATCTCCTCTGAATAATCTGCGGCGGCTTCCTGCTCCGCATCTTTCCGGATCCGGTCCGCATCCATGCCTGCCTGTTTTACGATGGATGCGGCGCGGTTCTTTGCTTCAATGATCCGGGCTTCGGCCTCCGCTTCCGCGTCTTTCACAGTCTGAATCGCATCGGACAGCATACTGTCACCACCTCTTTTCTGCAAAAATAAAAAATCACCGGCATTACGGTCACGAATATAGGTCAAGAATATAGGTGCGTTGTCAGTGATATACGTTTGAGATGTTATCCGGCTTCTCTCCGCCGGCCTGTGCAATTGGCTGGTATTCCACTTATGAAACGCAACGTTCTGCATATCGAAGAAGCGACAAATCGCGACGGATTGCGTGTCATAAAAGATCTGTGTGGATTCATCCGTTGTCTGAAACTGATGATAACAATATTATAGACATCTGTTCCACGTTTTTCAATCATTTGTGCATATAATTCGCAGGATTATGACAAAATATCTTTAGTCCATGATTATTCGCAAACCACATGGCAGAGAGATGTATTACGCATACATCTGCATAAAATCAGAAAATCCGGATTATGAATAATAGCGAAAGTTATCTGTGGATCCGGCTTACCGCTCGCAGGATCTGAAAATGAGATGGAAATATTGATTTGAATCAAGAAGATAGAATAAGAACGGAGAGAAAAAAGAAGGAAGGTCAACTACACACAGCATGACATGATTGCAGAGAACTCCCGCCTTCAGCAGACGAAAGGTTTGTATTTCAGGAAGAGAGGAAAAGAAAAACAGGAAGGAGGACAAAAAAATGGGCTGTTCCGCTTTCTCGTCACGAAACAGCCCTTTTAATGAATTTCTAGAAGCTTCACTTTATAACCTCCTTTTCTATATTCTGTTATTTCATCAAGATTCCTTTCCTGTCTCCTGAATCTGAAGATCTTTCCCTCTGGGGTTTCTGGTCTTCTTCGTCAGATATTAACGGCGTTTCCGAATTCTGTATTCAGTGCTGACTTTTGAATTCTCTCTTCCTTTGAATCACTCATCTTCTGCCTTCAGAAGCATTTCGCGTTCCTGGAATCGTCATTTCTGCAACCTGCTGTGCAGGTTCACCATAAGCATCTGCTCTCTCGAATTCATTCTCTTCCGAGAACCATCCTCTGACAGTTCCGGGAAGGTTTCTCTTCTGTGGAGTTTCTGCACTATCTTCTGTCAGGAACTCTTCAAAGGGAAGAAAAGAGGAAACTTCCGGTTCGGAAAGATATCTTGTTGTTACTTATATAATATTGATATATCTTTACTTTGTCAAGCATTATTTGATAATAATTTATGAATATAATTATATCGTGAATTGAATTTGAAAGTTCCACCCCTCCAAACGTCAGAGCGGAAGTTAATCTTTCCGAAAAGAAAGTGGAACTTAGTCCTTCTGAAAGACTATAATGCTGTTTTGTGGTCTGACCTGCTGCTCCGGCAGAACAGGAGGAACCCAAATGGCCAAATACAAACAGATGACACTGGAAGACAGAATCACTATCGAACGCGGACTCGATAACCATCAATCCTTCAAAGCCATTGCCTCATCGATAGACAAGGACTGCACCACCATTTCCAAGGAGGTCCGTTCTCATCTGGTTTTTAAGAAATCAGGTGCCTATGGCCGCTCATTCAACAACTGCGTCAACCGTACGCATTGCCATTATTACGGCATCTGCGATAAATGTTCGTTCGGTCACGGAAGCCGCGACCATCGTTGCGCAAGTTGTGGCAGATGCACAGATACCTGCCTGGACTTTAAGGAAGAGATATGCTCTAAACTCCTGAAGCCTCCTTATGTATGCAATGGTTGTGAGAGCCGACGCTTCTGTACACTTGAAAAGCGTACATATAATGCTGAATCGGCGCAGGATGAGTACACTACCGTATTATCTGAATCAAGGCTCGGCGCCGCTGTTTCAGATGGAGATGTCAGCCGTCTTGATGCCATCATCTCGCCTTTATTGATCAAGGGGCAATCCCTTCATCATATTTATCTGAATCACCGAGATGAACTCATGGTAAGCGAGAGAACGCTCTACAAATATGTAGATGCCGGTCTTTTCAAGGCAAGAAACATAGATATGCCAAGAACAATTCGCATGAGTCCACGCAGAAAGAAACCCGATACGATCAAAGTAGACACCAGGTGTCGCGAAGGCCGTACACGCAGAGACTATGAAGCATTCATTCGTCAGAATCCCGATACACCTGTCGTCCAGCTGGATTCTGTAGAAGGCATCAAAAATGGTGCTGTACTCCTTACAGTGACTTTTGTTTCGACTGGCCTCCAGCTTGCTTTCCGCCGCGATCATAATGATGCCAGATCTGTCTCAGATATTTTTGACAAGCTGTACCTTGAACTTCGGCCCGATATTTTTATAACCTTGTTTCCCGTGTGTCTGGCCGATAACGGCAGTGAATTCTCTGACCCGAAACGCATCGAATTCGATGCTAACGGCAACAGACGAAGCCGCGTTTTTTACTGCGACTCATCAGCCCCTTATCAGAAAGGAAGCTGCGAAGTCCGTCATGAGATGATCCGCCGAATCATCCCAAAACACACCGATATAACACCGTATTCTCAGGAAAAGATATCTCTTATGATGAGCCATATCAATTCGTATAAGCGAAAAACTTTCGGTGATAAAAGTCCCTACGAAGTGTTCGCTTTCCAATACGGCGAGGAGACATTAAAAAAGCTCGGACTCACTCTCATCCCGACCGATGAGATATGCCTGAATCCGAGCCTCCTCAAATAAAAAAACATAAATCGTACAACGCCGGAGCCGATGGGATATCAGAGCCACTCCATACAGAAAAAGAGGGGTGGAACTTAAAATATCCGAAATTTTGGCTTTAAGTTCGACTTCTGGTTGAAGTA
>DGTF01000006.1:9662-11880 GCA_002394235.1 Eubacterium sp. UBA4343 | reverse complement strand
GGGGGAACAACTATGGCCGGCAGGAGGAAATATATCGATGCGAGGATTGCTCTGGATGTCCTTATGCAGAAAGATGCAAAAAGGGCGATCAGAACCGGACTGTGAGAATCAACCATGAGCTTACCGCCATGCATCAGGAAGTGATAGACAACCTGGAGAGCATCCACGGAGTGCTCTTGAGAATGAATCGATCCATACAGGCAGAAGGTACCTTTGGGATCATGAAGAATGATCGCTGGTACAAACGGATAGTGCGAAGAGGTATAAATTCGGTACGGCTCGAAGTATTTCTCGTTTCTATCGGGCACAATCTCTATAAATATCACAACAAACAGATGAAATCCAAGAAAACCGCATAAGATACCAAAGCCGCTATCATATGGGGTAAGGGGGATTATGCTCAATTTCAACTGAAATGGCCACGCTTTCCCTAAAATAAAAAGGGCGTGTGAAAAAACTTTTCGTTTTTTCACACGCCCTTTTCGTGTCTGGAAAACAGAAAAAATATGTTTCAATTGTATTAAATTTCATTTGACAGGCTTGACAGACTGTGTTATTGTAAAAAATGCACTATTATGGCAACATGTGCCTACCATCCTGAGAACAAAAAAAATTTTGTTCAAATTCACGATTCAGATGGGCATGTATAGTTACCGTCAACGAAGCCTCTCCGGGGGCTTGGGAGACATAATTTATTTTCATATTATATCACAAGGGGTGAAACGTCAATGGAGAAAAACAGGATACGTCTGATCCACAGCGGCAGAAACATTCGCATGACCTACCAGAGACAGAAAGAAGTTCTGGAAATGCCCAATCTGATCGAGGTTCAGAAGGATTCCTATGAGTGGTTCCTGAAGGACGGTCTCAAGGAAGCTTTCGATGATATCTCTCCGATCGAAGATTACGGCGGGAAACTGAGTCTTGAGTTTGTGGACTACCAGCTCTGTGAGGATGATGTAAAGTATTCCATCGAAGAGTGTAAACAGCGTGACGCTACGTATGCAGCACCACTTAAGGTAAAGGTACGTCTTTTCAATAAGGAAAAGGATGAGATCAGCGAACATGAGATTTTCATGGGCGATCTCCCTCTTATGACGGCGACTGGTACCTTCGTCATCAACGGTGCTGAGCGTGTCATCGTCAGCCAGCTGGTGCGTTCTCCTGGAATTTATTACGGCATTGCGCATGATAAGCTTGGTAAAGAGCTTTATTCCTGTACGGTTATCCCGAACCGTGGCGCATGGCTTGAATATGAAACCGACTCCAATGACGTTTTCTGGGTACGTGTGGACCGTACCAGGAAGGTTCCGATCTCCGTACTGATCCGTGCGCTCGGTATCGGAACGAACGCCGAGATCGTTGAGTATTTTGGCGAGGAACCGAAGATTCTGGCAAGCTTTACAAAGGATACCTCTACGAATTATCAGGAAGGTCTTCTTGAACTCTACAAGAAGATCCGTCCCGGTGAGCCGCTTGCTGTGGAGAGCGCCGAGACGCTCATCAATGGCATGTTCTTTGACCCCCGCCGGTATGATCTGGCGAAGGTGGGCCGCTACAAGTTTAACAAGAAGCTTGCTCTTCGAAATCGTATCGCGGGTCATGTACTGGCTGAGGATGTTGTCAATACAGAGACCGGAGAGATCATTGCGGAAAAGGGACAGACCGTCACCCGCGAGATGGCGGACGATATTCAGTATGCTGCAGTTCCGTATGTGTGGATTGAGACACCGGAGCGCAATGTCAAGGTTCTTTCCAACCTTGAAGTGGATATCACCAGATGGGTGGATGTAGATCCGGACGAAGTCGGAGTCACTGAGGAAGTTTATTACCCGGTTCTCGCCGAGATCCTTTCCGAGTATACGGATATTGAAGACATCAAGGACGAGATCCGCGACAGAATCCACGAACTGATTCCAAAGCATATCACGAAGGAAGACATCTTCGCTTCCATCAACTACAATATGCATCTGGAGTATGGCATCGGAAATGATGATGACATTGACCATCTGGGCAACCGGCGTATCCGCTGCGTGGGAGAGCTTCTTCAGAACCAGTACAGAATCGGTCTTTCCAGACTGGAGCGTGTTGTGCGTGAGAGAATGTCCACGCAGGATCTTGATACGATTTCCGCACAGTCTCTGATCAACATCAAGCCGGTTACAGCTGCCGTCAAGGAATTCTTCGGATCCTCGCAGCTGTCCCAGTTCATGGATCA
>DGTF01000006.1:7688-9614 GCA_002394235.1 Eubacterium sp. UBA4343 | reverse complement strand
TCATGGATCAGAACAACCCGCTCGGTGAGCTGACACATAAGAGACGTCTGTCTGCCCTTGGACCGGGAGGACTTTCCAGAGACCGTGCCGGCATGGAGGTGCGTGATATTCATTACACGCATTACGGACGGATGTGTCCGGTTGAGACTCCTGAGGGACCGAACATCGGACTGATCAACTCCCTCGCATCCTATGCGAGAATCAATAAATACGGATTTGTCGAGGCACCTTACCGCCGCATTGACAAGACGGATCCCAAGAACCCTGTTGTCACGAAGGAGGTTGTCTATATGACGGCCGATGAAGAGGACAACTACCATGTGGCGCAGGCGAATGAGCCTCTCGATGAAGATGGACATTTCATTCATCATAACGTATCCGGACGTTTCCGGGCAGAGACGCAGGCTTATGACAGAAGCATGTTTGATTACATGGATGTATCTCCGCGGATGGTATTCTCGGTTGCGACATCGTGCGTGCCTTTCCTTCAGAATGATGACCCGACCCGTGCACTGATGGGATCGAACATGCAGCGTCAGGCCGTGCCGCTTCTGTTCACCGAGGCACCTGCTGTCGGAACTGGAATGGAAGAGAAGGCTGCCGTTGACTCCGGAGTCTGCGTTGTCGCAAAGAAGGCGGGAACCATCACGTATTCAACTTCCTACGAGATCCGCATGGACAACGATGACGGAAGCCGCGACGTATATCATCTGATGAAGTTCGAGCGAAGCAACCAGAGCAACTGCTACAACCAGCGGCCGATTGTCTTCAAGGGTGATCATGTAGACGCTGGTGAGGTGATCGCGGATGGTCCTTCCACATCGGGCGGAGAGCTTGCGCTCGGAAAGAACCCTCTGATCGGTTTCATGACCTGGGAGGGTTACAACTACGAGGATGCGGTTCTTCTGTCAGAGCGTCTGGTGCGTGATGACGTGTACACCTCCATCCATATCGAAGAGTACGAGTGCGAGGCCCGCGACACCAAGCTCGGACCGGAGGAGATCACAAAGGATGTTCCCGGTGTCGGCGATGATGCGCTGAAGGATCTGGATGAGCGCGGCATTATCCGCATCGGTGCGGAGGTACGTGCCGGAGATATCCTCGTCGGAAAGGTAACTCCGAAGGGAGAGACCGAGCTGACCGCCGAGGAGCGTCTGCTTCGTGCGATTTTCGGAGAAAAGGCAAGAGAAGTCCGTGACACCTCGCTGAAGGTTCCGCACGGCGAGTACGGTATTGTTGTGGATGCCCGGGTATTCACCAGAGAAAACGGCGATGAGCTGTCCCCCGGTGTGAACCAGGCGGTTCGTATCTACATTGCGCAGAAGAGAAAGATTTCTGTCGGTGACAAGATGGCCGGACGTCACGGAAACAAAGGTGTCGTATCCCGCGTGCTTCCAATCGAGGATATGCCGTTCCTGCCGAACGGACGTCCGCTCGATATCGTTCTGAACCCGCTGGGCGTACCTTCCCGTATGAACATCGGACAGATTCTGGAGATCCATCTGAGTCTTGCCGCGATGGCACTTGGCTTCAATATCTCCACGCCGGTATTCGACGGCGCGAATGAGGTGGATATCCAGGATACCCTTGAGCTTGCAAACGACTACGTGAACAGCGAGTGGGATGATTTCTATGAGAAATACAAGGATATCCTCCTGCCGGAGGTTATGCAGTATCTGTCCGATCACAGAGATCACAGGGCGCTCTGGAAGGGCGTTCCGATCCGCCGCGACGGAAAGGTTCAGCTCCGTGACGGTCGGACAGGTGAGCCGTTTGACGGCCCGACCACAATCGGACACATGCATTACCTGAAGCTGCATCATCTGGTAGACGATAAGATTCACGCACGTTCCACAGGTCCATACTCCCTTGTTACCCAGCAGCCTCTGGGAGGAAAAGCGCAGTTCGGAGGACAGCGTTTCGGAG
>DGTF01000006.1:6834-7618 GCA_002394235.1 Eubacterium sp. UBA4343 | reverse complement strand
TATGGGCGCTGGAGGCATACGGCGCAGCTTATACACTTCAGGAGATCCTGACCGTGAAATCCGATGATGTCGTTGGACGTGTGAAGACATACGAGGCGATTATCAAGGGTGAAAACATCCCCGAGCCGGGCATTCCGGAGTCCTTCAAGGTTATGCTGAAAGAGCTTCAGTCTCTGGCACTGGATATCCGCGTTCTGGATGAGAACGGAGAAGAGGTCAAGATCATGGAGTCTGTTGACTACGGGAATACAAGCTTCCGCAAGATCATGGAGGATGCAGACCGGTACAACAACAGAACGGATGACAAGGAACTGAGCGACCACGGATTCGGAAAGCAGGAATTCAAGGACGGTGAGCTCGTTGACAGTGAGAACGATCTCGATGATACCATCACAGACGATGAGGATGAGGAATTTATCGAAAGCCTTGATGACGACATGGATGAATAATTTATTCGTGCCGGGGCCTGAAAACGCAGGCCCTGCAAGGTGTCTGTCAACCAATGAGTAGTAGATCCGTGCCGCGCCGGTTACTTCCGCGGCGCGCCGGATTTCATATACATGCTGAAAGGGGTAAATAAATGCCGGAAACAGTTAATAAAGAAGAAGGAACGCATCAGCAGCTGAACTTCGATGCCATTCGCATCGGCCTTGCTTCACCGGATAAGATCCGTGAGTGGTCTCATGGAGAGGTCAAGAAGCCGGAAACGATTAACTATCGTACGCTGAAACCGGAAAAAGACGGACTGTTCTGCGAACGGATTTTCGGACCGACCAAGGACTGG
>DGTF01000006.1:4152-6784 GCA_002394235.1 Eubacterium sp. UBA4343 | reverse complement strand
CCAAGGACTGGGAGTGTCATTGCGGAAAATACAAGAAGATCAGCTACAAGGGTGTGATCTGTGACCGATGCGGCGTAGAGGTTACGAAATCATCTGTCCGCCGGGAGCGTATGGGCCATATCGAGCTGGCAGCGCCCGTATCCCACATCTGGTACTTCAAGGGGATTCCTTCCCGTATGGGCCTGATCCTGGATCTGTCTCCGAGAACACTGGAGAGAGTTCTGTATTTTGCAAGCTATATTGTACTTGATCCCGGTGATACCAAGCTGATGAAGAAGCAGATTCTCTCAGAGCGTGAGTACAGTGAGGCGCTTGAGACGTACAGACCGGATGAGTTCCGTGTCGGAATGGGAGCTGAGGCAATCAAGGAGCTTCTCTGCGAGATCGATCTGGACAAGGAATATGAAGAGCTGACAACAGAGCTGGAGCAGGCAAGCGGTCAGAAGAGAGCCCGTATCATCAAGAGACTTGAGGTTGTAGAAGCTTTCCGTGAGTCCGAAAACCGCCCGGAGTGGATGATTCTGGACTGCGTACCGGTTATTCCGCCGGATCTCCGCCCGATGGTACAGCTGGATGGCGGCAGATTCGCGACCTCCGATCTGAACGATCTTTATCGCAGAATCATCAACCGGAACAACCGTCTGAAGAGACTCCTGGATCTGGGAGCACCGGATATCATCGTCAGAAATGAGAAGAGAATGCTGCAGGAGGCTGTAGATGCTCTGATCGATAACGGACGAAGAGGAAGACCGGTTACAGGCCCGGGAAACCGCGCACTGAAATCTCTGTCCGACATGCTGAAGGGAAAGAACGGACGGTTCCGTCAGAACCTCCTCGGAAAACGTGTCGATTATTCCGGACGTTCCGTTATCGTCAATGGACCGGAACTGAAGATTTATCAGTGTGGTCTTCCGAAGGAAATGGCCATTGAGCTGTTCAAGCCATTTGTCATGAAGGAGCTTGTATTCAGGCAGATGGCACACAATATCAAGAACGCCAAGAAGATGGTGGAAAAGCTTGATCCGCAGGTCTGGGATGTACTGGAAGATGTCATCAAGGAGCACCCGGTTATGCTGAACCGTGCGCCTACACTGCATCGTCTCGGTATTCAGGCATTTGAGCCGATTCTGGTTGAAGGAAAAGCAATCAAGCTTCATCCGCTGGTATGTACCGCATTCAATGCCGACTTTGACGGTGACCAGATGGCCGTGCATCTTCCGCTGACACAGGAGGCGCAGGCAGAGTGCAGATTCATGCTTCTCTCCCCGAACAACCTGCTGAAGCCGTCTGACGGAGGAGTCGTTGCCGTTCCGTCTCAGGATATGGTTCTCGGAATCTATTACCTGACACAGGAACGTCCCGGCGAGATCGGAGAGGGAACCTTCTACAAGGATCTCAACGAGGCACTGCTCGCTTATGAAAACGGATATATCAAGTATCAGTCAATCATCAAGGTTCGCCGCTATGGGAAGGACGCTGAGGGAAATGAGATCTCCAAGGTGGTCGAGACGACACTGGGACGTCTGATTTTCAACGAGATCATTCCGCAGGATCTGGGATATGTGGACCGTTCCGTGCCGGGCAATGAGCTTCTTCCGGAAATTGATTTCATGGTAAAAAAGGGAGACCTGAAGAAGATTCTGGAGAAGGTCATCAACACCCACGGTGCGACCAGAACCGCTGAGGTTCTTGATGCCGTGAAGGCAATGGGATATCATATCTCCACCCGCGCAGGAATGACGGTATCCATCTCGGATATGACTGTCCCGAAGGAAAAGCCGGAGCTGCTTGAGGAGGCGGAGAAAACCGTCGACAAGATCACCCGCAACTACAAGCGTGGACTGATCACAGATGAAGAGCGCTATAAGGAAGTAATCTCCACATGGGAGGAAGTCGATAATCATCTGACCAAGCTTCTTCTGAGCGGACTTGATAAGTACAATAACATCTTCATGATGGCGGATTCCGGAGCCCGTGGTTCTGATAAGCAGATCAAACAGCTGGCAGGTATGCGAGGCCTGATGCAGGATACAACCGGTCATACCATCGAGCTGCCGATCAAGTCAAACTTCCGTGAAGGTTTGGATGTACTGGAGTACTTCATGTCGGCACATGGAGCCCGTAAGGGTCTTTCCGATACCGCGCTTCGTACCGCCGATTCCGGATATCTGACCCGTCGAATGGTCGATGTATCACAGAACCTGATGATCCGCGAGCCGGACTGCTCCGTCAACCGCAAGGAAATTCCGGGAATCTGGGTCGAGGCGTTCACCGAGGGCAAGGAGATGGTTGAGTCTCTGGAAGAGCGTATTACCGGCCGTTTCTCCTGCTATACGATCAAGGACAAGGACGGAAATGTGATTGTAAAGGCAAATCATATGATCACACCGCGCCGCGCGGCTAAGGTTGTGTCTGAAGGCGTGGATGAGAATGGAGATCCGATCACAAGAGTGAAGATCAGGAGCATTCTTACGTGCCGTTCGCATCTTGGTATCTGCTCAAAGTGCTATGGCGCGAACATGGCGACCGGAGAAGTTGTTCAGGTCGGCGAGTCTGTCGGAATCATCGCAGCGCAGTCCATCGGTGAGCCTGGTACACAGCTGACGTTGCGTACGTTCCACGCCGGTGGTGT
>DGTF01000006.1:0-4067 GCA_002394235.1 Eubacterium sp. UBA4343 | reverse complement strand
GGGTCTTCCCCGTGTCGAGGAGCTTTTCGAGGCCCGTAAGCCGAAGGGACTTGCCATCGTTACAGAGATGTCAGGTACCGCACAGCTTAAGGATACAAAGAAGAAACGTGAGATTGTTGTAACCGATAAGGAAGGCAATTCAAAGACGTACCTGATCCCGTACGGAACAAGGCTGAAGAAGGAGCTTGAAGATGCTGACGCCACCAAGGAAGTAGAGGCAGGCGATCCGCTTACCGAAGGTTCCATCAATCCGCATGATCTTCTCCGTATCAAGGGAGTTGAGGCCGTTCAGAATTATCTGCTCGGAGAGGTTCAGCGTGTATATCGTCTGCAGGGTGTTGATATCTGCGATAAGCATATCGAGGTTATCGTTCGTCAGATGCTGAAGAGAGTCCGCGTGGAAGAGGGCGGCGATACCGGTCTGCTTCCGGGCAAGATGATGGATTATCTTGACGTTCTGGATATGAACGAAAAGATGGAAGAGGAAGGCAAGGAGTGCGCGACCTATGAGAGACTGCTTCTCGGTATCACAAAGGCGTCTCTTGCGACAGATTCCTTCCTGTCCGCTGCATCCTTCCAGGAGACCACCCGTGTTCTCACCGATGCCGCAATCAAGGGCAAGGTGGATCACCTGATCGGTCTGAAGGAGAACGTAATCATCGGAAAACTGATCCCTGCAGGAACCGGTATGAAATATTACCGAAACCTGAAACTGGATACCGATGCGGAGATCGAAGCCGAGAAGGCTGCAAAGGCACTTGCGGCAGCGGCTGACAGTAATACGGAAGAGGATACCGCGCCGGTGAAGGAAGAAATTCCGGAAGATCAGGAAAATGAATCAATCACAGACGTAGACGTAGATGAGCCCGCTGAGAACGAAAATACAGAGGACAATACACCTGTGACTACAGAATAAATAAGTCTTCAGTCGGTCTGTTTCTGCGACTGTAAAAAAAGGCCTTGGATGCATGCCGGATAAAATCGGAGCACCAGGGCCTTATTGCAGTATGTGGAACGATTTATCATATGTGGACCAGACAAATGCGCATGACGATCATATCAGGCTATGGAAACATGCAAATTATTTATCCTATGTGTTGCCAGGTAAATAGGCATGACATTTTTCTCAGGGAAGGAAGAAGGGCATGAACTACAAGGTAATCAGAAGCCGGAAGAGACGAAAATCCCTGAGCCTTCAGATCACTCCGGATGCCGGAATTGTGGTGCGCGCGCCATATTTTGCTACGAATGATGAAATCCGGAGATTTGTGGAGGCCAACCAGGGCTGGATCGAGCGCAACGCCGCTAGGATGG
This sequence comes from Eubacterium sp. UBA4343, assembly GCA_002394235.1. Lineage (GTDB taxonomy): Bacteria > Bacillota > Clostridia > Lachnospirales > Lachnospiraceae > Bilifractor. The sequence continues at coordinate 2,753 of DGTF01000006.1, read as the reverse complement.
AGAAGAGAAAAGAAGAGCTGGCGCGGAATCCGTACGGAAGAATTACGGAGGATGAAATCCGTAAATTATCGGAACTCGCAGCGCGTACCATTCCCCCAAGAGTGGCTGTTTACGCAGCCGAGATCGGAGTGACCTACGGAAGGATTACCATAAGGAACCAGAAGACGCGCTGGGGAAGCTGCTCTGCGAAGGGAAATCTGAATTTTAACTGTCTGCTGATGCTTGTTCCGCCGGATGTGCAGGATTATGTGATCGTTCATGAGCTTTGCCATAGAAAACAGATGAATCATTCCCGGCTGTTCTGGAATGAGGTCGAGAAAATTCTTCCGGATTACAGAGAAAGGGACCGGTGGCTGAAGGAAAACGGAGGCCAGCTGATTGCTCGGACGCGGATGTAATGAGCCATATATGGCTGTGTTTATTCATGAACAGAACCGCAGAAAGTGTTCTGGAATAAACCCGGAAGATGAAGTATGATAATGAATAGGCTTTGGCTTTGAGGGCCTGAGAGTAAAAGAAATATAGAGTAAAGGGATTTTTGAAAGAATAGAAAACAGGAGGTTTGAAATATGAAACCATATGCAGTCGGAGTAGACGTAGGGGGAACTACAGTCAAGATTGGAATTTTTCGTACTTCCGGAGATTTGCTTTTGAAATGGGAGATTGTGACGGACAAGAAGGACGGGGGACGCAATATTCTTCCGGACATTGCGGACTCAATCAAGAGCATGCTGTCAAATAAGGGAATCGGTCTGGATGAGATTCAGGGAGTCGGAATCGGCATTCCGGGAGCAATCCTGAACAGATCGATCGTGAACCGTGCAGTCAATCTAGGATGGGATGTCGTTCCGGTAAAGGATCAGCTGGAACAGCTTTTTGACGGCAAGATCAATGTTCTGGTGGGAAATGACGCAAATGTCGCCGCGCTAGGAGAAATGTGGCAGGGCGGCGGAAAAGGGTTCAAGGATATCGTAATGGTGACACTCGGAACCGGTGTCGGTGGAGGAATCATCATCAACGAGCAGATTCTGGACGGAACCTTCGGCGCTGCGGGAGAGATCGGACACATGCCGGTGAATCCGCAGGAGACAAGAGTCTGCGGATGCGGCAAAAAGGGTCATCTGGAGCAGTATGCGTCCGCAACCGGAATTGCAAATACGGCAAAGGCTGTCGTTGCCTCCACGAAGGAAGAGACGGAGCTGAAAGGGCTGGACAGTATCACGGCAAAGGATGTTCTTGATGCTGCCAAGAGAGGAGACAAGGTGGCTCTTGAAATCGTCGATTACACTGCGGAGATACTGGGCAGAGGTCTCGCGATGGTTGCGGCTGTCGTCGATCCACAGGCGTTTGTGATCGGTGGAGGTGTCTCAAAGGCAGGCCCGATTCTCACAGACTCTATTCAGAAGTATTACAGAAAGTATGCCTTTCATGCATCTGAGGACACGAAGTTCGTCCTTGCCACGCTCGGAAATGACGCGGGCATTTACGGAGCGGTACGGATGGTTCTGTGACATGGCGGGACATCAGCAGGCTCCGTCATCATTCCAGTCCATGCGTTTTTTCGTGACATCAGTCAGAAAAATGGGTTCGGGCGAACATCGTAGATTAGAGAACAGGACTTACAGGAGCGGAAATCGTATGAAGAAAATCGCAGGATACATTCTGGCGGCGCTGGTTGCGGCGGGATCGGCGTTTATCTTCCTCAGAATGAAGATCTATAAAAAAATAAAAGTATTCAGGAAAAAAGAGGGATAATGATTTACATCGGAAACCATGTATCGATCTCAAAGGGGTACCTCTCGATGGGTGAAATGGAGGAAAGGCTGGGCGGGAATACGTTCGCCTTTTTTACCAGGAACCCGCGAGGGGGCAGGAGCAGTGAAGCGGACCCGGAGGACATAGCATCGCTGAGGGATTTTCTTTCGGTGCATTCCTTCGGCAGGCTGGTGGCGCACGCGCCCTATACAATGAATCTGTGTTCCGCAAAAGAGGATATCCGCGAGTACTCCGAGAACATATTTCGGGAAGATTTACAGAAAATGGAACTTCTGCCCGGACAGTTCTTTAATTTTCATCCGGGATCCCATCTGAAGCAAGGGTACGAAAGGGCTGCGGATGAAATCGCGGATGCTCTGAACCGGACGATTTCATCCGATCAGACGACTACGGTTCTTCTGGAAACAATGGCCGGAAAAGGCACAGAAGTCGGACGCAGCTTTGAGGAATTAAAGGGAATCCTTGACAGGACAGAGCGGAAGGAGAAGATCGGTGTATGCTTTGATACCTGCCATGTCTGGGATGCCGGATACGATATCGTGAATGATCTGGACGGGGTTCTCCGGCATTTTGATGACGTGATAGGCCTGAACCGGCTCTTTGCGGTTCACCTGAATGACAGCAAGAATGAATGCGGCTCTCATAAGGACCGTCACGAGAAGATCGGCCTCGGGAAGATCGGAGAGGAAGCTCTGATGCGGGTGGTGAATCACCCGCTTTTGCAGAACAGGCCATTCATTCTGGAGACGCCGAATGATGACGAAGGCTATCGGAAGGAAATCGCGCTGGTGAAGCGCGTGAACCGGGACGCGTGAAGAAATCTGCCGGAGCTGCAACGATCTGCAAATTCGGTGGGACAAGACAAAACCCGCTGCGACAAAATAATAGCGGGTGCGAGAAAGCAACCCCCGGTCTGTTAAATAAAAGCAGATGCGAACGTGTTCTCTGAATGAAAAAGGGCGTGTGAAAAAACGAAA
>DGTF01000052.1:465-35992 GCA_002394235.1 Eubacterium sp. UBA4343 | reverse complement strand
GTGTTCAGTTTTGAAGGTATGTGTTGATTTTCTGAAAAGTCTGCTTCGGCAGGCTCTTTTTGATTTACGCGAACAGTGAGCCGCAGCCGAATGCGAAGTATTCGTGTGCGGCGAGCGTCGCGATAGCGAGATAAAACTCGCGCAGCGTGTTTTATCTCGTTGTATAAGGATTACGGGAGTGCGAAGCACAGAGCAATCCGTATTCTTATACAATTAAAAAAGAATAGCTCTTCGAAAACGCAGAATGGCCGCCTGCCGCGAAGCATGTGCAAGAGACTGAATGCGATTTCGAAGGCATTTAAAATATAATACTATGAACACTGTCGACGCCTTTATGATACTGCACCCGTTCATAATATATTTCTAAAGATGGTTGAAGAGGTGCAGTCGGATGGGCAAACAAGGTGATTTTGAATTCGCAAATCTCGGACAGGTAGTGAAGAAACTGAGAAAGGAACATGGGCTGACACAGGTGGATGTTGCCAGAACCCTGAATGTGACGCCCGGATATATTAGCAATGTGGAAAACAGCAGAACGGCGATGTCTCTCCGTGTGCTGTGCTACTATGGAGATTTAACAGGGATCACATTGGATGCGCTTGTCGGGAGAGCAGTACCGGCATACCGGAAAACTTCTCTGGATCATAAGATATCCAGGATGGTGGAGAATCTGGGTGAAGAGGACAAACAGAAGGTTATCGATACGCTCAGCATATGGACGAATGTGGAATGACATATCATTAAAAATGCGCAGACGGTTTAAAAAGTACCACAAAAATGTCAGAAAGCAACATTGAAATATCAGAAAATGCCGCAAAGGCGTATAGATAATACCGGAAATAATTAAAGAAGAGTATTGCTTTATGCATTTCTCTTTGCTAGTATAACTTTCATAATTTAAGAAAAAGAAAGTCGAAAGCTTGTTGGACATACAATGAAGTATCTGTCATCTTGAACGATGGTTGGATACTTTTTTGTATTACATGTCTGTGCAAATGATTCATGCACTGTTTATGATACAAGGACGTATCGGGAAGGAATTCCCGGTGCGCCCTTATTTTTTTACGCGAACAGTGAGCCACACTGATTCATGAAGCAGACGTGTGAGGCTCCATTCGCATCGGCGGGATATTATCCGCGAAGAGCGCATTGCCATGTCTGACAGGTGTTTGAAATGGAAGGAGGAAAAAATATGAAGGAACTGGTTATGATCATCAGACCTGACAGACTCGAGGATGTAAAGGCTATTCTGGATCAGGAGAATTGCGGAGGTATGACAATTTCCACAGCTATGGGCTGCGGGACGCAGAAAGGAGCCTCCGATACCGCGGTAAAGGAACTGAAGGGGCTCAAGACAACCATTAACCTGCTGCCGAAGATTCGCGTTCAGATCGTAGTAGAGGACAAGAAGGTCGAGCCGATCATCGAGGCCGTCCGGGATAAGCTGGCGACGGATCATGTGGGAGATGGAAAAATCTTTATCCGGCCGATCGAGGATGCAATCCGTATTCGTACCGGTGAACGAGGAGATGAAGCACTCTGAGTTGATACAGCAGACCTGAGTACTCCTGTATTGCTCTGACCGAGTCGTACAAACGACCGGACAGCTACATTATTTTTCAAAGAGGTGATACCAGAGTGAGCGAATATATTGTTGAACTGGATCATGTAAACAAAATATACGGCACCAATCACGTCGTGAAGGATATGAATCTTCACGTGAAGGCAGGTGAATTTCTGACGCTTCTCGGATCATCCGGATGTGGCAAAACGACCACACTGCGGATGATTGCGGGATTTGAGATCCCGAGCAGCGGGAGCATCCGGGTGGAGGGAGAAAGCATTGAAGCGAGGCAGCCCTTTGAGAGGGATGTGAACACAGTATTTCAGACCTATGCTTTATTCCCGCACAAGACAATTTTCGACAACATAGCTTACGGGTTACGTATGAAAAAAGTACCAAAGCCGGAAATCCGCGAGCGGGTGGAAGAGATGCTCTCCATGGTGCAGCTTGAGGGGTTCGAGGATCGTTACCCGGCACAGCTGTCCGGCGGTCAGAAGCAGAGGGTGGCGATCGCAAGAGCGTTGATCAACCGGCCGAAGGTGCTTCTCCTGGATGAACCGCTCGGTGCGCTCGATCTGAAGCTGCGAAAGCAGATGCAGCTCGAACTGAAACGGCTTCAGAAGAAACTGATCATTACTTTTATCTATGTCACACACGATCAGGAGGAGGCGCTTACAATGAGCGACCGGATTGCTGTCATGCACGACGGCATTATCGATCAGGTCGCTGTTCCCTCTGAAATTTATGAACATCCCGCGACAAGATTTGTCGCGACCTTCATTGGTGAGACAAATATCTTCGAAGGCTGCATTGTCGAAATCGCCGGCAGGACATGTGAGGTTGCTGTGGAGAACGGATTTGTGCAGGCGAACGGGGACGGCTTCAGCAACGGAGAATTTGTCACGATTTCCGTTCGTCCGGAGAAAATCAGATTTTACAAGGATGACATCGGAAGCTTCGGACTCCAGGGCATCGTAAAGGATTATATCTATGTCGGCTCGGTTTTAAAATGCAACATTGTGCTTCCGAACGGAAACGAGGTCAGGGCAGAACGGCTCTCCGGCGAAGAAGTGCCTAAGGTAGGAGAGGTTGTCTATGTCACCTGGGATGTAGGAGATGCGGTGCTTCTCCACAACAGTGACAATACCATCTATAATGCACTGAATAATATGGCGATCGTGTGAGGAGATGATTTTGTGTCTGTCGTTATTTTGTTTTCGAAATTGCAACACAGAGCTCGTGTTTGGAGGTGACAGGTGTGGGCGATAAAAGCAAAGAAAAGATGCGGTTTCGTTCAAGGATCCTGCCGGCACTGACCACTGTTGCGCCGGTGAGTCTGTGGATGATTCTGTTCGTGGCGATACCGATGATCTACGTCATTGTCATCAGCTTTTGCAATATCGATGAGAATTATAATGTTGTTTTTCAGTTTACTTTCAAAAATTATATCAGGCTGATCGATCCGGATTATCTGAAAATATATCTGCAGTCACTGCTGATTGCTTTTCTTTCTACGGTTCTGGCGCTGCTGATTGCCTTTCCCTTTGCCTGGATCATTGCGAGAACAAAAAGCAGGAGAAAAAATATTTTCTACATGCTTGTTATTATACCGTTCTGGACAAACTCGCTGATCCGGATCTACGGATGGAAGACATTTCTCGGAAACAGCGGATGGCTTAACAGTTTTCTGCTGAAGGTGCATCTGATAAAGAACCCTCTGGATCTCCTTTATCATCCGGCGACAACAGTACTCGGCATGGTGTACTGCCTGTTCCCATTCATGGTTCTGCCGCTTTATTCGGCGCTGGAAAAGCTGGACGGCAGTCTCCTGGAGGCTTCCGCAGATCTGGGAGCCAGAAAGGTTCAGACATTTTTTGAAGTGATTCTGCCACTGACATCGAGCGGTATTTTTTCCGGATGTATCATGGTCTTTATACCGGCGCTCGGATACTTCTATGTATCCGATATCCTCGGCGGAGGCAACACCGATATGATCGGCAATCTGATTGAACGGCAGTTCCAGAGCGGCAATAACTGGCCTCTTGGAGCCGCGCTCTCCATCATTCTGATTCTGGTAACTCTTCTGCTTGTGCGGATTTATCAGAAGCTCGGAGGCGACATGGAAAGTCTGGGGGTGTGATTGATGAATACAGAGACAAAGGTAATGGCGAAGGAAAAAAAGAGAGAGATCACTCCCGGTCAGGGCATATTCCTCTTTCTGGTCTATGCATTTCTATTTCTTCCGATAGTGGTTATTGTGGTCAACTCTTTTAATGGGACAATGACGAAGCCATATCTGTCCTGGAAAGGTTTTTCCCTGTATTGGTACGGGGAACTGCTCCGGAACGCGGCGCTCCTGAATTCCTTCGGCAATACGATATTTCTTGCAGTGGTAAGTACCCTGCTCTCGACCGCGGTCGGCACGCTCGGTGCCATCGGCATGTACCGCTATAAGTTCCGCGGGAAGAAGCTGATCGATGCGCTGCTGTACATTCCGGTGGTGATTCCGGAGATTGTGCTTGGCATATCGCTTCTGACCATGTTTGCCGGGACCGGAATTCCCAGAGGCATGGGAACGCTGATTCTCGCGCACGTAACCTTTGACGTTCCTTTTGTCATCTTTAATGTAAGATCGAGACTTGCGGGGTATGATATTTCACTTGAGGAAGCAAGCATGGATCTCGGGGCGAATCGGATCCGGACGTTCTTCGAGGTGACGTTCCCGGTGCTTGCTCCCGGAATCGCGGGCGGAGCGCTGCTGGCATTTACGCTTTCTATCGATGACGTGATTATCAGTTACTTCGTAAACGGTACGACAAAGACCTACCCGCTGAAGGTGATGGAGAGCATCAAGAGCGGCGTCGCGCCGGATGTCAACGCGTTGAGCACGCTGATTCTGGTGGGAACCATTGTGCTGGTTATTCTGACACAAAGTGGTATTTTCAGCCGGAAGAACCGCAGGAGGAACAAGGTAAAACACTGAGTGTTCCGTGTGGTACAAGGAGAGTTGAAACAGCAATGTGGGAGTAAGGGAAGGAGAGATCAATATGAAGAAGAAAATAACGAGTATGCTTGCGTTGGGACTTGCGGCTGCTATGGCCGTTGGTATCACGGGATGCGGGATCAATACCTCGGGAGGAAGTTCTTCCGGCGCAGACGCGGACAGCCTGAACATTTTTGTCTGGACAGAATATATTCCGGACAGTGTCATTCAGAATTTTGAGAAAGAGACCGGCATCAAGGTGAATGTCACTACGTTTTCTTCGAATGAAGATATGCTCGCCAAGGTGAAGGCGGAGGCGGAGGGCACATATGATATCGTCCAGCCCTCGGATTATATGGTAAAGCAGATGATCTCCCAGGATATGCTGGAGAAGCTGGATAAGGACAAGCTGACCAATCTGAAAAATATCGGAGAGCAGTATCTCAATCCGTCTTATGATCCGGACAACACCTATTCGGTTCCGTATCAGGGCGGCGTTGCCGCAATCGCGGTCAATACAAAGAAGGTCAAGAAGGAAATCACCAGCTACAATGATCTGTTTGATCCGTCTCTGAAGAATTCCCTGGTTGTACTGGACGATTATCGTGCGGTGATCGGCATGACCGAGCGCTCGATGGGGCTTTCCATGAATGAGACAGATCCGGATAAGCTGAAGGAAGTGGAACAGAAGCTTCTGACGCTAAAGGATAACATCAAGGTCTACGACTCGGATTCGCCAAAATCCTCGCTGATCAGCGGTGACTGTACGGTCGGTTTCTGCTGGAGTGCGGAGATTGCGCTTGCCATGGAAGAAAATCCGGACATTAAGATTGTATTCCCGAAGGAAGGCGCGTATGTCTTCATGGATAACTGGGCGATCCCGAAGGGCGCAAAGCACAAGGATGCTGCGGAGAAATTTATCAATTACATCCTCGAGCCGGAAACCTCAGAGGCAATTTCCAAGGAATTCCCGTATCTGAATCCGAATACGGCAGCGGTAAAGGCGATGGGCGCAGACTACACAGATAATGAGGCGAAAAACCCGCCGGAGAGCGTAATTACCGCAGGAGAATATGTGGATAATCTGGATACGGACACCATTGCGACACTGGACAGCATGTGGACGAAGCTGAAGGGTTAATCGGCAGGCTCTATTCCTTTGTGAAGCTGTGTGGGATCGTCACTGCAGTACACTGATAAATGGAACTGTGAACAGGATCAGGAGGAAAGAGGATGGGTTTTATCAGTGATTCACTTCCCGGAAGGGATGGGTACCGGATGCCGGGGGAATTTGAACCACAGGACAGAATCTGGATGATATGGCCGGAAAGGCCGGATAACTGGAGAGAGCATGCGCTTCCGGCGCAGAAAGCCTATGCCGATGCTGCAAGAGCAATTGCCGCGTTTGAACCGGTCTGCATGCTTGCGTCTCCGGATCAGATGGAGCGGGCAGAGAATGCGTTCATAAATGTTCCGGATGTGGAAGTGATTGAGATGTCTTCCGATGATGCCTGGATCCGGGATACCGGCCCTTCGTTTGTCGTCAATGACAAGGGAGGACTGCGTGCCTGTGACTGGCGGTTCAATGCTTATGGCGGCGATGTGGACGGATTATATCAGCCATGGGATCAGGATGATGCCCTTGCGGGAAAAATCTGCGACATGTTGGGGATTGACCGGTATCGCGCTGATTTTATTCTGGAGGGAGGATCCTTTCACACGGATGGCGAGGGAACTATTCTTACGACAGAAATGTGCCTTCTGAGTCAGGGGAGAAACCCCGGACTGACAAAAGAACAGATCGGTCAGCGGCTCTGTGCCTATCTCGGGGCAGAGAAGGTGATATGGATTCCGGACGGGATTGATCCGGAGGAGACAAACGGACATGTTGATGATGTGGCATGCTTTGTCCGTCCGGGGGAGGTGGCATGCATTCGGGAAGAAAACCCGGACAGCCCGTTTTATCAGGCATCACAGAAAGCGCTTCGCGTTCTGGAACAGTCGCGGGATGCCAGGGGAAGAAAACTGAAGGTACATCAGGTCTGCTGTCCGAAGTATCCGGTCCGTCTTCCCGCAGACTATGAAATAGAGAGCAGCGGTCATGCGATTCCTCGTAATCCCGGAGAACTCTGCGCGGCGTCTTACCTGAATTTCCTGATTGTAAATGGAGGGGTGATCGTGCCTCAGTATGATGACCCGAATGATGAGGTGGCCCTTCGGCAAATCGCTGCCATGTTCCCGGACCGGCAAACGGTTGGTGTCAGAACCAGAGAGATCGTTTATGGGGGCGGCAATATCCACTGTATCACACAGCAGCAGCCCCGGGTCTGTCACGCGTGAAAGAACAAAAAAATTCCCGGACCCTTTTGATGGATCCGGGAAATCTGTCACTGCAAGTCAATGCTTCATGGATGCGGCTTCCCTGTCATCACTGCGAGGCATCCCTTCCTGGTTGTTACTACAAGAGTATCATTGACGAATCCTTATTTCATGGTGATCAGTTCATAGGAGCGGCTGCCGAGGCCGATCTTCTCGGCGTGTTCGAGTGTCTCCTTCCAGCGTACGTTCGGGTTGCTGTCCAGGAAATGGTCGTGATGATGGTGCCAGTCCGGTTTCGCGAGGTTGTCGCCAAGCTGACTGTTGCGGATCGGCGTGGCAGTGAGACACGCGTCAACGCAGGCCTGATCGAGGGCAACCGGATCAAAGGAGGCGAACATTCCGATATTCGGAAGAATCGGAGCGTCATTCTCCGGGTGGCAGTCGCAGTTCGGTGATACATCGGTGATCAGGCTGATGTGGAAGGTCGGGCGGCCGTCACAGACTGCCTGTGAGTATTCTGCGATTTTGCATCCCAGGATTTCGTTGGCGTCCTCGTTGTTGTTTACGATGGCGTCGAAATTGCAGGCACCGATGCAGCGTCCGCATCCCTTGCAGATATCCTGGTCGATGTGTGCCTTGCCGCTTTCGTAGGAAATGGCATCGGAACCGCATTCCTTTGCACAGTTTCTGCAGCCGCGGCATTGCTCTTCAATGACATGCGGCTTCCCGGAGTTGTGCTGGTGCATCTTGCCGGCGCGGCTTCCGCATCCCATACCGATATTTTTGAGTGCTCCGCCGAAGCCGGTTGCCTCATGACCTTTGAAATGTGTGAGACTGATCAGGATGTCGGCGTCCATGATGGCATGGCCGATATATGCCTCCTTGAGATATTCACCGTTCCGGATCGGGACAATCACCTCATCGGTTCCGCGCAGACCGTCGCCGATGATGACGTGGCATCCGGTGGTCGCCATGCTGAAGCCGTTCTCTTCAGCACAGCTCAGATGATCGAGCGCGTTCTTCCTGCTTCCGGGATAGAGCGTATTGCAGTCGGTCAGGAAGGGCTTTCCGCCGAGTTCCTTTACCACGTCAGCGACTGCTTTTGCGTAGTTCGGACGCAGATAGGAGATGTTGCCGAGCTCGCCGAAATGCATCTTGATTGCTACAAACTTTCCGTCCATATCAATGCTGCCGATTCCTGCCTTGCGAATCAGCTTCGCCAGCTTCCCCGGCAGGCTCGGGCCATTGGTGTGTGTACGAAAGTCGGTAAAATAGACCTTTGATTTTTCCATCAGATTCCCTCCGCATACATTTGAATCCGACTTTTTCCCGAGTGATTGTGCGCGAACGTCCGCGGTGAATCCGGAAAAAGTCTTTTTTGTTTGTACATATTATTATAAAAGCTGTCCGGGCATAATTCAAGACAGGTTCTGCCCTGCCGGTACAGCAGGCAGGAATTCAGGATATGCCGGCTTGCGAAAAAGGATTTCCGTGCTATGATAGGAATACGGTGAAATCCCGTGCAGAAAAGAGCTTCCAGATATCAGCAATAGGGAAATTTCAGATATGATTGGAATTCGTAATACATGAAGGAAGATCCGAACGATCAAGAAAGGAAATGGCTTTTGTCATATGAGTGTTTTTTCAGGAATCAAAAATCATTGGAATGCGTGGTTGAAGCGTATGGCGGATTCGAACAAGGAAGCGTTTCACGGCGAGGTGCCGGACTGCTGCAAGCTGAAACAGCAGAATCAGCCGGGCCAGAAGACCGGTGAAGAAAGGCAGAGGTAATACCCGGGGCCGGAAGAGCCGCGAAGAAAGGCAGAGGTAATGCCCGGGGCCGGAAGAGCCGCGAAGAACGGCAGAGATAATGCCCGGACGAGGTTCTGTGCCGTGAACAATGACATTTTTGAGGGGATGAATGCAGGAAAGATATGGAAAAAAATATCGGTACTCTGGTTGTTATCGTAATTTGTGTAATATTATCGGCTTATTTTTCAGCGACGGAGACGGCGTTTGCCTCGCTGAATCATATCCGGGTCAAGAATATGGCGGAGAAGGGAGACCGGCGGGCGATCCTTGTGATGAAGCTGCTGGACCGTTATGACAGTGTCCTCTCCACGATTCTGGTCGGAAATAACGTCGTAAACATCGGCGCTACATCTCTGGCGACCGTTTTCTTCGTGCGTATGCTCGGAGAGGATGCAGGTTCCGGCATTGCGACGCTGGTGACGACGCTGGTGCTCCTGATTTTTGGCGAGATTTCGCCGAAGAGCATGGCGTCGGAGTTTCCGGAACAGGTGGCGATGCTGGCTGCCCCGCTTCTGAGCTGTATCGTTGTAGTTCTGACGCCGGTGAATTTTCTCTTCGGACTGTGGAAGAAGTTTCTGGCGAAGCTCATCAAGGGTGAGGAAGACCGCGCGATTACGGACGAGGAGCTTCTGACAATCGTCGACGAGGCGGAGACCGGTGGCGGCATTGGTGAGGAGGAAAGCGATCTGATCCGCAATTCAATCGAATTCCGGGATCAGGAGGCGGTTGATATTCTGACACCGAGAGTGGATATCGTCGGAGTGGAGTATGGAACCTCCAATCAGGAAATCGCGGACATCTTTGCCCAGACTGGCTACTCGAGGCTTCCTGTTTACCGGGAGGACATGGACCATATCACGGGAATCCTTTATGAAAAGGATTTTTATAACAAGATTTTCGGCTCGGACCGGACGATCGACTCCATCATACGTCCGACGGTCTTTATCACGGAGCACAAGAAGATCGACGAGCTCCTGCGCGAGCTTCAGAAGAAAAAAATTCATCTGGCAGTCGTGGTCGATGAGTACGGCGGAACGGTCGGTATCGTATCCATGGAAGATATCCTGGAGGAACTGGTCGGCGAGATCTGGGACGAGCATGACGAAATTGTCCAGGAAATCCGGAAGATCACGGACAGCGACTATGTGGTGGAGGGTTCCGCAAACCTTGAAAAGCTCTTCGATGAGATCGGATGTGAGCGGGAGCATGATTCGATCACTGTGAGCGGATGGATTCTGGAGATCGCCGGAAAGGTTCCTTCGCGCGGGGATGTTTACCACTATGAGAATATGACCATACGGATTCTCGAGATGGATGGACACAGAGTCGGAAAAATCAAGCTTCATGTGGAGCATCCGGAGGAGAAAGAGGACGGGGCTGATCAACAGTAGATGCTGTTCGCAGGCGACGGAAAACAAGAATTCGGCAGAATCGCCGCTCAGTCAAAGCTATTTAGAGCTTGTCAGACGACGAAAATCAAGAATTCTGCAAAATCGTCGCCCGACTCAGCATTGCTTAGATCAGCAGTCTACACCAGCACCAATCCACCAGGGGTTGGTGTTTTTCTTGTCTGGACGGACAAAAATTTAACGCTTTGCGTTTGAAACTTTTCAAAATAAAAAAGGAAAATCCTTTTTGGCGTCGTAAATATATAATAGACGCATTTTTTCGGGAAAGCAGCATTCTCGGCAAAGATTGGAGAGCAGAGCCATGAATATTCGGGAAGCGATTGAAGAGAATGAACTGGATGATCTGAGCCCTTACGCTGCCCACAGCCGGGAGACGCGGGGGCGGGACTGGCCGATCAGCGAGGATACCGTTCGAACGGATTACATGCGCGACCGGGACCGGATTCTGCACTGCAAGTCCTTCCGGAGACTGAAGGACAAGACGCAGGTGTTCCTGTCGCCGCAGGGAGATCACTACCGGACGCGCCTGACACACACGCTGGAGGTATCCCAGATTTCCAGGACAGTAGCGAAGGCACTGCGGCTCAATGAGGATCTTGTCGAGGCAATTGCTCTGGGGCATGATCTCGGGCACACTCCATTCGGCCATGCCGGGGAGAGAACCCTGAACAGGCTCTGTCCGTCGGGGTTCCGTCACTATGAGCAGAGTCTCCGTGTCGTGGAAAAACTGGAGAAAAACGGGGAGGGGCTGAACCTCACCTGGGAGGTGCGGGACGGAATTCTGAATCATCAGATGAGCACGACACCGCACACGCTGGAAGGAAAGATCGTGCGGATCTGTGACAAGATTGCGTATATTCATCACGACATGGACGATGCGCAGCGGGCGGGAATCATCAGCGAAGACGATATTCCGATTACGCTGCGGATGACGCTTGGATATACTTCCCGCGAGAGGCTGAATACACTGGTGATGGATCTGATCGCCAGCAGCCGGGACCGCGATGATATCCGGCAGTCGGAGCAGATCCATGACGCGATGATGACCTTCCGTAAGCTGATGTTTGCGGATGTATACACAAATCCGGTGGCAAAGTCCGAGGAGATCAAGGTGGACAGGATGCTGACAGAGATGTATGGATATTACGTCCGACATCCGGAGCTTCTCAAGGGAGAATACCGCAAGATGCTGGAGCAGGGCGAGACACCGGAGCGGGTTGTCTGTGATTACATCTCCGGGATGACGGATCAGTACGCAATTCACAAATTCCGGGAGATCTACATTCCGAAATCCTGGGATGTATTGTGACAGTAGCAGAACATTCAGAAAATAAACAGACCAATGATTTTGCATGGTCAGCGTCAAGTAAACTCAGTTTACGTGTATCAATTGGTCTGGGCAGATAGTGAATGCTCTGGCAGTGAAGCATGATCGTGCAAAATGCGGATACCTGCAGGATCCGGGGAGCGCGGAGCAGGCAGCAATCCGCGGCATATACAGGCCGCGGCACGATGTATCTCCCGTATGGCGGCTTGCATAGCTAATCGTCAGTCGGACAGTGATACCGTCAGATACGGACAGGAGGTTTTTTGAGGAATCATGCGATATACAGATGAGGTCATCGAGGATGTCCGTGAACGAAACGACATCGTGGATGTGATCTCTCAATATGTGAAGCTTCAGAAGCGGGGCAGCAATTATTTCGGGCTGTGCCCGTTTCATAATGAAAAATCGCCGTCTTTCTCGGTGAGTCGGGACAAGCAGATGTATTACTGCTTCGGCTGCGGCAAAGGCGGAAATGTGTACACCTTTCTGATGGAGTACGAGAATTACAGCTTTCAGGAGGCAATTAAGGTTCTGGCGGACAGGGCAGGTGTGAAGCTCCCGGAGGCGGAGTATTCGAGAGAGGAGCGGGAAGAACAGGACAAGCGGTCGAGGCTTCTGGAAATCAATAAGCAGGCGGCACTGTATTATTATTCCAGGCTCCATTCTCCGGCGGGACAGGCCGGACTGAGGTATCTGGAAGGGCGCGGGCTTAGCGCGGAAACCATGCGGAGCTTCGGACTGGGCTATGCCGACAAATACAGCAACGATCTATATCAGTTTTTCAAGAAAAAAGGCTATAGCGACGGGATTTTAAAGGAATCTGGGCTGTTTCATGTCGATGAGAAGCGGGGATTTTCAGACAAATTCTGGAACCGGGTCATGTTCCCGATTATGGACGCGAACAGCCGGGTGATCGGCTTCGGCGGCCGGGTGATGGGAGACGGAAAACCGAAATATCTGAACTCCCCGGAGACGCCTGTGTTTGACAAGAGCCGGAATCTGTACGGCCTGAATGTAGCGAGAAGGACGCGCCGGAAGAACTTCATCATCTGTGAGGGCTACATGGATGTCATTTCGATGCACCAGGCGGGATACACGAACGCAGTTGCTTCGCTCGGAACGGCGCTGACCTCTCAGCAGTGCTCGCTGATGAGCCGGTTCACGAAACAGGTTCTGGTCATCTACGATATGGACGGCGCCGGCGTGAAGGCGGCTCTGCGGGCGATTCCGATGCTTCGGACGGCCGGGCTTTCCACAAAGGTCGTAAACCTGAGACCGCACAAGGATCCGGATGAATTCATCAAGGCAGAGGGAGCCGAGGCGTTCGAGCAGAGGCTGGAGGAGGCGGAGAACAGCTTCCTCTTCATGGTCCGTATGACCGAACAGAATTACGACATGAACGATCCCGGCGAGCGAAGCAGGTTTTTTCACGAGGTGGCGGCCATGCTTCTCGAGATCGAGGATGAGATTGAGAGAAACAGTTACACTGAGGCAATCGCGAGAAAATATCACATTGAGCAGAGCATGCTGGTGTCGCAGATCAACCGGGAGGCGCTGAAGGGCGTGGGAAGAACCGAGATCCGGCCGCCGAAGAGCACCGATGCCAGAAGGCAGAAGGCAGCCATGGCAGCGGCTCCGGCGGACAAGGAACAGAAGCTGATGCTTACCTGGATCGCGGGACAGCCGGGGCTTCTGGAACGGCTGAAGGACTATCTGTCGCCTGCGGATTTTACCAATCCGATGTACCGGGAGGTCGCGGAAATGGTCTGGGAGCAGGGAGCGAAGGGCAAAATCAGCCCGGCCGCCATCATCAATCATTTCGAGGACAGCGCACAGCAGACAGAGGCCGCCTCTCTCTTCAACACAGATATCACACTGGACAGTCCGGCAGACCGCAAGAAGGCGCTTTTCGATGTCCTCTGCCGCATGAAGCGGCAAAGCATCGACAAGAGAGCTGATGAGCTGGATCCCGCGGATATGCAGGGATTCATGAAGATCATGGATGAGAGAAAAAAGCTCGATCAGCTTCGGGCAAGAGGACTGCCGGAAAATATTTTTTCATAGGAGAATGTTCATGGAAGCAGATAACAAGAAATTGCTGGAAAAAACCAAAAGCCTCATTGAGGTAGCCAAGAAGAAGAAAAACGCTCTCGAATATACGGAGATCGTCGAGTATTACAAGGATATGAACCTCAATGAGAAACAGATCAAGATGGTTGTGGCATATCTGGAGGATCACGACATCGATGTTCTCCGGATCCAGAGTGAGGATGAGGAGCCGAATGACGACATGCTCCTTCTCAGCGAGGAGGGAGAGGACGATAACGAGGATACCGATGTTGAGAACATCGATCTCACGGTTCCGGAGGGCGTCAGCATCGAGGATCCGGTTCGGATGTACCTGAAGGAAATCGGAAAGGTGCCGCTTCTGACCGCGGATGAGGAAATTGAGCTCGCCAAGCGGATGGAGGATGGCGATGAAAACGCGAAGAAACGCCTGGCGGAGGCAAATCTCCGTCTGGTTGTGTCCATCGCGAAGCGATACGTCGGCCGCGGCATGCTTTTCCTGGATTTGATTCAGGAGGGAAACCTCGGACTGATCAAGGCGGTAGAAAAGTTCGATTACCGGAAAGGATATAAATTCTCAACCTACGCGACATGGTGGATCCGCCAGGCCATCACGAGAGCGATCGCCGATCAGGCCCGCACCATCCGTATTCCGGTACATATGGTAGAGACCATCAACAAGCTGATCCGTGTCTCCCGTCAGCTGCTTCAGGAGCTCGGCCGCGAGCCTACGCCGGAGGAGATCGCGAAGGAGATGAATATGTCCGTGGACCGTGTGCGTGAGATCCTGAAGATCTCACAGGAGCCGGTATCTCTCGAGACCCCGATCGGCGAGGAAGAGGACAGCCACCTGGGAGACTTTATTCAGGACGATAATGTTCCGGTGCCCGCGGACGCGGCTGCCTTCACGATGCTGAAGGAGCAGCTGGAAGAGGTGCTTGGAACGCTGACCGAGAGAGAACAAAAGGTTCTCCGGCTCCGCTTCGGCCTCGATGACGGAAGAGCCAGAACCCTCGAGGAGGTCGGAAAGGAATTTAACGTCACCCGTGAGCGAATCCGGCAGATCGAGGCGAAGGCACTCAGGAAGCTGCGTCATCCGAGCCGAAGCAGAAAGCTGAAGGATTATCTGGACTGATATACCAGTCAGCAGAAGAACGCTGAAGGGATTATCCGGACGGATATACTGATCAGAGACAAGAGGCGGGAGGATTATCTTGACGAATACACCGATCATCAACAAAATGTCAGAGCGGCTGCTGTCGGTGGCCTCCCTGGTGACGCCGGGCAGCAGGACGGCGGATATTGGAACGGATCATGGATATGTGCCGGTGTACCTGGTGGAAAATGGAATTGTGGACGCAGCCATTGCCATGGATCTGCGAAAAGGACCACTCGCCAGGGCACAGGAGACGGTGAACGGCGCCGGACTCTCGGACCGGATCGAGCTGCGAATCTCGGACGGTCTGGAAAAGCTGAAGCCGGGGGAAGCAGACACGGCCGTGATTGCGGGGATGGGAGGCATGCTGATCTGCCGCATCCTGACGGCGCATCCGGCAACCACAGCGTCCCTGAAAGAGCTGGTTCTGGAACCGCAGTCGGAGGTGGACAAGGTCCGCCGGCTCCTTTCGGAGATCGGATTCGCGATCACAGATGAACGAATGATCTTTGAGGACGGAAAATACTACCCGATCATCAAGGCAGAAAAGCGCCCGTCTTCTCCGGCAGCACATAATGAGATGGAAGGACACATTGAACCGTCTTCTCCGGCAGTCCTCAGTGAAATGGAGGTGCACTTTGGCCCGGTTCTGCTCCGGCGCAGGGATCCGATCCTGAGAAAGTATCTCGCGTGGCAGATTCAGGTCAACGAGCAGATCGCTGGAAGGCTCGCGGCGGCAGGCAGCGGGAATTCCATGCAAAGACTTCAGGAAGTAAAGGAGGAACTGCGGCTGCTTCTGGCCGCATACAGCAGATATGAGATGTGAAGAGATTATTCAGAGACTGGAACAGGGATATCCGTTATCCTGCGCGGAAGAATGGGACAACCCCGGACTGCAGGTGGGACGCAGAAACCGTGAAGTGCGGAAGATTTTTGTCGCCCTGGACGCGACGGAACAGACGATCCGGGAAGCCGTGGAGTGGGGAGCGGACCTTATGATCACGCATCACCCGCTCTTATTTCACAGCATCAAGCAGGTGAACGACGACAGCTTCATCGGCAGAAGAATTCTTACCCTGATTGAAAATGATGTGAACTGCTACGCGATGCACACGAATTTCGACGTCCTTGGAATGGCGGAGCTCAACGAGAATCAGCTGAACCTGCAGAACGCGCATGTTCTTGACGTTACACGCGAGAATGAGGGCGTCGAGGAGGGAATCGGACGGGTCGGCGATCTGGAAGAACCAATGACATTGTATGATTTTTCCGTGACGGTCAGACGCGCCTTCGGGCTCTCAACCGTGCGCTGTTATGGTCTGAAGGAACTGGAGGAAAATGAGGAAGAATCCGGAGACGACGGATTGCTGGTGAGCCGTGTGGCAGTATGCGGCGGGTCCGGCAAGAGTCTGATTGACCGGGCAATCGACGAGGGCGCCCAGGTTCTCGTGACTGGGGATGTGGACTACCACAGTGCGATTGACGCGATGGCAAGAGGACTGTATATCATCGATGCGGGACACTACGGCACAGAGTACTGCTTCATCGATTACATGGTGAAGAAGCTGACCAAGCTGTTTCCGGAGTGCAAAGTCCGCGGCGCGAAGATCATTCCGCCGTTCACGGTAATATGAGCAGATAATTAATTAAGATAAGGAAAAAGAAAAAGGCGGAATGCTCTGGCAAATCTCACAGAGTATTTCCGCCCGTTGCTTTCTTAACTTATTCGTTCTTTACCAAGTATTCTTCGAAAAAGATTTTGTTCTTTATCAAGCATTCTTCGGAAAAGATTTCGTTCTTTACCATACATTCTTTGGAAGGGATTTCGTTCTTTACCATGTATTCTTCGAAAAAAGACCGGCGAATCAGGTGCTAGAAGAATATCGGAGTGCTTGTACGGTACAAGGTGATCCGCAGCGGCTGCGGAATGTGGCGGCACTCATCGCACGCATCGGATTTACATCTGTTACATTAGCGATGAATCTTCAGGCAGATGGTAAGTGACTGAGAGGAGATTATTATGTCAGGAACATTTCAGATTCAATATCAGGGAAAGCATTTCGAGGTAACCGAAGGCACTCGTTACATCGATTTTATCGGAGCGCACCCGCTCCCGGATAACCTTCCGGTTCTGCTGGTTCTGGCAAACGGAAGACTTCAGGAGCTGAACCGGCCAGTGAAGGAGGATTGCGTGGTCGAGCCACTCACGATCCGGGATCAGATCGGCATGGCGACCTACCGAAGAAGCCTGAATCTGCTCTTCAACAAGGCGGTTCTGGATGTGGAGAAGAGGCGCAATCCGGGAAAGGATATCCGGATCACGCTGAATTTTTCAAATGGAAACGGATATTACTTCACGTTCAGTGGAGAGGACAGACCGGATGAGGAATTCGCTTCTCTGGTAAAAAAACGCATGCGGGAGCTTGTGGAGGAGAATCTTCCGATTCATCGAAAGACATTGTCCACCTATGACGCGATCCGTTCTTTCCGGAAACAGGGGATCGCCTACAAAGAAAGACTTCTGAAATACCGCAGAGTATCTACGGTGAACCTGTATGTGCTCGGCGATTATCAGGACTATTTCTACGGCTACATGGTACCCGGCACAGGCTGCCTGAAGGTATTTGATGTCTGCTGCTATGAGGACGGGGTGGCTCTGGTCTACCCGAAACACGACGAGCCGGACCGCGTTCGCCCATATGCACCTTTCCCGAAGCTTTTCAAGGTACAGTCGCTTTCAGAAGACTGGAATTCGCGGATGGGAATCCAGTCGGTGGCGGACCTGAATGATACAATTACAAGAGGAGATATTGAACATAAGCTGCTGGTGGCGGAGGCACTACAGGAAAGCCGGATGTCGGACATTGCGCAGGACATCCGGAAGCGGGGCAATGTGAAGTTTGTCATGATTGCCGGTCCGTCATCCTCCGGCAAGACCACGTTCTCGCGCCGGCTGTCGATTGAACTCACTGCCCACGGGCTGACCCCGCACCCCATCAGTCTCGACAATTTTTACCGCGACAGACAGTACTGCCCGAGGGATGAGAATGGAGATTATGATTTTGAATGCCTGGAGGCCTACGATCTGGAGCTGATCCGCGAGGTGCTGAGTGATCTGGTGAATGGAAAAGAGGTGGAGCTTCCGTACTTTAACTTCCTGACCGGCCAGAGGGAATATCATGGTCAGAAGCTGCAGATGAAGAATTCGGATATTCTGGTCATCGAGGGAATCCATGGACTCAATCCGAAGCTGTCGGAGCACCTGCCTGCGGACTGCGTGTACCGTGTCTACATCAGCGCTCTGACACAGCTGAATATCGATGACCATAACCCGATCTCGACAACCGACGGCCGTCTGCTCCGTCGCATTGTCCGCGATTACCGGACCCGGGGAACCGATGCGTTGGAGACGATTCGCAGATGGCCGTCGGTTCGAAGAGGCGAGGAAAAATATATTTTTCCCCACCAGGAGAACGCGGATGTGATGTACAATTCGGCGCTGATCTATGAGCTTTCTGTTCTGAAGATCTATGCCGAGCCGCTGTTGTTCCAGGTGCCGGAGGATGCTCCAGAATATCTGGAGGCAAAACGGCTGCTGAAGTTCCTGGATTACTTCCTCGGAACGCCTTCGGAAAGCGTTCCGGTGAACTCCATACTCAGAGAATTCATCGGAGGGAGTTGCTTCGACGTATGAAAAAAATCATAAGAATCTCAGGATACATTCTGATGGCGATCGGCACCATCTGCCTGCTGGCAGCGGTGCTGATCACGGTTGGCGCTGCAATTTGGAGCCTGAATATGCTCATTTACGGAGACCACACATTGATTATTGCACTGATTCTGATTGCAGCGGGTCTGGATGTGCTGGGATTTATGCTGCGGTGGATCAGCGGGAAGATGGAAGACTGAGAATACGATGATAGATCAAAAATGTTTTCGTTAAAAAATACACAATGTATACGATAGATTGTGTTTACTTTCGTTTTTATTTGTGTTATAAGATATTATAGTAATGATTCCTAATATTGTAATTGGAATCAAATTATACTTAACCAATAGCAGAAGGATTTTGAGACGATAACAGGAAGCATTTTTAAAGCTTTTTTATCTGACGATCTTTACGAAAGCCTCGAAACAGACTACTTGTAAAAGAGATCGGTGAAAATCAGCACAAACAAAGCATAAGAAGATTCTGGCGGAAATATTTTACTAAAAGTAAGGGGTTCTTATCAAAAAAACGAAGAAATGGAAACGTATTCTCACAGTTTTATGTATCTTTACGATGATTGCAGGTATCATGAGTCCATCAGCGATTTATGCCGGCGGTTCTGCAGAGGAGCCTGCATCCGTTCAGACCGGCACTTCTGAAGCTGACCAGACAGAAAATGAAGATACCAGAACTGCGGGGACGGACGTTCCGGGTGACGCAGGATTATCTTCCGGAAACGAAAATAGCCAATCTGCTGCAGATATCACTGGTTCTGATAATACGGTTATCTCTGCTTCCGACAGCGCGAATGATGCAGAGGAATTGCCCGGGAATCCGATCCAACCGCAGGATCAGAAGGATGATCAGACAGAGACGGATCAGCAGGCGGACGTATCAACCTCTCCTCAGACGGATGAATCAGCCTCTTCTTCAGAGGAGGAAAAGCGGGAAGACAATACAGAAGATATATCTGATATTTATATTGAGTATGATGAAAAAGAAAATATTCATTATCTGAATAGTCCTGATGGCAGTAAGATTATTCTCTATTGTATGAATAATAATTCGCAATGGCCACATATAATATCCGGTGTTGTAGATAAACTTCCTGTATATCATAAAGAATCTTTGGAAGAATTTTATAAAAATAATGTAACTATTCCAGATGACCAAACAAAGTTTATCAATGCAATAACAAATCTTTTATATATAGGGTATCCATATAATGGGTTGGGACTATATCAAAGCACTGAAACACCTGGGACAATAACGGAAGACCAATTTAATGCATTTTTAAATCCTCCGCAGTACCTTCGTAAAGACTTCCCTGATTACATAGGAAACTATATATTTAAGTATTCAGATGGAAAAATAACGGCAAAAGAGTTAAATGACAAGGGTGAATATGTAAATGTTAAAGAAGACGAGGTAAAACAGCATCTTTCTGATTTTATGACTGAAGTCATGCAACTTGGCACAAAAACCAGTTCTGGGCGTACACAATCAGATATAGTAAGTGAGCCTTTCTATAAGGCAGTATATTCGATCAATAGTAGTGACCCACTTCAAGTTTATGTGAAATTGTTTGTTGATGGAAATTCTGTTACTAATGAGCAGGCATATAACGAAACTTCAAAGGCAGTATGGAAGTTGATGTATGAAAATGCTGTATTTGATACCGAAGATCTTATTATTGATGGACTGTCCAAAAAAATGTTGGATACTGCAAAAGGATCTGAAAATATAGAGCCACAAGACAGTGATTTCGGGATCAAGGGTGAGCAGATCTTTTCTTACGATGAAGAGGAGAAGAATTGGCATACGGGTGAACTGACATTATCTACGCCTGATGGAAACAATTCGTATTTTAAATTGGTTCTTCCTGAGGGAATTACAGAAAAAAATGGAAGGATTCAGATTCGAGGGGGAGATAGTTTTGAACTTGTAACGTATAAGAAGCCTGAATCAAATACGAGTTTGAGTTTGACGGCTGATATTCCATATATGGTGGGGGAACCAATTGTTTATTATACAGATGAAGTTGATTTAAATGGGAAAAAATTCCAGAACATGGTAGGTGCGGAGATTAAGAAAAAGAAGATCACAGTGTCTGCTTCTATTCAGCTGGCAGAGTCAACGCCAACTACTACGCCGGAGACAACACCGGGTACTACGCCGGAGACAACACCGAGTACTACACCGGAGACAACACCGAGTACTACACCTGTTACGACTCCGAGTACTACCCCGGCAGCAACCGTAGTTCCTACAATAATGCCTGGAGGCAGCAACTCGAATAACACAGGTAATACAAATAACACAGCGAATACCAATAACACGCAGACGTCCACAAATAATTCTTCGAATGTATCTACGGGAAAACCACTCATAAGAAAGGTAATGACCGGACGAGTATCTACCGGAGATAATACGAATAATAGGATCTGGCAGGTATCGGTGATGATTTCATCAGCTTTACTGGTAGTATTTGTAATCATGGTAGTACGGAATCGAAAAAAACGCGAATAAGTAAGAGATAAGCAGGACCGACCGATAAGAGGAAAGGGTCGGTTGAGAAAAATTTCTGTACTTTTCTCCGGTTTGTGGTAATATATTCAATATTGGCTGCAAGTAGGACATACGGTCGCGGCCGGCGGGCCGAAAGGTGCCGGCTGAGGAAAGTCCGGGCTTCACAGGGCAGGATGCCGGATAACGTCCGGCGAGGGTGACCTCAGGGAAAGTGCAACAGAGATATACCGCCCCTGATTCCGTAAGGATGCAAGGGCAAGGGTGAAAAGGCAGTGTAAGAGACTACCGATCCCCTGGTGACAGGGGATGCCATGTAAACCCCATCCGAAGCAAGACCGAACAGAAGGCAATGTGGCTGCCCGTCACGTCTTCAGGTAGGTCGCTTGAGCCTGCCGGCAACGGCAGGACACAGATAGATGACCGTACGCGACATAACCCGGCTTATCGTCTTGCTTGCAGTCAATTGTGGTTGAGATTTCAGAGGCTTTGTTTCATAATGGATGAAGGATAGTGAGAGATGATCACACTATTTTTGATCCATGGAAACAAAGTCTTTTTATTTTAGAGAGACTTTTGTTTTTTTAAATTCATGGAAACAAGGCCATTTTATTTTCAGAGATTTTTGCTGCTTTTGAATTGGCGGCTAATTTTGAATCCATGGAAACAATGCCTTTTTCCAGAGCGTGTTTTTGTGAGAATTGAAGTGAGGGATGAAATGAAGGAAAATGATATCAGATCAGAGAATAAGGGAGTTATGCCCCGGATTATTCTTGCCTCAGGATCTCCGCGGCGCCTGGAACTGATGCATCAGGCGGGCTTTTCGGTCGAGGTGATTCCGAGCCACGCGGATGAGAAGGTAAGCAGCGGAACACCGGACGAGGTGGTGTGTTGCCTCTCAAGACGAAAGGCAGAGGATGTCGCCGGCGTAATACTAAATGCCGACAAATTACAACTGTCTGCATGCATCATACTTGGCGCCGATACGATCGTTGTACGTGACGCGGATATTCTCGGCAAGCCGTCGAGTCCGGAGGAGGCAGCGGAGACGCTGCGAAGTCTCTCCGGTAGAAGCCACGACGTTTATACAGGCGTGACTCTTGTGAAGGTGGAGAAGGGTGAAATACAGCGAGAGGAAACCTTTTCCGTGCGGACCAGAGTATATGTCTGTCGGCTCACGGACAGGGAGATCCGGGAATATGTCGAGACGGGGGATCCGATGGACAAGGCAGGCAGCTATGGGATCCAGGGTATTTTTGCCAGATATATAGAAAAAATTGAAGGTGATTATTATAATGTGGTTGGACTTCCCGTTTCAGCCGTCTACCATAAGCTTGAAGAGTGGGGCGTTTCGCGGGAATAATATCAGCGCGATGTTTCAGGTTTTGTGATGCGGCATAGTGCAGACGGAAATTGAACTTAAAACGCACATTTGATACTGCAGGAGGAAGAAAATATGTTCAGGAATTTAGGAGAGAATATCAAGAAGAAGCTGCTCGCGGTCAATATATGGTCGCTGATTCTGCTCATCGTCGGAATTTTTCTGCTGGTGCGGCCGGAGAGTACGCTGTTTGTGATTTGCAGACTGCTCGGCGTGGCGATGATCGTGATCGGAGCGCTGCTGATCGCCAGCTATATCAATATGCGCGGTGAACCTGTGGCGGCAGGTGCGCTGGCCGGCGGTGTCATCCTTGCGGTATTTGGAATTTTTATTGCAGCGAGACCGGATGTGGTTGCGGCCTTTGCTGGAATTCTCTTTGCCGTGATCCTGATTTCGTATGCCTGCGGTCAGTTTGTGGAGATGAGCACGCTCCGGACCTTTCATGACGACAGATGGTATCTCTGTCTGATCGGCGGAATCGTGACGCTGATTCTCGGCATCGTATTCCTGTTCCATCCGATGCGCCTGACAGCTGTACTGGTTCAGGTCGCCGGGGCGGCGATGATTTACGCGGCGATCTGCGGCTTCGTCTTTCATAAGCGCACCGCGGATTTTGCCTCTGAGGTCCACGACGCGGCGGAGGAGTTCCGCCGTGCGGAGGACGAATTTGAGGATGAGATGACCGGGCGCCCGCACTATGATGAGAATGGTCAGGAAATCATAGACGGGACAGCGACGGAGGAAGACGTCGATGATCGGAAGTAAGAACAACCCGCAGCGTTTTTTCCCGGAATGGGGAGAAGCGACTGCGGGTTTTATAGAATGTCTTTAAGTTTCCTGAAGTAAAAAATCAATGGCATTGATCTGCCGGATACCGTTTTCTGATATGGGAAGGGTATCAAGTGTAATTACATATTTCGGGTAGTTGTCCTTGATCTGTCGGAGAGGAGCAAATTCCCGGTCGAATGTGTTTTTGTCCATGATACTTGCTGCGACCTGATAGTAGATGATTTCATCTCCTTTTCGTGCGACAAAGTCAACTTCAAGCGCATCCAGTTTTCCAATGTACACCTGGAATTCACGCCGGATAAGCTCGAGGTATATGATATTTTCAAGAACGTGTCCGATATCGGAAGTGCTTTTACCGATGGATACCGTTCGAAACCCGGGATCAGCCAGATAGAACTTCCCCAGAGACTTAAGCCGTTGTTTTCCGCGAACATCATATCGGTTTGCTTCGTAGAGAAGAAGTGCCTCCTTAAATGCACGTATGTAATTGTCAATTGTGGCAGCGGTGGTTCGTCTTCCGCTGCTGGAAAGGGTATTGGCTATTTTATTGGAAGAAACGATATTGCCAATGTTGTCTGCAAGAAAACGGATCAGTCTGGTCAGCAGATCAATATCTGCGATTTTTTGCCTTGCAACGACATCTTTCAAGATTACGGTATTGTATATGCCATTCATATACTCCATCCACGCATGTTCATCGGAAAGCTGTATTCCATAAGGAAGGCCTCCCTTCCAGAAGTAGGTCTGGAACGCTGCATTGGGGTCGCCTCCGATTACCTGGTAGAATTCCCGAAAGGAAAAAGGAAGCATCGCAATCTCAACATATCGACCGGAGAGCAGGGTAGCAAGTTCTCCGGAGAGCAGATAAGCATTTGAACCGGTCAGATAAAGGTCCACATTGTCGCGAAGAAACAGGCTGTCTACGGCTTTTTGAAAATCAGGAACCATCTGGACTTCATCGAGCATGATGTAGTTCATCTTGTCCGGTACCAGCATGTTCACGATGGCATCGTGCAGTCTGTGATATTCTTGAAGAGGTTCGAACTGAAGATCTTCAAAGTTGATAAAATGAATGCAGCGTTCTTCTACACCATGGGAGAGCAGATATCTCTTGTATAAGGAAAGCATTGTTGACTTTCCGCAGCGGCGAACGCCGGTTAGTATTTTAATGATTTTCTTATCCTTGAGTGCGATCATGCGGTTCAGGTATTGTTTACGTTCAATCATTAGCAGAACCTCCTGCTATCAGAATAACAAAAACAATAAAAAATTACAAGTTTTTATTGCACATAATAAAAACTATAAATTATCAATGAGTTTTTATAATAAAATAATAAAAGTGTGAACGATGGAAGCCCCGGCATTCATTGAACGGCAAACGGAACGGAAATTGCCCCGGAAATGGAACGGCGCCGGTTTTTTTCTGTCTCACTTGATTCCACATATGCATTTGCGGTAAAATAACTCGAATGCAATCCGCAGCTTATCTGGTTGTGGTGCCATAGTAGCCATTGTCATTTATTTAGCTTACGTTTAAGGAGGCTTATAATGCACAGACAGTTGAAGAATCTGAGACATGTCATGTCACCGCTGGATCTTTCCGTTGAAGAGCTCGAGCATATCATGAAGCTCGCGGCGGATATGGAGAAGAATCCGGAGAAGTACGCGCATGTCTGCGATGGTATGAAGCTGGCGACTCTTTTCTACGAGCCCAGCACGCGAACAAGGCTCAGTTTTGAGACGGCCATGCTGAATATGGGCGGAAACGTCATCGGATTTCACTCGGGCAATACCAGTTCCGCTACAAAGGGAGAGAGCGTGGCGGATACCATCCGCGTTGTAAGCTGTTTTGCAGATATCTGCGCAATGCGTCATCCGAAGGAGGGGGCTCCCATGGTGGCCGCGGCCAAGTCCTCGATTCCGGTCATAAATGCGGGAGACGGAGGCCATCAGCACCCGACGCAGACGCTCGCGGATCTCATGACGATTCGCCAGACCAAGGGAAGACTTGGCAACATGACTGTCGGCATCTGCGGCGACCTGAAATTCGGCCGCACCGTCCATTCGCTGATCAGCGCTCTGGTGCGTTATCCCGGCATCCGTTTTGTGCTGATCTCGCCGGAGGAGCTGAAGCTTCCGTCGTATGTCAAGGAGGAACATCTGGATCCGAACCACATTGAATATAAGGAAGTGATCCGTCTGGAGGATGCGCTTCCGGAGCTCGATATCCTCTACATGACCCGGGTGCAGAAGGAACGCTTCTTCAACGAGGATGACTACATCCGCATGAAGGATTTCTACATCCTGAATGAAGAAAAAATGAAGCTCGCGCCGAAGGATATGTATGTGCTTCATCCGCTTCCGCGCGTGAATGAAATCTCGGTCGATGTCGATGACGACCCGAGAGCCGCTTATTTCAAACAGGTGTACTGGGGCATGTATATGAGAATGGCACTGATGTTCACGCTTCTTGAGCTGGAGGTAAAATAAATGCTGAATGTAGGTTCTATCGAGCAGGGATTTGTACTGGATCACATCAAAGCCGGCAAGGCAATGACCATCTATCATGACCTGAGACTGGATCAGCTGGACTGCTGTGTCGCGATGATCATGAATGCCAGGAGCAGTAAGATGGGCAGAAAAGACATCATTAAGGTGGAGTGCCCCGTCGATCAGCTGGATCTGAACATTGTCGGGTTCATCGATCCGAACATCACCATCAATGTCATTGAGCATGGAGAGATCGTCGAGAAGAAGGCACTTGGTCTTCCGAAGGAGATCCGCAACGTCATCAAATGCAAGAACCCCAGATGCATCACATCCATCGAACAGGGGCTTGATCAGGTATTCATCCTGACGGATCCGGAGCATGCGGTATACCGCTGCAAGTACTGCGAGGAGAAGTATCACGGACATCGGAGAGACTGACAGTAAAGAGCGCTTTTCGAAGGCAGCATTGTCATGAGACACAGGTAACAAACTGCGATTCCGAAAGCAACAATGCAGGGAAATGCGCGGGAAACGGACTGCGCTTTTCGAAGACAGCAGTTGAGAACGGAAGATTATTCTGGGGAGGAGACTATGGATCACATTATTTCAAAATTACTGATATACGGAAGCATCCCGGAGGATTGTATTCTCGCGCAGATGGGTGATATCTGCCGGAACGCGCGGGAGAAAACGCAGTCGAAGGATGTGCTTCGCACACGTTGCTTTCATGAGGTGAAGAGGATTCTCAATATCGCGACGGACTACGCTTTTGACAAGAACCTCTGGCACAATTATCTGACCTTCCGGCTGATCACGGATGAGAACTCCTTCAGTCTGACCTGTGAGAAGGTCGGCGCAAGCGACGGAAGCGTCAATTATTTTGCGAGAAATGACTTCAAGGCTTATAAGGAACTCTTCGATTATGATTTCAGCTGGCTGGAAGAGGAACTCGGTATTGACTGCTTCTCGAGAATTCTGGACTACAAGGCCATCGTAAAGCCGGAATTGATGTACAACAAGAACGTCAGCGAAAAGGTCAGGACGCTCAGTGAGAAGCTGGAGCAGGCCGGGGACGAAAATGAGTTCTTTGACGCGGTGACCGGATTTTACCGGGATTACGGAGTCGGAATGTTCGGCCTGAACAAGGCGTTTCGCATTGCTTCCGATGAGAACAACGATGTTACCTTCCATGCCATCAACAACATGGAGAAGGTGATGCTGGATGATCTGATCGGCTATGAGATCCAGAAGAAGAAGCTGGTGGACAACACAAAGGCCTTCGTAGAGGGAAGAAAAGCAAACAACTGCCTGCTCTACGGCGATTCCGGGACCGGAAAATCCACCTGTATCAAGGCAATTGTCAATGAGTTCTATCCGGACGGTCTGCGCATGATCGAGATCTACAAGCATCAGTTCAAGGATCTGTCGAATGTGATCGCGAAGATCAAGAACCGGAACTACAAGTTCATCATCTACATGGATGACCTGTCCTTCGAGGAATTTGAGATCGAGTATAAATTCCTGAAGGCAGTCATCGAGGGCGGCGTCGAGACGAAACCGGCAAATGTTCTGATCTACGCGACCTCGAACCGGAGACATCTGATCAAGGAAACCTGGAGTGACCGCGACGATGTTGTGAACGACAACGGCATCCACAAGTCGGATACCATGGAGGAAAAGCTGTCACTGGTTCACCGCTTCGGTGTGACCATCGGATTCACAAAACCGGGCCAGCAGGATTTCTTCAAGATTGTCATCGGCCTGGCGAGAAGGAACGGCATCAGGCTGTCGGATGAAGAGCTGAAGGCCGGCGCCAACAAGTGGGAACTCACCCATGGCGGAATCTCCGGAAGAACCGCACAGCAGTACATCAACTATCTGCTGGGAGATCCGGAAATTGAGAAAGAGGCGATACAGCAGGCGCATATCTGACGATTGGAAGAAATGAACGCACAGGGCAGGAAGAGATAGATTACACAGGGCAGGCTTGACTGAGCGGCAGTCGGCTTGCCCTTTCGCTCATGTTCTTGCCATTCCTGCTGATCGGGAGAATTTCCGTGAAACAGAAAGAAATGTTTGAAATGACTCGACGCTGCAGATAGCGTTGCACGCAACCCATAATTATGGTATAAATAAGACATCACTGATAGAGAACGGAGGTGATTATATGCCACAGATCATTCCTATTAAAGATTTAAAGGATACAGCAAAAGTTTCTGAAATGTGTCATAAGAGTCCGGATCCTATTTTCGTAACGAAAAATGGATACGGCGATATGGTGCTGATGAGCATGGAGGCCTTCGAGGAGACATATAAGAAGGAGCAGCTCTACCGTGAACTGGAGATTTCAGAAAATCAGATTAGGACCGGAAGAACCAGAGCAGCCAGAGAAGCATTGTCTGATGTGAGGAAGAGCTATGGCTTATAAGCTCGAAATTACCGAACATACAGCGCACCAGATTGATAAATGTATCAGCTATATTGTCAATACTTTGAGAAATCCTTCTGCAGCGGATGCGGTTTTAGATGACATTGAACACGCATATGATCTGCTTGAGAAAATGGCAGAGTCTTTTGCTTTCTGCGAAGATCCATATCTGCAATCAAAGGAATACCGGAAGTTGACATTGGAGAAGCATGATTATGTATTTATCTACAGAGTAGATGGAGAAACAGTATATTTGGCAGGATTTTTTCATACGCTGGAAAATTACCGTGCAAAGCTGTAATGTAAACAAGCCGTGGAAACATTTTGGCAATAACAGATCGGATAAATCAAATCAGAATATATTGACTAATAACAAACGGGAGAATTATCAGAATGTCAGAACTGGATCATTATCGCGAGGAAATCGACAAGACGGACAGGGAGATTGTCCGCCTCTTCGAGGAGCGTATGAAGCTTGTGGAAGGAGTCGCGGACTACAAGATCAAGAGCGGGAAGGAAGTCTTTGACGGCAAGAGAGAGCAGGAAAAACTGCAAAATCTGTCTGGTCTGGCTCATTCGGAATTCAACAGAAGGGGTGTGCGGGAACTTTTCGAGCAGCTGATGGCAATCAGCCGGAAGCGTCAGTATCAGCTTCTGACGGAGAATGGGATTACTCTCCCGGCGGATTACGCGCTGATGGATCATCTGTATTTTCACAATGCCCGGGTTGTCTTTCAGGGTGTCTACGGAGCGTACAGCTTCGAGGCCATGAAGGAATTCTTTGATGATACGATCGAGAGCACCCATGTCAAAACCTGGAAAGAGGCGATGGAGCTTGTGACAAACGGAGAGGCGGATTTCGCGGTGCTGCCGATCGAGAACTCGACGGCAGGAAGTGTATCGGACATCTATGATCTTCTCCTGGAATACAACAACTATATTGTCGGAGAGCAGGTGCTGAAGATCGATCATATGCTGATGGGACTTCCAGGGGCAACGATCGATGACATCGACGTTGTTTATTCCCACCCGCAGGGACTCGCGCAGTGCAGGGAGTATCTGCAGAGCGAGCACCCGGACTGGAAACAGCAGAATGTGCTGAACACTGCGATGGCAGCCGAGAAGGTTGCCCGCGAGGGGCTGAAGAACCAGGCAGCCATCGCCAGCCGTTCCGCGGCGGAATACTTCGGCCTTCAGATCCTGAAGGAAGGGGGACTCTCGAAGGAGAAGAACTCCACCCGATTCATCATCATCTCTCATAGCCGCCGATTCGTCCGCACTGCGCAGAAGATGAGTGTATGCTTCGGCGTACCGCACGCCTGCGGAACCCTTTACAACATGCTTTCCCATTTCATCTACAACGGGCTGAACATGTACAAGATCGAATCCAGGCCGATTCCGGAGAAACCCTTTGAATACCGCTTCTTCATCGACTTTGAAGGAAACCTCAGCGATCCTGCAGTAAAGAACGCACTCCGCGGGCTCGAAGCCGAAGCAGTCGGACTTCGCCTCCTCGGCAACTACTGACTGTATAAGCTCTTCGAAAACGCAGACAGGATCGTCACACGCGAAGCGTGTGTAAGAGCCTGCCTGCGATTTCGAAGGCAACAAGTCTGAGCAAGGAGAGACGCGAAAGCGGCTCGAGAATGCTCAGACTTGTAGGATTGCGGGAGTGCGAAGCACGGAGCAATCCGTAGCTTATACAGTCATGTAGAGCAGAGAGCTCTTCGAAAACGTAGACAGGATCGTCACACGCGGAGCGTGTGTAAGAGCCTGACCGCGATTTCGAAGGCAACAAGTCTGAGCAAGGAGAGACGCGAAAGCGGCAAATTAAAATTGTTACACAGAGTTAACAGGAATTTAGAATACAAAATATGTCTATTCCGGCAGATATTGCCTATACTGTAACCGGTTTATTCTAGTCATTTGGGGGTCATATAAAATGGCATTTTTAACATTCGGCGCAATCCACATCGGAAGCTATGAGGTTTCTCTTGAGATTTTTGAAATCTCCAGGAAAAACGGTATTCATTGTATCGATAAGGTAGCGCACAAGATTGAGCTTGGCCATGATTCTTTTTCCACCGGAAGGATCGGCTTTGAAATGGTCGATGAGCTCTGTGATGTCCTGACGGATTTTCGGAAGATCATGGACACCTATAAGGTGGATGGTTACAGCGCGATTGCGACGAGCGCGATCCGCGAGGCGGAAAATGATCTGTTCATTCTGGGCAAGATCCGCCAGACGACAGGACTGAATGTCCGGATTCTGAGCAACTCGGAGCAGCGGTTCCTGAGCTACAAGGCGGTTGCCTCCATTGCGGGATGCTTCGAGGACATGATCCGCGAGGGAACCGCTGTCGTCGATCTGGACGGAGGAAGTATTCAGATCTCGATTTTTAACAAATCCGAGCTGATCGTCACACAGAACATGAAGATCGGAAATCTCCGTGTCCGGGAAAAACTTCAGAATGCCATGGGCAGGACAGACAATTATGAGGATCTGGTCGAGCAGCTGATTCAGCATGATCTCAATCTGTTCCGCAGCATGTATATCCGGGATCTGAAGATTGAGAACATTATTCTGAACGGCGACTTCATCACAGAGATGATTTTCCAGGATCCGAAGCACAGAGACCGCTCGACGCGTATTCTGACAAGGGATAAGTTCGAGAAGTGGTACAGGAGGATCGGCGGTAAATCGGTGGCCGACCTTGCGATGGAGAATAATATCGCAGTGGAGTACGCGTCCCTGCTCCGGCCGTCCGCCATCATTTATCACAAGATCGTAACGGACCTGGATCCCGTGAACATCTGGACGCCTGGCACACATCTGCAGAGAGGTCTCGCCTATGAGTTCGCGGAAGCACACGATATCTTCAAGGCAAAGCATGATTTTGAAAACGATATTGTAACCTGCGCGAAGAATATCGCCATCCGCTACGCGGTCAGCGCTCCGCACATCAACAATATGGATGTGACGGCCATGAGCCTTTTTGATGCGACACTTCCTCTGACGGGCATGACCGGACGGGACCGGCTGATGCTCCGGGTCGCTGTTATGCTTCATGACGTTGGAAAGTTTATCGGCTTCAACCAGATCGGCGAGAATTCCAGGAATATCATCATGAGCAACGAGATCATCGGTCTCTCTCACGCGGAGCGGGAGATCATCGCTCTGTCGGCCCGGTATGTCCAGGAGGATTTTCCGCAGCACGAGGATATCGTCATGGAATCCAGTCTGGATACGGAGCGGTATTTGAAGGTCGCTGCTTTTGTCGCGATCATCCGTCTGGCAAACGGACTTGACCGGAGCCATAGACAGAAGATCCTGAACATCAGCACAGAGATGAAGAAGCAGAAGATTGTCATCCGCGTTGAGGTTCGCGAGAGCTTTGCCCTTGAAGAGGGCATGCTCCAGCCGGAGATTGACTTTTTCAACGAAGTGTTTGGCGTCCGTCCGGTGATCAAGCTGAAACGGATCGTCTGAGCACAGGAATGTGCAGAATGTACAGCAAGATGCAGAAAGCGCAGCAAGGTGCAGAAAGCATAGGAATGAGAGATTTTTGTCAGCTGCCCACGGCCTCAAGACGGTGGGTTTCCGCCTGTGACAATCGAAAGGAATATAGTTATGAAAATGAAAGCTGAGTACGAAGAATATGCAAAGCCGGAATATTACTGGAACAGGGAGCTTTCCTGGATCCGTTTTGATGAGCGGATTTTGCATGAGGCAAAGGACAGTACCATCCCGCTGTTTGAGAGACTGAAGTTCGAGAGCATCACCTCCTCAAACCTGGATGAATTTTTCATGGTCCGCGTAGCGTCCCTGAAGGACCAGATGCACAGCGATTACAATAAGCCGGATATCGCGGGCATGACGCCGGGAGAGCAGATCGACGCGATCCTTGACGCCACGCACGCGATGGTAAAGGATCAGTACGACAACTACAACAACGAGCTGATTCCGAAGCTGAGAGAAGTGGGACTCCATGTGTTCAACAGTCATGAGGAGCTGACCCCGGAGCAGGCTTCATACATTGATGATTATTTTAACGAGAATGTCTACCCGGTACTGACGCCGATGGCGATGGATTCCTCCAGACCTTTCCCGCTGATCCGGAATAAGACTCTGAACATCGGAGCCTTGATCCGCAAGAAAGGAAGCGACGACGGGCGGACGCTGTTCGCCACCGTGCAGGTGCCGTCTGTTCTGCCGAGATTCATCGAGCTGCCGGAGAAGGACGCGTCTGAGCGCGCCATCATTCTGATGGACGAGATCATCGAGAGAAATATCTCCCGGCTGTTCCTCGGCTACGAGGTTGTATGCGCGCACCCTTACCGGATCATGAGAAATGCGGAGCTTGGCATAGATGAGGATGAGGCAGCCGATCTTCTGGTGGAGATCCAGAAGTCACTCCGGAAGAGACAGTGGGGCGAGGTCATCCGTCTGGAGGTGGAAGAGGGCATCGAAGCGGAGCTTCTGCAGATCCTGAAAGAGGAGTTCCAGGTGCGGGAGCCGGATATTTTCTACATTCCGGGGCCCATCGACCTGACGTTCCTGATGAAGGTATACGGCATTGATGGATTCGATCAGTACAAGGTTCCGAAGTATACTCCGGCGGATGTGCCGGCGCTTCAGAATGATGATGATATTTTCACCAACATCCGCAAGGGCGATATATTCCTACATCATCCCTACATGAGCTTCCAGCCGGTAGTTGATTTTGTAAAGCAGGCAGCGTCCGATCCGAATGTACTCGCCATCAAGCAGACGCTCTACCGTGTCAGCGGCCATTCCCCGATCATCGCAGCGCTTGCGCAGGCGGCGGAAAACGGCAAACAGGTAACGGCTCTGGTCGAGCTGAAGGCACGGTTCGACGAGGAGAACAACATCGTCTGGGCGCAGAAGCTGGAAAAAGCCGGCTGCCATGTCATATACGGACTGGTCGGACTGAAGACACACAGCAAGATCACGCTGATCGTGCGAAAGGAAGAAGATGGCATCCGCAGATATGTTCATCTCGGAACCGGAAACTACAACGATTCCACCGCGAAGCTGTACACGGACTGCGGCATTCTGACCTGTGACGAGAACATCGGCGAGGATGCCACCGCGGTCTTCAATATGATTTCGGGATACTCCGAGCCGGACCGCTGGAATGATCTCATCGTTGCGCCGATCTGGATGCGTGACCGCTTCCTGCATCTGATTCGTATGGAGGAAAAACATGCCCGCGAGGGACAGCAGGCAAGAATCGTCGCGAAGATGAACTCCCTGTGCGATCCGGAAATTATCGCGGCCCTTTATAAGGCCTCCGCTGCAGGCGTACGGATCGATCTGATCGTCCGCGGAATCTGCTGTCTGAAGGTCGGAATCCCGGGCATCAGCGAGAACATCACTGTGCGTTCGATTGTCGGAAACTTCCTGGAGCATGCCAGAATCTTCTATTTTTACAATAACGGCAGCGAGGATGTCTACATGGGCAGCGCGGACTGGATGCCTCGTAACCTGGACAAACGTGTCGAGATCGTCTTCCCGCTCCTGCAGCCGGAGACGAAGAAGCAGGCAATGCACATCCTGGAAATTCAGCTTGCGGATACCGTGAAGGCAAGCATCCTCCAGCCGGATGGAACCTACAGGAAGCAGGATCTGGAAGACAAGGAGAGGATCATCGCGCAGGATTATTTCTGCCGGGAGGCGACGGAGATGGCGAAGCAGCAGAAGAACAGCGGCGATAGCCGTGTCTTCATCCCCGCGGAGCCTGTGACCGGGCCGGAGGAAGCGTAAGCTTTTTGAAAATATAACATACATCAGGGAGACAGAACCGGATCAAAAGTGAGGTCCCCTTTTGTCGGTTTGCGCGCATGGCAGAGATCACATAATGAGCCGGAAGCTTTGTTAGCCGTGAATAATTGCATTCATGTTGAACGTGAACACAATTCAGCAAGACTTGTCCAGATACAGAAAATTTTTGACTTGCAGACATACCCGGGAAAATGTATTCTAATATCGTCTTCAGGGAGCGAAAAAATTTCAAATGCATTCCTGCAGGATTTCATGACGGACAGGGAAAAATGAAGATGTCTGCAGCTGGAGAGATAATACAGACTTCAGCAAGATGAAAATCATTCAACTTGTTGACAAATGAAATTCCACATAGTAGAATACAAAGAGTTTGAAGTAATAGAGGGAATGGCAGTTATGGAAAAGCGAATTTTATCGATCCTGGTTGACAATACATCGGGAGTCCTTACGAGAATCGCAGGACTTTTCGCGAGACGCGGCTATAACATCGACAGCATCACAGCAGGTGTGACCGCGGATCCGCGGTTCACCAGAATCACAATTGTGACCAGCGGAGACGAGCTTGTTCTTGAGCAGATCAAGAACCAGGTTCAGAAGCAGGTGGATGTAAGAGATATCAAGATTCTGGACGCAGATACAAGCGTTATCCGCGAACTGGCGCTGCTGAAGCTTCGGGTCAGCGAAGCGGAGAGAGACAAGGTTCTTGCGGTTGCGAATATTTTCCGCGCGAAGATCGTAGATGTGGGACTGAATTCCATCATCATTGAGCTGACCGGATCCCAGAGCAAGCTTGAGGCATTCTTCGAGCTTACCAAGGAATACGAGACGCTGGAGCTCGCGCGTACCGGAATCACCGCACTGTCCAGAGGGATGGACGATGTCACGTATCTGGACTGAACGGCTGTACAATATCACCCGTTCGCCGGAACTGGCTGCGGCACACCCGATAGAATCAGTTAGCTAAAGAGTTTACTCTTTAACATATATAAGCCGCTGTATACGGCAGAATAAGCCACTGTATACGGCAAAATCTAAAATTATATGGAGGAACTTGTATTATGGCATGGAAAATGTTTTATCAGGAAGATTGCGATCTGTCTCTGCTTGACGGCAAGAAAATCGCCATCATCGGTTACGGCAGCCAGGGTCATGCACATGCACTGAACCTGAAGGATTCCGGATGCGACGTCATTATCGGCCTGTATGAGGGCAGCAAATCCTGGAAGAGAGCCGAGGAGCAGGGCTTCAAGGTTTATACAGCGGCTGAGGCTGCAAAGCAGGCAGATATCATCATGATCCTGATCAACGATGAGCTGCAGGCAGCTATGTACAAGAAGGACATCGAGCCCAACCTGAAAGAGGGAGATATGCTGATGTTCGCTCATGGCTTCAACATCCATTTCAACCAGATCATCCCGCCGAAGAATGTCGATGTCACCATGATCGCACCGAAGGCACCAGGCCATACTGTTCGTTCCGAGTACCTCAGAGGACGTGGAACTCCCTGCCTGATCGCTGTTGAGCAGGATTACACAGGACATGCACAGGATCTTGCCCTTGCATATGGCGCAGGAATCGGCGGAGCCCGTGCAGGACTTCTGGAGACCGACTTCAGAACCGAGACAGAGACTGACCTGTTCGGTGAGCAGGCTGTTCTTTGCGGCGGCGTTGTAGCTCTGATGCAGGCTGGATTCGAGACTCTGTGCGAGGCCGGATATGATCCGAGAAACGCATACTTCGAGTGCATCCATGAGATGAAGC
>DGTF01000052.1:0-371 GCA_002394235.1 Eubacterium sp. UBA4343 | reverse complement strand
GGAATGAGATATTCCATCTCCAACACTGCTGAGTACGGCGATTACATCACCGGACCGAAGATCGTTACCGCTGAGACAAAGAAGGCAATGAAGAAAGTCCTGTCCGACATTCAGGATGGTACCTTCGCGAAGGACTTCCTGCTTGACATGAGCCCGGCAGGCGGCCAGGCACACTTCAAGGCGCTTCGTAAGCTCGCTTCCGAGCATCCGTCAGAGAAGGTCGGAGCTGAGATCCGCAAGCTGTACAGCTGGAACGATGAGGACAAGCTGATCAACAACTAATCCCCATTTCCACATATACAAAAGTATCCATATAAGCCGGGGGCTGAGAATGCCCCTGGCTTGTTTTAGTTTACGCGAACAGTGAGCCG
>DGTF01000011.1:19951-51662 GCA_002394235.1 Eubacterium sp. UBA4343 | reverse complement strand
AATAATTAATAAGGGGTTATTAATTGTAAAAAAAATTTTTTGAAGGGTAAATTCTTTTTACGTATAGAATTATATAACAGGCTTAATAAAAATGCAACAGAAATTATCCAAATAGACGTATTATTCGTGCAATGAGGTAAATAGCTGTTGCTCATTTCTGGAGGTCGGTTACAATTCTGCCAAATTCCATATAGTGGGATGCCTTTACGAGAATCGTGTCTCCGTCCCTGAAAAGCCCTGGAACTTCTTCGAGAAATTTGTCGATGGTCTTGAAGTGCCGGATATCGGTCCTTCCGGCCGAAGCCTTACGTGCGCCCCTGCAGATTGCCTTGGAAAGCGGTCCAACGCAATATATTGCATCGAGCTTTAGGCTGCCTGCATGTTCACCGACTTCCTCATGCAGCTGCTCGGATTCATTGCCCAGTTCTCCCATATCTCCCAGAACCGCTATTCTCCTGCCGGAGCCCTCCTGCAGAATATCAAGCGAAGCCTTCATGGAGGCGGGGTTTGCGTTATAACAGTCATCTATGAGAGTAAAACGTCCGGTGTGGATGATATGAAACCTTCCGCTTAAAGACTCACAGCTTTCGATTCCGCTGCGAATCTGATCAAGGGTTAGGCCATAGGTGAGACCTGCCGCGGCGCCTGCAAGCGCGTTATAGATCATATGGGTGCCGGGAAGGGGAATGAGTACCAGGAAGCTTCCGGCCGGAGTTATAATCCTGCATTTGGTGCCGTCAAGCCCCTGTGGTTCAATCTCATCGGCATAAAAATCGTTCGGATGTGAATAACCTTCCTTCGAAAGACCAAAACGGACCGGTCTGACACCGGATTTTTCTTCAATGGTTGAAAGCTTGTCATCATCGCCGTTGAGGATGATGTGGCCGTCAGAGTTGAAGAAATCAAAGACCTCTGACTTCGCCTTCAGGATACCGTCGCGGCTTCTCAGAAACTCCAGGTGCGCCGTTCCGATATTTGTCATGATTACGGTATCAGGATGGACGATGGATGCAAGGCGGTGCATCTCACCGAAATGGTTGATCCCCATTTCGATGACGCCGATCTCGTCCTCCTCTCTCATCCGGAAAACGGTCATGGGTACACCCAGCTCATTATTGAAGTTGCCCTCTGTCTTCAGTACGCGGTACTTCTGGCTGAGTACAGCGGCTGTCATCTCCTTGGTACTTGTCTTCCCGACGCTTCCGACGATGCCGACAATCGGCTTATTGAGCTGTCTGAGATAAAATTCCGCGATGTCCTTTACCGCCTGCAGCGTGGAAGAAACTGTGACGGATGTGATCTCCAGGTTTTCAGGGATTTCATATTCCTTACGGAGCGTTTCCGGATCCTTCTCGGTGAGAACCGCTGCGGCGCCTGCTTCGATAACCTGTCGGATAAACCGGTGACCGTCTGTTCGTTCGCCGCGGATCGCGACAAAAAGGCAACCCTTTGTAACCTTTCTGCTGTCTGTGACAATATCGGTCACGGTAAATTCTTCTTTATCCCCGGGTCCGTCGTATTTTCCGTCTGTTACCAGTGCAATATTGGACAGAGTAAGATTTTTCATGAATGCGCCTCCGAACAGCTGCCGGATTGAGGAAGTCTGCTACACATGGACAATCCGGAGTTAAAGTTAGTGTAGGCCCCGACTGCGGGGTTGAAATTATTACTGCTCATATCTTTTCAGAGATACGTCGATCAGTTTTTGACAGAGATGATCATAATCGATGCCAACAGCCGCTGCCTCCTGCGGTACGAGACTGGTTGGCGTCATGCCGGGAAGTGTGTTCACTTCAAGACAGAATACCTTCTGATCTGATTTCCGGACGAGGAAGTCCATGCGGCCGTATCCGATCAGGCCTATTGCGTCTGCCGCCTTTAATGCCTCTTCCTGTATCTTTTTTGTGAGATCATCTGAGATGGGTGCAGGACAAAGCTCTTCGGTTGCTCCGGCGGTATATTTATTTCGGAAGTCGTAGTAGCCGGTTTTCGGGGTAATCATGACTACCGGATAGGCTTTGCCGTCGATGACACAGCAGGTAAATTCGCCGCCCTCGATGAATTCCTCGATGACAGCAGAGTTTTCGAGCCGGAACGCAAGATCAATCCCCTTGCAGACATCCTCCTCCGTTCGGCAGATTGTAATCCCGACGGAAGAACCGCCGCAGCAGGGCTTGACAATGACAGGGAGTTCCATGCCGAACTCGGATGCGCTTCTGCGGGAATCTCCGCGATAAATCGTGATGCCAGCCGGTGTGTTTACTCCGGAGGCCTGGAATACCTGCTTGGTTCTGGATTTATCCATTGCGATGGCACTGCTGATATAATCAGTGCCGGTATACCTGATGCCGAGCAGATCAAATGCTGCCTGGACTCTCCCGTCTTCGCCGTTCGAACCGTGAAGCGCAAGGAAAACAATGTCAGCTTCTTCACAAAGCGCAATTACATTGGGACCAAAAAAACTCCGGCGGCTCTTTTGGGCTTCTTCCATCTGCGGATTAAAGCTTTTTATGTATTCTGCAGCTGCATCCGTGTCGTATTCACCATCGAAAGCGGTAGCCGGGTCTGCCTCCCTCCAGCCGAAAAAAACATCCAGAAGGATAGACTGGTGGCCGAGCCTTCGTAAGGCCTTGCAGATTCCGGTTCCCGATACGATGGAAACTTCTCTTTCGGTACTTGTTCCTGCTGCGAGCACTACAATTTTCATATTCGACTTCCTTTTTCTTAATGTAAAACTTGTATATAAGACTATATTTTGTCTTCTTCCCGAGTAACTGACGGATACTTCGTCTGTTTTTCTGGGTCCGCTGCGAACGGAAAACCGTCATCCGCAGGACGCAGATGTTATGCGCATATCGTGTGCGGATGCTGCGCGGAACTTCTTCCGTGAACGGGACACCTGCGGTGTTCAGACCAACAGGTTCATTGTAGCAGTATCCGGAAATTTTGCAATCCCGTAATCGGAGACAGCTTCAGGTCTTCACCTTGAGATAAGCGGTCTGTGCGGTGTCTATTATCCGGAAATCCGGGGTGATTTGATTACTGATTCGAAGGCGCGACGTTTGCAGACGCATCGGCACTGGTTGGCTGCGGACCTACCGGCTGGTCTTCCGAATAGTATACGACGACGGGATATCCGACATCCATCACATCAAAGATCTTTGCCGCTGCATCCTTCGGGGTGTTGATGCAGCCGTTTGATCCGTTGGTCAGATAGGTATTCTTGTTTTCAAACTGGGCCTCGGTTCTCCAGTAGGCATCGTGAATTCCGCAGGAGTCGACAAAGGGAAGCCAGTAGCTAATCTTTACGTTGTGAGCCTCCGGGAAGGTGGTGTTGCTCTCCTTTCCATCGATGGCATATACACTTCCGGACGGAGTATCCTGGCCCAGCGAATGGTTTCCGGTGATCACCGGTGTATCTACGATCAGGGTGCCGTCCTTATAGCACCACATCTCCTGTTTGGTGATGCAGATTTCCACATAGGTGCCTCCGATATCATTGGCGCCGCGGTCGAGGGCGCTGTACAGATAGATCGGATCGCGCTGTCCGCTGTCACCGTTCAGAATGGCATTGTACAGATCATTGGTGGTTTCCTCCTGATATATGCACCAGCCGTAGTCTCCGCCGCCCTCAAGCTGAATCTCCTTGCCGCTCGTTGTCCGGAATTTGCGGGAGAGGCCGTAGGTATCAGTCTCATAGGCCATGTTTTTTACCCATTCGGCTAGCTTGTCCTTGCTCAGAGTGTATCCCTCCTTGTCATCCTCGACCAGGAAATCACGGATGTTGGAGCTGTTGATGGTAAATTCTTTATCGGCCAGATTATAGGTAATATCGATGTTCAGGAGCTTGTTAATGTCAGCTGCCTTCTCCTGAATATCCGAAGAGCTCTCATTTTCGGTTGGCTTCTCATAGAGGTCAAGATCTTCAAAATTTATTTCCGTTTTGTGATTCTCAATTGCGTTAATGATGGCTGCTTTTGTCTT
This sequence comes from Eubacterium sp. UBA4343, assembly GCA_002394235.1. Classification (GTDB taxonomy): domain Bacteria; phylum Bacillota; class Clostridia; order Lachnospirales; family Lachnospiraceae; genus Bilifractor. The sequence continues at coordinate 47,678 of DGTF01000011.1, read as the reverse complement.
TTCGTAATTCAGAGTGTTGCCCTGAACGCTTTCAGAAACGGTAAAATCACTGCCGTTATCGACGATTTTTGCATTTTCGGGAGCCTGAATATCGGGAGCGGAGAATGCGTTCATCTTATTCATTACATCATCGATCGAATTGGAATCGTAGGTGTACCCAAGAGGAATGTGATATTTTTTCCCGAGAGTGATATGAAAAATCCAGAATCTGGAATCCTGATCATCCAGGAGTTTATCGACGGCGCCGTCGTCCTGATATGTCAGATAGATCTGATCTCCGGTGATCTTGTCGGTGACATTATTCCGCTCTTTGCAGGTGAGTGTGTACTTGCGCATCTGATTCTGGATGGCATACCGTGCCTGGTCTGCGGTCATCTCTCCGACATTGATGCCGTTTATGGTTGAATTGTTGTAAAAATGGGTCTTGAAGTGGTAGATGCCAAAGGCATAAATACCAATCAGAATAAGAATCAGAAGTACGAGAAGAAACAGCATACTTACCAGATTCTTGGAAAGTTTCTTCATATATGAAATCCTTTCTGCAATTTTGTTTTACAGAATTCTTTGCAAACTAACCCTTCTGTAATTTTTTAAAGAATCCTTTGTGAAATAACCTTTCTGCAGTTATTTTTAATCAGCTCTGCGGTGGGCTTTTCTGAAATTATTTCATTCCGTCAGGCCGGACCGTTCGCATCCAGCGTCCCGTTGATCCGCACGGAAGCACGAGGCCGGTGGAAGTGACCGGAAGCCCGATTTCGGAGGATTCGACCTTCCCTCCGCGGTCGGCCAGTGCGACAGAAAGCATATAGGTGAGTACTGAAGGTGCCAGACCGGTCGTATAGGAATTGATCAGGCAGAAAATCGCGTCGTCGCTCAGAAGTTTGGCGCAGAGCTCAAGAAATGGATAGATGTTTTCTTCCATCTTCCAGATCTCTCCTTTCGGTCCTCTCCCGTATGACGGAGGATCCATTATGATTCCGTCATAATGATGACCTCTCCGGATCTCCCGTTCGATGAATTTCGTGCAATCATCCACGAGCCAGCGGATCGGGCGACTGGACAGACCGGATGATTCCGCGTTCTCCCTTGCCCATGTCACCATTCCCTTGGAAGCATCGACGTGTGTGACCTGCGCACCGGCTGCTGCTGCCGAAAGTGTCGCGCCTCCGGTATAGGCAAAGAGATTCAGGATCCGGACCGGTCTTGGCATTCCGGTTTCAGGATCCAGGTCACCAGATTTTTCACGCCGGATTATCTCATCTCTTATCTTTGCCGAGCACCAATCCCAGTTAACGGCCTGCTCTGGAAACAGTCCGGTGTGTTTAAAACTGAATGGCTTGAGATTAAAGGTGAGACTGCGATAGCGGATCTGCCATTGCTTCGGAAGATCAAAGAACTCCCATTCGCCGCCGCCCTTGGAGCTTCTATGATAATGGCCGCTGCACTTTCTCCAGCCGCGCATCTTCTTTTCTGTATACCAGATGACCTGGGGATCCGGTCGGATCAGAAGATAATCACCCCATCGTTCCAACTTTTCCCCGGATGAGGTATCCAGTACTTCATAATCGTTCCAGTTGTCTGCTAACCACATTTTTTATAACCTCACATATCAGAAATGTATCAGAATGGGCTTATTATACGTTATTTTATTTATGAATTCAATGTGTAACCCCACGTGTATGATCAACGGTAAGGTTGAAGGCAATAACAATGAGAAGTCAACGGTAAGGTTGTAGGCAGTAGCAATGGATAAGATCAACGATCAAAAAACGACATTGATTTTGACATCGGGTTGTGATATAGTATTCGTTGTAGTTAATGCAGGTGTAGTTCATCGGTAGAACACCAGCTTCCCAAGCTGGGGAGGCGGGTTCGATTCCCGTCACTTGCTCTGGAAAGCCCCTGAGACCTTTGATTTATTTCATGGTTTCAGGGGCTTCGTCTGTTCTGGAAAATGAATCGTCTGCATGGAGGCAGACAGCAGAGACTGATACTCTTTGACCAGATGATAAAAGGTGCCTTTGCGTACACCTGCTTTTTTCATGAATTCAACGGCAGTGATCTTTTTCGCTGTCCACTCCGGGTATAGTTCATACCAGTTTTCAGGGAAGTTGATTTTTTTTCTTCCTCCCTTTGCGTTGGAACCGGATCGGATCTCGAATCCCGGATCATTCATCAAATCTTCAAAGACATTGATCAGTGTTCTCAATGCAATCGCGTTTGTCATACTGTCGATCTGGCAGGTGATGGGATATCGGGCAATGGCGAGCGTGACGCGATGACGCAGCATCCATTTCAGCTCTTCCAGAATCTCTGCCTTATTTCGTCCGAGATTGCTGACGTTGGAGGTGATCACCAGCCCCTTTTCTCCGGTAAGATTCTGTTTCATCATCCGGTAAGCCAGATTATCCCTTTCGGAGTCCTGGTAAAGATCGTATGAGTCGTAGATCCCGCCGCAGATCCGCCGAATCAGATCTTCGTCTGTTATTTCATCGCCGTAGTTATATACACAAACCGCCATAATCAATCGTTCCCTCAATTCCGGTTCTCTTCTGCTGTCTCGACGCTCCTCTTGTTTAAGATTAACACAAATCCCGAGAATTCGAAATATGATCTTGCCGTCCGTTTTCAATTGTGAATTTAATATAAATATTATTATGTACCTTGACATGTACTCGGGTGCTGTATAATATGTAGGTGCCTAATAAATATCCAGTTTAAATAGAAAGAAGGAAGAGATATGAATACTCAGATCAATACAGATACAAATACAACATTATGGAACAGGGATGTGGCAGATACCATTCAGGATACGAATGTGTGCAGTGGATGCGGAAAGCATTGCTCTCTCAAGAACCCGTCCTGCGGGAAGGGAGCGGCACTTGCAAGGGAGCGTGGAATTACAGGCCATTTTGATCATAAACGGACGGGGCGAGAGGCTGGTCACTGGAACCATCACAGGGATTCCCGTCACGAAAATTATGATTTTGAGAGCTGTGAGGATCTTGATCTTCTCTTTCGAAGCTGCGCGCATATGCTTCACCACAAGGATCAGCGCAGCGGCTCGCGGGAGCAGATTCTGACGTATCTGATGGAGAACGGAAGTGTATATCAGAAAGACATTCAGAAAGAACTTCGGATTCAGCCGGGGTCGGTTTCAGAGCTATTGTCGAAACTTGAGAAGCATGATTTGATTGTCAGAAAAAAAAGCAGGTTGGATAAACGCGCTGTCATCATCAGCCTTACAGAAAAGGGTGCGGCGGAGATGAAAGTACGGATGCAGGAAGAAGCGGATTCTCCTTTTGACAGGTTGACAGATGAGGAACAGGAGGCACTCCGAAATATTCTCCGGAAGTTATTATCCTCTGAAAACCGAAAATGATTGGAGAGACGACCTGAGGATGGTTCTCTTTTCTGATTTTATCGGGTATAATAGAAATATGAAAGCAAAGGTTTATAAACATGAAATACTAAACTTTTCTTCTGCGTGTTGGAGCAGTAAAGAGTAGAACGATGGTAAGATTCGTGTGAGATGTTCCCGCACGAATGTGTGTGGGAACAGTCAGGTCAGGCAGTCTGAGCAGGTATCGGAGGAATCAATGGAGTTAGATGAAGCAATCGATCTGCTGATAAAAAATAAATACCTGTTTTTGGTGTCGGAAAGCCATCCTGACAGCGAATCCGCGATCCTCAGATATAAGGTTCTGCGCGGGGAACGTCGCGGTATGATTCAGATTCATTACCGTGCAGGGAAGGTATTTATGATAGATGCCGACGCGGAAATGATGGAAAAAATTTCGGGCCTTTCCGGGATCAGTCGTGATCTGTCCAAAAACGGAAGGAATATTAAGGATGAACTTCTTCGTCAGCTTTTTATTCAGGGAAACGTGATGGAATTTCTGGCCAGAGTCCTGAGTGGCTCATCTGAGGGCGAAAGCGTCGACGAAAAACCGGTTATCCGTTCGATTCCGAAATATGATCGTGAAGTTGTGGACCGCTTTATCAAGTATCTGGAGGAGAATCCGGATGATAATTCCAATATCCGGGAACTGGCACAACAGTTTGCAATGAGTGCCGGTAAACTGCAGAATCTCTTTCACTATTACACCGGCATCACAGTCAAGGACTACCGTGACAGGGTTCGAATCGAAAAGGCGATTCATCTGCTGAGAGAGACTGATCTTCCGCTCTTTGCCATTGCAAAAGAAGTCGGTTTTCGCAATTCCAGCAGTTTCAGCGTATTTTTTAAGAATAATACAGGAAAAACGCCCGGGGAAATACGAACAGCGGCTGCAGATCAATGATCTGCAGCCGTTGTTCACGTCTGTGGATGTTAAAATCTCATTCTGGCTGCCAGAAGGTTGCCGTGACGGATGTCCAGTCATCATTACAGGTGTACATGATAATACCTCCAGCATTGATCTTGCTTGCGCTTCTGCCGTCTGCAGTAACGAGGTCATATCCTGTATTTGTCGCCTGATCAATTTCCGTGCAGATATAGGAATCGATTGTCCCGTCGGTGTTCTTAATATAAGCTTGCGTTCCCGGTACCACGGATTTGATAGCATCGAATCCCTGGAAATTATGGTCACCGATCCAGACTTCATCAGAACTGGAGAAGACCATATATGCTGCGCTGTCCTCTGCGTCGCAGATGGCCTGGGCGGCTTCGTCTCCTGTATTGTCATCGACATAATTCAACGCAACATTCACGCCTGCCGAAGGGATGAACAGGCGTCCGACATTTCCAGGTGTGCCGTCGAAAGAATACTCGGTCCCGTCAGTGTTGTAATAATTTCCGTCAATCCATCCAGTCTGCATTACGCCGTTTTCATTAAAATAATAATTATTACCGTCAATAGAGGCATTTCCGGTCGTAAGAGTGCCGTCAGAGCCAAGGTAATAGGTACTGCCGTTCTCGGAATACCATCCGGTCACCTCATTTCCGTCTGCGTCAAAACGGTAGGTGTGACCATCGATGACCTCCCAGGTATTCGAGACCGGGATGTTATTGATGAATTATTTTCCATCGGACCATCCGTTCAGGGAAACGGTCTCTTCTGCTTCTGAAGATTCTGAAGAAGCCTTGTTTTGCATCACGGCATCAGTAGATTTAATTGGTTCGGATGTCTTCGTATCAGAACTGTTGCTGTCAGCGGAAGATGCAGTCGCCATCGCTTCTTGAGAAGATGTCTGCTGTACAGCAGGAGCAGCGGATGCTTTTGCGGGAACTTGTGCGTGAAATGCTGCCGCTGCACTGCCTGCGATGATGGTTCCTGAAAGAATTCCGATTAATAATTTTGATGTTGCCATTTGAATCTGCCTTTCTTATACTTCCGGGGCTGTGTTCAGGGGGTGGCTCCGGCTCTCGATTTATTCATGATTAGTATAGATTACAAAGCGGATGTTACAAGATACCTGGAGTTTTTATGTTTGAATTCGAAAGAACCTGATTGAAATTCGAAAGATAAATAGACGGATTCGAAATAAAAATGAATAGATTCGAAACAGATCACGGATGATTGGATATCATTATTCCGATCGTCACTGTTCACCCCAACGATGTACGGCAAGGATTTTTGTGGTGCGTGAACAGTATTCCGCCGCTAAAGTCAGATGATTAAAAAAGCAGAAAGCGGTATTCCGGTCTCTGCGCCACTGTGATACTATGAGAAAGGAAGGCTCTGTGGAAGATGCCTTATTAGGACAGATGATCGATTTTTATAAGGGAAAGAAGGATGGGAATGAGAAAAATAGATGAATCCGTTTTTCAGGCGGACGGCAGCCGTATTGTCGGCGAGGTTGAGATCGGGAAAGACTCGGGAGTATGGTATAATGCAGTGATCCGCGGCGTGCCTTCCCGGATTAGAATCGGTGAGAGAACAAATGTACAGGATAATGTTGTGATTCACGGTGATCCGGAGTGCCCGGTTGAAATCGGAAATAATGTCACGATCGGACATTCGGCCATTGTGCACGGGTGCACGATCCGGGACAATACACTGATCGGAATGGGAGCGATCATTCTGAACAGAGCGGTGATCGGGAGTAACTGTATCGTTGGGGCCGGGGCTCTCGTAACACAGGGATGTGTGATACCGGATAATTCTCTGGCATTCGGAAGCCCGGCGAGAGTGATCCGCATGCTGACGGATGAGGAAATCGAGGGAAACCGTGTCAGCGCGCAGCACTATGTGGATTTCGCGAAAAAAATGAAGTAAACAGTCTTTGTGACGCAAAAGTTATATTTGATCGATGTAAAAAGCCCCAGGCGTGCAGAACTGCCGAAGGCTTACCGCGCAGCATTCAGAAAAGGCTGCCGTATCATTCTCTATCTGAGAACAATACGACAGCCTTAAGTTTTCACTGATTGAATTTGTGTCGGGTTATTTCGCGTAATCGGTTACGCGGCTTTCACGAATTACATTAACCTTGATCTGTCCCGGATATTGCATACTGTCCTCAATCTTCTTGGCAATATCGCGAGCAAGCAATACCATGTCGGCATCGCTTACCTGATCCGGAACGACCATAACACGTACTTCTCTACCTGCTTGAATTGCAAAAGACTTCTCTACACCCTTGAAGGAATTGGTAATGTCCTCAAGGTCCTTTAATCTGTTGGTATAAGCCTCCAGGGTCTCGCGGCGGGCCCCTGGTCTGGCTGCGGAAATAGCATCTGCTGCCTGAACAATACAGGCAATCAAAGACTGCGGCTCGACATCTCCGTGGTGAGATTCTACCGCGTTAACGACAATAGCGGGTTCTTTGTATTTCCGACAAAGATCCGCTCCAATCTGTACATGAGATCCTTCGACTTCATGGTCTATGGATTTGCCGATGTCATGAAGAAGACCGGCTCTCTTGGCCATGCGGATATCCAATCCGATCTCGCCGGCGAGAAGACCGGAAAGCTGTGCGACTTCAATTGAGTGTTTCAGCGCATTCTGCCCGTAGCTTGTACGGAAAGTCATGCGGCCGAGGAGCTTCACAAGCTCCGGGTGGATGCCGTGAACTCCAACTTCAAGGAGTGCGGCTTCACCTTCCTCGCGGATCCGGTTGTCAACTTCTTTCTTGGCTTTTTCGACGGTCTCTTCGATGCGCGCCGGATGAATTCGTCCGTCAACGATCAGCTTCTCCAAAGCGATCCGAGCTACTTCTCTGCGGATCGGGTCAAAGGATGAAAGCACGACAGCCTCCGGTGTATCGTCGATAATGAGATCTACACCGGTAGCCTGTTCGAGGGCACGGATGTTTCTGCCCTCACGGCCTATGATACGTCCCTTCATCTCATCGCTCGGAAGCTCAACCACAGAAATGGTAGATTCGGATACATGATCCACGGCGCATTTCTCAATTGCTGTCACTACATATTCCTGTGCCTTCTTGTCCGCATCTTCCTTTGCTTTGTCTACATAATCCTTGTAGAGCTTTGCCGCATCAATCTTTACTTCGTCTTCAACAGATTTTAACAGAAATTCTTTTGCTTCTTCGGAGGTCATGCCGGAGATTCTCTCCAGCTCCTGTACGCGTTGGTTTTGTAATTCATCAACCCTTTTCTCTTTTTCGAGTAATTTCGCTTCCTTTGCTGAAAGATTTCCCTCGCGCCGTTCCAGATTGTCTGCCTTTTTCTCGACAGATTCCTCTTTTGCGAGCACTCGTTTTTCATACTTCTGCAATTCCGCGCGGCGTTCGCGATTTTCCTTCTCTCTTTCATTTTTCAGCTTCAGGTTCTCCTCCTGAGCCTCGAGAAGGGCTTCGCGCTTTTTAGTTTCAGCAGTTTTCAGTGCCTCATCTATTATGCCTCGAGCCTGTTCCTCAGCAGTGCCGATCTTGGTCTGATCTTCGCGGACCTTTTTTGCGACTGCCAGCTTGCTGACTAGCGGAACTGCAATAAGCAGAGTAACAATCACAGCAATGACCGCGACAATCACATGGATGATTATCGGGTTAATCATTACAAATGTACCTCCTTATTTTGTTGTCACAGTTCAATACCAGTATTTATTTTATACATTTTTCACAATATTGTCAACGCTGTGATGGACGAATTGTCAAAAACTGACTGAATAGAATTGTCAGAAAGACATGCTGTGAGACTTGAATCTGATGAGTAAATGGAGCTATCTTCCGGATGCTTCCTGAAAGGTTCGAAGAGCCTTCCAGATTTCAGAAGAAGGGAATCCCTTCCGTGCCAGAAAGCCATAGGTTCTGCGGAGTTCTTTCTCATCCATTGCATGAGGCTCTCCGGCCTTTTTCAGGATGAGCTGATCAATCAGCTCGCGCTCATCATATGGCACCTCATCAAAGGCATGATTGATCTCTTCTTCTGTGACACCCCTGTCCTCAAGCTCGCGCCGGATCATATTCCGGCTTTTGCGAAATTTCATGGATGAGATATAATTCTCCGCGTATTTTTCATCGTTAACATATCCGAATGACTGACAGTATTCGATCGCCTTGCTGGTCTGCTCCTCCGGAAAGCCTTCCTCCAGCAGCCGGTTTCGAAGTTCCTGCCTGGTTCTGCCTTTGTACAGCAGAAGCTTCATTGCTCTTGCGGCTGCTTTTCTGGAATCATCTGTCAGCACAGGAGGCTTCGGGGAGTCCGGAAATTCTCCATTGAGATTGGTCATAAAAGATGTGGCGTTCCATTCTTTCATTTATTCCCTCTGCCTCCCGACAACGTAATTGGACCGTTTTATTGTTCTTCAGAACCTGTTGTTTCCGACGCAACCTCGGCGGGAGCTGCCTCCGGGGCTGCTCCATCCGTCGGAAGACCGTATGCCTCACGAACCTTGCGCTCAACTTCGGACATTACCTCAGGATTCTGAGCCAGAAACTGCTTGGCATTTTCGCGTCCCTGCCCGATCTTCTCTCCAAGATAAGAATACCATGCGCCGCTCTTGTTGATAATTCCGAGATTTGCGGCAAGATCAAGGATATCCGCCTCTCGGGAGATGCCCTTTCCGAACATAATGTCGAACTCCGCTTCCTTGAAAGGCGGAGCCACTTTATTCTTCACTACTCTGACACGGGTATGATTGCCGATTACTTCGCCGCCCTGCTTCAGAGATTCAATTCTGCGCACATCGAGACGAACCGAGGCGTAAAACTTCAGTGCACGGCCGCCGGTGGTTGTCTCAGGGTTTCCGAACATAACGCCAACCTTCTCGCGAAGCTGGTTGATAAACACGACGACACAGTTTGTCTTGCTGATCGCTGCGGTAAGCTTGCGGCACGCCTGAGACATCATTCTGGCCTGCAGACCTACGTGAGAGTCGCCCATTTCGCCGTCGATCTCAGCTTTCGGAACGAGGGCGGCAACCGAATCGACGATGATAATGTCGATAGCGCCGGAACGGACCATGGTCTCGGTGATTTCAAGTGCCTGCTCGCCGGAATCCGGCTGGGAAATGTACAGATTGTCGATGTCAACGCCAATGTTCTTTGCGTAAACCGGGTCGAGCGCGTGTTCAGCGTCGATAAATCCTGCAATCCCGCCTCTCTTCTGCACCTCTGCGACCATATGAAGGGCTACCGTGGTCTTACCGGAAGATTCCGGTCCATAGATCTCGACGATTCTTCCTCTCGGAATGCCACCGACGCCGAGAGCGATATCGAGACTCAGGGATCCTGTCGGGATCGCTTCGATGTTCAGATTTGCGCCCTGGTCTCCGAGCTTCATAACTGCACCCTTTCCGAACTGCTTTTCGATTTGACCGAGGGCGGCGTCAAGCGCACGCTGCTTGTCCTGGTTCTGATTTGAATTATTATTTGATGCCATGATAATATCGTCACTGATAACGCAGAAAAAAGAAGGATACGAAATTAGCCTGAGCGATCCATCTACTGCGGTTTTCGAGTGGACACTCCTTTCCTGTGAGAATCATGTCCTGAGAGAATCAAACGTCAAAAACGAACATCTGTTCGTACACTGGTTAATATACTACACTACTTTCAAAATCTTGTCAATGCATTAAAATGTACAATGGTGTATCAATATGGAGAAAGAAGACAAAATGACAGCTGTGGACACCTTAAGAGAAATAGGGAGGTTAGAGAACAAATGAGGGTAATAAGGGAAACATGAAGAACATCATGTGATTTGAGATGTAGTTTTATTATATCTTCAGAAAACAACGCCGTCAATATAAAAATAAGCTCTTCGAAAACGCGGACAGGCTCGTCGCACGCGAAGCGCGCGAAAGAGACTGGAAGCGTTTTCGAAGGCAACAAGTATGAGGACGAAGAGACGCGATAGCGGCACGGAAGTCCTCATACTTGTTGAAGGTTGCGGGAGTGCGAAGCACGGAGCAATCAGTAGCCGATCAGCCAGTCATAGAGCTCCTGATACTCCAGTGCAGAACGATACCAGGAGAAATCAGCGGCCATAGCCCGGTCGATAATTTTGTTCCACTCTCTTCGCTTGTCATAATAGATACGCTCTGCATATCGGATGGTCCCCAGCATTTCATGTGCGTTGTAGTTCGCGAAGGAAAAACCGGTTCCCGTGCCGTCATATTCATTGTACGGCTCTACGGTGTCCTTGAGTCCTCCTGTCTCGCGGACGATCGGAACTGTTCCGTAACGCAGAGCCATCAGCTGGCTGAGTCCGCACGGCTCAAAGAGTGAGGGCATGAGGAAGGCATCGCAGGCTGCATAGATCTTGTGAGAGAGGTCATTCGAGTAATAAATGTTCGCGGATACCTTCTTGTCATACTTCCACGCAAAATGGCGGAACATATTCTCATATTTCGGGTCACCGGTTCCGAGAACGACAAGCTGAATGGCATCCTGACAGATTTCGTCCATCATATACGCGATCAAATCGAGGCCTTTCTGGTCAGTCAGGCGGGATACAATTCCGATCATCATCGCCTTCGGATCCACCTCGAGTCCAAGCTCTTCCTGGAGTGCAGTTTTATTCTTCTGTTTTTCTTTCCGGAAATTTCTCGCGTTATAGTTCTGAACGATAAGCGGATCGGTTTCCGGGTTGTAAACATCATAATCGATGCCGTTGACGATACCCCGCAGATCGTGCGCGCGGGCACGCATCAGGCCGTCAAGACCCTCCCCGTAAAACGGCGTCTTGATTTCCTCGGCGTAGGTTTTGCTCACGGTGGTGATGGCATCTGCGTAGACAAGCCCGCCCTTCAGATAGCTGCCGTCCTTGTTGTATTCCATCTTGTCCGGTGTGAAATAGTAGTCTGAAAGACCCGTGATACTCTTCATCGTCGCGGTATCCCAGATGCCCTGGAACTTCAGGTTGTGAATAGTCATCACGCTCTTTATGCCGCGGAAGAATTCGTTGCCCTGGAACCGCTCATGCAGATAGACGGGAATCAGTCCGGTCTGCCAGTCATGACAGTGAATGACATCCGGGCGGAAGTTAATGATCGGGAGGATTGACAGAACCGCCTTGGAAAAAAACGCAAATTTTTCAAGATCCCAGGGCATACCGCCATAGATCTGATCACCTGAAAAATGTTCCTCATTATCGATGAAATAATAGGTAATGCCCTCGTATTCCATCTTGAAGATGCCTACATACTGCTGTCTCCAGTTGAGATCCATGTAGAAATTGGTGACATATTCCATCTGGCTGGAATATTTCTCGGCGATCTTTGTGTATTTCGGGATTACCACCCTGCAGTCAAAATATTCTTTGTCCAGACACTTCGGAAGAGAACCGACAACGTCCGCAAGTCCTCCGGTTTTGATAAACGGGACACACTCAGATGCTGCAAATAGTATTTTCTTCATCGCTTCTGAAAACCTCCTCGGGCAAATTAAATAATTACCGGAATTTTCCCTCGTCTGCGGGAAAATTCCGGATTCTGGGACGCGGCTGTTAAAAGAAAAATGCGTCGAAACCAGAGTCTGCAGGAAAAATCATCATTATGCATGATATATTGCCGTGCAGTTTTAAGACTTTTGTATATTTTTATTATATCTGTTCTTCTTGTGAAAAACAACAGGACTTTGTGTCCTTTCCGGCATAGCTCTTCCGTATGGCTTCTCTTACGGGAAGTATCATGGACGGAGATACCGAAAGTTCATCGACGCCCATCTGCAGGAATGTCTCGGTCAGGGAGGTGTCTGCACCGAGCTCACCGCAGATTCCTACCCAGGCGCCGCCGGCATGGCCATTCTCTATAACCTTCTGGATGAGCCGGAGCACTGCCGGATGATGCGGGTTATAGAAGCGGTCCAGCTTGTCATTCTGACGGTCCATGGCAAGTGTATACTGTGTGAGGTCATTGGTTCCGATGCTGAAGAAGTCCACCATCCTGCCGAGCTCATCGGAAATGATCGCCGCGGCGGGAGTTTCGATCATGATACCTTCCTCAACATTGCCAAAAGGAACTCCGTCCGCAGAAAGCTCCGCACGTACAGATGCCGAGATCCTCTTGATTTCTTCAACCTCTTCTGTTGAGGTGATCATCGGGTACATGACGGAGATGGTTCCGTAGGCACTTGCCCGGTAGATGGCGCGGAGCTGTGTCTTGAATATCTCCGGACGGGTCAGGCAGATGCGGATGGCACGGAAGCCGAGCGCCGGGTTGTCTTCCTTGTCAAGATGGAGATAATCCGCCTGCTTGTCGGCACCAATGTCGAGCGTGCGGATAATGACCTTTTTGCCGGCAAGTGTCTGGGCGACTGCCTTGTAAGCCTGAAACTGCTCTTCTTCCGTGGGCATGCTGTCGCGTCCGATGTAGAGAAATTCACTTCGGAACAGGCCGACACCGCCTCCGTCATTTGCCAGAACAGAGGCAAGATCCTTAAGACCTCCGATATTGGCGTAGAGGTTGATTTTTCTGCCGTCAACAGATACGTTATCTTTTCCCTTCAGTTCCTGGAGCAGACGCCGCTCTTCCAGATCCTTGTCCTGCTTTGCGGTCATCTCATGGATGATTTCCTCATCCGGATCCAGGTAGAAGGTACCTGTGTGACCGTCAACAACGGCCATTTTTCCATCCCAGGCAGGGTCTACCGGAATATTGATGAGCGCGGGAATATTCATGGTTCTCGCAAGGATCGCAGTGTGAGAATTTGCGGAGCCATACTTTGTGACAAATGCGAGTACCTTATCCTTGTCCAGCTGAACGGTTTCACTGGGCATGAGGTCATCGGCGGCTATGATCACGGGCTGATCGAAGGTGGCTGTCATTTCCTTGCCTGAAAGTACAGAGATTACCCGTTCGGAGATGTCCTTCATATCTGCGGAGCGGGCCTTGAAGTATTCATCTTCCATTTCAGCAAACATTTTGGAGAAATTTTCACCGGTAACCGCGGTTGCGTATTCGGCATTTACTTCTTCGTTTTCAATCATATTATGAACAGAGTCGTTGAAGTCATCATCTTCAAGCAGCATCGCGTGAACCTCAAAAATAGCGGCGTTCTCCTCTCCGACCTTCTTCACCGCGTCATCGTGAAGTCTCTTAAGCTGCTCAATGGCTTCCTTCCTCGCCGTATCATATCGTTCGATTTCCGCCGCGGTGTCCTCGATCTTGAAGCGTTTCACGATGTTTTCCTTTTTGCCGTAAAACATGATCCTTCCGATTGCGACGCCCTTGAAAATGGCTTTTCCCTCAAATTTTTCCATATGACCTGATATCCTTTCTTAAACAAATCCCCCGGTTTTTATGTCTGTAGAACGGTCATGCTGTGCCACAGGAAGTATTTGTCTGTGGCACAATATGTATAAAGCCAGCTGCACTCGTTGCTTGGCAACTCTCGCAGCTGGCTATATACATACTTATGAATTCCCGAGCAGACCTCTGCGAAGAGGAAGATTAAAGATTGTCCTTAAGGAATGCTTCCAGTCCGGAAGCAGCAGTTTCTTCATCCGCGCCTTCAACGATCACCTCAATTTCATCGCCCTGCTTCACACCGAGCCCCATCAGCTGGATCAGTTTCTTTGCTCCTGCCTGCTTTCCGTGTGCCTTGATGGTGATGTCAGAGCTGTATTTCTTGGCTGCGGCAACAAGATCACCTGCCGGTCTTGCATGAATCCCAACAGGGTCTGTGATGACATATTTAAAGCTTTTCATGGTATCTGAACCTCCTGAACGAATAATTAATAATATGAAACAACCTCGGGTAATTTCCTTCATTATAACCTAAGACAGGATTGTCGTTAAGCTTTTTATGAAAAGTTTATCGGGCAGCTGAGACTGTTATACCAGATTTATATTGGTCTCCATGGTTTTCATCTTCCACCCGGTGATAGCGGCAAGATCGCAATGGAAATTTACGTCGAGATTCTGATGGTCTCCCATGTATGCAGGGTAGAACCTCGATGTAAGGACATACTCCCCGTCATTGACATAGATTTCAAGAAGTGAGGAATCTACAAGAATCCTCAGGAATTCTATATCCGGAATGATCACCCTGCGTTCCTTCCGTCCGAATCCGACGGAATCATTGAGCGTAAGAAACAGCACATCGTCCTTGTATGACAGCACCGCGCCGTTTCCGAAACAGATGCTCCAGTCCAGATCTCCGGTTCCTTCGAGAAAGGCAATTTCAAAGTCTCCGGATCCGTCAGGAAGAATCATGCTTCCGTGCGGCATCACCGGCGTCTCATCATACCGCAGCTCCTTTAGTTCCTCCACGGGGTTCTGGTGTATGATTCCATTCTCAAGGGAGAGCTCTCTTGGAACGGTGAGACAGTTCTCCCATCCTTTGCCCGCCGGCTCGGCGGTCGGATTGGCGTAAGGAGCATCCGGCATTCCTACCCAGCCTATGAAGAGACGGCGTCCCCGTTCATCGACAAAGCTCTGGGGGGCATAGAAGTCAAAGCCGTAATCCCATTCACGGAAATCATGAAGGTATTGGGCGTCATTGAGGGAACCTTCCACGGTGAAGTAACCGGACTGATAAATGTTCTGATACCGGTATTCTTCTTCCGGAAGCCCCTGGGGACAGAGCGAGAGGAAGGTCTTGCCGCCAAGGCAGAAGTAATCCGGGCATTCCCACATGTACCCGAAACGCTCCTCCGATGTGAGCGCTTTCAGAAAGTTCCAGTGAACACCGTCGTCACTCTGATAGAACAGTACCTCTCCGAAGTCAGTATCGGCGGAGAGATCCGGCCCCTTGACCCTGGCGCCGAGGATCATATAGTATGTGTCCCCCTCTTTCCAGACTTTGGGGTCACGTACGTGACAGCTGCAGTTTTCCGGGTAGTCCCGGTTCGTCAGCAGACAGTTCTTTTCGCCAAAATTCTCACCGTCGGTTTCAACCAGAATCTCGTTGGCCTGTCTTCCGCTGTAAGTATAATCGTGATTCCCCGGTTCTTTTACATTGCCCGTATAGTAGAGGCGGATGTGGTCCCCTTCCGTGAGAGCGGATCCGGAATAACATCCGTTACAGTCTATCGGATCTGTCGGCCAGAACGGAACGCCTGTGTATTTCAGATGAAGCAGATCTCTTCCGGTATAATGTCCCCAAGTTCTGGCAAATCTGCCATCCGGTCCCGGGGTGTTTGGTGAATACTGGAAGAAAATATGATAAATTCCCTGAAATTGACACAGGCCGTTCGGATCATTCAGCCAGCCGTCCGGAGGCATCAGGTGATACTGAAGCCTCCAGCCTTTTCTGTCTTTCAGCATACCTTGAGGACCTCATCTCCAGGCTTTACGGGACCGGTCTTCAGAGCCTTCACATCATTGTAATCGTCGCTGTTTGTGACAATAACAGGAATTGTGGTCTTGTATCCGGCAGCACGGATCTTGTCCATGTCAAACTCGAGAAGAAGGTCGCCTTTCTTCACGGAATCTCCGGAATTCACATGCGCTGTGAAGCCCTCGCCTTTCATATTCACGGTGTCGATGCCGACGTGAATCAGAACTTCGACGCCGCTATCGGACGAAACGGCAACGGCGTGCTTTGTGTCAAATACCATATCCACGGTTCCATCGAAGGGCGCAAAGATTTTACCGGAAGACGGACGGATCGCCATGCCCTTGCCGAGAGCCTCGGATGCAAAAGTCGGATCCTCTACCTCAGAGGATGGAATGGCTTCGCCTTCTGCTGGAGCATAGACAATGGTCTCCTTGACCGGGGCTTCTACTGCTTCCTGCACGTCCTTTTCAAGAGGATCAGCAGCCTTTGCAGCTTCGGGAGCAGCTTTCACGGCTGTCTCCGGATCCTTATACAGAATGAAGGATATAATGAATGCTACAACAAAAGATGCGATCATGACGATGGCGTACTGCAGCCAGAAATCCGTGGTGATCAGGAATCCGAACAGACCTGTGATTCCGTATGCGGTTGCCTTGATTCCGAACAGAGAGGCAATCATACCTCCGATCGCGCCTCCGAAACAGCCGGCAATAAATGGTGTGCGGTAACGGATGTTGACACCGAAGATTGCCGGCTCTGTAATACCCAGAAACGCGGAAAGTGAAGCCGGGAGTGCCAGCGATTTTGTTTTTTCATTTTTGGTCTTGAATGCGACAGCCATGGCCGCTGCGCCCTGTCCGACGTTAGCTGCTGTGGCAACGGGCATCCAGATATTCGCAGGAGGATCCTGGCTGACCATCTGTGCCTCGATCATATTGTACATATGATGGAAGCCGGCTACAACAGTGAACGCGTAGAAGAAACCGATCAGCAGGCCACCGATTCCGAACGGAAGGCCAATCAGTGTCTGAGCTGCAAGAAGGATCCAGTCCTCGACTACCTTGAAGATCGGTCCGATGATTGTCATGGTCAGAACACCGGTAACCAGTACGGTTACAAGCGGAGTTACGAAGAGATCGATGATCTCGGGCACATGCTTGTGAAGCCACTTCTCAAGTGTACTCATGAACAGGATGGCGATTATGACGGGGATGACATGTCCCTGATATCCGGTCTGCTGTATCGTCAGGCCAAATACCTTCCACACCGGGATATCAGCGGACTTCATTGTGGCAACGCTCCATGCGTTAATCAGATTCGGGTGAATCATGATGAAACCGATAACTGCGGCAAGATACGGATTGCCGCCGAACTTCTTCGCCGCGCTGACAGCAATCAGGATCGGAAGCATGGACAGGGCCGCGCCTGCGAACAGGTTGATCATGTTGTAATAATCGCTGCCTGCAAGGTTCGGGAATGCATTTGCAAGGCCTCCGAGAATACCGTTCAGAAGTCCGGATGCAACGATTGCGGGAATAATCGGAACGAAGACATCACCGAGAGTCTTGATCGCGCGCATGAACGGGTTCTGCTTCTGAGCAGCCGCCTCCTTCGCGGTCTCCTTCGTTCCTGCTTCAACGCCGGAGATGCTGATGAATTCATCGAATACCTTGTTTACGGTTCCTGTGCCGAAAATGACCTGAAGCTGGCCGGACGCCTCAAAGCATCCCTTCACGCCTTCTACATTTTCAACGGCCTCCTTGTTGACCTTGCTGTTGTCCTTGATGACAAGTCTCAGCCTCGTAGCACAATGAGCGGCGGAGGCGACGTTGGATGCGCCGCCGATATTGTCCAGAACGCCCTGCGCTGCTTTTCTGTAATCCAGTGCCATATTTCTTTCCTCCTTGTAGGTAGTGTGCGTCAGATCTGAGGCGGTGCAGCCGGCTAAACGTGTGTCCGGTTGGGTAATCTCCTGACATATTCTGCCGCCGTTAACAGACAGAAAACGGAAAGCGGAGTGCCCTGCCGCAGAGGCTGTGCACGAATGTGGAATCGTTCTCACATGCTTTCATTATATGGCTTTCTAAATTTTTTGTAAACTAAAACGGGAAAGAATTAATACATGAAAATAGAGGGACATTTTGGTGCAACTTTCACAGTCAGCAGTCGGTATTCGGGAGGCGGATGGATTCTCCGCTGGTGAGCTTGCATCCCATCCGGACAGCTCTGTTGTCCTGTTTGCTGCCCGAGAGAAGACCCAGGAGGAGTCGGGCGGTCTCCTTTCCGCTTGTCTTATAGTAATAGTGGACGGTGGAAAGGCGCGGTGTGACGACCTGTCCCTTCTCAGAATCGCCGATTCCGGTGATTTGAATATCTTCTGGAATGCGGTACCCTCTTTCACGGAGGCAGACCATGGCACCGACCGCTATGCTGTCCGTGGCGCAGAAGATGGAATCCGGGTCCGGATAACGGCTGAGCAGTTCCTCGGCAGCCTCATAGCCAGATTGAATACGAAAACCGGTTACAACCATCGCTTCAGGCGGAACAGCGATTCCAGCCTCGCTCATGGCGTCGAGAAATCCAGCTTTGCGGTTGTGTCCCGCTGCCTCATCCAGTTCGGTTACCCCGATGTATCCGATCCGTTTTCCGGTTCTGGCCAGAATCTCCGCCTGCTGCTTTGCGGCTTTGTAGTCATCAAAATAGACACACGAGCATGTGCTGCAGTGCTGTCCGAGAACAACTACGGGGAGCGGATAGTCTCTGAGGATGTCGTTATGCTCCTTTGTTAATATCGTACCGATGAGTATGACCGCATCGACACTGCCGTTCGCGGCAAAAAGCTTCAGATATTTGATCTCTTCCTGCTCCTGGTTATTCGTATTGGCCAGAAGTACCTCATAGCCTGCTTTTGCGAGGACGGTCGTAATGCCGTCGATTTCCCGGCTGATCGAATCGGAATTCAATTTTGGGAGAATCACACCGATCAGATTTGTGCGCTTGGTTCTGAGCATCTGAGCCTGTCTGGAAGGCTGATATCCGGTCGATTCGATGACGGACCGGATACGGTCCGCTTTTTCCCGGCTTACATAGCCGTCATTAAGGTATCTTGATACGGTGGTTCTAGAAACACCGGCCATTCTTGCAATTTCATTGATTGTCATAAGCTGTCGTCCTTTAGGTAAGAGTAAGGCGTGGAATCCATTCCACAGAAAGATTATACCTTTAACCGCGTGTGGTATGCAATCGGGAAGCGAATAAATCTGAAATTCTTCCGCCTGCGGCATGCCCGGACAGTGCAAGGATCAGGAATTCTGTTGGATGTGGTTATTCGCCATTCAGAAATTTCCGGAGTTCAACAATCCGGTCACGCAGCTCTGCAGCCATTTCAAAGTTGAGCTCCGCTGCAGCCGCCTTCATCTGTTTTTCCAGTTTCCGGATGAGTTTCTCGATTTCAGAAGGAGACATGGATTCCGGATCCTTCTCCAGCTTTTTCTCATCGGCGGCTACATCTCTGGCAATGCTGATCAGGTCGCTTACCTTTTTGTGAATGGTCTTCGGCGTAATGTGATGCTCTTCGTTGTACTTCTGCTGAATCGCTCTTCTTCGCCTGGTTTCATCGATGGCGCTCCGCATCGAATCGGTGATCGTGTCGGCATACATGATGACATGGCCCTCCGAGTTGCGGGCTGCGCGGCCGATCGTCTGAATCAGGGAGGTTTCAGAGCGAAGGAACCCCTCCTTATCGGCGTCCAGAATTGCAACCAGTGTGATTTCCGGGATATCAAGCCCCTCGCGCAGAAGATTGATGCCGACGAGAACGTCAAAAACATCCAGACGCATGTCACGGATTATTTTGGTCCGCTCCAGGGCATCAATGTCAGAGTGCAGGTAGTTCGCCCGTATACCTGCCTCTTTCAGGTAAGTCGTCAGATCTTCCGCCATTCGCTTGGTAAGAGCGGTTACCAGGACCTTGTGGTGGCCGCTGACCTCTTTTTTAACCTCACTGATCAGATCATCGATCTGCCCCTCAACCGGCCGTACCTCGACCTCGGGATCCAGGAGACCGGTGGGACGGATGATCTGTTCCGCCCGCAGCATCTCATGGTTTGCTTCATATTCTCCGGGGGTTGCGGAGACAAACAGGATCTGATCAATTTTGTTCTCAAATTCTTCAAAACTGAGAGGACGGTTGTCCAGGGCAGACGGAAGCCGGAATCCGTAATCGACGAGTGTTGTCTTCCTGGAACGGTCTCCGGCATACATGGCTCCGATCTGGGGGATGGTCCGGTGAGACTCATCGATGATGATCAGAAAATCATCCGGGAAGAAATCCATGAGTGTATAGGGCGGTTCTCCCGGTTTCAGATTCGACATATGGCGGGAGTAATTCTCAATTCCAGAGCATACACCGGTTTCACGAAGCATTTCAATGTCGAAATTTGTCCGCTCCTCGATCCTCTGTGCTTCCAGGAGCTTATCCTCGCTTTTAAAGTAACGAACCCTTTCTTCGAGCTCTTTCTCAATCGCCTTTGTCGCACGGTTGATTGTCTCCTGGGGCATCACGTAGTGAGAGGCCGGAGCTATTGAGACAAAATTGAGCTCCTGCTTTACCTGTCCGGTGAGCAGGTCAAAGCGTTTGATCGAATCAATTTCATCACCGAAGAATTCGACGCGGATACCGATATCGCTTTCGTCTGCGGGGACAATGTCAAGGACGTCCCCATGTACCCGGAAGGTGCCGCGGTGAAAATCAATTTCATTTCGTTCATACTGAATGTCGATCAGTTTCCGGATGACGTCATCGCGGTCGATTTCCATGCCCGGGCGAAGGGGGATAATCATTTTCTCATAATCTGCAGGGCTCCCCAGACCGTATATACAGGAAACGGAAGATACCACAATGACATCTCTGCGTTCGATCAGTGAGGAGGTGGCAGAGAGACGCAGCTTGTCAATCTCCTCATTTCGGGAGGAATCCTTCGCAATATAGGTATCAGAGGACGGAACGTAGGCTTCCGGCTGATAATAGTCGTAATAGGATACAAAGTATTCCACAGCGTTTTCAGGAAAAAAATCCTTGAACTCGCTGTAAAGCTGCGCGGCCAGCGTTTTGTTGTGCGCAATGATCAGTGTCGGTTTCTGAAGTTTTTCGATGACATTTGCCATCGTGAAGGTTTTTCCGGATCCGGTAGCGCCAAGAAGCGTCTCGCACTGATTCCCCTCCCGGAATCCTTTTACCAGTTTGTCAATCGCCTGCGGCTGATCGCCGGTGGGCTTGTATTCAGAATGCAGCTTGAACTCGGGCATGCGTATTTCCTTTCTGCAGTTCCTGCCTTTTTATAAGTCTATTAATTATCCTGTATTATTGTCGGGCGTTTCGCCGGAGAATTGATCAAATAGTTTTTCCGGTCTTCTTATGAGCGGGATGAGGTGTCTGATACATTCCCGTCTGCTGCACCGGAGAGGGAGGTAACATTTTCCGTACCATCCTGGTCCGGATCAGAACTGCTGTAGTTTTTCGTTGTTCCTCCGTTTTCCTTTATGACCTGATCTGCTGACTTTCCGGAAAGCTCTTCCCTGATTACAGCGGATGCCTTCTCGAGCTGAATGTCTGATGAGGTATCCTTATCCGCTTCAACGGTAATGTTCGGCGTGATGCCGTTGCCGTTTACGTCATGGTGGTCCGGTGTGTAATAATGTGTTGTTGTGATTTTCAGGACGCTTCCGTCCGAGAGCGTATAGGAGTCCTGTTCGATTCCCTTTCCATAGGTGACAGTGCCGACGGCAATGCCGACATTGTAATCCAGTACGGCTCCGGCAAACATTTCGGATGCGCTGGCGGTGTTTCCGTTGACCAGAAGAACAACGGGAAGACTCGTCCGGTGGTCCGTGTCATTGTCCCGCTGCCGCTCTTCTCCATTGCGATCCTGCTCATAGACCAGCGGTCCCTCAGGCATGAAGATCCGCAGCGTGTCGCAGCACGCGCTGACCAGTCCGCCGAGGTTGTCCCGCAAATCGATGATCAGTCCCTTCATGCCCTGCTGATTGAGGCTGTCGAAGGCATTCTGAAATTGGCCGGAAGTAAGCCGGTTAAAGCTGGTAATCTGAATGTACCCGATATCGCCGTCCAGCATGCTGCCGGTCACGACATCGCGGGTCAGCGTTTCCTTCGTCAGAGTGACTTCTCTGGGATCCCCGCCTGAGGCAGATACAACGGTCATAGTGACCTGATCGGTGTCACTGTTCTGGATCAGCGAGACCGCGTCCGAGGAGGTCATATCCTCCGTGCCTTTTCCGTTCAGCACGGTGATCAGATCTCCCTCTTGAAGTTCCGCCTTTTCAGCCGGAGAATTTTTCATCACAGATTCAATCTTTAAAGCTTTGTCCTCTTCACTTTTTGAGATTGTAATTCCAATTCCTTCCATCTTGCCATCGTTCGACATTTTTATTTTGCTGTATTGCTCCGCCGTGTAGTAGGTGGAGTATTTATCCCCGAGCCCGGTTACGAGCCCGAGATACATGGTGTCCGTCTCAGCCTGCTCGTCAATATCATTCAGATAATACCGCCGGATAATGTCCTGGATTTGACGAGTCTTCCTGTAGGCGGAAAGACTCGTGGGACTGGAGGGAGAAACAAACGGTCCGAGGTTCAGATAAACAGAAAAAAAGACAGCTCCCGCAAGAAGCGTAACCAGGACGCCTGCGAGGAAAGGCTTCCAGTATCTGAATATTTTTTTTAAGAGACGAATCAAGAATGAATGTGTATCCGGATGATTGCTGTTATTGTCTGTCATTTGTTAACCTGCCTGAGTTTTTTATTGCGTTTGATAGGAAAACCCCGCCTTTTTCCGTCCGGATTAATGAGAAATCAGATGGAAAAAGGCGGGGTGATATTGCAGTGGTACGGTTTGCCTGAATACTGTATCCGGGCCTGATTATACCTTCAGATGCTTGTGGATCGCTGCCAGAGATCCGATCAGGGCGATTCCGACGCCCAGGATAATTCCAACCGGAAGAAGAATGCGGTAAACGGAATTGACCGGAAGCAGACCATTCATGAAGCTGCTCAGCACACTGAAACGCGAGAGGACGTAGCTCACCGCCTTGTTGTATACAAAATAAATAATTACAAGCGGAATGGCAGCGCCGATCAGTCCGATGAGGATACCTTCAAGAATAAACGGAAGACGGACGAATGCGTTTGTTGCTCCGATCAGTTTCTGTATGGCAATCTCTTCTTTTCTGACATTGATACCGACAGTAACGGTATTGTTGATCAGGAATGCCGAAACTACGAGCAGCACAAGGATGATAATGATGGATATTGTGGCAATGAGCCGGTTCATCGTCGACAAAGTCGTGGAAGCCTGTTTGCTCTGGTTGACCTGACGGACACCGTCCAGCCCCTCGATATAGCTGACCAGTTTGTCCTGCTGCTCGATATTATTCGGGTAAACCTCGAAATGTGCGGAGTTCGCAAGAGGGTTGTCGTTGTTGTTTCTCCATCCCTCAGCCGCCTCCTCGTTGCCGCTGAAGTATCTGGCGGAGAAGCTTTCCCATGCTTCATCTGCAGATACGTATCGCATTTCCTTGATCATATCCGTCTGGCGGCTGATCTCGGAACCGATACGGTCAATCCCTGCCTGGTCCACATCCTCGTTGAAGAAGACAGTGATGCCGACGTTTGTTTCCACATTCCGGAGAATATAGGAAAAGTTCAGTACGATTGAGAAAAATACGCCGAATATGAATATACATGCTGCCATAGTCGCAATGGAGGCCAGGGAGAACATTTTGTTTCTGACGATGTTCTTGGCGCCCTGTCCGGCATTGTAAAAGATACTTCTAATCTTCAATATAACCACCTTCCTGTTCGTCGCTTACAATGACGCCTTTTCTCAATCGGATTACTCGTTTCTTCATTTTGTTAACGATTTCCCGGTTGTGAGTAACTACTACAACGGTGGTTCCCCGCATATTGATTTCTTCAAGAAGCTCCATAATCTCCGCGGAATTCTTCGGATCAAGGTTACCGGTCGGCTCATCCGCGAGAAGGATATCCGGACGGTTGACAAGAGCCCGGGCAAGCGCAACTCTCTGCTGCTCTCCTCCGGAGAGCTCATTTGGATAGGAACGGTACTTGGTGGCAAGACCGACCAGAGTGAGAACCTCCGGTACCCGCTTCTTGATGATGCGGTTCGGTTTCTCGATCACACGCTGGGCAAAAGCGACATTCTCATATACATTTCTGTCCTTGAGAAGACGGAAATCCTGGAATACAACGCCGATCCCTCGGCGATATTTCGCAATCCTGCTGCTTCTCATCCGGTTCAGATTGTGTCCGTTAATGGTAATCTTCCCAGATGTCGGACTGAGTTCCTTCAGCATCAGCTCGATCATGGTTGTTTTTCCGGATCCGCTGTTGCCGACAATGAATACGAACTCTCCCTTTTCGATGTTCAGAGATATATGATCGATCGCAGGGTTTTGTCCTTTTTCATATATCTTTGTAACATTATCGAATGTTATCATTTATACTCCTCCTGCTGTGTGACCGGAGAGCCGGGCATTAGTAGTCCAGTGTCTCCATATACTTCATATACTTCACGACCATGAGCGCAATCTTGAATGTGATGGCATCCTCAAATACTCTCAGGTCAAGACCGGTGCTCTTCTGTAGCTTGTCCAGCCGGTATACAAGGGTGTTTCTGTGAATATAAAGCTGTCTGGATGTTTCTGACACATTTAGATTGTTCTCAAAGAACTTATTGATCGTGGTCAGTGTCTCCTCATCAAAATCATCCGGGGATTTATTTGCGAAGATCTCCCGAATAAACATCTTGCACAGAGGGATGGGAAGCTGATAGATCAGACGGCCGATTCCAAGCTGATTATATGCGTAAACATCCTTTCCATCGGAGAAGATCTTTCCTACGTCCATGGCCATCTTGGCTTCCTTGTAGGATCTGGATACCTCCTTCAGCTCTTTGACAATGGTGCCAAACGCAATATGGACCTCTCCCTCCGGATCTCTTCCTACGGCGTCCAGAATGGAATTCGCGAACTTCTCTGCCTCCGGGTAGTCGTCATCCTCTTCCAATTCCTTTACGATAATTATGCTCTTCTCATCAATGGCCGTAATAAAATCAGAATTCTTGCCATTTATGGTATTCCTGATATTTTCAAGATTTCCCGGATGATCCTTTTCCTGAGAAGCCTCCAGAATGTAGACCACTCTTCTGGCGTCAGGGGTGATATGCAGCTTTTTCGCGCGGTTATAGATATCGACAAGGAGAAGATTGTCCAGAAGAAGATTCTTGATGAAGTTGTCCTTGTCGAAGCGTTCCTTATATGCGGTCAGCAGACTTTGAAGCTGGAATACAGCCATCTTTCCGACCAGAAGGTTCTCATCGCCGGATCCCTGGGCAAGCAGAATATATTCGAGCTGATGTTCATCGTACACCTTGAAAAACTGTACGCCGCGGATCGTCTGAGAATCTGCCTGTGACTGGGCAAAATCAAGCAGATCATCTTTTGCCGCGTCCGCCTGGGAGGATGTAGAGACCAAGAGCTTTCCGGCAGTATCATATACACCGAAATCCATCTTGGAGATGTTTTTGAGTCCCTCAATCGTACTCTGCAGAATCTGGTTCGAAATCATTTTGTTACCCTCTTTCATTCTAAGCTGCCGGAAACCGCGCTTCTACTCATTTAATCTGATCAAAACGCAATTAAACAAGTACATTCTATAATAAATGACACAAAAATGGAAGCATATTTGTGCATTATTTTGGATTACGCGATTTTCAAGGTCCGACGGCCTAAAACCAACGCTCGAATTGTAACACTTTCGTAAATATATTGCAACCTTTACATATAGAAGACAAATTATAGCAGCACCGGTCAGGCTGCGAAATGACCATGCGGGATTTGTCTGCTTCGCGATGAATATAAAGCCAGCTGCTGCCGTGCGGTTACGCAGCGGCAGCAGCTTTTTATCCTGACTGTCATATGAAATTCAGGCTCATGCCTGAAAAAGTATTATCAAATTCAGGTTCATTCCCCGGAAGCTTGATGAAAATGGGGCTTATACCTCAAAGAGAAGGTCTCCGTAGGACGGCATGGGCCAGAGGGATTTATCAACGATCTGTTCGAGTTCATCGATGGGCCTGCGGAGCGCATCCATTGCCGGAGTCACCTTGTCATGGCAGAACTTCGCCTGCTCTCTTCCTCTTGCCATTGTATTCGCCTGTCCGTCCACTTCAGAAAGAGCCCGGAGCGCATTCATGCTCTCCCGAAGAAGAGTGCTGGTCTTCTGAAGCAGTTCGGTCTGCACAGAAACCTCATCGACACCGGCAGCACGCACTGCATTGATGGAATCCGCAAGGACGGTGGTATACCGTACGACAGCCGGAATCAGACGCTTGCTGGCGATGTTGATCATTGCCTTCGCCTCGATATTGATTGTCTTTGCGTAGTTCTCGTATTTGATTTCAGCACGGGACTCAAGTTCGGTCCTGGTGAAGACATGGAACTTTTCGTACATGCGGATCGTCTGCTCTGTGACGAGCTCCGGTATCGCGTCTACTTCGCAGGTGATATTGGGAAGACCTCTTCTGGCAGCTTCCTTCACCCACTCGTCAGAGTAGCCGTCGCCGTTGAAGATGATGCGCTCGTGCTCCGTGAAATTCTTCTTGATCAGATCGTGAACCGCCAGCTGGAAGTGATCGGCTTTTTCCAGAATATCACAGGCATCGGAAAATGCCTCAGCTACGATCGTGTTCAATACGACATTTGGTTCTGCAATGGAATCTTGTGAACCGACCATGCGGAATTCAAATTTATTTCCGGTAAAGGCGAAGGGTGAGGTACGGTTCCGATCGGTTGCATCCTTGTACAGGTCCGGAAGACTTGATACTCCTGTGGAGAGCCGTTCACCCTTCAGGCTTCGTTTCGCGTCCCCGGTGCTGATCAGCTGCTCCACGACATCCTCGAGCTGTTCACCGAGGAAAATAGACAGAATAGCCGGCGGTGCTTCATTCGCGCCGAGTCTGTGGTCGTTTCCGGGATCTGCCGCGGATTCTCTGAGAAGACCTGCATGTTCATCTACAGCCTTTACGATACAGGAAAGAATCAACAGAAACTGGATGTTTTCATGAGGGGTTTTGCCCGGATCCAGCAGGTTGATTCCGTCATCGGTGGTCAGAGACCAGTTGTCGTGCTTTCCGGATCCGTTGACTCCCTCAAAAGGCTTCTCGTGCAGAAGACATTTCAGACCATGTTTTCTGGCAACCCGTTTCAACGTCTGCATCACAAGGTGGTTGTCGTCCGTCGCTACGTTAGCCTCGGAATAAATGACGGCAAGTTCATGCTGTCCCGGCGCTACCTCATTATGTTCTGTTTTTGCTGTCACGCCCATTTTCCAGAGTTCAATATCGACGTCCTTCATGAAAGAAGCGATTCGGGGCTGAATGATTCCGAAATAATGATCATCCATCTCCTGCCCTTTGGAGGGCATAGTTCCAAAAAGGGTCCGGCCGGTATAGACCAGGTCCTTGCGCATGGCAAATTTCTCAGCATCGATCAGGAAATACTCCTGCTCGGCACCGACATTCGGTGTAACCTTCTGGGAAGTGGTATTGCCAAACAGACGGATCAGACGCATGGCCTGACGGTTGATCGCCTCCATGGAGCGCAGCAGCGGCNNAATAATGATCATCCATCTCCTGCCCCTTCGCAGGCATGGTTCCGAACAGAGTGCGGCCGGTATAGATCAGATCTTTTCTCTGCAGATATTTTTTCTCATCGACAATGAAATACTCCTGCTCTGCGCCGATGGAAGGAGTCACCTTTTTGGAGGTCGTATTGCCGAACAGTTTCAGCAGACGGAGCGATTCCCGATTGATCACTTCCATGGATCGAAGCAGCGGCGTCTTCTGATCCAGAGCTTCTCCTGTATAAGAACAGAATGCGGTCGGAATGCAAAGAGTGGCTCCACCTGCATCCTGACGGATAAAGGCCGGAGAGGTGCAGTCCCACGCCGTATATCCCCTTGCCTCGAAGGTCGCGCGCAGTCCTCCGGAAGGGAAGGAGGAAGCAT
>DGTF01000011.1:0-19885 GCA_002394235.1 Eubacterium sp. UBA4343 | reverse complement strand
CCTTGATCAGCTCCTTTCCGGAGAAGCTCATCAGGGTTTTTCCGGAGGGAAGCGGCGAAGTGATAAAAGAATCATGTTTTTCGGCAGTGAGTCCGTTCAGGGGCTGGAACCAGTGGGTGTAGTGTGTAGCGCCCTTCTCGATCGCCCACTCTTTCATTTCGTGTGCGATGACATCTGCGGTATCCAGATCCAGATCGCCACCCTCATTGATGATTTTCTTCAGTTTTGCGTAAACCTTCTTCGGCAGACGCTCCTGCATGGTTTCATCATTGAATACGAGTTCGCCGAAGATGTCGGCCGGATTTACATAGGGATTATAATCGTCTGTCATGATTTCCTCCTGCTTGTCTGGGAATTTTTTCTGTCAGCTGCAGCATGGGCAGTTACAGAAACAATGACTGCAAAAAGACTGCCGCACTAATGCGGCTAGTGCGGCAGTCTTTGTATATACGCGAAATCTGAACCGCATCCCACCGTAAAGCGGCCGGGTGAGTCAGACATCGCGATAGAGAGATAAAAACCCGCACAGCGTGCCTTTATCCCATTTTTCATGCTTTGTCTACGGAACCGAAGAGTCTGATCTTCTCTTCTACCTTTGCGCAGATTGCTTCAGCGCCGGGCTTCAGGAGCTTTCTGGGATCGAATCCCTTACCCTGCTGATCCTTGCCGGCCTCAATGTATTTGCGGGTTGCTTCCGCGAATACAATCTGGCACTCGGTATTTACATTGATCTTGGAAACACCAAGAGAGATTGCCTTTGTGATCTGGTCATCCGGAATACCTGTGCCTCCGTGAAGTACAAGCGGCATATCACCGGTCTTGGCCTTGATCGCTGCCAGAGTGTCGAAGGAAAGTCCCGGCCAGTTTGCGGGATATACGCCGTGGATGTTGCCGATGCCTGCAGCCAGGAAGTCTACGCCGAGATCCGCGATTTTCTTGCACTCTTCAGGATCTGCGCATTCGCCCATACCTACGACACCATCTTCCTCTCCGCCGATTGCTCCGACCTCAGCCTCAATGGAAAGTCCGAGCTTATGAGATACAGATACCAGCTCGGTTGTCTTCGCGAAGTTCTCCTCAAACGGAAGGTGAGAACCATCAAACATGATAGAAGTAAATCCGGCCTTGATGCAGGCATAGCAGGCATCATAGTCACCGTGATCCAGATGAAGTGCAACCGGAACCGTAATTCCGAGAGATTCATCCATTGCCTTAACCATAGCTGCAACTGTCTTATAGCCTGTCATGTACTTTCCGGCTCCCATGGAGACACCGAGAATAACCGGGGAGTTCAGCTTCTGCGCTGTCTCGAGGATTGACTTTGTCCATTCCAGATTGTTGATATTGAACTGGCCTACTGCGTAGTGACCGGCCTGTGCCTTTTTAAGCATCTCAGCTGCGTTAACTAACATATCTTATCCTCCTTAGGATTACTGCGTACATTGTTACCGTGTACCGTTTTGATAGAAGAAGTACCGCCGTGCAGACTCTGATTCTGTATGAGATTCGTATTACCGGCGGAAACTGATCTTCTGACGCACCCATTATATACTAAATAGTTTGGCTATTGCAATAGCTTGTGAATTATATGTCAAAAAATGGCGACAGTTTTGCGGTTCAATGCTTCTCCACCGAATTGTTCTGGTCCGGATAGCTCTTGTTTCTGCGGTTCAGGAACAGGTTTAGCTTTTTATAGCAGTTTTCAATGTTGACATGGTTATGAGCGTCTCCGTATTCACCGTCCAGTGTCCACGCGATCTCCTCGGATGAATCAATCACAATCCGGTGTGCCTTCAGCTTGTCCACAAGGGGCGAGCTGTTCTCATTGATATTCAGAAGGTTCTGGACGATCTCATTGACCTCGATGGGGTTTGTCGGTGTGCGCACAAGTGTCACCTCGAAGAGGCCGTCATTCATGTCGACCGATGTGCCGGTCAGATTCCGCATGCCACCGACGACACGTGTGTTTGTGATCATTCCGTAGGTGTAGTTGCCCTCGATCCGGCGTCCATCTGCCTGAATGACCAGGTGATAGCTGGGAATGCGGAAAACCTCCTTCCCTGCCTGCAGAAGATATGCGAGGTGGCCGAGATTGTTCTTCAGCGTCTGATCGGTCTCGTAGGATACATTTGTAAACATGCCGAAAGCCGCGACATAAGTGAAGAACTTGTCGTTGAAGGCCCCGACGTCGCATTGATACAAGTCGCCGAGAACAATGTCGCGGGCGGCCTGGAGCATGTCACGCGGAATGGCAAGGCTGTTGGCAAAGTCATTTGTGCTGCCGGCCGGGATATATCCCACGGGGAGTTCGGGAATGGTGTCCATTACACCGTCTACCACCTCGTCAAGCGTTCCGTCTCCACCACTGCAGACCACACAGTCACTCATTGCGGCATAATCCTTTACAAAGCGCGTGGCGTCCCCCACCGCCTGCGTGGGGTGAGCAATCACATCATATCCGCCCTGCGTAAAAATATCGATGATGTCCGCGAGCCGGTCCTTGATCATTCCTTTGCCGGAATGCATATTGTAAACGAACAGGAGTTTTTTACCCATAAATAGTCCTTAAATATTCTTGATAAATGATAACAGCAGGTATTAGTGCCAATAGAGAGCAGATCCATAAGCAGCGGAATTGAAACAGGATGCTGGCTGTAATAAGCAGGCTAAACTGACAGCTGCCAATGATCAGAATGAAACAAAAAGGTGTAATTATCCGGGAGATATACCACTATGAATAACGATAATAGGTATTTTACATCAAGAGGATTTCTGTTTCAATCAGTCATAAACAGGGAAAAATTAAAAAACTATAAAAAGACCGCATTCATAAATGAATGCGGTCGAAACCAGCTGCTCAAATGCAGCGTATTATACAAGCTCGATCAAAACTTCCATTGCTCCGTCGCCCTTACGCTGACCGATCTTGATGATTCTGGTGTAGCCACCATTGCGGTCTGCATACTTCGGAGCGATTTCGTCGAACATTTTTGCTGCCATGTCAACAGTCTTTGTGTTGGCTTTTCTGCCCTTCGCCTCGGCCGGAACCTCAGTAACCGGATAGAAAACCTTGTTCATCTGACGGCGTGCATGGAGTCTGGAAGGAAGATCCTTCTTGAGCTCTTTCTGAACCTCAGTATAAACGGTAACCTTCTTGCCGTTTTCTACCTTCTTCACACGCTTGCCATCGGCATCCTTCTGCGGAACCTTTGCAGTGACAGTAACTGTCTCAAAATTGTCCTTCTCACGAACTGCAAGTGCGATCAGGTTCTCTGCGATCTTGCGGATCTCACCGGCCTTGGTCTCAGTTGTGCGGATTTTTCCGTGATAAAGCAGGTTTGTAACCTGATTTCTGAGAAGAGCCTTTCTCTGAGAAGATGTTCTGCCAAGCTTTCTGTATTTAGCCATTTCTGTAATTCCTCCGTTATTTGTGGAACGGATGCTCATGCTTCTTTGGACTTATTGAGCACCCGCCTTAATCTACAAATAGAACACGTTCACCCTGCGCTTCCGGTCTTACGGGTTAACTGTATATCTGTAAAACTAAAAAATTGATATTTACTGTTCTTCACTCGGGGCAAGGGACAGTCCGAGCTCATTCAGCTTCGCGAGAACTTCCTCAAGGGATTTGCGTCCGAGATTCCGGACCTTCATCATATCCTCGGAAGTCTTGCTGCAGAGCTCCTCTACGGTATTGATACCTGCACGCTTCAGACAATTATAGGAACGAACGGAAAGCTCAAGCTCGTCGATGTTCATCTCAAGGACTTTCTCTTTCTCGTTGCTCTCTTTTTCAATCATGACTTCTGCCGTCTTTGCATTCTCAGAGAGGTCAATGAAAAGCTTCAGATGCTCACTGAGAACCTTTGCGGCAAGACTGACAGCCTCATCCGGACCGAGCGTTCCGTCCGTGTAGACATCCAGTGTCAGCTTGTCATAATCGGTCACCTGCCCGACACGGGTATTTTCAACCGTCATGTTGACACGTTCAACCGGTGTGTAAATCGCGTCAACCGCAATTACTCCGATCGGCATATCATCGGTCTTGCCCTTGTCAGCACCTACATATCCGCGGCCGTTTGTGATTGTGAGCTCCATGTAGAGCTTGCAGTCAGCGCCGCCATTGAGATGCGCAATCACCTGATCCGGGTTCATGATCTCAATATCCTGGTCAACCTGAATATCAGAAGCGCGCACAACGCCTTCGCCCTCATACTCGATGTATGCGACCTTCGGCTCGTCGGAACTGCTGTTATTCTTGATGGAAAGGCTCTTAAGGTTCATGATGATTTCAGTTACATCCTCTTTTACACCCGGAATGGAACTAAACTCATGCAGTACACCCTCGATCTTTACCTGGCTGACAGCAGCTCCCGGCAGGGACGAAAGCATGATTCTGCGAAGAGAGTTTCCAAGGGTCGTGCCGTATCCGCGCTCCAGAGGTTCAACGACAAATCTGCCGAATTTCTTATCTTCTGAAATCTCGCTAATTTCAATTTTGGGTTTGTTAAAATCAAACACCTTCAAGTCCCTCCTTCTTATACACGGTCGTCCGATTTCCTGCAAATAACTCTGTATTCATCAAGTGCATGTGTGCTCCGTGAATATCAGGGATTATTTGGAGTACAGCTCGACGATCTGCATCTCGTTAACCGGAACATCGATCAGATCACGTGCCGGAACCTGAGCGACTGTGCCCTGCAGAGCCTCTGCATTTACAGTCAGCCAGGACGGAACAACGCGTCCGGATGTTGCGTCAGCGATATCTTTCATCCGCTGGGTGGATTTCTTGCTTTCCTTGATTTCGATAACGTCGCCCGGCTTTACTTCATAAGAAGGGATGTTTACTACCTTGCCGTTAACGGTTACGAACTTGTGATCTACCATCTGTCTTGCCTCTTTTCTGGTTCTTGCGAATGCAAGGCGGAAAAGAACATTGTCAAGACGAAGCTCAAGCAGAGCCATGAGGTTCTCACCAGTCTGACCTTTCATGCGGTCAGCCTTTGCATAGTAATTACGGAAGGGCTTCTCAAGCACTCCGTAAATGAATTTTGCTTTCTGCTTTTCGCGCAGCTGCGCGCCGTACTCGGAAATCTTGCGGCGGTTATTTCTCAGCTGACGATTGGATTTCTTATCAATTCCAAGATATGTCGGATCAAGTCCAAGGGATCTGCATCTCTTCAGGACCGGTGTTCTATCTACTGCCATTTATATATGACCTCCTGTTGTCAATCAGACTCTTCTACGTTTCGGCGGACGGCATCCGTTGTGCGGTACCGGGGTAACATCGCAGATGCTTGTAACTTCAAGTCCTGCAGCAGCCAGTGCGCGGATTGCTGCCTCACGGCCTGAACCGGGTCCCTTTACGAATACGTCAACACTCTTTAATCCATGAATGAGAGCTGCCTTTGTGGCAGTCTCTGCAGCCATCTGTGCCGCATATGGAGTAGATTTCCTTGAACCTTTAAAGCCAAGCCCGCCGGCACTTGCCCAAGACAGTGCGTTACCTGCAGTATCTGTCAGCGTAACGATTGTGTTGTTGAAAGATGCCTGAATATGAGCCTGTCCACGTTCAACGTTTTTCTTAACGCGACGCTTTGTCGCTTTCTTTACTGCTTTTGGCATAATAAAAACTAACCTACCTTTTTCAAATTAATCGCTTTATCTTCTGATTGTCAAAATGTTCTTTCGGAACTGTCAGCAACAATTACTTCTTCTTGTTGGCAACTGTTCTTCTCGGACCCTTGCGTGTTCTTGCATTGGTCTTTGTCTTCTGTCCGCGAACAGGAAGTCCCTGTCTGTGACGTTTTCCACGGTAGCAGCCGATCTCCTGAAGACGTTTGATGTCCATAGCCGTCTGACGTCTCAGATCACCTTCAACGGTAACCTGAAGCTCCTCGATTGCGGCGGCAAGGTTCTTGACTTCTTCATCTGTCAGATCTCTTACACGTGTATCCGGATTAACTCCAGCCTGCGCAAGGATACGATTGGAAGTTGTTCTTCCAATTCCATAGATATAGGTAAGACCTATCTCTACACGTTTG
Organism: Eubacterium sp. UBA4343; assembly: GCA_002394235.1. Classification (GTDB taxonomy): domain Bacteria; phylum Bacillota; class Clostridia; order Lachnospirales; family Lachnospiraceae; genus Bilifractor. The sequence continues at coordinate 13,841 of DGTF01000011.1, read as the reverse complement.
TCTCTTGGTAAATCTACACCAGCTATACGAGCCATGTGCGTTTTCCTCCTTTGATTCTGACCAGTCATGAGTTGCTGAAATTCAGCTGGTCTGGTTAATACCATCTTAAATGGGATGTCGGTATGATACATCCAGCTGCCCAGACGTCGGCAGCCTTTCCCTTCCCGGTCACGACGGCGCCGGTAAGGTTTTAAGCGATATTATAAGGGATCAGTCCCGGAGCAAATACCCTGTTCCGGTGATGTCCGCCGGAGGTATCCTGACGCAGCCAGTCAGGTCTCACTTTATAATATCAGTTCCGCATAAGCAGAAGGTCAGATTGATTAAAGGGAATCAACCCTGTCTCTGTTTATGCTTTGGATTCTCACAAATGATACGAATACTGCCTTTTCTCTTGATAACCTTGCATTTCTCGCAGATCGGTTTTACAGAAGATCTTACCTTCATGAGTATCCTCCTTTCCTTTGATGAAAGCATAATTGATATTGCCTGCATCTTTTTAGCCGCTGTACGGTGGGTTAGTCCTTATAACGGCACAAAAAGATACGTATAGCATTGTATCATTGGGGTCAGATTTATGCAAGAGAAAATTACTGAAATTCTAAGGATTTTTTCGTATGAAATGTCAATAGACAGGAAGACATTTTTGAAGTGAAAAATCACTGAAGGTATTCATGAACGGAAATCGGGGCTTTTCTGACGCAGCACCCTTTCGGACTGCTGCGTCAGAAAAGCCCCGCAAGGATAGTTATTTATCTCTCCAGATAATTCTGCCCTTGTCAAGATCATAAGGGGAAAGCTCCAGTGTCACCTTGTCACCGGGCAGGATACGGATAAAGTTCATCCGCAGCTTGCCGCTGATATGAGCAAGTACTACGTGCTTATTCTCAAGTTCGACACGGAACATCGCGTTCGGAAGTTTTTCGAGCACGACGCCTTCTACTTCAATTACATCTGCTTTTGACATTAAAGTTCCTCCTTGCATTTTAGTGCATATCTGATATCTGTGTCGTTCGGGGTCTGATGTCTCAGGATCATGGATTCCAGAGACGGCGCAGTTTGAAAACATGGCTGGATGTGCATCCGTTTCTTCTTTTTCGGATGAGCCAGATTTCTGCACGCTCCGTCCGCCAGCCAGATGTCGTCACCTGATACTTCTGCTACGATGTAGAGCTTCCCCTTGTCGTGTCCTGCAAGGCTTCTGGCATACATTCCTTCCTTCAGCTGTTTCATGGATTGCCCCTTATTCATTCGGCGACAGAGTCAGAATCTCGGGCTCTCCCTCCGTAATGAGTATCGTGTTCTCGTAGTGAGCTGCAAGTGACCTGTCCTTTGTCACAACGGTCCACCCGTCGTCGAGCCAGTCGACTTCATAGGACCCGGTGGAAATCATCGGCTCGATCGCGAGGGTCATGCCTGGCTGAAGACGAATTCCACGTGACTTCTGGGCAAAGTTTGGAATCTGAGGATCTTCATGCATCTCTCTGCCAATTCCATGGCCGCAGAGATCCCGGATGACTCCATATCCCCTGCTCTCGGCAAAGGATCCTATGGCAGTACAGATATCATTCAGGTGCAGGCCTGCTCTTGCGTATCGGATTCCCTCGAAAAAGGACTGTCTAGTGACATCTATCAGATCATGGGCTTCTTTGCTGATTTTTCCGACCGCATAGGTTCTGGCGGCATCGGAGTGGTATCCGTCGTAGATCAAACCGGCATCAAGACTGATAATATCTCCCTCCCTGAGGATTCGTTCTCTGCTGGGTATCCCGTGAACAACCTCCTCATTGATTGAGGTGCAGACAGATGCCGGATAACCGGAATAATTCAGAAAGTTTGGAACGCCGCCCAGATCCCGGATCAGCTTCTCGCCTGCCTCGTTGATCTCCCATGTAGATACACCTGGCCGGATCATCTCCCGCAGACCCGCGAAGACATCCTGCAAAAGCCGGTTTGACTTGCGCATTGCCTTAATTTCAATTGAATTTTTAATTGTTACTGACATAATCCGCCTCAACTGCTTTATTATACAGAATCAGCCCAATTTTGCAACTATATCTGCAAAAACTTTATCAATATCCTGTGTGCCGTCTACAGAGAACAGAACGCCGGCTTTAGAATAGTAATCAATCAGAGGCTGTGTCTGTGCATGATAGACATTCAGACGTTTCTGAACGGTCTCCGGCTTGTCGTCGTCACGAAGAACAAGCTCTGCACCGCAGATATCACAGATGCCCTCCTTCTTCGGCGGATTATAGACAAGATGATAAGTGGCTCCGCATTTCAGGCAGGCACGTCTCCCTGACATACGGCTGACGATGTTTTCATCCGGAACGGTCACATCAATTGCGTAATCGATCTTCTCACCGCGGGCTTCCAGCGCTCTCGTAAGAGCTTCCGCCTGAGGGATTGTTCTCGGAAAGCCATCCAGCACATATCCGTTGGAAGCATCCGGCTGTGAGATTCTGTCCACAACAAGATCGCAGGTGAGTTCATCCGGTACCAGAAGTCCCTGATCCATATACTCCTTTGCTTTTCTGCCCAGCTCTGTTCCCTCTTTGATGTTCGCACGGAAAATATCTCCCGTGGAAATATGCGGAATTCCATATTTTGCGGCGATTTTCTTGGCCTGTGTTCCTTTGCCCGCGCCTGGTGCGCCCAACATGATGATTTTCATTACTTGTACCTCCCGGATATGATGGTAATATCTGAACTTTATCTTTCCGCGCAATAAATCAGCGCAGATCAACCAGTATTATTTTATTGTATACATTTTGCGAGAGTGCGTCAAGACAGCAAAAGGAGCCGCAGATATCTGCAGCTCCTCCGAAACTGTTTTATGATTTCATTATTCTGAAAGGAATCCCTTGTAATTGCGAACAAGCATCATAGATTCCACCTGTGTCAGTGTCTCAAGAATGACGGATACGATGATAATCAGAGAAGTTCCGCCGAAAGATACATCTGCGTTAAACAGGCCATTGAATATGTAGGGAATCACACAAACGATGATCAGTCCGACAGCGCCGATGAAGATTACATATTTCAGAACGGAATTCAGATAGTCTTCGGTAGCCTTTCCAGGACGGATCCCCGGGATGAAACCGCCCTGCTTCTTCATGTTGTCTGCGACCTCAATCGGATTGAAGGTGATTGAAGTATAGAAGTAGGCAAAGAAGATAACAAGCAGGACATAGAGTACAAGACCAAGTGTAGAGAACCAGTCTGAAGTATCAAACCAGTTGCTTGAACTGAGCATCTTGATAATCTTGCCGCCCCAGCCTGCAGGGGATTTTCCGGTAAAGGCAACGATGATTCCCGGGAAAGACATGATGGATGATGCAAAGATAATCGGAATTACACCACCGGTATTCACTTTCAGGGGAATACTGGAAGACTGACCGCCAATAAGACGCCGACCGACCATTTTTTGAGAATACTGTACCGGTATTCTCCTTTCTGCTCCGTTCAGGATCAGTGTAAGAACAACAATCGCGAGGATAATAACAGCGATTACCACCCAGGCTACCGCTGCCTTCGCGATGGTCTTGCCCTTTACGAAGTTATCGTAAAGAGTGATCATATCCTGAGGAACACGGGACAGAATGTTGATCAGAAGTACGATGGAGATACCGTTTCCAACGCCCTTGTCATTGATTTGTTCACCGATCCACATCAGGAAACAGGAACCTGCCGTAAGGCTGGCAACGACGACAATGACGTTTACGGCATTAAGATCGAGAATCAGCTCATTGCCGAATCCGATACACATTGCGACAGATTCAAATAAGGAAAGAGCCACGGTAAGGTATCTGGTAATGCGGTCAAGCTTTTTCCTGCCTTCTTCGCCGTCTCTTGTCATCTCCTCCAGCGCGGGAAACGCGATGGTCAGGAGCTGTACAATAATTGAAGCAGTGATGTAAGGCGTAATACTTAATGCGAGGATGGAAAAATTGGTAAATCCACCACCCGTGAATGCGTTCAGAAAGTTGAACGCATCCGTCGAGTTGCTGCTGAAATAGTTTGCAAAAAACTTGGTGTCCACACCGGGAACCGGAACCTGAGAAGCCAATCGTATGATGACAAGCATGAGAAACACATAAAAAAGTCTCCGCCGTATTTCCTTGATTCGGAATGCATCACGCAATGTCTTTAACATCAGATCACCTCAATTGTTCCACCGGCTGCTTCGATTTTCTCTTTTGCACTTGCGCTGGCTGCAGTCACCTTGACATTGAGCTTCTTTGTCAGCTCGCCGTTTCCAAGGATCTTAACACCATCGCGCGGATTGGAGACAATACCGCTCTCAACGAGTGAGGAGATTGTCACTTCTGAACCGTCTTCGAATCTGTTGAGAACATCTACATTAACGGCAACGATATCCTTGCTGTTTCTGCAGGTGAAGCCTCTCTTCGGGAGACGTCTGTATAAAGGCATCTGACCGCCTTCAAAACCCGGTCTCGGTGCTCCGGAACGAGCCTTCTGTCCCTTGTGTCCCTTACCGGCAGTTTTACCATTTCCTGAACCATGTCCACGGCCTCTGCGGAAGTTGTCGCTCTGTCTGGAGCCCTCAGCAGGGCTTAAATTTGATAAGTCCATTTGGTACCTCCTTCCAATTACTCTTCAACCTTGAGCAGATAGCCGACCTGACGAATGATGCCGCGAGTGGACTCGTTGTCAGGCAGCTCTACTGAGTGGTTTAATTTTCTGAGTCCGATTCCCTCTACGATCTTTCTGTGTTTCGGAACACAACCGATTGTAGAGCGAACCAGTGTAACTTTGATTTTCTTATCCGCCATCTTAACTGTCCTCCTTATGCCTGAATCTCATCAACAGATTTTCCGCGGAGTCTTGCAACTTCTTCAGGAGTCTTCAGAGCCTTCAGTCCCTCAAGCGTAGCAAGAACTACGTTCTGCTTGTTGTTGGAACCAAGACATTTGGTACGGATGTTCTGAATTCCGGCAAGCTCAACGACAGCACGGGCTGTGCCGCCTGCGATGATACCGGTACCTTCGGGAGCTCTCTTCAGAAGAACGGAAGCGCTTCCGTAATTTCCGATAAAGTCATGAGTGATACTGTTGTTCTCATCTCTTGCGACAGAGATCAGATGCTTTACAGCGTCCTCTCTTCCCTTGCGGATTGCCTCAGGAATCTCAACTGCTTTTCCCAGGCCTGCACCTACATGACCATTGCGATCGCCTACGATAACAAGTGCGGTAAAGCGGGAGTTACGACCACCTTTTACAGTCTTGGAGACTCTCTTGATGGATACTACATTATCTTCCAGCTCGAGCTGGCTGGGATCAATGATTACGTGTCTCATATTCTGTGTTCTTCTCCTTCCTTAGAATTTCAGTCCTGCTTCTCTTGCACCGTCAGCAAGGGCCTGTACTTTACCGTGATAAATATAACCGCCACGATCAAATACTACCTCGGTGATGCCGGCTTCGATTGCCTTCTTGCCGATCACTGTACCGAGATATTTTGCTGCAGCTACATCATTTGTCTTCTCAAGCTCGCTCTTGACATCCTTCTGAAGTGTAGAAGCGGATACAAGAGTTTTGCCCTGACTATCGTCAATGATCTGTGCATACATGTTCTCATTGCTGCGGAAGACAGAAAGACGCGGTCTCTCGGAGGTTCCTGCGATGTGATTGCGCAATCTTCTATGTTTTTTCTGGCGAACCTGTGCTCTGGATACTTTACTAATCATAATCACACTCTCCTTTAATTATTTCTTACCGGTCTTGCCGACTTTACGTCTGATTACTTCATCCGCATATTTGATTCCCTTGCCCTTGTAAGGTTCAGGTGCTCTCTTGCCTCTGATCTCAGCAGCGTACTGTCCGACTTTCTCTTTGGAGATACCCTTAACGGTGATATTGTTGCCGTCAACAACAGTCTCAATACCATCCGGGTCTTCCATCTCTACCGGGTGAGAGTAACCCAGGTTCAGAACCAGTTTCTTACCCTGTTTTGCAGCACGATAACCAACACCGTTGATCTCAAGCTTCTTCTCAAATCCCTCGCTGACTCCGACTACCATATTGTGAATCAGGGAACGGGTCAGTCCGTGAAGAGCCTTTGTTGATTTCTCATCGTTAGGTCTTGTTACTACAACTGCATCATCTTTTACTTCAATTGTCAGAATCGGTGCCATAGTTCTTACAAGCTCACCCTTAGCGCCCTTGACTGTAACTACATTGCCCTCTCCGACATTTACCGTTACCCCTGCAGGTACCGGCACTGGCATTCTACCAATACGTGACATTGCCAATTTCCTCCATTAACTTAGATTTTCGGGAAGCTCTGTGCGAGCCCCCTGTTTTCAGTTACATTTCGTAAAAGGTGTGTATAACCTGCTTACAAACATAATTTGATGCGGCAGAATGCCGCGTCCTGCATTACCATACGAATGCAAGAACCTCACCGCCGACCTTAAGCTTTCTGGCTTCCTTGTCGGTGATTACTCCCTGGTTGGTGGAAAGGATTGCAATACCCAGTCCGCCGAGAACTTTTGGAAGCTCATCCTTATTGACGTAAACACGAAGACCTGGTTTGGAGATTCTCTTCATACCAGTGATGATCTTCTCGTTTCTATCAGCACCGTATTTCAGTGTAATGTGGATGTTTTTGAACGCACCCTCGTCAACAAGATCATATTTCTCGATATATCCTTCGTTAACAAGAATATCAGCGATGGAAATCTTCATTTTAGATGCAGGAACATCAACAGTATCATGTTTTGCTGCGTTTGCATTACGAATTCTCGTAAGCATATCTGCAATCGGATCGCTTATTGACATTTTACATTTCCTCCTTTCTTTACCAGCTTGCTTTCTTTACGCCCGGGATCTCTCCCTTATATGCTAACTCACGGAAACAGATACGGCAGATACCGTATTTTCTTAATACAGAGTGCGGACGTCCGCAGATTCTGCAGCGTGTGTATGCTCTTGTGGAGAATTTCGGTTTCCGTGCCTGCTTGATTTTCATTGACTTTTTAGCCATGAATTCGATTCCTCCTCAATTACTTTGCGAATGGCATGCCAAACTGTGCCAGTAACTCACGTGCTTCTTCATCTGTCTTTGCGGTAGTAACAAAGATGATGTCCATTCCTCTTACCTTGTCGATCTTGTCATAATCGATTTCGGGGAAGATCAGCTGCTCTTTGATTCCCAGAGCGTAGTTTCCTCTGCCGTCAAAGGCATTCGGATTTACGCCGCGGAAGTCACGTACACGGGGAAGTGAGAGGTTGATCAGACGATCAGCGAACTCATACATACGCTCTCCGCGAAGAGTAACCTTGCATCCGATCGGCATTCCCTCACGGATCTTGAAGTTTGCAACGGATTTTTTCGCTTTTGTAACAACGGGTTTCTGGCCGGAAATCTTCTCCAGATCGGATACGGCAGAGTCAAGGAGCTTAGCGTTCTCCTTGGCCTCACCGACACCCATGTTGATGACGATTTTGGCGAGCTTCGGCACTTCCATGACGTTCTTGTAACCGAACTTCTTTGTCATGGCATCAACAATCGTATTACTGTATAACTCTTTATATCTGCTCATGTTTTATGCCTCCTCTCCTCAATCAATCACTTCGCCGGTCTTCTTGGCTACGCGTACTTTCTTGTCTCCATCGAACTTATATCCGATACGTGTTGTCTTGCCGTCTTTCAGGTAAGCAACATTGGAAATATCGATCGGAGCCTCTTTGTTGATGATGCCGCCCTGCTGGTTTGCAGCATTCGGTTTTACGCTCTTTGTGATCATGTTGATGCCTTCAACAAGCACGCGATGATTCTTTGCGTCAACAGAGAGAACTTTTCCTTCTTTGTCTTTATCTTTTCCGGCGATTACACGGACGGTATCGCCTTTTCTAATCTTAACTGACATCGACGTCCTCCTTATAATACTTCCGGAGCTAAGGAAACAATCTTCATAAACTGTTTATCACGAAGCTCTCTGGCAACCGGTCCGAAAATACGTGTACCTGTTGGAGTTTTGTCATCCTTGATAATTACTGCTGCGTTCTCATCGAACTTGATGTAGGAACCATCCTTGCGGTGTACGCCCTTTACGGTACGTACAACAACAGCCTTCACTACATCACCCTTCTTAACAACGCCGCCTGGTGTTGCATCTTTGACCGAAGCAACAATGATATCACCAATATTTGCATATCTTCTGGTAGAACCGCCCATAACACGGATGCAAAGGATCTCTTTGGCACCGGTATTATCAGCAACTCTTAATCTGGTTTCCTGCTGAACCATTCTGGTAAACCTCCTTTAGCAATCCTGATTATTTCGCTCTCTCAATAATTTCAACCAGTCTCCATCTCTTGTCCTTGGACAGCGGTCTGGTCTCCATTACACGCACGGTATCGCCGATTTTGCACTCGTTATTCTCATCGTGTGCTTTCAGCTTGTATGTCTTTTTTACAATCTTGTGGTAAAGCGGATGCTCAACGTGATCCTCGATTGCAACTGTGATGGTCTTGTCCATCTTATCGCTGACAACCTTGCCGACACGTGTTTTTCTTAAATTACGTTCTTCCACGATCTGTCTCCTTTCAATCGTTACGAATTTCTGACCTAAAAAAATCAGTCAGCGGACTTCGCATTCTGCGCGATGATAGTTGAAATTCTGGCAATGTTTCTGCGAACTTCGGTAATACGTGCGGTATTATCGAGCTGATTTGTAGCATTCTGGAATCTCAGGTTGAAAAGCTCTTTCTTCGCTGCAACAAGCTCGTCATTCAGCTCGGCTGCGGATTTTGTTCTTAAATCTTCTACGTACTTTTTACTCTTCACTTGTTTCACCGCCTTCTACTTTCTCACGGGCAACAATCTTGCAGGTGCAAGGTAATTTATGCATAGCAAGACGAAGCGCCTCACGAGCAGCTTCTTCCGGAACACCAGCAATCTCGAAGATAACGCGACCCGGCTTAACAACAGCTACCCAGTACTCTACAGAACCTTTTCCGGATCCCATTCGGGTTTCAGCAGGTTTTGCTGTGACTGGCTTATCCGGGAATACCTTGATCCAAACCTTACCGCCACGTTTTACGTATCTGGTCATAGCTACACGGGCAGCCTCAATCTGGTTTGACTTAATCCAGCAGGGCTCGGTAGCAACAAGTCCATACTCACCCTGTGTTACGGCATTGCCTCTCAGGGCTTTGCCTTTCATAGAACCACGGAACTGCTTTCTATGTTTTACTCTCTTTGGCATTAACATAATTATTTATCGCTCCCTTCCTTATGATTCTTGGTTGGAAGTACTTCACCGTTGTAGATCCATGCTTTTACGCCGACTTTTCCGTATGTGGTATCTGCCTCAGCAAAACCGTAATCAATGTCTGCGCGAAGGGTCTGAAGCGGGATCGTTCCATCACTGTAGAACTCTCTGCGGGCGATATCAGCGCCGCCGATACGTCCGGAGATGCTGGTTTTGATTCCCTTTGCTCCTGCGCGCATTGTTCTCTGCATAGCGGATTTCATTGCGCGTCTGTAGGACATACGGTTCTCAAGCTGAAGAGCGATGTTCTCAGCAACGAGCTGAGCGTCGCGGTCCGGTCTCTTTACCTCTTTGATATCAACGACAAGTTTCTTGTCTGTGAACTGCTTGAGCTCTTTCTTAACTTTCTCGATCTCAGCGCCGCCTTTTCCGATTACCACACCAGGCTTGGAAGTGTAAACGGTGATTTTAACGCGGTCAGATGCTCTTTCAATCTCGATCTTGGACACACCGGAGGTGTACAGTCTCTTCTTCAGGTATGTGCGGATCTTGTAATCCTCTGCCAGGTTGTCTGCAAAATCAGCTTCTGCATACCACTTGGAATTCCAGTCTCTAATAATTCCGACTCTTAATCCGTTTGGATTTACTTTCTGTCCCATGCTTTCCTCCTCTTATCGCTCATCAAGGATAACAGAGATATGGCTTGTACGTTTTTCAATTCTGTACGCACGTCCCTGTGCTCTTGGCTGAATTCTCTTCATCGTCGGTGCCTTGTTTGCATAGCACTCAGCTACATAAAGATTTGTTCTGGAAAGACCGTTGTTGTTCTCTGCGTTTGCGACAGCGGATTCCAGCAGTTTCTTGATAACAGAGGAAGCATATCTCGGGCTGTAAGTCAAAATGCCAAGAGCGGTCTCGACATCCTTGCCGCGGATTGCGTCCAGTACGAAGCAGGCCTTCTGAACAGACATTCTTGCGTAAGAAAGCTTTGCGGACGGTCTGGTTTCTTTATTTTCATTTCTTTCACGTTTAATCTGGCTTCTATGTCCCTTTGCCATTTCAAATAACCTCCTTTCGATCTACAATTACGCGCCGGTTCTCTTCTCGGTCTTCTCATGTCCTCTGTAGGTTCTGGTTGCTACGAACTCTCCGAGCTTGTGGCCTACCATATCCTCGGTGATATATACCGGAACATGCTTTCTTCCGTCGTGAACCGCAATTGTAAGTCCAACGAAGTTAGGGAATATTGTAGAGCGACGAGACCATGTTTTAATGACTGTTTTGTCGCCGGACTCGACAGCCTTATTAACGGCTTTCAGTAAGCTCTCATCAGCAAACGGGCCTTTTTTTAATGAACGAGCCATCGTTTATCCTCCTTAAATTATAACGTCTTACCGTTTCTTCTGCGAACGATCAGTTTGTTAGATGCTTTGTTTTTCTTTCTGGTCTTAAGACCCATAGCAGGCTTACCCCAAGGTGTGCAGGGACCCGGACGTCCGACCGGAGCCTTACCTTCACCACCACCGTGCGGATGGTCGTTCGGGTTCATGACAGATCCACGGACATGAGGACGAATGCCCATATGACGGGATCTTCCGGCTTTACCGATATTTACCAGGTTGTGATCACCGTTTCCGATGATACCAATTGTTGCACGGCACTCAAGGGATACCATACGCATCTCACCTGACGGAAGTCGAAGGGTGGCATAGCCGCCTTCCTTTGCCATCAGCTGCGCTCCTACTCCGGCAGAACGAACAAGCTGTCCGCCTTTGCCTTTGTGCAGCTCAACGTTATGTACCATAGTACCAACCGGGATGTCCTTCAGCGGCAGGCAGTTTCCGGGACGAACTTCAGCATTGCTTCCGTTCATGACCTTCATGCCGACCTTAAGGCCTTCCGGTGCGAGGATATATGCTTTTTCACCGTCTGCATAGCAGATCAGAGCGATGTTTGCGGTACGGTTCGGATCGTACTCGATCGCTTTTACAACTGCTGGAACATCATCCTTGAATCTCTTGAAATCGATGATTCTGTATTTTCTTCTGTTCCCACCGCCGTGATGTCTTACGGTGATTTTTCCCTGATTGTTGCGGCCAGAAGTCTTTTTCAGTGATACGGTAAGGGATTTCTCCGGGACGGTCTTTGTGATCTCCGCGAAATCCGATCCGGTCATATGTCTTCTGGAAGGTGTATATGGGTTATAAGATTTGATTCCCATTACAGTATCTCCTTTCGATGTTTGTTATCGCGCGTCGCCGCGCATAAACTGTATATTACAGGCCCTCGAAGATTTCGATTTCCTTGCTGTCCTCGGTGAGTGTCACAACAGCCTTCTTGGTAGCAGCTGTCTTGCCGACATTCGCGCCGCGGCGTTTTGTCTTGCCCGCGTAGTTAACGGTGTTGACCTTCGCAACCTTAACTCCGTCGAACATTTTCTCAACAGCTTCTTTAACCTGAGATTTTGTAGCGTCCGGATGAACAAGGAAGGAATATCTCTTGTCACTCATCTGGCTCATGCTCTTCTCGGTGATTACCGGACGGATGATAACGTCATAGTACTGAACGGATGCCATTATGCGTACACCTCCTCAATTGCTGCTACACTGCTCTTTGTAGCAATTACGGTGTTGTATTTCAGAAGATCGAATACGTTGATGGTCTCAGGTGAAGCGGTAGCAACGCCCGCAATGTTTCTTGCAGAGATAACCGCGTTATCACTGTCATTTCCGACAATGATGAGTGCCTTCTCAACCTTGAGAGCATCCAGAACCTTCTTCATATCCTTGGTCTTCGGAGCATCAAACTTCAGCTCATCCAGAACCAGGAACTTGTTCTCCTGAACCTTATCGGTAAGAACGGACTTAAGAGCCGCTCTCTTTTCCTTCTTGTTCATCTTGAAGGAATAGTCGCGCGGAACCGGAGCGAATACCATTCCGCCGCCCGTCCACTGCGGTGCTCTTGTGGATCCCTGTCTTGCATGGCCGGTTCCCTTCTGTCTCCAGGGCTTTGCGCCGCCGCCGCTTACCTCTGAGCGGGTCTTCGCCTTCTGTGTTCCCTGACGGTTGTTCGCAAGATACTGCACAACTGCCTGATGAACAAGATTTTCTTTTATTTCAACGCCGAATACGGCATCGGAAAGCTCAAGTGTTCCCACTTCGCTGCCTTCCATATTGTAAACAGATACGTTTGCCATCTGTAAGTTCCTCCTTTCTCGTTAGAGATTACTGAACTGTCTTAACAGACTCTTTGATTGTTACGAGAGACTTCTTCGGTCCCGGCACAGAGCCCTTGATAAGAAGCAGATTGTTTTCAGCATCTACCTTTACGACTTCCAGATTCTGAACGGTAACCTTTACATGTCCCATATGTCCGGGCATGTGTTTTCCCTTGAATACCTTTGACGGATCAGAACAGGAACCGTTGGAACCTGCATGACGATGATATTTGGAACCATGAGCCATGGGTCCTCTGGACTGTCCATGTCTTCTGATGGCACCCTGGAATCCTTTACCTTTGCTGATCGCGGATGCATCAATATGATCTCCCGCGGCGAAGATATCGGCTTTGATTTCCTGCTTTACTTCGTAGTCTTCCGCGTTGTCAAAACGGAACTCCTGAAGATATCTCTTTACCGGAGTCTCTGTCTTGTCGAACAGACCCTTTTTCGGCTTATTGACGAGTTTCTCGCGGATATCGCCGAATCCTACCTGTACGGCACTGTAACCGTCGTTCTCCTGGGTTTTTACCTGTGTGACAACACAGGGGCCTGCCTGAAGAACAGTTACAGGAATCGACAGACCATTCTCATCGAAGATCTGAGTCATTCCAACTTTTGTAGCTAAAATAGCTTTCTTCATGATAAACCTCATTTCTACAGCGGAGCTTGATTTCTGCTCAAGCTCATGTCAGCCTACAGCGGAGCATCCTGTATGGGGAAGCTCATTATAGAGTTACGTGGTGTTACTTTGTCTTCATCTTGATATCGATGTAGACACCTGCCGGCATTTCAAGACGTGACAGTGCATCAACCGTCTTCTGTGTCGGTGTTATGATATCAATCAGTCTCTTGTGGGTTCTCTGCTCAAACTGCTCACGGGAGTCCTTGTACTTGTGTACGGCTCTCAGGATGGTTACTACTTCCTTCTTGGTTGGAAGCGGAACCGGTCCGCTGACAACTGCTCCGGTTTTCTTCACAGTGTCGATGATTTTTGCGGCAGATGCATCAACCAACTGATGATCATACGCTTTCAGGGTGATTCTCATTACTTGACTTGCCATAAAAAAAGTCGCCTCCTTATCGTACTTTTGATAGCACGGCGGTGGTGACTGTACACATTTCCGGGTGTGTCCTGAAACTGACATCCGGCGTTTCCGCTCAATGGCGGACTTTTTGATTGTACAGTGACGTTTCGCCTGTATCATGACTAGACATTTGCTCCGCATAAGTTACCAGCCGGGAAAGCTGCAATCTTATACTTCATCGCTTTTATGTCACAACAATGATGATTATACGAGTATGTCGAAAAAAATGCAAGAACTTTCTTTAGAAATTTTGTATAAATCTACCTGTCGTGAATTGAATTTGAAAGTTCCA
>DGTF01000077.1 GCA_002394235.1 Eubacterium sp. UBA4343 | reverse complement strand
AAACGTGCGCCGCTAGGCGCACTTGACAACAAAGCCACCGGACCAGCCGGTGGCTTTGAATTCCGTTCTCATCGGAAGCTCTTTACCCAGTTCACCAGGGAATCATGCCAGATATTCTCCGCCACATCGCACTTCATCTGATCTGTGACAGGTCCATTCGACGCAAGTTTTGCCAAAATAGCCGCCTGCAGTTCCTCGACCGTCATCTCCTCATATGATTTTCCAGCCGCCTCCCTGAGTAGTCTCCCGGTCTTTTCCTCTATGCTTTCCTCCGAAACCTGCTCTCCAGGCTGCCGCATTTCGGATTCCGTCTTCGCTGTCAACGTATCCTTCATTTCGGAGTCTGCCCCGCATGCCGCGCCATCCTTCACTTCGGATTCCGCCTCGCATGCCGCGCCATCCTTCATTTCGGATTCCGCCTTGCATGCCGCGCCATCCTTCATTTCGGATTCCACCTCACATGCCGGAGTATCCGCAGTCTCGGATTCTGTCTTGCATGCCGGAGTACCCGCAGTCTCGGATTCTGCATCACATGCCGGAGTTTTCATGAAATCCGGGTTCTCCCCTTCCTCCGCCGGGATCCAGATCTCTCCGGAATTTGCCTTGATTGTGACGGTCAGTTGCCCGTTTTGCGCGGTCACCGACGTTCCGGCAAGTCCTCCGATAAAACGTTCCCCGCCCTCGGCAGATATCGTCATGGTAAAATCATTGTCGTCATTATTTACCGTGACCAACACATTCTCCCCGTTCCACTCTCTGGCAAACGCATACTGCCGGTTTGTCAGCAGAAGTTCCTTATACGCTCCATACGAAAGTGCCTTCACCGACTGCCGGATCCGTCCAAGCGCAGCGATTTCTCTCGTGATCGGATTTGTTCTTACCGCATCCCTGTAATCATCGAGGTTCAGCTCAGGACGAAGCGACGCGTCGCTTCCCCATTCCTTGCGTCCCTCGATGCCAAACTCCGAGCCATAATAGATCGACGGCACTCCCGGAAGGGTATAGAGCAGGACATGTACCGGAAACATATGCGCTTTGTTGTTCAGCTTTGTGTAAATCCGCTCCACATCATGATTGTCCACAAAATTGTAGAGACCGAGTCCGTCCGGCCGGTTGCCGCCCATTTCGTACAGTCTTCGTACCGTGTGCGCAATCTCAAAATAATTGTGCTCATTGTGTCCGGAATAGAGCGCCTTGTGCAGACAGTAATTCGTAACAGCGTGGAGCATCTCCGGATTTGACCACCGGATATAGTCACCATGAATGACCTCGCCCATCAGCCAGAAGTCCTTCTTCACCTCATTGGCGGTTCTGCGCAGACACTTCATAAAATCAAAATCCAGCACATCTGCCGCGTCCAGGCGAATGCCGTCCACGTTAAACTCCTTCACCCAGAACCGGATCGTATCACAGATGTAATTCTGAACCTCCGGGTTTCTCTGGTTCAATTTGACCAGCAGATTGTACCCACCCCAGTTCTCATACGAAAATCCGTCGTTGTACTCATTATTCCCGCCGAAATTTACATTGCAGTACCAGTCCCGATATGCAGAGCTCTCACGATTCTTCTGCAGATCCCGGAACGCGAAGAAGTCTCTTCCAGTATGGTTGAATACACCGTCAAAAATAACCCGGATTCCGGCCTTATGGCACCTTGACACGAACTCCTTCAGATCCTCGTTGTCTCCCAGTCTGCTGTCCAGTTTCCGGTAATCGGTGGTATCATATCCATGACTTGCCGATTCAAAAAGCGGTCCGATATACAGCGCGCTGCATCCGATCTCCTTCATATGATCAATCCATGGGATCAGCTTCTTCATGCGGTGCACAGGCTCACTGTAGTCATTCTGCTTCGGCGCGCCGGTAAGTCCCAAAGGATAAATATGATAAAAAACCGCTTCATCGTACCATGCCATAATGTATTTCTCCCTTCCTTATACAGTTCTCTCATTCTATTCAGATCTACCTGTTTCTGTTCACTGTGCCAGTCAGGTCACGAATTTTCTGCTTTGCTGTCATTCGCGGCCGCGCCGCGTCAATCATCATTCTGTGAAATCATTGATTCGTCAGCGTTACGAAAACAAGAACGAATCCCTGGATATTGCAGGGCATTCCGCAGAACGCTCCGATCCATTGATCAATTATATAACATACAAAAAGAAATGGACAGAATTGTAACATACAAAAAGAAAAGACAGAAAAGCGGCAGTCTCAATCAAGAGATCCATCCGTTTTCTGTCCATTTCCCGATCTCCGGTTTTCTCCGGAGAAAAATATCTGTTCTGTTTGCATTGCTCAATAATCCTTCGCCGAAGCTCCGGCACTTATCTTCCGGAGTCTCCGAATTGCGGTCTCCTGCTTTCATCAGAAGCCCATCGGATTACGATATCCGCTTCTTCTTGCGATATCACCGTAGAAATCAACAACCTCTCTCATATATGCATGGAAGCGATCCTTAAGAGATGTCTTTGTATTTCTTCCGTTATATACTCTTGCTGTGTTCTTTCTCATTACATTGTTGTTCTTTGTTGTTGCGTTTGTGTTCATCATAATCTATATCCTCTCTTTCGTAATGATCTGTCTGTTGTGTAGGTTCTCAGGTGTTTCCAGTTGTTTTCAGGTCTTTACAGATCTTTTCAGGTCTTTCGCAACCTTTTCAGATCCTTTCAGATCTTTCCCGGTTTCCTGATTTCCTTGTTTCTTGATTACTTTGTTTTTCCTTGCTGCAATTGTAAAATACCGCATATTCTGCTATACTTCGCTTCAAAAGGAATAAAAAACCAATCAAATCTTGCAAGGAGGACCGCCGTGATACCAATTTACGAAGAAAGCGCCGATCATCTGCAGATCGTGAAGCAGAATTCTATTCATATTCCTCCCCATCTGCACCAGTCAATCGAAATCATTCTTGTGACGAACGGTTCGATTGTGGCCGGAACCGGAACCGACCTGTTCGAGATGAAGCCGGGTGATCTCGGCGTCATCTTCCCGAATCTCATTCACCACTATCAGGTTTTTTCCCAGGGTACGAACCAACATGTCACCCTTCTGGCATCTCCGGCCTATTTCGGAATCTATGCAGACTTTCTTCGAAACTACGAGCCGGAGAATCCGGTGATCCCGAAGGAGCAGGTTCCGCCAAATGTAATCTATGCGCTGAAGAACCTGATGAAAATCAATCGCGAACATCTGTATTCCTCGCCTGATTTTCTCAATCCTACCCACGGAAATAATAATGTCCCGGAGCTTCCGCCGCAGGATCTGTCTGACCTGACAGAGACCGCAGACACGGCTGCGTCTTCCGATGCATCAGGTATCGCTGCGGTGCAGAACCATAAAATCTGTTCCGTTACATCCGCGCCAAAGCACGCCTCAGACAGGACTGGCCCTCAAAGCACCGGTACGAGGTCTGGAAAGATCTCCCGCTCCTCTCCATTGTCCGAGCAGCTGAACGCGGCCTGCATCAATACGTTGAACCACTCCTTCACGCAGATCATTCTTGCCAGCAGTCTCCCTCTTCTGAAGCTGCAGAAAAGAACAGATCTGAAGGATCACGACATTGTATACCAGACAGCGGTATATATATCCGCCCACTACCGGGAGGACATCTCGCTGACCACGATGTCACAGGCGCTCGGAATCAGCCCTTTTGCACTCTCCCGGGTCTTCTCCGGTGTGTTTCACCAGAATTTCAACCATTATCTCAACGATGTCCGGCTTCAGCATGCGTCCGCGCTCCTCGCAGACAGCGACCGGTCTATCACGGATATCTACCTCGACTGCGGTTTCCAGAGCCAGGCGACCTTCAACCGTGCCTTCCAGGCCAGATACCACATGGCGCCAAGGGACTACAGGAAGCAGGCATCCCTCACCTCACAGTGACCAGACCGAACCGGCACGCAAAGTAATACGCAAACATCTCTGTCCCGCTCTGCCGCCTATGCCGGTGTCCGGACCGCTCCGGCTCACAAAAGATATACACACACAGAAAGCCCTGTCAATCGTGACAGGGCTTTCCGCTTATCCTTTTATTTTCTTGATTCATTCCGCACAGAATTTCTCGTTATGAAGCAGTCTGTGCTCCTTCCCCTTGAGCATTCCGTCATAGAGTGACAATATCGTCGGGTTCTCGTTGCACTTGCGGATCACCGAGCTGTGGTCAGCCTTATAGATGCCGTCTCTTCTGGCAGCCTTCGTGCGGTCGCCGGCAAGACGAGGCTGTCCTCCGCCCATGATACATCCGCGGCGGCAGGCCATCACCTCGATGAGATCGAAATGCTTCTCACCGCTTTTCACCTGATCCATCACCTTTCCGGCATCCGCCAGTCCGGATACCACGCAGATCTTCAGTTCTCTGTCCTTATAGGGAACAGCAAACTCGCGGATGAACTCATCTTCACGCACGCCGCAGGCTGCGATCCGATCCAGCGTCTCCTGGTCATGTCCTTCTGTAATCCTCCGCAGAACCGCCTCGGTCACACCGCCGGATACACCGAAGATAACACCGCCGCCGGATCCAAGACCGAATGGAACATCGGAAGCCTCCGGCTCCAGATCCGCGAAATCAATTCCCGATGTACGGATCATATCGATCAGTTCGGTCGTTGTCAGAACATAGTCCGTATCCTGCTCTCCGTCTGTGAAGCTGTTCGGTCTCTTCGCCTCCATCTTCTTCGCCGTACACGGCATGATGGACACCATGACCGTTCTTCTGCCATCCGAATTGTTCGCCGGATCACGATAATACTCCTTTGTAACCGCGGAGAGCATTCCCTGCGGTGAACGGCATGTCGAAACGTTCGGTATAAGATCGGGGTACTGATCGCCCACAAACTTTACCCACGCCGGACAGCAGCTCGTCAGAAGCGGAAGCGCTCCCCCGTTTTCCACGCGGCCCACAAACTCCGAAGCCTCCTCCATAATGGTCAGATCCGCGCCGAACGTGGTATCATACACCTCGTCAAAGCCGATGCGGCGAAGTACGTTCGCAATCTTGCCCATCACACTCTTGCCCTTCGGAAGGCCAAAGGCAGCTCCCACCGCAACACGAACAGCCGGAGCGACCTGAGCGATGACGCGCACATCCGGATCTCCAAGGAGATTCCACACCTCTGTCCGGTTGTGGTGGATGCTGATCGCGCCTGTCGGACAGAATACACGGCACTGTCCGCAGTTTACGCAGTCGGTCTCTCCGATCGGCTTGTCAAATGCAGGCATAACCATGGCTTCCGCGCCGCGGTTCGCAAAATTGATCGCCTCGATTCCCTGCAGCTCACTGCATACTCGGACGCAGTTCCCGCAGAGGATGCATTTGTTCGGATCCCGTACAATCGACGGGGAGCTGAAATCCAGCGGCATCTGCTCCTTGTAGTTCTGGAAGCGCACATGCATGATACCGAAACGCTTTGCCAGCGTCTGAAGATTGCAGTCTCCGCTTTTTTCACAGGTCAGACAGTCTCTGCAGTGCGCCGCCAGCAGAAGCTCAATGATCAGCTTGCGGTACTTGCGAAGCCTTTCCGTATTGGTGCGGATCACCATTCCGTCCCGGGGCTCCTCGGAACAGGAAGCAAACATTCTTCCCCGATCATCCTCAACCATGCACAGTCTGCACGCGCCAAACGTAGACAGCTCCGAGTGATAGCAGAGGGTGGGGATATCGATGCCCGCTTTTCTGATGATTGTAAGAAGATTTTTCTCGTCGGTAAATTCGACTTTTCTGCCGTCAATCGTTATAACTCCCATCTCATCCCTCCTATGCCTCAATATAAATCGCGTCGAACGCACAGTTGTCCTTGCAGGTCGAGCACTTGATACAGAGATCATTATCAATGTGATAGCACTCCTTGCGGACACCTGTGATCGCACCGACCGGACAGTTCTTCGCGCACTTTCCGCAGCCGCGGCAGAATTCCGGATTGATCACAAACCGGCGCAGCGCGGTGCAGACCTTGGCACGACATTTTTTGTCCACGATATGCTCGATATATTCATCCCGGAAGGTATTCAGGGTACTCAGAACAGGCAGCGGCGCACTCTTGCCAAGTCCGCACAGAGACATGTTCTTCACCATTGTCGCCAGTTCCTCCAGGCGGTCCAGGTCCTCCAGCTCGCCCTTGCCGCCGACAATCTTCTCCAGTATTTCCAGCATGCGCTTTGTGCCCTCACGACATGGAACGCACTTTCCGCAGGACTCTCTCTGCGTGAAGCTCATGAAGAATCGGGCAACCTCCACCATACATGTGCTGTCATCCATGACAACCAGACCGCCGGATCCGACGATCGCTCCGTATTTCTTCACCGTCTCAAAATCAAGCGGCACATCCAGATGGTCCTTCGTCAGGCATCCGCCGGAGGGGCCGCCGATCTGAACCGCCTTAAAGGTTCCGCCGTCCTTCATTCCGCCCCCAATGTCAAAAATGATCTCGCGGAGCGTTGTTCCCATCGGGACCTCGATCAGACCGGTATTCTGAATGGAGCCGGTCAGAGAGAAGGTCTTCGTGCCGGGTGAACTCTCGGTTCCGATGCTGCGGTACCAGTCTGCGCCCTGAAGCACGATTTTCGGTACGTTCGCATAGGTCTCGACATTGTTCAGAACAGTCGGTTTCGCCCACAGACCCTTCTCAACCGTTCTCGGCGGCTTGACTCTCGGCATGCCCCGGTTTCCTTCGATTGATGCGGTCAGCGCAGAGCCCTCTCCGCAGACAAACGCGCCGGCACCGCGGTTGATATGCATATGGAAGTTGAAATCGGTTCCCAGTATATGATCACCGAGCAGTCCCTTGTCCTCCAGCTCCGCGATCGCGTGGCGCAGTCTTGCCACAGACATCGGGTACTCCGCACGCACATAGATGTATCCGTTTTCGCTGCTCACCGCATATCCGGCGATCATCATGCCCTCGATCAGCTTGTAGGGATCTCCCTCCATGACGGAGCCGTCCATGAACGCTCCCGGGTCTCCCTCGTCGCCGTTGCAGACGACATAGCGCTCCTTCTCCTTCTGACGCGCCACCTGCTTCCATTTTCTGCCGGTGGGGAATCCACCGCCGCCTCTTCCTCTGAGTCCGGACCGGTCGACCTCATCGACGATTTCCTCCGGCTTCATCTCAAAGAGTGCCTTCTGGAATGCCTGAAATCCTCCGGACGCCAGATACTCATCCAGCGACTCCGAATCGTACTTTCCGCAGTTTTCCAGAACAATCCGGGTCTGCTTCGCAATAAAAGGAATCTCATCCGGCGAAGTATATGTCACGCCCTTCTGCTTGTACAAAAGGCTCTCAATGACATCATCGCCCATAACGGTGCGGTTGAAAATCTCCTGACAGTCGGACGGCTGTACCTTCGTATACTGCACAACCTTATCGCCCTTCTGAATTCTCACAAGCGGTCCGAGCTCACAGACGCCCTGGCAGCCGGTCTTCCGGACTCCCAGATGTGCCTCCGGACCATGGGATCCGAACTCCAGGGTCACGCCCGGCGTATCCCCGACGATACGCATGAATTCTTCATATACCTTCTCAGAACCGGACGCGATACAGCCAGTACCGGAACAGACGAGTATACGGCAGTCATAGGAAGCCATTACTTCATTGGCAAGCTCTGTTCTCTTCTTCAGATCCTCTCTCGTTCTAATCATTCCGGTCACCTCGCAGTTCATGAATCAGCTCCAGCGCCGATTCCGGCGTCATCTTCGGATGAACCTCCTCGTTAACCATGACCGTCGGAGCAAGTCCGCATGCTCCGAGGCACGAAACCGTTTCAACGGTAAAAAGCATGTCGTCCGTCGTGTGTTTCTTCGCGCTCAGCCCGAGCTCCTTCTGGAACGCCTCCAGAATCGGTGCGGATTTTCTGACATGACAGGCCGTGCCGTCACAGACCTTGATCACATACTTTCCCTTCTCCTCGAACGAAAAGTTCTCGTAGAATGTAGCCACACTGTAAGCCTTGGACTCACTGATACCGATCTGCTTCGCCACGTAGGTCAGCAGCTCGCCCGGCAGGTATCGATATTCCGCCTGAATATCCTGCATAATCGGAATCAGCGACGATGGCTTTTTTCCATAGCCGGCAATAATTTCATCCGCCTTTTTGTAGTAGCATTCTTCCAGCATACCATCCCTCCTTATCCATGCGGCCCTTATGGGTCACTGTTTTTGGCCATGCTTCGATTATATCGCAAGTAAGTTGAAATATAAACAATATGTATGTAAATATTTCAATTATTTTGTATCTTATGATGGTTTTAAACCTCTATTTCAGAATTTTGTATTGTAAAATTAGCCAAACTTAACTCTCGAAGAACAAGTGTATTCATTGCATTTGCATTACACAAGGGAGATCTTACTTCGGCAGTTCCGGCTGGCCGCATTTTCGCAAAACATCGCATCTACATCACACGGGTAAGTTCTCGATGCTGCAATACCTGCCGGTGACAGTTTCACGAATTGCAGCGTGTGCAACATATCTGACAACCATCAGAGCATGTGAGACGTGTGCGCGGACCGTATGGCAGACTCGCCGAAAACGAGATAAAACACGCTGCGCGAGTTTTATCTCGCTATCGCGACGCTCGCCGCACACGAATGCTTCGCATTCGGCTGCGGCTCACTGTTCGCGTAAATCAAAACGAGACCGCCCGGGAATTTCCCGGACGGTCTCGTCCACAATCAGCATATGTGATTCATTTCATTCACACTGCGAACAGAAGCTGTTACTGCGCAGTCTTTGTTGCGTACATGAAGTACTTGTTGCCGGTCTTGGTCATGTATACGCCGGAAACGTTGGACTTCATCATGTAGATATCGTTGTAGAAGTAGAGCGGGATTACCGCGTTGGTATCCATCAGCATCTTCTCGGCCTTTACAAGGTCATCGGTACGTTTTGCGTTGTCTACCTCTGTGCGTGCTTCCTCAAGAAGCTTGTCATAGTCCGCCCAGTTCTGCGGTGCCGCGGAAGTCGGGTTCTTGCCGAACTGCATATCGTTGTTTCCGCTGCTGGTCTGGAATACTTCAAGCATGTTGGAAGGATCATCATAGTCTGCAACCCATCCGCCACGGCACATCGTGTAATTTCCGTTCTGACGGTCGGAGATGAATACCTTCCAGTCCTCGGTCTTGATGTTCACTTCGATTCCAAGCTTGCTCAGGTCATCCTGAATCAGCTGAGCGGCCTTCTCATTAGAAGAACCGGAGTTCGTCAGATACTCGATGGAAATCGGTGTGGACGGTGTATAGGTTCCGTCGCCGTTGTCGGTAAATGTGTAACCAGTCGCGCTCTCCAGAAGCTTTACAGCCTCCTCAAGGTTATCCGCTCCTGTAGTAGCCGCATCATAATACGTCTGAGACCAGGTGCTGCCGTTTCCGTCGGACATCGCGGACGGAACATAGGAACCTGCCGGCTCCTGACCGGTCTGACCTACGGTATCTGCAAGATACTGTCTGTCGATAACCAGAGAGCATGCCTTACGAAAATCACTTGCCTGCTGCTCGGTCATTCCGTCAAAGAGAGATGCATTGACATTGAAACCGGTGTATACAGTTCCAAGCATATCCGCGATATAGAAATCAGAGAAGTCCTTTACATTCGGAACCTCGTCGGTGGAAATATTATCGATGAAATCAAGATCTCCGCTGTTATATGCCGCAAAGGTAGCGGTGTCATCCGCGGAAAGCATGAAGTTCAGCTTATCGATGGTTACGTTGTCCGCATCATAGAAGTTCGGGTTCTTTGTATATTCCATGGATGCGTCATGATTCCATGCTGTGCAGGTGTAAGCGCCGTTGGATACAAAGCCTGCCTCAGCAGCCCAGTTGCCGGGATTGTCGCCGTTCGGGTCTGCCGCTTCAACGGATGCCTGCGGAACCGGATCAAATACCGGGAACGCAAGAAGCTGGTCGAAGTATGCGCACGGATTGTTCAGTGTGATGGTCAGTGTGTAATCGTCCGGAGCTTCTACCTTCAGAGTTCCGTCATCATTTTTCGCGATAACGTCAAAGAGGTATCCGTAATCCGCCGCGGTGTCCGGATTTGCCGCACGGTTCCAGCTGTATACAAAATCCTTTGCCGTCAGGTCAGTGCCATCGGACCACTTTGTCTGCTTCAGCTTGATGGTCCACTGGGTTCCGTCATCGGAGATCTGCGGATCGCCGTCCGCGATCGCCGGCGTGAGCTTGTCATCCTTGTCATAGGTGTACAGACCTACGAAGGAGTTGACTGCCAGGCAGGCACCGTCAACGGTGTTGTTCAGCGCAGGATCCAGATGCTGCGGCTCAGACGCGAGGTTGATGTACAGTGTGCTTGCGTCAGAATTCAGCTTTGCGCTGGAAGGAGTCTTATCTCCGGCATTGCCGCCTGCCGCTTCACTTCCTGTGCTTGTTGCTGCAGCTGCATTCGAACCGGAAACAGCGTTGCCTCCCTCCTTGAGAGAATCGGCATTTCCACACGCGCCGAGGCCGACTGCCATGGCAGACGCCAGCACTAATGCGACTAACTTCTTTTTCATATTTCTTCCTCCTGATTTCTGCTATCTGTTGCCAGATAGATATTTATGTCAAACTCCCCTCCGGGAGATGTGACCGTAAAAAGCCATTGATATGCATATAATGGTTTATGTCTGACTCCCCTCCGGGAGATATGACCGTAAAAGATCAATACGAAATATTCGGCCTGTTAATTACTCCCTCCTGCCGATTCCGCATATATTCTTGCTGATACGGCATCATTTACCGGTTCCAGCACGCACACCTGTGTCCGTTTCCCCTGTCTGTCAGAGGCGGTCTTTCCTGCGTACACTTCTCCGTTGCATACTTGCAGCGCGTACGGAACGGACAGCCAGTTGGCATATGAAGAGGACTTGGCACATCGCCCTCCAGAATGATCCGGTGACTGTGTCTGGCCGTTTCCGGATCCGGAATCGGAATTGCGGAGAGCAGAGACAGCGTGTACGGATGAATCGGATGATTCATCAGCTCGTCCGCGTCCGCAATCTCCATCATGTGTCCCAGGTACATAACCGCAATACGGTCGGAGATATGCTGTACAACCAGAAGGTCATGCGCGATGAAGAGATACGCGATGCCCAGCTGATCCTGCAGATCCTCAAACATGTTCAGAACCTGCGCCTGAATCGATACGTCCAGAGCAGATACCGCCTCATCGCAGACGATGAAGGACGGATTCACTGCCAGCGCACGGGCAATGCCGATTCGCTGTCTCTGTCCGCCGGAAAACTCATGTGCGTAGCGCATCGCATGCTCGGCATTCAGTCCGACGGTCTCCAGGAGCTTTAAGATCTTCTCTCTCCGCTCCTGTCTGTTCTTGTACAGGTGATGAGTGTCCAGCGGCTCTCCGACGATGTCCTCAACGGTCATACGAGGATCCAGCGAAGAATACGGATCCTGGAATACCATCTGCATCTTCTTCCGGTAGGGAAGCATGTTGACCTCAACACGCTTTCCCTTCTTCGGCCTGCCGTTTGAATCGAGAACCGGATTTCCGTCCTCATCGTACACATCGCCGCTGTCGAAGAGCACCTGATCCTCGAAGGTGATCCGTCCTGCCGTCGGCTCATACAGCCGCAGAAGCGTGCGGCCGACCGTCGTCTTGCCGCATCCGGATTCTCCTACCAGCCCCAGGGTCTCACCCGGCATGATCTCAAAGCTGATATCATCTACTGCCTTCAGCGGAATCTTATGAAAGCCCTGGG
Source organism: Eubacterium sp. UBA4343 (assembly GCA_002394235.1). GTDB lineage: Bacteria > Bacillota > Clostridia > Lachnospirales > Lachnospiraceae > Bilifractor. The sequence continues at coordinate 18,249 of DGTF01000077.1, read as the reverse complement.
ATACCGGGAAATACTGCTTCAGATGCTCTACCTTAAGGAGCGGCTTTTTTTCCTTGTCACTCATGCCTTTACCTCCTCATTTTCATACAGGTCCATCACATTCATCCAGCAACTCGCCCGATGCTCAGGCCCTACCTGGTACTCGTCCGGAACCTTTTCCAGACAAATCTTCATGGCATTTTCACACCGCGGGCAGAAAGCACAGCCCTTCGGCATGTTGAGAAGGTTGATCGGCGTTCCTCCGATCGGAACCAGCCGTTCATTCATGTTTTCGGTCGTCGGAATGGAACGCAGCAACCCCTTTGTATACTCATGCGCCGGATGATAAAAAATAGCATCCGCGGTGCCGCGCTCGCAGACACGTCCGCCGTACATAACGATGATCTCATCACACATGGACGCAATGACGCCCAAGTCATGCGTAACCATGATAATCGCCATACCCATCTTCTTCTGCAGATCCTGCATCAGCTCCAGAATCTGCGCCTGAATCGTCACATCCAGCGCTGTGGTCGGCTCATCCGCGATCAGAATATCCGGCTCACAGCAGAGCGCCATGGCAATCATGACACGCTGGCGCATGCCTCCGGAGAGCTCGTAGGGATACTGCTTCATCCGGCTCTCCGGCTCGTTCACTCCGACGAGTGTCAGCATCTCAACCGCCCGCTTCCAGGCCTCGTCCTTATTCTTGTTCGTGTGAAGAAGAATCGCCTCCTTCAGCTGATAACCGATTGTGAACACCGGATTCAGGGAAGTCATCGGATCCTGAAAAATGATCGACACCTTCTCACCGCGGTACTTCGACAGCTTTTTCTCATCCCACTTCGTGATATCCTCGCCCTTGTAGCGGATCTCCCCCTCCACCACCTTTCCGGTCTCGGCGAGAATCTGCATGATTGAATACGCGGTTACTGATTTTCCGGATCCCGACTCTCCCACGATTCCGAGGGTCTTGCCCTTCTCCAGATTAAATGTGACTCCATTTACCGCCTTTACCTCACCGGCATCTGTAAAAAAGCTTGTATGGAGGTTGTCAACCTCCAATAGTAAATTATTTTCTTCAGACATGATTTTCTCTGTCCTTTCATCCTTTCTGATTTTCCGGAAAAATTCAGGTACCATTTTTCCGGTAAACACCGCACCTCTCAGGAAATTCTCCTGGAACCTACATCCGGCGCCGTCAATCAGCACCCGTTCTGGTATAAGACCTATAGGTCCTCCATACCGCAGCTTTTATCCGGCACCATCGATCAGCGTCCCTGCCTGGCATACACCCGACAGAGGCTTGACATACCCCAGCTCCGGCAATGCCGGATCTGTCAGTTCAGCTTCGAGTCAAACGCGTCCCGGAGCCCGTCGCCGATCAGGTTCAGCGCAAGAACGATGACTACGATAACCAGCGCGGGAACCAGCAGACGGTATGGTGCAGAGGTAATCGTGGCCCGGGCATCATTTGCCAGGGATCCGAGGGATGTCATCGGAAGATTGACACCAAGTCCGAGGAAGGAAAGGTAGCTTTCGGTGAAAATAGCACTCGGCACCTGAAGCGCCGTTGTAATGATAATAATGGAAAGTACATTCGGCACGACATGTTTTCTCATGATCTGACCATTCGGCGTTCCGATCGCCTTTGCCGCGAGGATGTACTCATTGTTCTTGATCGAAAGGATCTGTCCTCTGACCAGCCGGGCCATGCCGACCCAGTACAGGAGAGCAAACACGATAAACATCGCCAGCATGTTGCCGCCGAGCTTCGCGAGCACGGTTCCCTTAATCAGAGGCGTCAGCCGCGCGTTCAGTACCACGGACAGAAGAATGATGATCAGCATGTCCGGCAGAGAATAGATGATATCGACAATACGCATCATGATCAGGTCCACCTTGCCGCCGAAATATCCGGAGATCGTTCCGTAGAGGACACCGATGATCAGAACCATGACCGCCGATACGACACCGACAGACAGGCTGACTCTCGTTCCGTATACGACACGGATGAAGTAATCACGCCCCAGGGAATCGGTTCCAAGAATGTGTGGAAAAAGTCTCACTCCGGTGCTCTGCATGTACTGCAGCTCCCGCTGCGAATAGTACATTGGCGGCAGATTGACCGCCGTACCGTCACGATGACCGTTCACGGTAATCATGTCACTGTAGCTGTACGGAACAATCATCGGGATCACGATGATCGCCACAATCAGAAGGATGAGCACAACGATGGAAGCCATCGCCATGTGGTTTTTTCTCAGACGGCGGAGTCCGTCCTTCAGAAATGTAGAGGACTCCCCCATAACATCCTGCTGTTTCTTCTCCTCATCGGTTGCCTTTTCAAAATTCTTCTTATTAAATTTGCTCAGATCGATCTGCGCAGACAGAATCTGGCGTTTCTTGTATATATTCTCTGTTTCAGTCATTTCAAAGCTCCTTCTGTGCGATCATTCAAAATTGATTCTCGGATCGATCAGCTTGTATACAATATCGGTAATCAGGTTTGCAACGATCATCAGAACCGCGAGGAAGATCGTTGTCGCCATGATCACGGAGTAGTTCCGGTCGGTAATGGCTTTCACAAAATAGGTTCCAAGGCCCGGAACAGTGAAGATTGTCTCCACGACCATCGATCCTGTGATGATATATGCAATCTGCGGTCCGAGATAGGTCACAACAGGAATCAGACCGTTCTTCAGCGCGTGCACGAAAATGATCTTTGACCGGCTGACGCCCTTCGCACGCGCGGTGCGGATATAGTCCTGACTCAGCGCGTCCAGCATCGATGTCTTCGTCAGACGCGTAATATACGCCGTCGGATAGACAGCCAGAGAAATCACGGGAAGCACAAGGCTCGGATTTGAGCTGAATACCGGGAAAATTGCGAGCTGCACACAGAACACCAGAAGCAGCAGAGTTGCCAGAATAAAAGAAGGCATCGCCGTACCCAGCGTCGTGAAGAAGATAATGATACGGTCCGGCACCTTATTCCGCTTCAGCGCAGCAATGGAGCCGAGAATCACGCCGAATACAACAGCGATGATCATGGCGATTCCGCCCAGCTTCGCGGAAACCGCGAACTTGGAGAAAAGATCCGGGCCGATCTCTCTTCCGTTCTTCATATCAATTCCCCAGTCTCCATGCAGAAGATTTCTCATATAGAGAAGGTACTGCTCCCCCAGGGGCTTATCCAGATTGTACCGCTTTGTCAGCGCGTCCATAACCGCCTGGCTCGGAGCCTTCTCCGCCGTGAAAGGCCCTCCCGGGATCAGGTTCATAACAAAGAATGTGATGAGTGTAACGATGATGATGGACGCAATCGCCAGCACCACACGTTTTACCATGTACTTAGTCAATTTTTCCTCCTCTTTTCTAAGCAGAGACTGCCTCGGTGCTGTGTAACCTCTGTCTTTCTTCTAAATTAACGCTTTACAGTAATAAAGAAAAAAAAAGTGTACAGATCGAGATCTGCACAGCTTGTACATCATGTCTGCTTATTTTATTCTACACCTATTCGAATGATAATAAATACTATATAAAAAACAGCGTCATTCGTCAACTGTAAAGTTGAGAATGTATTAATTTCTTTTTAATAATTCATTAATAAGGGGCATAAGAGGCAGCCCTCTCCGGCTGCGGTATTTCCCGCTGTAAGAGAGGGCTGCCCCATGCTTCTCAATTAGTTTTTGTCATCTGGCACAATACTTATCGATCCATGCCATATGCCGTTACTGTTTCTTCTCCTTTTTCTTTTGTGAATGAGAGCGCCGGTCCCCGTTACTGTTTCTTCTCCTTTTTTCTCTTACGAATGAGAACGCCGATTCCGGCTGCTGCTCCGAGCACGATAATCACGTTGACTCCAATCATTCCAGCGTCACCGGTCCGAACCGCTCCGGTATGAACGAGTTTTGTTCTCTCCTCCTGAATTGTATCCGGATTCTTCCGGATTGTATTCCCGGTATGGACTGGTCTGGTCGACGGCAGTTCCGTCGGAGGTACAGTCACCAGCGGTGTAGGGGTAACCGTTGTCTGCGGTCTAATTACCGGTTTTTCAGGCTGTGTCGGCTCTTCGGGTTTCGTCGGCTCCTCGGGTTCAGGCTCTTCCGGTTCCACAGGTACCGGTGTCGGGGTAACCGTCTCCTCCGGTTTCGTCGGTGGCGTCGGTTCCGGATTCTCCGGTTCCTCAGATTCTTCTGCTTCCGTTGTTACGGTTGCGGTTCCTGGATCCGGTGTATTGAGGCCATCCGCCTGTCCTGCCACTACATTTGTCACACTTCCGTTTGCTGCGTCTGCCGCCGTCACAGTATAGGATGTCGTATAAGTCAGCGTATCACCTGCCATGAGGCTGTCCGCCGTCCATGTCGCATTGGTAAGATCGTCCGTAATCACAAGTCCCGTCAGGGTAACAGTTCCGTCGTTAGACACGGTAATCCGATACGTTACCGTTTCTCCCGCCACATACTTGCTGCCGTTCTTCGGATTGCTTGTAACTTCCTTGCTGATCGTCATGTGTGCGAAATCATCCTCTGTGTCAGAAGCCTCCCATGTCTTACCCGGCTCGTCGGGATTGCCGCCCGGCTCACTGCCGCCGGCTTTCTCAAACACGGCTTTCACGGTGTTTCTGTACTCTCCGGCCTCGATATCCGCCGCAGTTACCACGTGAACAGCCTTCGCAGTTCTTGCTTCTCCCGGCTTTACATTCTCGAATGTAACGGAATCCGCACCATCCTCAAAGGCAACGCCGTCCTGCTCCTGCAGGATGATGGTTCTCACATCGTCATAAATATTTGTTACGTTGATTGTAAATTCAATCGAATCTCCAATCTGATATGTCTTGTCTTCATGTGTCTTTGTCACTACCTTATCCGGCGTAACTTCGTTGTCCGTTACTTCCAGCTCTCCGAACTCGAGACTAATCTCGTAGTTCTCCGTGTAGTTCTTCGATACCTTATCGTCTTCTTCCTTCGGATCCACCGTCTTCAGTGCTTCCGCCAGACTCGGCTGAACCCTGGTCTGAGCTTTTTCACTGATCGTGTATTCAAAGGTATTTTCGCTTGATCCGACATAAGTCTGACTTCCAGTGAAATTGAAGGTAATCTGATCCTTTTCTGCTATTCCGAGAGCAAGCTTGTCATCGTCTGCTATTGTCAGATCATTTTTATCTGCCAGCATCGTTAACGAAATGATATCATCGCCAAGTACAAGTGTGTGATTTGTCAGTGGCTTGCCGTCGAAAGGCTTGGTAGCGCTACCGCTCTTCAGGGTGATTGATTTTGGGGTAATGGTCAAGATTCCTGCTACTTTCTTTACATTCTTGAAATATCCCGTTACCTCTTTTCCATCCCCGTTATAAATAGCCACTTTTACAACATGGTTGTTTCGATTGTCATCATTTCCTGACTCCCATACATTTACGATGCTGCCTGCAGCCACACCCTCTGCAGTAAAGCCCTCCGGGAGACCCGTCACCGTTACATCTGATGCTGTCAATGCTGTTCCGTCATATTCTTTGTTTCCGTCAGCAGCTGTAAATGTGATTTCGGTAGTGTTAATGTCAACGGTCAGAGTTCCTACTTGCTTTGTGATGATGTAGTTGTTCTCTTTGAATTTTCCAAGTTCCTTGGTATAGCTGATTGCGTTCTCTGTTGACCCGACATCTGTGATGCTGCTGGTTGCCTTGAGATTCGTAACTTCACCAGTTACAAATCCGTCTCCGGAAACTGTCACGTCTGGTGCTGTCAGTGCTGTACCATCATACTGTTTGCTTGCACTTACTGACTCCAGATGCACCATACGCTTGGTAACGGTCAATGTCCCTTTTGCTTTCCTGATATTGGAGAACTGATCGGTAACATCTTCGCCATCTTTCCTGATCACTACGGATGTGACTACGTTATCAGCCGTTCCAGCAGATGTGATACTGCCGCTTACCATGACAGTCGGAGTGAACCCTGCTGGCAGCCCATTAATGGTGTAAGTACTCTTTGTCAGTACTTCGCCATCATAAGTCTTGCTGTCGCTGCCTGCTGTTACTGTGATTTCCGCAGTATTAGCTGTAACCGTCAGCGTTCCCTCAGTCTTCCTGATTTCATAGTTTCCAGCTTTGAAGCCAGTTCCTTCAGTATAGGTAATCGGGTTTGCAGCGCTTCCTGCTTTCGTGATCGAGCCGGTTGCCTTGATGTCCGTAGCTTCGCCATCCACGAATCCATCGCCGCCTACTGTAACATTCGGAGCGGTCAGCGCTGTGCCATTGTATTCTCTGGTCTGGCTTTCCGAAGTCAGCGTTACATTCCGTTTCGTAATGGTCAGTGTGCCGTTATTCTCCGTAATTGTCTTGAACTGATCCGTAACATCTTCGTCTCCCTTCTTGATGACTACAGATGTTACTTTGTTTTCAGCAGTTCCGACATCAGTGATGCTGCCAGTTACTGTGACTTCAGCTGTATAGCCATTCGGAAGTCCGATCACCTCAGAGCCTCCCTCAGTCAGAGCAGTTCCGTCATAAGCCCTGGAAGCGTTCTTCGCATTGACTACAATCTCATCTTCATTCTGAGTGATTGTCAGAATGCCTTCGTCCTTCGTGATCGTGTAGTTGTCAGCTTTGAATCCGCTCTTTTCCGTATATCTGATTTCGTTCTTTACGCTGCCAGCCTTCGTGATCGTTCCTACTGCCTTGAGATCCGTTACTTCACCAGTCACGAATCCATCACCAGTTACAGTAACATCCGGTGCCGTCAGTGCCGTTCCGTCAAATACCTTGCTTGCGCTGTCAGATTTCAGATTCACAGTACGCTTATTCACTGTCAGCGTTCCGCTCGCATTCTCAATGTTCGTAAACTGATCGGTGACATCTTTGCCGTCTTTCAGGATAACTGCAGACTTCACTTCGTTTACGGCAGTACCAGCATCCGTAATCGTTCCGCTTACAGTCACTTTCTCAGTGAATCCTTCAGGCAGTCCTTCAATCCTGTAAATATTCTTTGTCAGAGGGGTGCCATCATAAGTCTTGCTGGCACTATCCGCTGTCACCTTGATGGCTGCAGTATTCGCAGTGATCCTCAGTGTTCCTTCAATCTTGGTGATTTCGTAGTTGCTCGCCTTGAATCCATTATTCTCATTGTATTTGATGGTGTTCGTTGCACTGCCGACTTTTGTGATGCTGCCAGCTGCCTTGACATCACTTACTTCGCCAGTGACAAACCCGTCGCCCGCAATCGTTACTTCCGGTCTCGTCAAAGCAACACCGTCATATGCCTTGCTTGCTGATCCAGAGGTCAATGTCACTTTTCTCACAGTAACCGTCAGCGTTCCATTTGTCTTCGTAACATTGGAGAACTGATCCGTTACATTTTCATTACCTTTCCTGATGACCACGGAGGAAATTACGTTATCAGCTGTTCCAGTATCAGTGATACTTCCAGTCACTGTTGCTTCCGCCGCAAATCCCTCAGGAAGACCAGTGACACTGTAGCTGTTCTTTGTCAGAGCTGTGCCATCATAAGTCTTGCTGTCGCTATCTGCTCTTACTTCAATTGCTGCGGTATTGGCAGTAATCGTCAGCGTTCCTTCATTCTTTTTGATCTCGTAGTTGTCAGCTTTGAAGCTAGTTCCTTCAGTATAAGCAATGGTATTTGTTACGCTGCCGACAGTGGTGATCGTGCCGGTTGCCTTGAGATCCGTCACTTCGCCATCCACGAATCCATCGCCGCCTACTGTAACATTCGGAGCTGTCAGCGCTGTGCCATTGTATTCTCTGGTCACGCTGTCCGAGGTCGGTGTAACGCTCCGTTTGGTAACAGTAAGCTTTCCGTTATTCTTCGTGATTGTCTTGAACTGATCCGTAACATCATTCCCGGATGCATCTTTAATTACAACTCTTCCAACAACATTATCCGCTGTCCCAGCATTGGTAATACTGCCGCTGACAGTTACATCTGCCGTATACCCTTCAGGAAGTCCTGTGACATCTGCTTCGTTCATTGTCAGCGGACTGCCATCATACTTCTTCTCGGCGTTCTTCGCATTAACTACAATCTCGTTTTCATTCTGCGTGATTGTCAGAGTGCCTTCATCCTTCGTGATCGTGTAATTTTCAGCTTTGAATCCGCTGTTCTCTATATATTCGATCGTATTTGTGACACTGCCAGCTTTCGTGATACTGCCCTTTGCTTTGAGATTGCTAACTTCACCGTCTACGAATCCGTCGCCGCTCACAATAACATCCGGCCTTGTCAGCGGTGTTCCATCAAATGGTTTGCTTGCACTTTCGGATTTCAGCGTAACCATTCGCTTCGTAACGGTCAGCGTTCCACTGGTCTTTGTAATGTCAGAGAACTGATCTGTGACATTTTCGCTATCTTTCTTGATGACTACTGAGGTAACTTTGTTTTCAGCAGTTCCCGCATCGGTAATGCTGCCGCGTACGGTCACTTCCGCAGTAAATTCTCCAGGCAGTCCGTCAATGCTGTAAGAGTTATTAGCCAGTTCGGTGCCATTATAGAGCTTGGTATCACTTCCAGCAGTTACTATGATCTTGGCATCATTCTGCGTAACCGTCAGTGTTCCTTCGGACTTTGTGATCTCATAGTTGCCAGCTTTGAATCGTGCTTCTGCGGTATAAGCAATGGTATTTGCTACACTGCCGACTTTTGTGATGATGCCAGTTGCCTTGACATCACTTACTTCGCCAGTGACAAACCCATCGCCTGCAATCGTTACTTCCGGTCTCGTCAGAGCGACACCGTCATATGCCTTGCTTGCGCTTTCAGATGTCAAGGTCACTTTCCGCTTTTCAACGGTCAGGGTTCCTTCAGCAGTCTGGATTCCGGAAAACTGTCCGGTAACATCCACGCCATTCTTGTTGATCGTTACAGATACTACTTTATTGGCCGCAGTTCCGACATCAGTAATGCTGCCGCTAACTTTTACTTCCGCACGGAATCCTTCAGGAACACCAGTGACACTGTAGCTGCTCTTTGTCAGAGCTGTGCCATCGTAGGTCTTGCTATCGCTATCAGCTTTTACTTCAATTGCTGCGGTATTGGCAGTAATCGCCAGTGTTCCTTCATTCTTTTTGATCTCGTAGTTTCCTGCTTTGAAGCTAGTTCCTTCAGTATAAGCAATGGTATTTGTTACACTGCCGACAGTGGTGATCGTGCCGGTTGCCTTGAGATCCGTCACTTCGCCATCCACGAATCCATCGCCGCCTACTGTAACATTCGGAGCCGTCAGTGCCGTTCCATCATATTCTCTGGTCACGCTGTCCGATGTCAGTGTAACGGTCCGCTTGGTAACGGTTAGGGTTCCATTATTCTTTGTAATCGTCTTGAACTGATCGGTCACATCATTCCCGGATGCATCTTTAATTACAACTGTTCCAACAACATTATCTGCTGTCCCGGCATCGATAATACTGCCCGTTACGTTCACCTCTGCGGTGTATCCTTCAGGAAGTCCGGTAACGTCCGCAGCGCTTTCAGTCAGAGCTGTGCCATCATAGGTCTTTGACGTATTCTTGGCATTGACCACAATCTCGTTTTCATTCTGCGTGATTGTCAGCGTGCCTTCGTCCATCGTGACAGTGTAGTTGTCAGCTTTGAATCCGCTCTGCTCTGTGTATTTTATTTCATTGGTTACACTGCCCGACTCCGTGATCGTTCCTGTTGCTTTGAGATCTGTTACTTCACCAGTTACAAACCCATCTCCGGAAACTGTCACGGTCGGTGCTGTCAGCGCTGTGCCATCATACTGTTTGCTTGCACTTTCAGACTTCAGATGCACCGTACGCTTGTCCACTGTCAGCGTTCCGTTTACTTTTTCAATTCCAGAGAACTGGCTGGTAACATCCTGATCACCCTTCTTGATGGTTACTGAAGTAACCTTGTTCTCTGCTGTTCCAGCATCTGTAATGCTGCCGCTGATCATGACAACCGAGGTGAATCCTTCCGGAAGACCAGTGATGGTGTAGGAGTTCTTCGTCAGAGCCGTGCCATCATAGAGCTTGGTATCACTTCCAGCAGTTACTATGATCTTGGCATCATTCTGCGTAACCGTCAGTGTTCCTTCGGACTTTGTGATCTCGTAGTTGCCAGCTTTGAATCCGCTCTGCTCTGTGTATTTTATTTCATTGGTTACACTGCCCGACTCCGTGATCGTTCCTGTAGCTTTGAGATCAGTAACTTCACCAGTTACAAACCCATCTCCGGAAACTGTCACGGTCGGTGCTGTCAGTGCTGTGCCATCATACTGTTTGCTTGCACTTTCAGACTTCAGATGCACCGTACGCTTGCTGATGGTCAGCAATCCATCTACAGTCTGTATTGTGAAGTGATCTGTAACATCGATACCATTATTGCCCTTTACTGCATAGGTACCGGAAATATTATTTGTATAGGTTCCCGCATCTGTCTTTACCGGGCTCTCTGTGGTATAACCGCTGACCGTATAAGTTACGCCATCAATCACAAACGTATCAGTCACTACTCCAGAAGAAGTATGCTCAGTTCCGTCATAGGTAAATGTTCCGGAATTTGCCGTTAATGTAATCTCTTTCTTCTGTTCCCAGACCGCATAGAGATTATTCGCAGAACTATTGTCGATACCGATCTTTGTTCCAACATCATACCGTTTTCCAGAATCATCCTTCCAGTATGCGAAGTAGTACTTATCCGGAGCAGCAAAGCCTGCTTTTTCCAGCGCAATCGCTGTGTTATTCGCCTGGTTATCAACCGTTGTGGGCGAATTAGACAGTCCGGATCCTGCCGGATAGTTCGGATGATATGTGATTGATGTTAATAGAGAAGTTTCTCCGTAGACAGCGGTAAGTTCAAGATTGCCTGTGATCTTTACCTTGTCTCCCGGATAATACTTATCCGTACCGTGGCCCCAGTAAAGGAATGTCTTGCCCTCCGGAGGAGTAATTCCTGATGCCGGCTGAATATCAGCATACGCATTCTGGGAATACTGCTTGCTGTCAGTCGGAGCCGTTCCTTTACCTTCGCCAAGGCTATATGTAACCGTGTATTTCTCGCCGTTGATATAGTACGGGTACAGCGCAATGTCGCTATATACTTCTGTGCTGAAGTTATAGATGATGTAATCATTGCCGGACTTTGTTGCCCATCCTGCCCATGTATGTCCTTCAGGGACAGTAACAGTAACAGTATTGGAACTGCTGCCTTCCAGAATGATATTCCCGTCAGAATCTTTTACGGTCGGCATATCATTTTCATTGATCTTGCTGCCGTAATCGATGGTGAGCTGGATCGGAGTGTCGGTGCCTTCCATCTTCGTATGAACGGTTGCTGTATATGTCGGAGCAGCCCACTTTGCATAGATCATGACATCATTTGCAGGCATGGTGCTGCCGAAATCAAACGGAACCGTGCATTCCTTATCCTTGAACCAGCCCTGGAAGGTATATGCCTCCGGGAGGCCAGCAGGACGAGTTGGAACGTAAGAAGAATAGCTATTGAGAGAAGCCTCATAAAGGAGTTCTCCTTCTTTAACTACATTGTTATAGTTGTAGTAAGCAAGTTTATAAGTGTTTCTGGTATAACGAATGTGGAGATTAGCACTGAAATAGGTTGATCCATTCGGACTCGCGGTTTTCCATTTATCACTCTCCTTCGGCTGATTGCCTGTTACTACAAAACTATCTACCGTGAATCCTGTATATTTATTTGAGAAATAGAATGTTCCTCCCACACTCTTGGTAGTATTTGCCGGCCTATTATAAGAGTAGCTTCCATCCAGATTCTGCTTGTAATGCTTGACTTCTATCCTTCCATCTGATTTATATCCATACAAATTTATGGTTTTATCATTTCCATAGTCATTTAATGTATCAAATATAAACGCGTCTAAAAACGTTAATCGTTTGCTGTGATCCTTGTTGTACCAGTCATTTTCATCAGGCCATGTGTATCCATACAGACCAAGCGTCTGTCCATAAAGGCCGGTGAATGTCTTATCAATAGCCCAACTACTCCACACATATTGCCTTTTGTAAAAATTAATCGTAAGCAAATTTCGATCATAGTACACGTTCAGGATCGTTGTTCCATCCCCGTTAATTGTTACCTGGGTAGACTTTGAATCATTATAAGTGAAACCTGTATATGCTTTCTTCTGGTCGTTAATGGTTGGGGATACGGTTGCTCCGGTTTTCCCGGTCCGTGTATCTGATTCTGCATAATCATAGGTCTTCTCACTGCCTTTAGCATACTGGCTGTCATTAACAGACTGCTTCCAGAATATGACAGTGTATTCAGTATTGTTATCTGCCTCCCACACTGCATACAGCGTGGTGTCTTCTGAAATCGTACTGCCAAATGCATATTCAGAACCGTCTTCAGAAGCAGACCAATGTTTAAAGGTGTAACCAGGTCTGGTCGGTGCATCCGGTTTTACTGTATTCTTTCCTGCCGCAACGAATACAGGCTTCACATAGCTTGCTCCTTCGCCGCTGGAGAAATACAGATAATGGCCTTCTTCGACCTTCGGATACAGTGTCACGTTATGATCAGAAAGCGTAACAGATTCAGATTCGACTTTATTGATCAGTTCAGCTTCTGTGTACCAGCCGGTAAGGGAGTGTGTGGAATCCAGCGGGATCGTAACATCAGTAACTGAAATTGTCTCTTCACTGACGCCTTCCTTCGTAGTGCTGACTCTGCCCTGATTGTCCAAGAAGAAGACATAATATGCCTGCTGGAAAACCGGATAAAGATGGACCTCTCCCGTTGTGCTTACAGATGCTGCCAATGTGTCGAACTCGCCTGGATCTCCTTCCTGAATGGAAGAAACACCCGGCTTATAGGACCAGCCAAGGAACTTATAACCAGACCTTTCCGGCGTAGTCGGCGCATAAACCGTTTCGCCGTTTTTGACTTTCTGAACATCGCCAATCTGATTTCCATATGCATCATGGAAATAATAGGTTGCGATTGCGGGTTTCGGTTCTAATCCTTCACCTGTGATGACATAAATGGAAAACTCGCCTGACTCGAAAACGGCTCCTTCTGCGGTTGCGTTCTCGGTTACCTTCTGTACATTTCCGTCGTCCGATTGATGAACGACTGAAAATTTGTCTCCGTCAAGGCTGCTTGCCGTGTCAACGGTCATGCTTACCTGTACGTTCCTTCCGTCCTTCGGTTCAATTTCATTTCCCGATGCATCCCGGAAGGAGATGTCCACGCCGATCGCGTCTACAACCTCCGCCTCTGCATCCGATGCTGCATTTGCGATTGCCTTGGCCGTCTGTGCCGATACCGCTGTGGTCACCATCGTCGTGCCTTCGGGGAAAATCCCCTCCGCTGCTGTAACGTTCACGGTGATGTTGTTGGCATGACCTGTAAAGGTCTGCGCCGGCCAGGACACTTCGGTTTCTTCAGAATCCTGTTTCTGTTCTGTCTTCTGCTCTTCGTCCGCCGCGGGGGCTTCCGCGTTCACCGTACCCTGCGTTCCGTCGGTGCTTACCTCTGTCTGCCCCTCAGTTGCCTGTGACCCGGACGCTGTCTCTGCAAGATTCGCAGATTCCGACACTGCCGGATCCGACTGCTCTGTTCCGGCGCCGGTCTGCCCTGTTCCGGCATCGGTCTGCTCCGCTGCGGGAGCTGCCGCTTCCTCCGGAAGCGCACCCGTGTCCGCAGTTTGCGTATCCGCTGCGGTCATTGTCTCCTGGTTCTGCGTGACCGATACAATATCTGTCTCCGTATCTGCCGCCGCAGCCTGAATCTGATCTGCAGCCGCACCGCCCGTCAGGGCGCTCTCTGCCTGCTGCGTCTCCTCTGTAAGGTTTACATCTGTAGAATCTGCCGATGTGTTCAACGGCGTCATCATGCCGGCGGACGCAATCATGCAAAGCACCAGCATGAGACTTAGAAATCTCTGTCTTCTCCTTTTCTTCATAGTTGCTCCCTCCATTTAGTTGTTTTATAAGCCTGCACGCTAAAACAGAAACCGGTTATCCTTTCAAAGCCGGCAGTGTATATAGACCAATGATTTACCTCAAGCTCCACCCTTTTAGCTGTTGCTGAAAATGCATAAAATCCTGCGCATTCTGGCTATGCAGATCTGCTATACTCATGTGTCCGGCTTTTCAGATGCTGCTTTCTTCCATCTGACATCTGCCGATTTTGCTCATTACAAGTATAATGAGCATCTCCTAATAAACCATCGTCATCCCCTCCAGTTTTCTAATATTTTATTAATTGGACTGATATATTTTGTCTTTTTATTGCAAATACATATTTACACTGATATTATTATATTGAATCTGTTTTTCAAAAACAACAAAACGGAGTGAATGACCAAAAACTGGGTGTGAATTTCTATCAAATTTGTTTACTTCCGCACACTGTAAATTTATCACTTCAGAGCGATAAATTACAAAGTCCCTGTTTCTTTTACTGCTCATCTTATGGCATCACTGTGAAAAACGCCCTGAAGCAGGTTATTTTTTTATAACGGCAAGTGATTTTGCATGGTTTTATTCAAAATCAGGTAAAGCCTCACTATAATTTCGAATAACAGCAGGCGCATCCAATAACCTTTTCAGTTTTTCAGCCTGCATTGCCGCAAAAGTTGAATGACCGTTATATCGATATCGTATTGTCAGGTTCTTAGTAATGGGGGAAATTGCTATGAAGAAACGATATACAGATGAAGCGTTGCGATTGACTATAGCCTTCATGGAAGAGTTTTACAGAAAGAATCCGGAACCGGTTTTCGCCGTATGTGATCCGGAGATGAGCTGGATCGGCGCCCAGGAGGGTCAGATTATCCTCGGATTTGAGAATTTTAAGGCAGAGATCGAAAGGATCGTGAAAGAGATGATACCATGCGTACTGATGAACCAGACCTATTATCTGGCGCAGAATACCGGCCCTGTCTGCACGATCATCGGAAAATACGTTCTCGTAACAAATAAGGGATCCAGCTTTATCCGTCTGGCTGAGCAGCGTCTTGTCGCGGTATGGAGACAGGACGGCGAGAGGCTCTGGCTGATGCACCTCTCCAACACCAATCCCATCAGCGAATGGAAGGTGACGGAAAGCGAGCATTTTCCTGTAAAGCTGAATTCCTATCTAATGAAATACGTTGACCGGGAGATACAGAGAAAAAAAGGAAGCGAACGGATGGCCATTACAGCTTGTGATCGAACGATTCATTACATAGATCAGGATGAAATCGTATATCTCAGATCAGACAACAAATACACCGAAATATTCCTTGAATCCATTATGATCCGCACCCGCACCATGCTGAAGGAATTCACGGAAAAGCTTGGTGATCAGTTCCTGAGGATCAGCCGGATCAATATCGTGAACATGGCCATGGTCGCCCGCATTCAGGATCAGTCGGTGATTCTGATCGACGGGAGGGAGCTCCCGATACCGTTCAAAAAAGTGGCCGAGGTAAAAGAACGCATCAACCAGTACTTCCAGAATCAGTAAATCTGTTAAATTCTGTAGTCCTGGTCTTCAATACCCTCTAATCAAATCTTAATTATCTAATCATAGATAACTGTGAAAACCAGAAGAACCGGCGATGCCATGTGCACCTCTCAGCACATAAACATCGCCGGCTCTTTGCATATCATAACCGACAGCTTTGTTTACCCAAAGCCCTGTTTATCAAAAGCCCTGTTCATCGGAAGCCTTAATGATTGAGCCTCCTTCACCGGAAAATATCCACAACCTCACCGATATACATGTCGTGATCCGCCTGCCCCTCATAGTACTGCTTCACGATATCCGCCGGGATATTTGCAGAATCCAGCGTCTGACGGAATAATTTCCGGCAGACCAGCGTCACTTCCGCCTCGTGGAACGTCACTGTCTCTCCTGCCTTCTCAGGAGTAAGCCCGGAGTCCTTCATCTTGTCCATTTCTCTTCCTGATTTCGATCCGAGAACACCCAGAATCTTTCTGCAGGACTCCGGATAGAAGCTGACCGTGAAGTATTCACCGTTGTCCATAAACTCATGGGTGTAACGGGACTGTCTGACATAGACCGTCGCCACCGGCTTTCCCCAGAGTGTTCCGAGACCGCCCCAGCTGACGGTCATGGTGTTGAACTTCTCCATCGATCCTGCCGTCAGCAGCGCCCACTTCTTGTCAAACTGTTCAAAAATATCCATTGTAAAACTCACCTTGTGATCCATAACTGTCTTCCTTTCTCTGTCTTCAATCTCTTTTTTCGTTCTCTGCGAATCCGGACGCTCCCGCTGTCATGAACCGCCATAGAGCCTCCCTTCACTGTCTCCGGCAAAAACGAAATACACATCCGAAATAAATAGCCCGTTGCTACAGTAGAATTCAGCATCTCCGTGGTTCTGTGAGGCGATATTGGCAATGCTGGTCAGTCCGATACCCACCTCTGCTCTCTTGCTGGAGACAAAGAATCTCCCCCACTTTCTGGGTTTTTCGCCCACGCTGTTTTCCATATGAATAACCAGGTTTCCCATATGAACCAAAGCAGAAAGCGCAATCGTCTTCCCGCCCTCAGGATTATCTCCTGTTATCCTTCCGACAGCCTCCGCGGCATTCTCCAGCAGGTTTCCGAAAATCACACACAGATTCTGTTCCATGCTGTGGGAGATGTCTTTGGGAAGCGCAATATTGATCTTCACCTTCGCGCCGGCATTCTCTGCCATCTGCACATAATAGGTAATAACCGCATTGATGGCGATGTTCTCCGTGTATCGGATATCCTTGTGGCAGGGAATGGCACGGCCCAGTTCCTCCAGGTAGCTCTTCAATTCATCCAGCCTTCCCTCCTTGAGATACTCCTGAAGAACTGTCAGCTGATGGCGGTAATCATGCCGCTGCCTCCGCAGTTCTCTCTCATGTTCCAGCAGGCTGTCCTGGTACTTTTTCTGCTCATCGACCTCTCTGTTCATCAGATACAGCTGATACTCCTGCTCCCTTTCCCGGCGGGAAACCTGAATGGACCTCCGGATCTGAACGCCGCCAATCATACACATAAAGATGCAGAAAATCAGGGACCCAATGAGGAAATAGCGGGATGTGTCATACGCAATGCAGTTCGCGTAGTACACCAGCTCCATGATGCATGACACACACATAATCAGCATAGGCATCATCCACAGCATCCCCGCCTTGTTTCTGCGCCAGACTGCCTCATAGATAACCATTGCCGTATAGAAAAATACACTCGCCGGAAGAAACACCTGGAAAAACCGCGCACTCTGAGGGAACATCAGAGTACCTGTCATCTGCAGAACCAGGACGGTCAGTATGGCAATCATGTGAATCACTCTCAAAATAAAACCGGGCTTTTTATGGCGGAATTTCACACTCTCCTCCACCAGATACTCCAGCGGCAGAAGCATGCAGAAAAAGCTGAGGTAGTTGAGCAGATACCAGAGATTCGGAACATTCAAGAAGAAGTGCGACATGTCAGATCCGGAACATCCCCACAGCCCGGTCAGTGCCATGAACCCACCGAGCCAGAGCAGAATCATGCCGCTCCGGTCGAGCTGCACAACCATGAAGGAGACGATGGTCAGAAGGATTCCGAATAAAAGCATGACAAAGCTTCCCGCCATTTCGACGCCCATGCGCATCATCATATCCCGGAAAAGACCGGCCTGGTTTGCCACGCGCAGAGCAGAGATCGAAAGCGAATTCCTCGACGCAGGGGATGTGTAGTGCAGAGTAACCCGCACATTGCCCAGCGTCTGCAGCGGAACGAAATGAACAATCGTTCCCGGATCCTTCATAAAGGATGGCCGATCCTCCCTCTCGCCGCAGGAAAAAACCTGCTTGCCGTTAATCTCCACGGTCATCGGAGCAAAGGCCGTCCGCACCTCCATGTAGCTGTCTGCCCGTTGATTCCGAAAGGTAAAACTGACCTCTGCCTTCGTGCCGGGAGCAAGGTCAGACAGATTTGTCGGCAGCGTCATCTGTTGTGTGGAACCATTCACGGTAACCTCTGCTGTATCCAGCTTCTGAACAGCAATTCCGCCACCACTTAAATCATCCACCTTGAGATACGGACTCAGCTGAACAAGAAGAAATAAGACACACAGGATACAGACTCCCATCCAGATGAAGCAGATCCATATCCTGTTTTTATTCATAAATTCTGCAATTTTATGCACGTTCCATTACTCCTGCCCGGTCCGGGCGATTCCATACAGATAATCTGACTGCTACCATTTTAGCATATCGCCCGACGATTGCAAACGAGGAGGAAAAGCCGGGCACACCGGCCAAAAATGAAATTTTAAATTCCA